>NZ_CP110973.1:2684166-3303333 GCF_026248825.1 Larkinella insperata | reverse complement strand
GTACTCAGGTGGTACCGGATAAACAAAAACAGCAACAAGCCGCCCGCCATCCCGACCGATAGGCCCAGGATGTTGAGCAGCGTGTAGCTCCGTTGCGTCGTTAAATTCCGCCAGGCGATTGTAAAGTAGTTCTTTAACATGCGTTCCGTCAGCAAGTTTCGTGTTGCGTCAAAGGTACTCGCAATCGCTATTGAACCGTTTTAGGCTCCTGTTAATAAAAGTTAATCCGAGTAAAGATTCGGTTGCTTAAAACGGCTTTATTCACTTTTCAGTGATTTCGTCGGATTGGTCAGGGCGGCTTTGATGCTCTGAAAGCTCACCGTTGCAAAAGCAATCACCAGGGCCAGCCCCCCGGCTAGTACGAACATCCACCATTCCAGGTCAATTTTGTATTTGAAATCGGCCAGCCACTGGTTCATGATGTACCAGGCAATCGGCGAGGCAATCACAATGGAAAGGATGACCAGCTTCAGAAAATCTTTGGAGAGCAGACCCACGATGCTGGCGACGGATGCACCCAGGACTTTCCGAACGCCGATTTCCTTGGTCCGCTGCTCGGCGGCAAAGGTGGTCAGCCCGAATAAACCCAGGCAGGCAATGAAAATGGCTAACGCCGTAAAAGCGCCGAAAACCCGGCCGGTTTGCTGCTCGGTACGGTAGGCATTGGCAAATTCATTGTCGAGAAATGTGTAATCAAATGGGGTGTCGGGCTTAAACCGTTTCCAGATGGCTTCAATTTTTTTGACGGCCGCATCGACCTTGCCCGGCCGGATGCGGGCCACCACGTACGAGTTGAGTTCCTCGAAACTTTTGGAAGATTCATGAAACAGGGCAAACGGAACCATGGCCGACCGCACCGATTCCATGTCGAAATCCTTCATGACGCCAATCACTTTGTAGGCTTGCCGTACCCCACCCGGATACACCAGCGATTGCCCGATCGGATTTTTCCAGCCGATTTGCTTCACCGCCGTTTCATTCAAAATCACCGAGAGCGAATCCGAAAACTCCGGCGAAAAATTCCGGCCCTGGATCAGCCGGATGTTTAGCGTCGGCACCAGATCATAATCCGTCATGAACGAATACATCAGGAGGTCTTTGGCAATCTGTTTTTCCGCCGTTTGAACCGGGTTATAAAAGTCGCCGAAACCGCCCTGCAACGGCACGCTGGTCGAAATGCTGGCGTTCGAAACTTCGGCCAGCCGGGTTAGCTCCTGCCGGAAAGCGTCTTCGTTCTGACCCAGGCGGTTGGCATTGCGGACCACGAGCACGTTTTCTTTATTCAACCCCAGGTCTTTATTCTGGGCAAAACGCAGTTGGGCAAACACCACAATCGTACCAACAATCAGGACCGTTGAAACCACAAACTGGAAAACAACCAGGCCGTTGCGGGTTAGTTGCTGACCCAGCGACGTTTTGAGAATACCGTTCTTGAGCGTCTGCACCGGGTTGAAAGAGGTCAGGTAAAAAGCCGGATAACTGCCCGCCAGCAACCCGACCAGCAGGGCCAGCACGCCCGTAACCGCCAACACCTCGGCGGATGTCAGCACGTCGGCGGAAAATGTTTTGCCCGCCAGTTGATTAAAAAACGGTAGCAACACTGTTACCAGGCCCAATCCGAGCAGGGAAGCCATGAAGCTGTACAGCAGCGACTCGGTCAGAAACTGCGCAATCAGCGTGCTTCGGTGGGATCCCAAAACCTTCCGAACTCCAACCTCCCTGGCCCGCTTGACGGAGCGGGCGGTCGCCAGGTTCATGAAGTTGACGCAGGCCAGCACCACAATAAACACCGCCACCACGGTAAACGTATCGACCTGCTGCCTGTCGCCCAGATTCTGGTAGTGGGTGGACATTCCGCCCGAACCGAGGTGAATGTCGGTGATTGGCTGAATCAGAAACGCCCAGCGCCCGCCGTTTTTCAGGAAGTCCGGCTGACCAATGCGCTGAAAGGCCGGTTCGGCGTATTTTTTCACCATCGCGGGGAATCGGGCTTCCAGCGCCTGAATGCGGTCCGGATCGCTGGCAACCCGCTCATTGAGCCGGATATAGGTGGCAACGTTTAGCCACACCCAGCTCCAATCGAAATACTGCACCACGCCGTAGTTTTTCATGGGCGTCAGAAAGTCGAACTGAATCGAGGATTGCGACGGCAAATCGGCCAGCACACCGGTAATCTTGAACGGGTCGCTGTTAATTTTTAGCACCTGCCCCACCACATTCGGTTTTCCGAAGTATTTACGGGCTATTTTTTCAGTAACAACAACGGAATTAGGCTCTTTCAGACAGGTGGCTGGATCGCCCAAAAGGGTGGAGAAGCCCAGAACCTGCAAAAAATTGGAGTCGGCGGCCATAATTTGTGCTTCAGTAAATGACCGATTGACTTTTCCGTTGTGCTCCCGCTGCACGACCGCATCCATAACTTTAAACAGGCGCGTATAGGCTTCCACTTCCGGATGCTCCTGCATGACCGTTTTGCCCAGCGGGGGCGGGGTGCCGCTGGCGGTAAAATCGCTTCCGCCAAAGTTTCCTGCGGTGTTGAGTTGGTAAATCCGGCTGGCGTTGGGTAGAAACTGGTCGTAGGCCCGCTCATCGTTCACAAAGAGCACGATGAGCAGACAACTTGCGACGCCCACCGCCAGACCAAAAAGATTGATAAACGAATAAACCGTGTGCGTCCGCAGGTTTCGGATGGCAATTTTGAGGTAATTCAGCAGCATCAGAATAAAGGAATGAGGTTTTATCCTATCATGTACGCACTAACTCACTACCAGCAAACCCACCAAGCGTGTGCCACATCGGTAATGCATTGATTTACAAACCGGTATAAACGTATTACATTTTATTAATGTCCGATTGCGGACGGTTTTCGTACGGTACCGGACGGAGCAGCGTGGCGCCCTCCTGTTTGGTAGAGCTGTCTGCGGTAAACACAGGTATTTGCGGTCGAATTGACTACTTTTTAACCAATTTTTACTTTTTTTTAACTATCAAGGTTAAATTATTTTAATATTTATTATTCTCTTACTAATTTAACAGTATAATTTTGGAAGTACCCGAGTATTAAATAGTATTATTTAAATAAAACCCTTAACCATAAATGCTAGTATCAGGCCAATTAGTTGACCAATTATCAGTAACAAAATGTTGCAATCTTTTACTAGAAATGCACCAACAGGTCGATTGTCCCGAACCAGCACTTCCTTAAACGAGTAAACTTTCCATCAAACCATCTCTATTAATTTTATCACTTATGACAGAAAACTACTACAATCGAGTACGCTTCTTCCCCATGTTAGTAGTTCCCTTTCGTTTTTCAAAAGCGCCATCCGGTATCAGCCGATAACCGGAGTTGACTGCGCTTGCGCTCTTGCTATCCACGCTTTCGCTTGAAACGTTTTGAGTACTTAGTCCCTAGTTAATTCCTTAATTAAAACCAATCCTTCTTTATCTGTATGAAAAATTCTACTCATCAGGTACCGGTGCCTCCCGAAAAAAGGTACCTGTTAGTGCTGTATTTAATGCTTATTTCCGTGACTGGTGCGCTGGCTCAAACAACCGTAAAAGGAAAAGTTACGGGTTCGGCCGGTGATGTCCTGCCGGGGGTGAGCATTGTTGTCAAGGGTACCACCCAGGGAACAACCACAACCTCGGAAGGCACATACACGCTCAACGTTCCGAATAAGAGCGCTACACTGGTGTTTTCATTTATTGGGTACGTTACCCAGGAAGTTGCTCTTAACGGCCGCTCCAACCTGGATGTCAAACTGCTCGATGACGTCAGCCAATTGAATGAAGTTGTGGTCGTTGGGTACGGTGTTCAGAAGAAAGAAACCGTAACGGGTTCGGTTGTTTCGGTAAAAGGAACCGACCTGATCAAATCGCCAACGACGAACCTGTCCAACTCCATCGCGGGCCGTCTGCCGGGTGTAGTTGCCGTTAACCGCAGTGGTGAACCGGGTTACGACGGTTCAGCCATCCGGATTCGCGGTACGAACACACTGGGTAACAACAGCGCCCTGATCGTTGTCGACGGTGTTCCGGCCCGTTCAGGGGGTCTGGAGCGGATCAACCCGAACGATATCGAAAACATTTCGGTGTTGAAAGATGCCTCGGCAGCCATTTACGGTTCACGGGCGGCCAACGGGGTTATCCTGATCACCACCAAGCGGGGCAAAACGGGTAAACCACAATTGTCGTATTCTTTCAACCAGGGTTTCTCGCAGCCGACGGTTATTCCGAAGCTGGCCAACGCTGCTGAATACGCCCAAATGTTGAACGACCTGGATGTCTACGGACTGCCGGTATCCGAATGGGCGGCTGCTACCCAGGCGTACAAAACGACCGGATCGTATACCCGTCCCGACGGAACGGTTCGCTCCGCGCCTTACAAGCCGGACGACATTACCAAATACAACGACGGTTCGGACCCCTGGGGCCACCCGAACACCGACTGGTATAAATCGACGCTGAAAACCTGGTCTCCGCAGCAGCAGCACAACCTGCAAATCACAGGCGGTACCGAATCGGTTAAATACCTAGCTTCGCTGGGCTACCAGGATCAGGATGCGTACTACAAACGGTCGGCAACGGGTTACAAACAGTATGACCTGCGCGTAAACCTCGACGCCGACATCAACAAGTACGTGCACGTAGCCGTTGGCTTACTGGGCCGCGAAGAGTTCCGGTTCTATCCGACGCGGGGCGCTGGCGCGATCTTCCGGATGCAGATGCGCGGTAAACCGAACCAACCGGCTTTCTGGCCCGACGGTCGTCCGGGCCCAGACATCGAAAACGGTGAGAACCCCGTTGTGATCACCACAAACGATACGGGTTACGACAAAGACAAACAGGATTATTTCCAGACCAATGGCCAGCTGGACATCAAAATCCCGGGCATTGAAGGCTTGAAATTCAGTGGTACAGCCGCTGTTGATAAAAGACTGCGTACCCGTCGGTTGTGGCAGACGCCCTGGACGCTGTACGAGCGCGGAACAGGAGTTGATGCCAACGGTATCCCGAACCTGATTGCCAGCCGACGCGGACCCGCCGAACCCCGTCTGAACCTCTACAGCGAAAACCAGTTGAACATTCTGTTGGGCGGTATCCTGAACTACGAACGCAAATTTGGTACAGATCATGGCCTGACGGTACTGGCCGGGGTTAACCGCGAAACGATCACGGGTGAGGGCTTTGACGCCTACCGTCGGTACTTTATCTCTCCGGCCATCGATCAGCTTTTCGCCGGTGGTGACCTGGAGAAAAACAACAACGGTAGTGCTTACGAACGCGCCCGGATCAACTACTTCGGTCGGGTAGCCTACAACTACAAAGAGAAATACCTGGCGGAGTTCCTGTGGCGGTATGACGGTTCCGACATTTTCCCGCAGGCAACCCGGTACGGTTTCTTCCCCGGCTTCCTGGCAGGTTGGGTCATTTCAGAAGAAAACTTCCTGAAAAACTCCATCCCGGCCATCAACTACCTGAAACTGCGCGGTTCGTGGGGTCAGTTGGGTAACGACCAGATTTATCTGCCCGGCACAACCAACCTGGCCACCTACCAGTACCTGGCAACGTACGGCTTTAACACGTACATCATCAACAACCAGCAGCAGAAGACGCTGACGGAGGCCCGGATTCCGAACCCGACCATTACGTGGGAGGTAGCCAACAACGCCGATATCGGCTTGGAAGGTCAGTTGTTCAACGGCAAGGTTAACTTTGAATTTGACTACTTCAACAACCTGCGGACCTCGATTCTTTACCCCCGGAATGCATCCATCCCCCGTACCACGGGTCTGGTCCTGCCTCCGGAAAACATCGGAAAAGTTCGCAACAGCGGTTTCGATGGTCAGATTGGCTACAACGGTCAGGTGAAGGATCTGAAGTTTACGGTTAGCGTCAATGGTGGTTACGCTCAGAACAAGATCATCTTCTGGGATGAAGCACCGGGTGCTCCGGCCTGGCAACGGACTACGGGTATGCCGATCAACTCGTACATTGCTTACCAGTACGACGGGGTGTTCAAGGATCAGGCCGAAATTGATGCCAACACCCTCGACTACTCCGCCATCGTGAAAACGCTGCGCCCGGGTGACATGAAGTACAAAGACATCGGTGGTCCGAACAATTCAGGTCCTGATGGAAAAATTACCCCCGAAGATCAAGTTCGGAACAAACGGACCAATTTGCCGCTGTTCCAGGGTGGTATGAACATCTCGGCCACGTACAAAAGCTTTGACCTGACGATTCTGTTCCAGGGCTCTGCCGGTGCGCAGCAATACATCAGCCTGGGCGAATCAGGTAACATCGGTAACTTCCTGAAAGAGATCTACACGGATCGCTGGACGGTTGAAAACCCGAGCAGTGTTCACCCCCGTATCGCCAACCGGAGCGACCAGTATTACTCAAACAACAACACCTACTGGTTGCGGTCGGCGGATTATATCCGTCTGAAAAACCTGGAAGTGGGTTACACCATTCCGGACAATATCGGCAAGAAAGTAGGCGTTAGCAGCTTGCGTTTATACGCCAATGCCTTAAACCTGGCGACTCTGTTCAACAAGTTGGGCTCATTTGATCCGGAAGCTGACAACGCAACTGGACAATACTATCCACAGGCTCGGGTTATCAACGTGGGTGCGTCGATTCGTTTCTAATTTTTTAATTCAACATGCTACGAAAATTTAAAACCATAACATTAGCCGTCGGTATTGCAGCTTTTTCCGTAACGGGTTGTAACGACGATTTTGTGAACACCCAGCCGCTGGATCAGGTATCCGGAGAGGCTGTCTGGTCGGACGCGGCTTTATCCGAAGCCTTTGTAACCGGAATCTATGCGGGCTTAGGACAGGGCGGTTTCAACGAACAGCAACTGGCTTCGCTGACCGACGAAACCATCTTTACCCACCCCGGTCGGAACATTACCACCATCACCGAAGGCCGTTCTAACCCGGCTGATCCGGGCTGGGTGAATGAAACGATTGAGTGGAACCAGATGTATCTGCGCATCCGGGCGGCCAACCTCGCACTGGCCAACCTGGCTCAGCCCAAATTTGCCAATACCGGCAAAATTGTAGAGCGGCTAACCGGAGAAGCTAAGTTTCTGCGCGCCTACTACTACCACCAGTTGGTACGATATTACGGCGGAGTTCCCATTGTTGATCGTCCTTATGAACTGGGTGAAGCCGATTACACGGTTACCCGGAACACCATGGAGGAGTGTATCAACTTTATCGTGAAAGATTGCGAAGATGCTGCGGCCCTGCTGAAAGGAATGTCGATGGCGAAAGGTCGGGCCAACGAAGTGGCGGCTCTGGCGCTGAAAGCTCGCATCCTGACGTATGCCGCCAGCGATCTGTACGACGTTCCGACGGCCAAAGCCAAATCGTCGACGCACGCGGCCTACGCCAAACCGGAGCTGCTCGGCTACACCACCGGCACCCGCAACGAACGCTGGCTGAAAGCCCAGGCTGCCTCCAAAGCCGTCCTGGATCAGACGAGCTACGGTTTTATGTTCAACATGACGGCCCCGGCCACCAAAGAAGAAGGTACGGCCAACTACATGAACATTGCGCTGTCGCGCAACGGTGGCGATCGGGATGTACTCTTCTCCCGTTCCTTTATCAACGAGAAGCAGGAAGCAGGTGGTCAACAGGGCTTGTACAACGGCCCGAACGGCTACCACAACTGGGCGGGTAATACGCCGATTTCCTTACTGGTCGACGACTACGAAATGATGGATGGCAGTAAGTTTAGCTGGAGTGATCCAGCCAAGGCCACTACGCCTTACGCTAATCGTGATCCCCGTTTCTACGCCAGCATCATGTACGACGGCGCTACCTGGAAACCCCGGACCGCCGACGTTGCTGCCAAAGATCCGGTTAACCAGATCCAAACGGGAACGTACGAAGTTGTAAACGCATCCGGCGCCAAAGCAATGATTCCCGGTCTGGATACGCGGAAGAGTTCGGTGGAAGACTGGAATGGTAGCTACACGGGTTATTACATGCGCAAATTCATCGATCCGAACCCGGCCATTGTTGATCAGAACACGTATCAGCAGATTCCCTGGCCTTTCTTCCGCTATACGGAGGCCGCTTTGAACTACGCCGAAGCGTGTATCGAACTGGGGCAGGATGCCGAAGCGAGACTCTGGCTGAACCGCATTCGTTTCCGGGCCGGTATGCCCGCCATCACCGAATCAGGCGCAGCCCTGCGCGAGCGGTATCGGAATGAGCGCCGGATTGAACTGGTCTTCGAAGAACACCGCTATCACGACGCCCGTCGCTGGATGATCGCTCCGACTACACTCGGCCGGAAAGCTAACGGGATCACGATCACGGGAATGCTTAAGCCGGGTAAAACGGTCACACTGTATAAGTACGACCCGACGAGCTACGACTACTCGTACAAAGTAACCGAGATTGACCCCGGGAAGGAAAACCGGAACTGGGCCGATAAGCAGTATTATCTGCCGATCCACCGCGATGAAATGAACCGGAACAACAAACTGGTGCAAAATCCGGGCTACTAAGAACCGGTGCATCCATTCGCGCAATAGACCTGTGCCAGCTCATTTTGGGCTGGCACAGATTTTTTGAAAGCACCCGAACCGCAAAACCATGAAAACGATTCTGTTGATTGTAGCAATGGGATTTTTCAATCCGGTACGTCTGTGGGCGCAAACTTTGCCCACGATCCGGGTAAAAGGTGGACCCAACTGGCAGCGATCCGTACCGTTTCCGGAACGGTATCGGTACCCGGATTTCCGAACCGGTACCCTAACGTACCTCAACGGATTGACAGCAACCGGGCGGTTCAACTACAACATCCTGATCGGGGAAATGCAGTTCATCGACCCCAGGGGTGATACGCTGGCCCTGGCCAACGAAACCACGATCCGGTCGGTTCAGGTCGCGGAAGTGGCGTTTCTTTATGATCAGAAATACGGCTTTATGGAAGTTACCGCCGAGTACCTGCCCGTTAAACTGGCCATGAAACCCATTTTCAAAACCGTCCGGGCCGAGAAGAATGGCGCATACAACCAATCGTCCGGAACCTCGTCGATCACCCAATACAAGTCTTTTGTCGGGAGCACCGGTCAGTTGGCCCGGCTTGGGCAGGAAGGCGACCTGCTGCTGGAGAAGGATGTCGTTTACCTGGTGATCGATCAGAACAATCGCTTCCACCGACTCAGTAAGGGCACCATTTTGAAAATATTCTCAAAAAACAAATCCGCCATCGAAGCGTATCTAAAAACGGAATCGATCGATTTCAAAAAGGAAAGAGATCTGAGAAAATTGCTGCAATTTTGCAGTGAATTAAGTAGTTAGCCTTCTTACATTTACAGTTTATAAGGCATTCAACCGAATGTTACCGCCCACTGTAAACTGATTGTTTCAATACCGTCTCGTTGTACCATTGTATGAAATTGCCCTTTGCCACTCTCTTCTATCCCCTCTTTTTTCTGTTTGTTCTGACCGGCTGCCGGGATTCTTCCTCCCGGGAAGAACAAACGGCCGTGGAAAACACCGGCCCGCCCCTGTTCACGCTGCTGTCGTCGGACGAAACCCATGTCGATTTTGCCAACAACCTGACCGAGGGCCTGAACACCAACGTCCTGATGTACGAATACTTCTACAACGGCGGTGGCGTGGCCGTCGGGGATGTCAACAACGACGGCCTGGACGACTTGTATTTTACCGGAAACATGGTGCCGAACAAGCTGTACCTCAACCGGGGCAACCTGAAATTTCAAGACATTACCGACTCGGCGGGTGTGGCCGGACGCGAGGGACCGTGGAAAACCGGCGTAACGATGGCCGATGTGAACGGCGATGGTTTACTGGATCTTTACGTCTGCTACTCGGGCAATCTGTCACCCGAAAAACGGGTTAACCAGTTGTTTATCAACGAGGGCGCCCAAGCGGGTGGGATTCCCCGGTTCACCGAGAAAACGGCGGAATACGGCCTGAACCACCCCGTCAACGGCACGCAGGGCTTCTTTTTCGACTTCGACAAAGACGGCGACCTGGATTTGTTTCTGCTGAATCATAACCCCAAATCACTCCCCGTTCTCGACGAAGCCAGCACGGCCGATCTGCTCAAAAAACCGGGTCTGGAAACCGGTATCCGGCTTTTCCGGAACAATTTAAAAGCCGGAAAACCGTATTTTCAGGACATCACCCGCCAAGCCGGCCTGCGAAACACCTCGCTCTCATACGGCTTGGGGGCCGGTATTGCGGACGTTAACAGCGACGGCTGGCCGGACCTCTACGTTTCCAACGATTACACCATTCCGGATTATTTATACATCAACAACGGCCGGAAAGGCGGGCCGTATTTCTCGGATAAAATTCAAACCAGCCTCGGCCACTTCTCCCACTTCTCAATGGGCAACGACGTGGCCGACATCAACAACGATGGCCTGTCGGATGTGTTTGTGCTGGACATGCTGCCCGAAGACAACCGCCGGCAGAAACTGCTCTTTGCCCCCGACAACTACGAGAAATTTGACCTCAACCTCCGCACCGGTTTTCACTACCAGTACATGCGGAACATGCTGCAGGTCAACAACGGCGACGGCACGTTCAGCGAGATCGGGCAACTGGCCGGGCTGTCCAATACCGACTGGAGCTGGGCTCCGCTGTTAGCCGATTACGACAACGATGGCTGGAAAGACCTGTTTGTAACCAACGGCTTCGTGCGGGATTTTACCAACATGGACTTCATGAAGTACATGAACGATTACCTGCAGAACAACCAGAGCAACGTCCGGCGGCAGAACATCCTCGAACTGGTGTACCAGATTCCGTCGTCGGACGTCAGCAATTACATCTTCAGAAACAACGGAAACCTGACGTTTTCGGACGTCAGCAAAGCCTGGGGCATGAACCTGCCGTCGAACAGCAATGGGGCCGCCTACGCCGATCTGGACAACGACGGCGACCTGGATCTGGTGGTTAGCAACCTCAACAAACCAGCGTTCATTTACAAGAATGAGGCCAACCAGCAACTCAAAAACAATTTCCTTGACCTAAAGCTGGACGGCAAAGGCGTCAACCGGTTCGGGATTGGTGCCAAAGTAACACTCTACCAGAAAGGGCAAAAACAGTTTCTGGAGCAAATGCCGTCGCGGGGCTACCAGTCAAGCGTGTCGCCGGTACTGCATTTTGGCCTGGGTAAAAACCCGACCATCGACTCGCTGCGGATCGTCTGGCCAAGTGGTCAACAGCAATTGCTGACGGGGGTAAAAGCCAACCAACGGCTGACGCTTTCGGAAAAAGATGCCCAGGCTTCGGACCGCCCGCAACCCGCCCCCCGGCAAGTATTTACGGAAATCCAGTCGCCCGTGGCGTATCAGGCCGTCAAAAACACCGTCAATGATTTCAAACGCCAGCCGCTGCTGGTCAATCCGCAGTCGTTTGTGGGCCCCTGCCTGGCGAAAGCCGACGTCAACGGCGACGGGTTGGAAGATGTATTTGTGGGCGGGGAAAACGGCCAGGCCGGAATGCTTTATCTGCAACAGGCTAACCAGCAATTTCGGCCGAACCCGCAACCCGCCCTCGAAGCCGACAAAGCCAGCGACGATGCCGACGCGGTTTTCTTCGACGCCAACGGCGATGGCAAACCCGATTTGTACGTGTGCAGCGGTGGATACGCCAACTTCCTGCCCGACGATGCAAAGTTGCAGGACCGGCTTTACCTGAACGACGGCACGGGTAAGTTCACCAAAAACCCGGCGGCTCTGCCCGTGATGCGCACCAGCAAAAGCTGCGTTCGGGTGGCCGATGCCAACGGCGACGGCAAACCGGATTTGTTTGTGGGGGGCCGGGTCATTCCGGGGCGCTATCCCGAAACGCCCCCGAGCTTTTTGCTGATCAACGACGGCAAGGGCAATTTCAAGGATCAGACGGCCAATCTGGCCCCGCAACTGCAACGGATCGGGATGGTAACCGATGCCGCCTGGACCGACCTGAACGGCGACAAAAAGCCGGACCTGGTGGTGGTCGGCGAGTGGATGCCGGTGACGGTTTTCGGAAACAACGACGGTAAATGGGAAGATCAGTCCCCAACCTATTTTGAGAAGCCATACCGCGGCTGGTGGAACAAACTGCTGGTGGACGACCTGAACGGCGATGGCAAACCGGATTTTGTCGTTGGCAATCAGGGGCTGAACACCCAGTGCAAAGTGAGTGATCAGGAACCCGCCGAGTTGTTTTACAAAGACTTTGACGACAACGGCTCCATCGACCCGATTCTGTGCTTTTACATCCAGGGCAAAACGTATCCGTACGTTTCCCGCGACGAACTGCTTGACCAGCTCAGCATCATGCGCACGCGCTTCCCCGATTACAAAAGCTACGCCAACGCTTCGATGAAGGATATTTTCACGGAAGAAGAACTCAAAGGCGCCAGCCGACTGGAAGCCAATTACCTGAAAACCGCTTATTTCGAGAGCAACGCCCAGGGTAAACTCCAGGAGAAACCGTTGCCGATGGAAGTGCAGGTTTCGCCGGTTTACGCACTGACGGCTTTTGATTACGACCACGACGGGAAGAAGGACCTGCTGGTGAGCGGTAACATCAACCGGGCGCGGCTGCGGTTTGGCAAATCCGACGCCAACTACGGTATTTTGCTGAAAGGCAACGGCAAAGGGCAATTTTCCTACGTCCCGCAGCGGCAATCCGGCTTCCAGCTCAAAGGCGATGTGCGGAGTATTCTGCCGCTTGGCAATACGGTTTTGTTCGGAATCAACCAGTTGGGCATAAAAGCGTATCAATATTGAAAGACTTATTTCGCGGAGTTGAGCGGAGCAAAAAAGAGTTTAGCAAAGGCTCCGCTCAACTCCGCGAAATAGCATTTTAAGGGATTATGCGAAAGTTTACCTTCTTTTTCCTTTTCATCTTCATAGGGTGCCGGTCGGAAAAAACGCCGGAACTCAGCAGTCGGGAGATAACCAAAGTCGTGGATGAAATGACCGAGGTGATGATTCACGACGTGACCAACCCGCCCCTGGCCGCCCGGTTTTTCACCTACGCCTGCCTGGCGGGCTACGAAGTGGTGTCGCAGAACGACAAGGGCTACCGGAGTATGCACGGTGTGCTGAACGAGTACCCGGTTATTGAAAAGCCCGGCGATGTTGACGAGTACTCCCCGGACCTGAGCGCCGTCCTGGCCATGCTCAAAACCGCCCAGAAAATGCAACCGTCGGGCAAACGGCTGGAAACCCTGGAAAAGCAACTGGTGGATTCGTGCCGGACGGCGGGTTTTTCCGACGACGCCATTGAGGGTTCCGTAGCGTACGCTCAGCAGGTTAGCCAGCAAATTCTGAAATACGCCAAAGCCGACCGGTATAACAAAATCAGCAATTACCCGCGCTATACTCCTTCCGGCAAAGAAGGAACCTGGTACCCCACCCCGCCGGGTTATTTCGCGCCCGTCGAACCGTATTTCAATACCGTCCGGCCCTTTATGCTGGATTCGGCGGCCCAGTTTAAACCCGTGCCGCCGGTGGCTTTTTCCAAAGACAAGTCGTCGGCTTTTTACCGGCTGCTCCAGCAAAATCAGCGGGAAAGCGCCAGCACGATCAGCGACGAACACCGCCTGATTGCCGCTTTCTGGGACTGCAACCCGTTTGCGCTCGAAAACAACGGCCACATGCTGGTGGGTCTGAAGAAAATTTCCCCCGGCGCTCACTGGATGGGCATTACCGGCATTGCCTGTGCCAAGGCAAAAAAAAGCTTTGCGGAGTCGCTGAAAATTCACACGGCGGTTGCCATCGGCCTGATGGACGGCTTTCTGGCTTGCTGGGACGAAAAATACCGCAGCGACCGCGTCCGGCCCGAAACCGCCATCCGTCAGCTTATGGACCCCGCCTGGAAGCCGTTTCTGCAAACGCCCCCGTTCCCGGAATACCTGAGCGGCCACTCCACCATTTCATCGGCATCGGAGGTGATTCTGACCCATTTTTTCGGCGACAATTTTGGGTATACCGATACCGTCGAGGAACGCTACGGCCTGAAAGCACGCTCGTTCAAATCGTTCCGGGAAGCCGCTGTTGAAGCAGGACTTTCGCGGTTTTACGGCGGGATTCATTTCATGGACGCCATCGAGCAGGGGCGCGAGCAGGGCCTGAACGTGGGCAACTGGGTGGTGAAGAAATTCCCGTAAAGCGGTCTTTGGAACCAGATTAGTCCGCCCGTCCGGTATGCAGCCAACGTACAAGTTCCTGATTGAACCGGTCGGGTTCTTCGAGTTGGGGCGTGTGGGCGCTTTTTTCAAAAATTCGGATGGTCAGGTTTTTGAACTGGTGCCGCACCGCATCCCACAGAAACGGCAGCCCCGTCAGGTAGTCATAACGCCCCAGCGCCAGAAACACCGGAACATCCAGCGTCTCCAATCCGGCGGTAATGTCGATGTCGCGAAAAACCACGCCCCAGACATAGTCGAAGACCTGCCTATTGGTGTACACCCCCTCCCACAAAGCCATGGCGTCATACCGGTAATCGTACCAACTGGCCGGCCCCGCGCTGAGGCACAGGTGCACAAACCGCCGGTTGGGGTCGGCGGCAAGTCGTTCCGGCAGTTGGGCCATGCTGGCTTCGAAAGCCGCTTTGCGTTCCGGGGTGGTATCCTGTTCAAAAAACGTCCAGCGGGCCTGCGTAGTGGCCGCGCTGTAGTCCGGGCTGGCCCCGATCATAACAACCTGCGCAACGTATTGCGGATAGTTTTTGGCGTATTCGAGGGCCAGAAAGGCGTGCCCGGAATGACCAACGACCACAAACCGCTCCAGACCCAACGCCTTCCGGATGGTTTCGATGTCGTTTAGCAGGACCGCCAGTTCGAAATCTTCATCCTTCCAATCGCCGGGGGGCGGGGCTACAAAACCCCGGTGGTCGATAAAGATCAGCTGCAACGACTGCCGGAGATCACCCGCAAACGTCCGGGGGTAGTAAACCGTACTGCCAATGACCAGCGCCGGCATGCCTTCACCTTCCACTTTATAGCCCAGCTTAAAACCGTCGATGTCAATAACTCCTTCTTTTTCCATGTTTTCAGTGCTCATCTGCTTCTATCCTTACAAAGCAAAGCAAGGGAACGAGCAGCCGGAAATAAAGCCGGACTAGCACGTCGGATTAAGCGGTTGATTTGTCGAAAATCGGAATTGAAGTGTGCTTGCGGCTACGGGTCCGGTTATAAGGCCGCTCCTTCAATGAACAGGACCCGCTCGATGGATTGATCTTTCAGGCTCAGATGGCGTTGCCGTTCCGGGTCATCGCGGTACGCTTCAAAATCGGCGCGGGTCGCAAACGTGACCAGATGGATTTCGTAGGGATAGCCGAGCGTCGTCGCAACAACCGAAGACGCCGGCGGCCTGACCCGGTAGAGCAATTCGCCATGGTGGCGCTGAAGCAACGGCTACACCCGATCTTCAAACGAGTGAAATACCGTTTCCTGACCGGGTTTTACAAACAAAACCTGGGTGTAATAAAGCATCGGATTGTATGGGTTACGAATGGTGAAAACCGTTACTCAATTACCCGGAACAGCCGGTTCCAGCGAATTTTGGCCCAGACCGTCGCGGGCGCGGGGTCGATCGACATCCAGACGAAAACGGCTTTGCCGACGATGTGGTCTTTCGGCACGAAACCCCAATACCGGGAGTCGTCGGAGTTGTGGCGGTTGTCGCCCATCATGAAGTAATAATCCTGCCGGAAGGTGTAAGACTGAATGGGTTGGCCGTCAATTTTAATCCGGGTTGGCGTTACTTCCACTTTTTCATTACCGTCGTACCGGCTAATGATCGGTCCGTATACGGCAATGGTTTGCGGATTGATCGGGATGGTCTGGCCTGCTTTCGGAACCGTGAGCGGCCCGAAATTGTCGCGGTTCCACGAAAAAGCTGTTCCGCCGTAGATTCCAGATTCCGGTTGCCCGGCGGGTTCGGTCAGCGGCTCAACGGCTTTTACCCAGTCGAGCTCCTTGATTTTGGCGATGGTTTCGGCCGTAGTGGTCACCTGATACCCCACCAGCTCCGAGGTTCTGGTTGCTTCGCTGTACTGCTCAACGGGTTGCCAGTTGATGAACGGCCCTTCCGCCGATTTGTAATCGTTGACGATGTTGTATTTCCGGAAAAACCGCTCGTTCAGCACCTCCGCCGTTCGGATGAAATAACTGGTCTGGGAGCGGGCCGGGGCCGCAAACGCCCTGCCGTTGATGTACACCATTTCCCGCCGGATTTCCAGCTTATCGCCCGGAATCCCGATGCAGCGTTTGATCAGGTTCGTGCGCAGATCGACCGGATGATCGGGCTCGCCGGGCTTCGGCGGAGGAAAGTTAAACACCACCACATCTCCGTTTTTCACCTCCGTAAAACCGGGCAGCCGGTAAGCAGGCAGTTGGATGAGGTTGGTGTACGACGGTAGTTTCGTGCCCCAGATGGTCTGGTGAGTAAGCGGTATCTGCAAAGGCGTTTTGGGCGTCCGGATGCCGTAGTGCAGCTTGCTGACAAACAGAAAATCGCCCACCATCAGGCTGTTTTCCATCGACGGTGTGGGAATGGCGTAGGCTTCGAACGTCAGAAACCGAATGAGGGTGGCCGCAATGACCGCAAACAGAACGGAATCAAACCATTCCCGCAGGAAGGATTTTTTCTTACGGGTTGAAGAAGGATAATTTTTGCGCATGGTGGAAGGGGTTTTGGCAATCAACCCAAATTAAGCCCTTGCCCCAATCCCGAGAACCGATTTTACAGGATTGGTCAACTCGTGCGCTGAGCGGTTTCCGAACCGCGTTTCCCCGAAGATTATTCCGTTTTTAAGCTTTTCACCGGGTTCATTAAAGCCGCTTTGATGCTTTGAAATGAAACCGTGAGGAAAGCAATGAGCATCGCGATAAGCGCCGTAATAATGAACACCCAGGGACTGATGGTGGTGCGGTAAACGAACCCTTCCAGCCACTGGCTCATGGCCCACCACGCCACCGGCGACGCCAGCACGAGGGCAATCAAAACCAGCTTCAGCAGGTCTTTGGAAAGCAGCGCCACCAAACCCGGTGTTGTGGCCCCCAGCACCTTGCGAATGCCGATTTCCTTGGTTCGCTGCTCGGCCATGAACATCGACAGCCCAAACAGCCCCAGGCAGGAAATCAGGATGGCGACACCGGCGAAGATGCCAAACAACGTCTGCTGTGTTTGTTCCGTGGTGTAAAGCCGTCCGAACCGCTGATCCAGAAATTCGTACCAGAACGGCCGCTCTGGAAAGCGCCGTTTCCAGACGGCTTCTAGATGGGCCAACCCGTTTTGCAGACCCGCCCCGCCCGCTACCTGAACGGAAAGCCAGTTGTTGTGCCCGGGTTCGATAAAAAGGACAATGGGTGGGATTGATTGTTTCAGGGATTCGAAGTGAAAGTCCTTCGTTACGCCGATGATCTGCCCGCGCCGGTGCCCGTAGCCAAATGCTTTGCCGATGGCCTGATCGGGGCTTTTCCAGCCCAGCGTCCGGGTGGCCGTTTCATTCAGAATAAAAGCCGCCGTATCGTCTGTGGTATACGACCGGGAGAAGTTGCGCCCGGCGGCCATTTTCATACCGTACGTCGGAATAAAGTCGTGATCAACCGACAGCGATTTCAGGACTACGCTGGCAGGTGCCATGCTGTCGCCCTTCGCCATGTAAGCTTCCCAGGAGTCCAGCAGCCGCCCCGATGGAATTCGGGATGACTGCCCAACTGCCAGCACTGCACTGTTCCGCTTGAGTTCCTGTTTCAGCGCTTCATAATCGACCGTGGAATCTTCCACCGCCCGCAGCAGCACGACCTGATCTTTCTGATAGCCCAGCTTGTAATTGCGAATGTAATCCATCTGGTTGTAGACCACCACCGTGCTGATGATCAGCGCTACGGCAATGGTAAACTGGCTAACGACCAGCACCTGCCGGAGCCGGCCCGTCCGCATGGCCGAAGCAATCTTGCCTTTCAGCACACTAACGGGTTGAAACGAAGTCAGGAAAAAAGCCGGGTAGCTGCCCGACACCAGACCCGTCAGCAGCGTGATACCCGCTACAATGCTCAGAAACCCCGGACTAATCAACTGACTTAGCGTCAATTGCTTCTGCGTAAAATTGTTCAGAAGGGGCAAACAGGTAACGACCAGCGCGACGGCCAGCCCCAGCGCGAAGATGACCAGCAAAAGCGATTCGCTCAGGAATTGCCCGATCAGTTGCCCCCGGTGGGCCCCCACCACCTTTCGCATCCCGACCTCCTTGGCCCGCATGGCTGAACGGGCCGTTGCCAGGTTCATGTAATTGATGCAGGCAATCAGCAGAATAAACAGACCAATAGCCGAAAAAAGGTACACGTAGCGAATATCGCCGTCGGCATCCAGGGCGTCGTCCGTATCTGAACGCAGGTGAATGTCCGTCAGTTTTTGCAGGTTCAGGACCGAGTAAGTCGACGCTTTGGGTTCGATGCGCCGGTTCTGAAACGCCGGAAAGGCCTTCACCATCTTCGCCGGATCGGCCCCTTTGGCCAGCAGAACGTACGTCAAAAAGGAGTTGTTGCCCCAATTGGTTCGCAACCTTTCAGCTCCATAAATACGGTTGTCGTTGAGCGTGTTGAACGAAACCAGAAAATCCGGATGAATGTGCGACTGCGTGGGCAACGGTTTGAAAACGCCCGTTACCAAAAAATCAAACTGGTTGTCCAGCCGAACGCTTTTGCCCATCGGCGACTCCTTACCGAAGTATTTTTCGGCCATCGGTTGCGACAGCATAATCGAAAAAGGGTTCGCCAGCGCCTGATCCGGATTGCCGCTGGCTACCTCAAAATCCAGCACCTTGAAAATGGTTTCCTCGGCATACAACACCCGGCTTTCATTGTAGGTGTGCTCGCCGTATTTGATTAAAGCGCTACTGTTACGCGTCCGCACAACCTGCTCCGCTTCCGGAAACTCCTGTTTGATCAGCGGCCCGAACGGAGGAGCCACCGTTCCCAGCTTCAGCTCCACGGTTCCGTCGTTGGCATTGAGGAACGTCCGCAACACCCGGTAGGTGCGGTCGGCTTTGGTGTGAAAACGGTCGAAGCTGATTTCGTCGCGCACGTAAAGCGCAATCAGCAGGAAACACGCCAGACCGATGGCCACACCGACAATGTTGATAAAGCCGAACGTTTTGTGTTTCAGCAGGTTCCGAAAAGCGATTTTCAGGTAATTGCTCAGCATAAGATTCGTCGTTCACTGTCCAGTCAAGGTACGGCTGCAATCGATCAAACTGTATACCAACAAAGTTAAACCTCTAATAATCAGAACTTTATTAAGCATACATACTTCTTGTTTGTCCGATTGCGGACGGTCGTTCGTTCGCTGCCGGACAGGGAAAAAAGTTGTATCACAGAGTTGAGCGGAGGAAATCAGAGGTTAGCGGAGGTTCTGCTTACTGGCTACCCTGCTGCCGGGTTTCGGCGCCCGTTGCAGATGGGGCCTTCTTTGTCCGGGCAGTACCGTTAAAATCCTCAGCCGTGTAAAGATCATCCAGCGATTACGCAGGGGAAGCTTCATTTTAAGCCTGAATAATGAATCAAAGGGAGCGCCCCTGTTTCTGAGAGTAGAAAAAACGCTGCGCGTTTTTGTAAATGAATTGCAAAAATTATTACTTTTCCCATAAAACAACCTACATTAGGTTGCTACCATCTCTAAACTATGCTTATGTATTTTACCTCTACTTTGCCCGTGCTCTGCGGTTTTTGGAAGAAGCCCCGTTCTTTAGAAAAGTTTTAAAAAACAAATTTTTCTACTAATAACCCGACCATTTACCCAAGTAAATGCTATTTTAAGCCACTGAAAAGAAATATTATTATATAATATAACTTTTCCACAAAACAATTATCCTTTCCACACCTCCTCTTCGAAAATATGTACTTAACCGTAAATTACCATTTCTAAATCACAATTACCCTTATGCAAAAACCAGTACATCTTCTAACGCAGAAAATGTCGACTTCCCGCAGTTTACGCCGATGCACGCTTTTGGCGCTTGCGGCTACCTGCACGGCATTTCTAACTCCTCAACCACCCGCCCATGCTAAATTGAAGGGAGACGAAGTGAACGCTCCACTTGCCAAAGACATTACCGGAACGGTGAAAGACGCAAACGGCGCCGGCATTCCGGGTGTAAACATTGTGATCAAAGGAACCACCAAGGGTACGACGACCAACAGCGCCGGTCAGTATTCCCTCACGGTTGACAACAACGCGACGGTTTTGATTTTCTCGTTCATCGGGTCCATCACGCAGGAAATTGTCGTGGGCGATCGTTCGGTGATCGACGTGATGCTCCAGGAAGACTCCAAGCAGTTGAACGAGGTCGTCGTAACGGCCCTCGGTATTGAGCGGAATGCTAAAACGCTGACTTATGCCACCCAGCAGATTGATGGTAAGAAGCTGGTGGATGTACGGGATGCCAACTTCGTGAACACGCTCTCGGGTAAAGTGGCCGGTATGGTGGTTACGCAGGGCTCATCGGGTCCGGGTTCGGCCACGCGGGTGGTGCTGCGCGGAAACCGCTCCATTACGGGTAACAACAACGCGCTGTTCGTGATTGACGGCGTGCCGGTGGACAACACCGTTCGGGGTCAGGTAAGCAGTGACTTCGGGGGGATTAACGGCAGCGACGGCGCCAACAACATCAACCCGGACGACATCGAATCCATGAACGTGCTGAAAGGCCCGGCGGCTTCGGCGCTGTACGGTTCGCGCGCGGCCAACGGGGTCATTATGATCACCACCAAAAAAGGGAAAGCCGGAAAAGTATCGGTAGATGTCAACTCCGGCGTACAGACCGAAAGCCCTTTCATGCTGCCAAAACTGCAAAATACCTACGGACAGGGAGCGGGCGGTAAATCCAGCGAAAATGCAGCCGCAAGCTGGGGAGCACCGGCCACAACCTATCCGAACAACGTCAAGGACTTCTTCCGGAATGCCATCTCAACGAACAATTCGGTAGGAATCGCGGGGGGTACCGACAAGGTTCAAACTTACGCTTCGTATACCCACAACTACAACCAGGGCATTCTGCCGAACAACGACCTGGTGCGTCACACGCTGAACCTGCGGCTCAATTCGCAGATCACAAAACGCCTGACAACCGACGCCAAGATTACCTACATCAACCAGAAAGTTGATAACAAACCGCGGTCGGGTGAGGAAAGCTCCGTGACGATGAACCTCTACAAAGTGCCCCGCAGCGTGGATCTGATCGGCCAGTACAGCGCGTTTGAAGATGCAAACGGAAAACCCACTTACTGGACCAGCTCCGGGATTTACATGAACCCGTACTGGACCCTCAACCGGACGTTTGCCCAGGAAACCCGCAACCGGGTAACGGCCCTCGGATCAGCCAAATATGACATCACCGACTGGCTGAACGTGCAGGGACGGCTCAGCTACGACTGGTACACCGACCGCAACTCACAGTCTTACTCCAACAATACGCTGCTGTTTGCCGGTGCGGGTGGTTCATACCAGGAGTTTTCGCTCGACCAGCTGGAGCGTAACATGGACGTGATCATTTCCGGAAACAACAAGATCAGCAACGACTTCGCCATTACCTACAACGCCGGAGCGGGTCAGACATACAACCGCTTTTCGCAGGTCGGCGCCAGCACCAACGGCCTGTCGGTCGCCAACCGCTTTGACCTGTCCTTTGCTTCCGCGCTGACCCAGATTACCGGTTTCAGCCAGAAAGAACTGCAATACGTTTTCGGAACAGCTTCGGTTTCGTTCCGCGACTACCTGACGGTTGATGCATCGGTTCGGAACGACTGGTCATCCACGCTGCCGCCACCGTATTCGTATATTTACTCGTCGTTCGGAGCCAACTTCATTCTGTCTGACGCCGTGAAGCTGCCTAGCTGGATCAGTTTTGCCAAAGTTCGGGGCTCGTGGGCGCAGGTGGGTAACGATGCCGCACCGTACAGCCTGGCGCAAACGTACGTTTTCTCGCAAGGGGGAACCGGTGGTTTCATTTCGCGCAGCACCCAGCGCCCAGCGGAAAACCTGAAGCCCGAGATTTCGTCATCGACCGAAATTGGCGCGGACCTGCGTTTCCTGAATGGCCGGTTAGGTGTCGACTTCACTTACTACAACAGCAACACGGTCAACCAGTTGCTGTCGTTGGGCTTGGCCCCGGCATCGGGTTTTGCCACCCAGTTTGTAAACGCCGGAAAGATCAACAACAAAGGGTTTGAGCTGACGCTGACGGCTTCTCCGCTGAAAGGCAACGCGCTGACCTGGGATGTGTCGTTTAACATGGCCCGCAACATCAACAAGATTATCGAGCTGTATCCGGGCATCAAATCGGCGACGCTGGGTGGTAACACCCGGACCACTACGGCTGTCGTGGCCCCTGGCGGATCATACGGTGATCTGCAGGCGTATGGCTGGGCTAAAGACGAACAAGGACGTCGGCTGGTAAACGCCAACGGTCTGCCCGTCGTGAGCGCGTTCCAGACAATCGGCAACTTCAACCCCAAACTGACGCTCGGCCTTAACAACACGTTCTCCTACAAAAACTTCGTGCTGAGCTTCCTGGTTGATGGCCGGGTGGGCGGCATTATGGTATCCGGAACGGACGGTAACCTGGCGTATGACGGAACGGCCGAATACACGCTCGAACACCGCGAAGGAGGCTGGGTACTGCCGGGCGTAACGGCTACCGGCGAAACCAACACCAAAGCGGTTACAGCCGAGCAATTCTGGCAAACCGTATCGCAGGGACGGTATACCTGGGGTGAATTCTTCGCGTATTCAACCACCAACGTCCGGCTGCGCGAGTTGTCGTTTGGCTACAACATTCCGTTCCCGCAGAACTTCTTCATCAAAAATGCCCGGTTGTCGCTGACGGCCCGCAACTTGTTCTTCCTCTACCGGGGCGATGCCCTGATGGACATTCCTGGTCTGAAAACCCGTAAGTTGCCGTTTGATCCGGATGTTAACATCAGTGCTGCCAACTACCAGGGTTCTGAATACGGCGCATTGCCTTCAACCCGCACCGTTGGTCTTAATTTGAAATTAGGATTCTGAAAATAGCCCACCTGAGAAACCTCAATTTTTAGAATCAAAACACGCTAGAAAGTATCATGAAAATGCCAGTTAATAAATTCATTAAAATGTCGATGGTCGGGCTGCTTGCGGGTTCGGCCGGAATCTGGAGCGGCTGTACCGGCGATTTTGACGAAATCAATACCAGCAAAACCGCCATTACCACGCTGACGCCCACCGAACTCCCGTACTTGTTTGCCCGGGCCCAGCAGCAGGCTTCGTATGCGGCCGGAACGTACCAAACCGCCCAGAACCTGTACGCCGACTTGTTTGCTCAGTACTTCGCCACCACGACGCCAAACTTCCAGTCGGACCGGTATTTCATGCACCCCACCTGGATCAACTCCCACTGGAACCCGATCTACACGCAGGTGGTGCCGCAGTTGAAAACCCTGTTTGACCAAACCGACCCCGCTTCGTCGCAGTACGCGCTGGCCAGCATCTGGTGGGTATTTGCTTTCCACCGGCTGACGGACTACTACGGTCCGGTACCTTACTTCGATGCGGGGATTCCGGCTAACAGTGTTAAGTACGATCCGCAGGACAAAATTTACGACGACTTCTTCAAGCGTCTGGCAGCGGCTACCCAGGTTTTAAAAGGTAAAACAACCGAAAAACCGTACGGCAGCTACGACATCATCTACGCGGGCGATGTAAACAAATGGATCAAGTTTGCCAACACCCTGCGGCTGCGGCTGGCGCTCCGGATTTCGAAAGTGGATCCGGCCCGGGCCAAAACCGAAGCGGAAGCCGCCATTGCCGGTGGCCTGTTGACGGCAACTACCGACAACGCCTACATGGTGAAAAACCTGGCGGGTGGCGACAACAACGGTCTGGCCACGATTTCTGGCTGGGGTGAATTCCGGATGAGTGCCGCGATGGAGTCCGTTCTGAAAGGGTTCGAAGATCCCCGGATTGGCATTTATTTCCAACCGGCCTTCAACACGAAAACGTACGAAGGTTTGCGGAACGGTCTCGGCCCCACGGAGCTGACCGATCCCCTGAACACGAACGACAACAATTCAAACATTGGTACGCTCTGGATTCGCAACACCGGCGCGGGTTCGGCCTGGGACCGTCAGCTGGCGGTCCGGCAGGACATCATGCACACGGCTGAAGCCCACTTTCTGCTGGCCGAAGCAGCCCTGAACGGCTGGAACACCGGGGGCGTTACGGCGCAGCAGGCTTACGAAAACGGCATCCGGGCTTCGATGGAAGGCTGGGGCATTACGGGCGCAGCGGTTGACGCCTACATCGCCAGCACGAAAACGCCCGTTGCTCCGCAGGATCAGCAAAAATCACCCCCGCTGTCGAACATTACCGTGAAGTGGGGCGCTACCGAAGCCATCCAGCGGGAACAGGTGGGCACCCAAAAGTGGCTGGCTCTGTATCCCGACGGTATTGAAGCCTGGGCGGAAGTTCGCCGGAGCCGTTTCCCGAAACTGTACTCCGTCGTTAACTCGGTGAATACGGATGTGCCGACCAGCTCGTATCCGCGCCGGATTCCGTTCCTGCTGCTTGAACAACAATCCAACACCGAAGCCGTTCAAGCCGCTGCTTCTTTGCTGAACGGGCCGGACAAGGCTTCGACGCCGTTGTGGTGGGATAAAAACTAAGCGGAAAGAGTCGTAAAAAAGGGTTGTTACACCGAGTTGATCCGAGCACATCGGGGTTTATCGGAGTTAGCGCTCCGGGTGCCTCGGATGATCTCGGATCAACTCCGGTTGTAGCAACCCTTTCTCATGATTCCTCCACGAGCAACCGGCGCTGCTTCGCCAGGTCTTCCCGTTTCACGAACGTGATGGGAACAAACTGCTCGGTGGGCGAACCGATGTAGTAGAGCGTCCAGTCCTGATCGTAGCCCGCCAGCATCTGCCGGATGCAGTCCACGCGGTCGATAGTCGGGATGTTGCAGTCTTCCCAGTAAAACAGTTCAACACGGTAATGCAATTCCTGCCGTTTACCGTTGATGGTCACTTCAATCTCGATGTCCTGTTTGCCGGGCATCGTTGGGATGGGAATAGCGATATGGGCCATAGTTATGGAAGATTGGTTTTGATAACTTCAAACCGTTTTGAATGGAAGAACCGGCAGGATTCAAACCGTTCGATCAAGAATCTTTTAAGCTGTTCACCGGATTGGCCAAAGCCGCCCTGATGCTCTGGAAGCTGACCGTGATGAAAGCAATCAGAATGGCCATAACGGCTCCGGCGGCAAAAATCCACCATTCGATATCGATCTTGTACGCAAAATTCTGCAACCATCGGTCGGTGAAATAGTAGGCAATCGGCGATGCAATCAGAATTGCCACCAGCACCAGCTTCAGGAAATCTTTGGTCAGCAGGCCAACAATACTCAGGACCGTTGCGCCCAGCACCTTCCGAACGCCCACCTCTTTCACCCGCTGGTAAGCAATCAGGGTCGAAAGGCCAAACAAACCCAGACAACTAATCACCAACGCCACGGCCGTCGCCAGGTTGATGATTCGGGCCGTATTTCGCTCGCTGGTGTACATTTCCTCCAGAGTGCTGTCGTAAAATTTGTATTTAAAGGGTTCGGTGGGGTAAAACGCTTTCCAGACGGGTTCGATTTGCCGGAGGGCCGCCTGCCACTGTTCGGGATTCGACGACTTCAATTTGATGTTGAACGTTCGCATACTTTGCTTTTCGCTCGTCAGAATCAGCGGCTCAATCTTCTGGTAAAACGTCCCGGTATGAAAATCCCGCACCACGCCCACCACCGGAATCGCCCGGCCGTCGAGCTTCTGAATGAATTTGCCGATGGCTTCCTGCGGAGACCGGAAACCGAACGCGTGCAGGGCGGCTTCGTTGAGCACATACTCCCGAACGGTATCGGCGGCCGACAGGTTTCGTCCGGCCAGCAACGGTATTTTATACAGCGCAAGCAGCGTTGTATCGATGGTCTTGTAGAACACGGATCGCTCGGTAACCTGCCCCCGGCTATTTCTATACTGAAAATTATCGCTGCTGAACGACGTGTTCATTGGCGATTCGCCCAGCGCAACACGGGCAATGCCGGGCTGTCTGGCGAGTTCCTGCTGCATCGTAAACTGCCGCCCCTGATACGCCGGGTCATTCCACAACTTCCAGGGCACCTGAACCAGCACAACCGCTTCCCGGTTGAACCCCAGGTCTTTATTCAGCAGATAATGCAATTGCCGCCCCACCAGCATGGTCCCGACAACAAACAGTTGAGCCACCACAAACTGAAACACAATCAAGCTTTTACGGAGTGTCAGCCGGTTTTTCCCGACCGATCCCGTGGCCTGTCCACGCATGATGCTCACGGCCTGCACCCGGGTGATCAGCCAGCCGGGATACACGCCCGATAAGACCGTTACGCCCAGCATCAATCCCAGCAGAAAAGCCGCAATTTTCCAGTAACTCACGTGGTTTTCCATCCCCTCCGGAATCAGTTCGTGGAACGTTGCCAGCACCCAGATCGACAGCAGATACGACAGCAAAACCGCCAGAAACGTGATCACCAGCGTTTCGCCCAGAAACTGCCGGATCAGGTGCCAGCGCGAACTGCCGAGCGTTTTCCGGATACCGATTTCTTTGGCCCGCTGCGGCACCTGCGCCGTCGTAAGGTTGATGTAATTGATGCAGGCCAGCACCAGCAGAAAAGCCGCAATGCCCATCAAACCGTACAGCACGTTCCGGTTGGCTTTCCGCATGTTCTCGCCGTATTCCGTCGAAAAGTGAACATCGGCCAGCGGCATCAGGGCGTGCCACCGCTCGAAGTGGTATTTCTTCATGTTCTCCTGGCCGTGCTGATACGATATCGCATTGATTTGTTTCAGCACCGTCGGGGAAGATGCCTTGGGGGCTAACTGGAGATACAGGCGGTTGTTGGAGCTAACTCCCCCCCACTGCGCGGCCACATCGCCTTTCGGTTCGAGCGGAAAAATTTCCTTGGCGTTGAAACTGCTCGGAAAATCCAGATCGGCCACCACCCCGGAAACCCGCACGGCCACCGTGTCGTCGTACACGATGGTCCGGCCCAGCACGTTCGCGGCTTCCACACCCGGAAAATACTCCTCAGCCCGGCTTTGGGTCAGCACCACCTTATCCGGCGCATCCAGGGCCGTAGCCACGCTCCCTGCCAGCCAGCGGTACGGCACCAGCTCAAAATACGGGCGGTTGGTCATAATCTGGTTTTTCGGCTCCGAAAACCGGTCTGCACCGGTTTTGCCCCCCGGAATTCGCGCGGATTGCGTCCATTGATCCCACACCGGCACCACCTGCTCTACACCCGGCACCTGCCGCCGGATCGCTTCGGGCAACGGTTTGGGCACCCCGGCGTTACCGCTCTCGGTTCCGTCGTATTTGAACCGGCTCACCACCCGGTAAATCCGTTCGCGGTTGGGTTGTTGCTGATCAAAGCTAAACTCGTAACTCACAATCCGGTAGATGACCCAGCAGCCGCTGATACCAATCGACAGGCCAATGATGTTCAGGGCCGTAAACAAACGGTTTCGCCAAAGATGGCGCAGGGTGGTTTTGAGAGCGTTCATCGTTAAGGTATAATCAGAGCAGGGATGGTTCAGGTTTAGAACGTTTTATTCGCTGCGTAACGACTTGACCGGATTCATCAGGGCGGCTTTGATGCTCTGGAAGCTGACCGTCAACAGGGTTACGGCCACCGCCAGAATACCCGCCAGGGCAAACATCCACCACTCCATGTCGATTTTGTACGCAAATTCGGACAGCCATTTGTTCATGGCCCACCACGCTACCGGCGAAGCAATGACCAGCGAAATCACCACCAGAATCACAAAATCCCGCGATAACAGCCCGACGATGCTGCTGACGGTGGCGCCCAGCACCTTGCGGATGCCAATCTCCTTGGTTTTCTGCTGCGTGACGAGCGACACCAGCCCGTACAAACCCAGGCACGAAATCAGAACCGCCAGCCCGGCAAAATAACCGATCAGCTTGCTCAGCCGCTGCTCGCTTTCGTATAACCGGGACAAACTTTCGTCCAGAAACGTGTAGGCAAAGCCTTTTTCGGGGAAATACCGGTCCCACTCCTGCTGAATAAACTTCAGGGTTTCCGCCCGGTTCTGCGACTGAATTTTGATGGAAAACAGCCGCAGCAAAGGCTGGTCGATGGTCATGATCATTCCTTCGATGGGGCGTTGCAGCGACTGGTTGTGAAAATCCTTCAGAACACCAATGATTTTGCCCTGCTTTCCTTCCATATTGATCGACTTGCCGACGGCGACGGCCGCCGACTTCCAGCCGAGTTGCTTCACGCCCGTTTCGTTGATGACAAAAGCCGTCGTCCGGTCCGTCGGAAACGACTCGGAAAAATCCCGTCCGGCCACGAATTTCAGGCCGTAGGTGGCGGCAAAATTGTGATCGACGCCCATCGTTCCCATGAAGATATTTTCATCCGCCGTGTGGCCTTCCGCCACGACATTCCGCCGGACCGACCCCGAACCCATGGGCTGGGTCGAAAGCGTCACCTGCCGGACACGGGGGTTCTTCAGCAGCATTTCCCGGAACGTCCGCAGCCGGAAATACGTGCTGTCGGACCGGTCGGCAAAAACATTGGTAATTTTCTCGTTGCGGGTATTGGCGGTAATGATAAAGTCTTTTTCAAAACCCAGCGGCTGGTTTTGCATGTAATGAAGTTGCCGAAACGCCACCAGCGCACCAATAATCAAGGCAATCGATGCGACAAACTGCGCCCCCAGCAACACCTGGCGCATCCGTCCGCCTTTGGCTTTCCCACTCACGAAGCTGCCTTTGAGCGTAGCAATGGGCTGAAAACCAGACACGAAAAAAGCGGGGTACGTGCCGGACAGCAAGCCCGTTGCGAGCGCAATTCCGACAAACAGCAGCATCAACCCGGCGTCGGACAGGAAATACCGGAAGGTTAATTCTTTACCCGTCAGGTTGTTGAGCGCCGGAATTAGCGCGGCAATCAAAACGAATGAAAACATCAGCGCCACGGCACTCAGCAACAGCGATTCGCCCAGGAACTGGGTGATCAACTGCTGTTTTTCGCTGCCCAGCACCTTCCGGATGCCCACCTCCTTGGCCCGTTTCAGGGAGCGGGCCGTCGACAGGTTCACGAAGTTGATGCAGGCAATCAGCAGCGTGATGAACGCAACGCCGAGGAAAACGTAAATATAGAGCATTCGTCCGGGGGCTTCCGGTGTGGCCTGGGCTGGTGAGCGAAGGTGAAAATCCTTTAGCGGCTCCAGTTTGTATTCAATGTCTTTGGCAAACTGCGCAGGTGCGTAGGTGGTCAGGAAGTTGGGAAACCGGGCGTTAACCGTCTCCGGCGACTGACCGGGCCGCAGCAACACGTAAGTGTAGCCGTGCGAGATCACCCAGTTTTGCGGCAGGTTTTGCCGCACGGCCTCGCTTTCGGTCGCGTACATGGTTTCGTAATTCGACAGCAGATCGATGTGAATGTGCGAATTATCCGGAAACTCCTCCACTACCCCCGTCACCCGCAGCGGATGGCGCCCTTCGTACAACAGCGTTTTGCCGATCGGGCTGGTTTTGCCGAAATACTTCCGCGCAATTTCGTCGGTAATGATCACCGTAAACTTGTCGTTCAAAGCCGTGCGCGGATCGCCCTCCAGAAAATGGAAGGAGAAGATATTGAGCAGGGTAGAATCGCCGAAGAAAAACCGTTCCTCATCGTATTTGATCGGCTGCGACTGCGGATTGTTTTTCATTTCAATGGTCGCACTGCTCTGAAAAACCCGCGCTGATTTCTCAATTTCCGAGAAATTGGCCGACAACAAGGGGGCGACGGGCGGTGGGGTCAGGGCCAGCGGCTCGGTCAGGCCCGCAAACTTGGGCAGGTAAGTGACCCGGTAAATCCGGTCGAATTTCTGCTGAAAGGTGTCGTAACTCAGTTCGTGCCGGACGAACAGCAGAATCAGGAAGCAGCACGTTAGCCCGACGGTGAGGCCAACGATGTTGATGGCCGAAAAACTCTTCTGCCGAAGCAGGTTTCGGTACGCAATTTTCAGGTAATTTTTAAACATGGCTCATAGGATAGGTTTGGAATTATTCGCTTCGTAAACTCTTCACCGGATTCATTAAAGCCGCCTTGATGGATTGAAAACTGACCGTCAGCAGCGCAATGCCAACGGCCAGCAGAGCCGCCAGTGCAAAGATCCACCAGGAGAGGTCGATGCGGTAGGCGAAATCCTGCAACCAGCGGTGCATGGTCCAACCCGCAACCGGAAAGGCAATCAGGACCGCAACGAGAACCAGTTTCAGGAAATCTTTCGACAGCAGGAGGACAATGCTGGCCGAACTGGCCCCCATCACTTTCCGGACGCCAATTTCTTTCGTGCGCTGCTCAGCCGTGAAGGTAGCCAGGCCGAACAGCCCCAGGCAGGCAATCACGATGGAAATTCCCGCAAAGACCGTAAAGAGGCTGCCCGTTTTCTGCTCGGATGCGTAAAGAGCCTCAAACCGCTCGTCCAGAAACGTGTACGTGAAGGGGGCCGGGGGGTTAAAAGCTGCCCATTTTTGGCGCATTGAGGCAATAACCCCGGCGGCATCGTCCACTTTCACTTTCACCTGTATTGCCCCGGAATTGTAGCCCAGCAGCATCATGAGCGGAGCAATTTTCTGCCGTGCCGACGCGTAATGAAAATCCTTCACCACGCCAATCACCGTAAACTCCTTCCGCCCCGACCGAACCAGCGTTTTGCCGATCGGGTTGGTTTTTCCCCAGCCTAGCTCCCGAACGACGGCTTCGTTGATAATAACCGCGGAAGAGTCGGTGGCAAAGGCTTTGGAAAAGTTACGCCCCTGCCGAAGTTTGATGCCCAGCGTGGGTAAGTACTGATCGTCAATGCGGAAAATAGTGGTGGAAATTTCCTTCGTATTTTCCTTCTTAACGGCGTCTTTTCCGTAAATCTGCGTCCCCTCCAGCAGATCACTGCTCAGGGGAACGCTGCGCGAAAGACTGGCCTGAACAACCCGGCTATCCTGCCGCAGCTGATCCTTAAACACGGTTTCGTTGGTTCCAAGGGTATACGTGTCGTGAATCACCAGAACCTGCTCTTTGTCAAACCCCTGCGTTTTGGTCTGCATGAATTTGAGCTGCTGATACGAAACAATCGTGGCAATAATGAGGATGGCGGAAATGGCGAACTGGAAAACGACCAGACCGCTGCGCAAACCGTTCCGGCTGCCCGTCTGGAGCACCGAACCGCCTTTTAAAACCGTCGTAATTTTTGAGAATGCTAGGAAAAAAGCCGGGTAACTGCCCGCCAGCAACCCAACGAACGCGCCCAAAACCAGCATCTCGATCAGCTTTTCCGCCTTAAAGAACGTCGCCAGTTCAATCTGCTTGCCCGCCAATTCATTAAAGAGCGGCAGAAGCATCGAGATCAGTCCGAGCGCCAGAAACAGCGCCAGAAACGTCATGATAATGGATTCAATCAGAAATTGTCCCACCAACTGCGCCTTCACCGAGCCCATCACCTTGCGAATCCCGATTTCCTTCGAGCGTTTGGCCGCCCCGGCCGTCGACAGATTTGTGAAGTTGACAATGGCTAACAGCAGGATAAAAACCGCCAGAATGCTGAAAATGTAGACGTAGTTGATGTTGCCGTTGGGCTCAAGTTCGTATTTGGTGGCCGAACGCAAATGAATGTCGGTGAGCGGTTGCAGGAAAAACCGGAACGTCTCGACCGACTTCTGCGCTTCGGCCCGACTGACGCCCATGTCGCGCTGCACTTCCGGAACGACGTGCTCGGCCACCAGTTGCGGCAATTTCGCTTCCAGTTTCTGCGGATCAGCGCCCTTTTTGAGCACCAGATAGGTGTAAGAACCGACGTTGCTCCAATCCTGCCGCTGGGCGAAGGTTTCCCCGGCCACGCTCAAAAAGAGGTCGAAGTGAAAATGACTGTTTCTCGGAACGGCTTCGATGACGCCCGTGATCTTCCGCGCCTGCTGGTCCTGCCCAAACTTCAGAATTTTGCCCAGCGCCGGTTCTGAACCGAAAAACCGTTCGGCAAAGGCTTGGGTAACCACCACGGAGCCGGGGTCGCGCAAGGCCGTTTTGGGATCGCCCGCCAGAAACGGAATGGAGAAAATGTCCAGAAAATTCGAATCGACGATGGCAATTGCTTTTTCCTTGATGTTTTTCTCCCGGTAGCGGACGAAAATCTGGTTCCACCGGAACAGGCGCGTGGATGCTTCGACTTCGGGAAATGCCTGCTGAATACCGCGCCCAACCGCCACATCCGCGTTGGGAAACTCCGTAACGGCTCCGTTGCCGGTCAGGCGAACGCCCACCCGGTAAATCTGTTCTGCCTTGACCGGATACCGGTCGTAACGGAGTTCATCGTCAACAAAAGCGGCAATGAGAAGGCAGCAGGTTAATCCGACCGACAAGCCGACGCTGTTGATGAACGAAAACACCTTGTTTTTCAGCAAATTCCGCCAGGCGATTTTAATGTAGTTGCGTATCATAGGATAAAAGCCGTGGGCAGGAGCCACGTATCATGCTAAGTCCGACCAAACCACATACCACTTATCACAACCCCCTGAAATTCAATTTTATATCGCAAGAAAATAAAATAAAATGTCCGTAAACGGACGCCGGGCGTACATTTACGGACAAGTCTTAGAAAACCGTTTTACGGACTTGCTAAGCCGCTCAGTTGGGAATCATGCCGTGCGGATCGATCACAAACTTTTTGGCGGCTCCTTTATCGAAATCCTGGTACCCCTGCGGAGCCCGGTCAAGCGTAATGACCTCCACATTAACGGCTTTGGCAATCTGGATTTTGTCGTACAGGATGGCGTTCATCAACTGCCGGTGGTACTTCATCACCGGACACTGGCCCGTGTAAAACGAGTGGGATTTGGCCCAGCCCAGCCCAATCCGGATGCTCAGGCTGCCTTCTTTGGCGGCATCGTCTTTCGCGCCGGGGTCGCCCGTAACGTACAGCCCCGGAATGCCGATGGCCCCGCCCGCCCGGGTTACGCTCATGACGGCATTCAAAACCGTAGCCGGATGTTCCGTACCGGCTTCTGAACCGTGGCCGCGCGCTTCAAACCCCACGCAATCGACCGCCGAATCGACTTCCGGTACGCCCACAATGGCGGCAATCTGATCGGCCAGCGGGGTGTCTTTCCGTAGATCGACGGTTTCGCACCCGAAGCTTCTGGCCTGTTCGAGCCGCTCGGGAATCATATCGCCGACGATGACCACGGCCGCCCCCAGCAGGTGGCAGGAAGCCGCGCAGGCCAGCCCGACCGGCCCCGCCCCGGCCACGTACACAATCGAACCCGGCCCAACGCCCGCCGAAACCGCGCCGTGGTAACCCGTCGGGAAAATATCCGACAGCAGCGTCAGATCCCGGATTTTAGCCATTGCCTGATCTTTGTCCGGAAATTTCAGCAGGTTGAAATCAGCGTAGGGCACCATGACGTATTCGGCCTGTCCGCCAACCCAGCCGCCCATGTCGACGTAGCCGTAAGCCGCACCAGGACGTGATGGATTGACATTCAGACAAATACCGGTTTGGCCGACTTTGCAGTTGCGGCATCGGCCGCAGGCAATGTTGAACGGCACCGACACCAGATCGCCGACTTTGATGAACTCCACATCCCGCCCGGCTTCGATCACCAGGCCGGTAATCTCGTGGCCCAGCACCAGCCCGGCCGGAGCCGTGGTTCGTCCGCGCACCATGTGCTGGTCGCTGCCGCAGATGTTGGTGGAGACGATTTGCAGAATAACGCCGTGTTCACATTTGCGGTCGCCGAGCGCCAGCTTCGGATACTCAATGGATTGTACTTCAACGACACCGGGTTTGATGTACGCAACACCGTGGTTTTGACACATAGTTGGAAAGGTTTAGGGGTTTATTCACTAATTGCATCAACACCGGCCTGCGCAACGGTGTGATCATTTTCAACGGTACTGCCCGACACACCAATGGCTCCGATGATTTCTCCGGATTGATCTTTAATCGGAATGCCTCCCGGGAATGTAATCAGGCCGCCGTTTGAATGTTCGATGTTGTACAGGGAACCGCCGGGTTGCGAAAGTTTGCCGATTTCGCCGGTCGGCATGTCAAAATACCGGGCCGTTCGGGCTTTCCGCTGCGAAATATCAATCGACCCCAGCCACGCACCGTCCATGTGCACAAACGCCTTCAGGTTGGCACCCGCGTCCACTACGGCGATGTTCATCAGGGTTCCGATCTCGGTTGCCTTGGCTTTGGCCGCTTTTACAGCCTGCTCTGCTTGCTCTAACGTGATGCTCATGACTTTCGGGGTTAAACTGTTTACGCCACTCGTAGCATAACTTCCTGTAAGCAAAGCTAGTAAAAGCACCCGGCGGTGAATTTACACGATAATACCAATAAATAATATTATTATCCAATCCTACTGAAAAACGAATGGCCTCTCTCCCAAAAACCGTTTCTTTAAAATATGACGACAAAACAGGCAAACCTCTGCGGCTGCAAACTGGCCCCCATCAACCTGTCCGATTCCAAAGAGCTGCATTCGTTGGTGGAGCATCGGCGTGTTTTCAACCTGAACCAGTACGAACTTAATATTTTCGAGACGTACCACCCCTGTTCCGGCGTCGTGCTATCGTACGACGGTCTGGTGATTACCAGCATGATGCGGGGCCGGAAAGTGATGTACTTGTCCGAGAGAGCAGGCTTTGATTTTCTGCCGGGTGAAACGGTTATTCTTCCCGAAGGCATCTCGATGAAGGTAGACTTTCCAGAAGCCGATGACAGGCACCCGGTGCAATGCGCCACCATTGCCCTGGACTGGCAGGTGGTCAACCAGACGCTGCATTTTCTCAACGACTATTACCCGAGGCAGGACGCCCTCGGGGAGTGGAAGTTAAACTTCAGCCAATACCATTTTTACAACAATCGGGAGCTGGCCAACGTCATGAACCGGCTCATCAGCATCAGCATGGAGGATGATCCGGCGAAGGATGCACTGGCCGATCTCACGCTCAAATCGCTCCTCATCCGGGTTATCCAGACCCAGAATATGGCACCGGTGGAAAACAGTCTACCTGCCACCAACCGCTTTGCGGCCGTTATTGACTACATCCGGGAGCACCTGACCGAGAAAATCGGGATTGACGTCCTCTGCCAGAAAGCCTGCATGAGCAAATCGGGCTTTTTCCGGTTATTCAAAGAAGATTTTGGTTTATCGCCCATGGAATACATCATCCGCGAACGCATCAACCTGGCGAAGCGCCTGCTAACCAACCCGGCCATCACCGTAACGGAGGTCTGCTACCAGGCCGGTTTCAACAACCTGCACTATTTTTCGAGGTTATTCAAGATGCTCGAAGGCACCACCCCGACTTCCTACCGGCAATCGGTCGGGTGAACTGGCGGGCAGCGATTCCCGTTGAAACCGCCCACCGCCCTCCTACTCCGTTTTCAACGATTTCGCCGGGTTCATCAAAGCCGCCTTGATGGATTGCAACGAAACCGTCAGGGCCGCCAGAACGACGGCAAAGCCACCCGCCAAAGCAAACATCCACCATGCGATGGTGACTTTGTATTCAAAATCCTGCAACCATTTATCCATTGCGTACCAGGCAACGGGGGACGCCAGCAGCATGGAAATCAGGACTAGCTTCAGGAAGTCGGTGGAGAGCAGCGTAACGATGCTGGCGACGGATGCGCCCAGCACCTTGCGAATTCCGATTTCTTTGGTGCGGGCTTCCACCGAAAATGTAATGAGTCCCAGCAGACCCAGACAGGCCACCAGCAGCGTCAGGCCCGTAAAACCGTTGAACAGCCGCATCAGTCGCTGCTCTTTTTCGTAAAGCGCGTTATAGGCGTCGTCCAGAAAATAGTAATCAAAAGGCGCTACGGGCTGGTGCCGGTCGTAGATGGCCCGAAGCGCACCGAGCGACTGCGAAACGTCGGTCTGCGGATTGAATCGAACCAGCAGATAACCGCCGTTGTCCACCAGGGTGCGGTTGGTGTCACTGGTGATGGTCAGCATCATGGGCGACACCGCCCCGCGCAGGCTATGAATGTGAAAATCAGCCACCACGCCATCCGTCCGAAACTCCTTGAACGGGGTTGCCTGCCGCAACGGATTTCCCTGAATACCGGCTTCTTTCATGACGGTTTCGTTGTAAACGGTCAGCTCGTTGGTAACCGATCCCGTCTCCCAATCGACGGGCGGATATTTCCAGCGAATGCCCATCATGCCCAAAAAGGACCGATCAACCAGCAACGTGTTCACCATCAATTGTTTTTTAGTTTGGGCGGTGCTGAGAAAGTACGTCGTTACGTCGTCCGTAAACAGCGCCGTGTTGGAAACCGCTACATTTTCGGGCCGGGCCCACTGCCGCACTTCGTCGCGCAGGGCGGGAAATTGCCGGGCCATCTCACCGTCGATGTGCACAGCCACGACCTGTGCCCGGTTGATGCCCAGGTTTTTGGTGCGTAGAAACCGCATTTGAGCGTAGAGCACGATGCTGCAAATGAGTAGCCCGATGGAAGCCGAAAACTGGACGGTAGTAAACACCCGCCGAACCTTGCTGCCGTTCCGGCCCGAACTCAGGGTTCCTTTCAGCACCTCTTGAGGCCGAAACCGCGACAACAGCAACGCGGGATAACTGCCCGCCAGCAGCGAACATCCAAGCCATAAAAAGCCGATTAGGGCCCAGTAAGGCCCCTGCCACAAGACCCGGTTGTCCATGTACAGATTCAACGCCCGGTTGGCCCACGGAAACAAGCCCTGCAAAACCAGCAACGACAGAACAAAAGCCAACGTGGTGGTCAGGAAGGATTCGGTAAAAAACTGCCCGATCAACTCGTTGCGCTGTCCGCCCACGGCTTTCCGAACGCCTACTTCGCGGGCGCGTTTGGTGGCGCGGGCGGTGGTTAGACTGACGTAGTTGATGACGGCCAGCACCAGAATCAGCAGGGCAACGGTCAATAGGATGTAGAGCGACTGCCGGGCGCCCTGCTGCGCAATCCGGCTGTCCAGGTGCAGCGATGGCAGTCCTTCGAGAACGTACTTCGCCGACTGGTCTGTAAACTTCAAGCCGCTTTTAACCTGTTGCAGATTTTTCACCACCTGATTTACGTTCGCACCCGGACGCAGCACAAGGTACGTCGTCAGAAAACCGGCATATTGGTAGCTGTGCCTGTAGCGCGGCCCCAGCGTCGGCATTGACGATAACGAAACCAGCGCATTGAAACCGATGACGCTCTGGGTGGGCAATTCATCAACAACGCCCGAGACCATCAGCGGATGATGTTTGTCGAATAGCAGCGTTTTACCCAGCGGATTCTGGCGACCGAAATATTTCTCGGCCAGTTGGCGCGTCAGCACAATGCGCCCCGGTTCGCGGAGGGCGGTTCTGGCGTCTCCCTGAAGCAGCCGAACTCCCATCACCGCCAGCAGGGGCGCATCGGCGAAACCAATATTTTCCTCTTTAAACCGGTGATTGGCGTCGGCTTGCAGGACCACATCACCCAGGCCGTCGGTCATCCGCACGACTTCCTCTACCTCCGGAATCTGGCGTTTAATGGCCGTACCGACGGATTCATGCATTCCCGGAAACGACACATCCTGGCCGCCATAGTTCGAGACGGACAGGATGCGGTACGTCCGGTCGGCAAACGGATGGTGCCGGTCGTAGTGAAACTCGTGCCAGACGTACAGGGCAATGAACGTGCTGACGGCCAGCCCGACGGTCAGTCCAAGAATGTTCAGGAAGCTGAACAACCGATTCGCCCGCAGTTGGCGAAAGGCAATTTTGAGGTAGTTGAAAAACATACGCTGTCGAACGGTCTGAACAAAGTTGGCTGAACCGGAATTCCGCGGGTAAAAACGGGCCACCCGCCGGAATAAACTAGTCGGTTTTCAATGATTTCACGGGATTCATCAGGGCGGCTTTGATGCTCTGGAAACTGACCGTCAGGAAGGCAATGCCAACGGCAATCAGGGCAGCGATCACGAACACCCACCCGGTTACGTCTACGCGGTAGGCAAAATCCTGCAACCAGCGGTTCATGGCCCACCACGCCAGCGGTGATGCCAGCACAATGGCAGCGACGACAAGTTTTAGAAAATCTTTGGAAAGCAGCAGCACAATGCTCGGCACCGATGCGCCCAGCACTTTGCGGATGCCAATTTCTTTGGTGCGTTGCGCGGTGGTGTAGGCCGACAACCCAAACAGGCCCAGGCAAGCCAGCAAAACCGAAAGGCTCGCAAAAACCGTAAAGATTTTGCCCGTACGGGCTTCAGCGGAATAGAGTTTGTCAAATTCTTCGTCCAGAAACTCGTATTCGAAAGGCCGACCGGAAACGATTGTTTTCCATTTCTCCTCCAGAAACTGAAGCGTACCGGGCAACCGGCTTCCCGACAGCTTGACCAGCACAACGTGGCCGCCGTCTTCCGGAAACAGCACCAGCGAACTGATTTTCTGCTTCATGGAGGCAAAATGAAAATCTTCGACCACCGCGCCCACTTCGCCCCGTCGTCCGTACCCCATGTCCATTTTCTGACCGATGGCTTCCTGGGGTGACTTCCAGCCGAGTTCCTTCACCGCCGATTCGTTCAGGATGAAATGATAGTACGTCAGGCTGTCCACGCCGGGCACGGTGGCCCGTTGAAAATCATTCGCCGTCAGATCACGACCGGCCACAATCCGCAGATTCATGGTTTTAACGAAATCCTCATCAACCGGCAGGGCCGTCACGGATTTATACTGGTCATCCGGCATTCCCACCCGGTGCATGCTGTAACCCCCATTAATGAAAACCGGCGATTCGTACGCCCGCGCCACCTGCTTAACATCGGCGTTTTGCTTAAATTCGGATTTTAGCGCCCGGATCTTTTCGTTCACCTGCTGGTCGGCGGGCAGCACCAGGACGTGTTCCTTGCTGTACCCGAGCTTTTTATCATGAATGTACGACAACTGGTTGCGGACCAGCAGGGTGCAGACAATCAGAAAAGCCGTGATTGCAAACTGGAATACGATCAGCACCCGGCGGAATTGCCCGGCCCCGGCGGTTTTCAAATGGCCTTTCAGAACGCGGACCGGCTCAAACCGGGCCAGGACCAGCGCCGGGTAACCACCCGCGACGAGACTAACCAGTCCGCCAACGCCCACCAGGCCCGCTCCACTCGCCGGCCGCATCAGTACCTCGAACGAGAAGGAACGGCCGGACAGATCGTTGAAAAACGGCAGACTCAGATAAACCAGCAACAGGCCGACCAGCAGGGCCATAAACGTTACCAGGAGCGATTCCCCCATAAACTGCCCGAACAACTGGGTCCGCTGCGCCCCCATCACTTTCCGAACGCCCACCTCCTGCGCCCGCTCCACGGCCCGCGATGTGGCCAGATTGATGTAATTAACGCAGGCAATGACCAGAATCAACACGGCTACCGAGCCAAAAATGTAGATGTAAAGCAGATCGCCGTTGGGCTCGAAACTCCCTTCCACGTCCGAATGCAGGTGAACCTGACGAAGCGGCTCCAGACTGTAAGTTAAATAGTTACCACCCGTCATTCCGTTCGGCCCAAACTGCGTTTTCATAAAGCCCGGAATTTTGGCCTGTAGCGTTGCAATGGACTCCGGTTTGCGCAACAATAGATACGTCGCGTAATTGGCCGACCACCACTGCTCTTCTTTGGAAGCCGACAGGGATGTAAACGACGCCAGCAGATCGTACTGGATCTGCGAATGGCTCGGGCAATCGTCCACCACCCCGGTCACCGCGTACTCTTTATCGCCACCTCCGGCGTTGATCCGCACGGTTTTTCCGACCGGATTCTGACTGCCAAAATACTTTTTCGCCGTTGACTCCGACAAAACCACCAGATTAGGCCCGGCCAGGACGGTTTTCGGATTGCCCTGCTTCAACGGGAACGAAAAGATGGAAAACAGGGCGGAGTCGGCATACACAACCCGTTTTTCGCTAAACCGCCGGTCTTCGTAACTAACCACCGCCGGACGGCTCTCCATGCGAACGCCGGATTCGACTTCCGGAAACTGGCGCCCAAACTCCGGTGCTACTTTGGTACCGGTTTGCGGCACCCGGCTCACCTGGCCTTCCATGCTGTACTCCATCACCACGCGCACGATCCGATCAGCATTGGAGTGGAAGTTATCGTAGCTCAGTTCGTGCGAAATATAGATAAACAGCAGCAGGCAGGACGCCAGCCCGACGGCCAGGCCAAACACGTTGATTCCGGAAAAAACCTTGTTTCTCCGCAGGTTTCGAAAGGCGATTTTAAAATAATTCCGTAGCATCACAGTAGGTATTATGGATATATTCGCTGGCTGATTCTGAATGCATCTAAAGGATGTGGGTCAACCGGTTTATTCGCCCCGCAACACATCCGCTGGTTTTATCCGGGTAGCCCTTGCAGTTTGCGAGAGGACGGTCAACCCGCCCACCAGCACCACCAGGCCAAACCCGACCAGCAAATTGACCGGCCCCAGGTCAACCCCGGAAGCCATCCGGTCGCGCAGCAGTTTTCCGCAGAACCAGCCCGCCGGTAGCCCAAAAACGCCCGCCCACAACAGCAGTTTAACAAACGTTTTTGAGAGCGTCCAGATCACCTCCCCGGAACTCGCACCCAGCGTCCGACGAATACCGATCTCGCGGATTCGTACTTCCACCGCGTAAGCCGAGATGCCCAGAATGCCCAGACAGGCCACCAGCATAACCAGTCCGCAGAAGAAGCCGAAAAACAGATTTATCGTCCCGAGTCCTTTCTGAAAATCCTCGTTGATTTTTTCATCATACTGGTAGACTTCGGGCAGGCGGTCGGGTACGCGGTCCTGCCAGATCCGGCGGCTGGCTTCCAGAACCGCGGACTCGCTACCGGGTTCGGTTTCCAGAGCCAGCAACGAAGCCTGAGCGGGTTTGTACCGATAAACCGTGGGCGGAATGGGCGACAACTGAGCGTCGGGCTCGGCCAGCACGCCCGCAATCTGCACATCGACGGAGTCGATCCGAATGCGCTGCCCAACGGCGGTTTCGGGTTTGTTGCCGGGCAGTTGACGCGCCAGTTGCTCGTTCACCAGCACGTATTGCTCCTGCGTGGGCGACAGATTCGGCGGCAGGTTGCGACCCGCCTGCATCGTCAGCCCAAAAACAGAAACGTAGTTTTCATCAATGGCTTTGGAAAACACGGCCTTTGGCGACGTTCCGGCTACCTGCAACGTACAGGGAATGGTGGCCGGGTAAATGGCCACCTGGCTCGTGGCCGTAACGCGCCGAACCTGACTGAGTTGCTCCAACTGCGGTTTAACCGTTTCTGCCGGTACTCCCCGCAGCGACAAAAGCACGACATTTGTGGGCAATACGCTCCGGAGCTGGTCGCTGGTATGAATACCGGCATCGCGCAGAACCACCAGAAAAACCATCAGCATGGTTGTAACGGCAAACTGAATGACGATCAGAACCCGGTAAAAACCAACACTCTGGAACAGCCGAACCGTTTGCAGATTCCGCAGCACCTGGACGGGCTGCAACCGGGACAGCAAGCCCGCCGGAACACCCCCGGCGACCACACCCGTCAGCAGTGCATACAGCAACAGCCAGCTCAGTAGCTGAATGTCCGGCCAGGACGCCTGCCCTTCGGATTCGGGCAACCAGCCGGAGTTGACCACCGTGTGCCAGAGGATTAATCCAACCAGCAGCGAAAACAACGCGATGATCGTCGATTCGGTCAGGAACTGGCCCAAAATCTGTCTTCCCAGCGCCCCGCTGGCTTTTCGAATGCCAACTTCTTTGGCCCGGGTGAGTGAACGCGCCAGCGAAAGGCTCGTATAATTAAAAGCCGCCAGCAGGGTCAGGGCGGCAATCAAAAACAAACTCTGACGAATACCGGTCCAGTTCATGCCCGCGTGCCGGTCATTCTGAATGGCCGGGTTCCAGGGCGTAATGTCTTCAATGGGCTGCGCCGAAAAAGCCAGCGCCGTCTGGTGGTCCGCAGCGTTGGGTTTTTGCCCCATCCGACCCACCAACTGGCTGAACGTTGCCGCATCATCGGCGGATTTGAGCAGGGCGTACGTAGCCGTGGTTTTGTAATCCGCCCACTGATCCGACAGCACCGGGATCCGGCCCGCTTTCTCCAGGCTCCGGGCGGCTTGCAGCGAGAAAACCGCTTCAACGGGCAGGTGCGTGCGCAGGGGTGGCTCCTGAATGATGCCGGCCACCGCAAAACGGCCCAAGCCATCAAACAACACCGTCTGCCCCACCGCGTTCTGTTCCCCGAAAAGCCGGGATGCCACGCGCTGACTCAGTAAAACCGTCTGCGGGGATTGTAAAGCCGTACTGGCATTGCCCGTTGCCAGCGAAAAACCGAAAACCCGAAAAAAGGAAGGTTCGGTGAAAGCCGTATTAACCGCTATTTCACCCCGATCCGTCAGCACACGGACGCTCCCGCCCTGCCGCACCTGCACCACCTCTTCGACCATACTCATCTGCCGGATCGGAGCCGCAACGGGCTGCGGGGTTGTGGCCCAGCGCGTCCGCCCCTCGGGCGTGCTGGCGTCGGTCAGCACCCGGAAGGTACGGTCCAGGAACGGGTGAAAATGATCGGTTTCGAAGCCCTCTTTCAGATTGATCAGCATACCGATTCCGACGGCCATGCTGAGCGATAGCCCAACGATGTTGACGAGCGAAAACAGCTTGTTGCGCCGGAGGTTGCGGAAGGCAATTTTGAGGTAGTTCTGTAGCATATCAACAGCGCTCTTGAACGGAGACGGATGAAGGTTTGATGAAAACGACTACGCGGTATTTTGAATCTGCTTCCCCGTGTTCGAACGGTTTTACTCCGTTTTTAAACTCTTTACGGGATTGGCCAGCGCGGCTTTGATGCTTTGAAAACTGACCGTCAGGAAGGCAACGAAAAGGGCGCCCGCCCCCGCGAGCACAAAAATCCACCAGCCGACTTCAATTTTGTAGGCAAACTCCTGCAACCAATGGCTCATCACGTACCAGGCAACCGGCGAGGCTATCAGGATTGAAACAAAAACCAGTTTCAGGAAATCTTTCGAGAGCAAAGTTACAATGCTGGCGACGGATGCACCCAGCACCTTGCGGATGCCGATTTCTTTCGTCCGCTTTTCGGCGGTAAATGTCGTCAGGGCGAATAAGCCCAGGCAGGCAATAAAAATGGCCAGGCCGGCAAAGATGCCAACGAGCGTGGAAAGTTGCTGCTCGGTTTTGTATTGCCGGTTAAAGTCCTCATCCAGAAAGTAGTAATCAAATTCGTAACCCGGAAAACGCTTGCGCCAAAACCGTTCAACCTCCGCCACGGAAGCGCGTACGTCGCCCGCCCCCAGCCGGAGCGACAGATACCGGTACGTGTAAGCGGGCGTAATGAAGGTCAGCACCGGCTTGATTTTTTCCCGCAAACCGTGTTGATGGAAGTCGGCCAGAACGCCAATCACGCGCCCGTCGGACAGGCCCGCCGTCTGGATGCGCTTGCCGACGGCTTCGTCGGCTTTCCAGCCAATCGCCTGACAGGCGGCTTCGTTGAGCAATACCGCCTGCCCGGCGTCGGTCGAAAACTGCCGGGAATAATCGCGCCCGCTGCGGACGGTCAGCCCCAGGGTTTTCACGTAATCATGATCCACCGGAATGACCTCCATCGACAGCGTTTGCCCGTGCGGACGGCCTTCCGGATACACAATCTGGCCGGACCAGCCGTCCCGTCCCGGCAGAGCCGACACACCCGTGATGGACTTGATGTTGGGCAAAGCCGCCACCTGCTGCTTCAGGCTTTCGTAATTCTGAATAAAATCCAGCCGCGGCAACTTGCGCAGTTCGACCGTCAGCACGCGTTCTTTATCGAAGCCCAGGCTCTGGCCCTGCATAAACCGCAACTGCCGGATTACCACCATGGTACTGATGATAAGAATCAGCGAAATGCCAAACTGAAAAACCACCAGCCCCCGCCGAAGCCCCGCCCCCCGGGTTGTCACCAACCGCCCTTTCATCGTGTCCACCGGCCGGAACCGGGCCAGCAGCAAAGCCGGATACCAGCCCGCCAGCAGGCCCGTCAGCAGCAAAAAGCCGAGGCCAATCAGCAGGGTCGCCGGTTGGGTTAAAAGGGCTGCGGGAATGGGTTTTCCGGTTAGTTCATTCAGAAAGGGCAAAGCCGTGAGCATCATCACGACGGCCAGCAAACCGGCCAGAAAGGCCAGCAGAATTGACTCGCTCAAAAACTGCCCCACCAAAGCCGTATACCCGGCTCCGATGGCCTTCCGAACGCCCACTTCCTTCGCCCGCTCGCCCTGGTGGGCCGTGGTCAGATTCACGAAATTGATTCCGGCCAGCACCAGCAGAAATAGCCCGATGGCCGCCAGCAATTGAAGTTGTTGGGCGCTGCCCGCGGTTCGGTTGGCCCCGCCTGGGTCCGGAATACCGGTGGAATGCAGGTAAATCCGGGAAACGGGCTCCAGCGACTGCGTCACCTGAATACCGTTTTCCCGGTATTCAGGCCCGTTGTGCTTCATGGGTAGAGCCGCAATTTTCCGCTCCGCCAGCGCAGGATCGGCATTTTCGGACAGCAGCACGTAACAGAACTCATCCCAGGTAAACCATTCGCCCTCTACGGTATTGCCCTGGGCGTAATAGGTCGGCAAGGAAAGCAGTACCTGAAAATCAAGGTGCGACGGCTGCGGCTCGGCCATCACGCCCGTTACCCGGAACGGCAAGGTATCGTTCAACATCAGCGTCTTTCCCACAACCGGTCCGCTACCAAAATACTTCCGGGCCGTGCTTTCGGTCAACACGAGCGTATACGGTTCGCTCAGGGCGGTTTTGGCGTCGCCTTCCAGCATCGGGAAGGTGAAGGTGGTCAGGAAATCCGGCCCGACGTATAATTCCTTCTCGAAGAAATACCGGTTGTTGTGCTTAATCGGAAAGTTGGCCCAATGCACCGGCACGACCGCTTCCACCTCCGGCACTTCCTGCCGAATGGCCCGGGCCAGCGGCCGACCGACGGTATTGGACGCGCGTTCGGCTGTGCCCGCGGAGACGGTATTGGTCACCACCCGGTAAATCCGGTTACCTTTTTCGTGAAACCGATCCACCCGCCATTCATTAAAAATGTAGAGCGCAATCAAGCCACAGGCCGCCATACCGACACTGAGTCCCAGCACGTTGGTTAGGGCATAGACCTTGTTTTTCAACAACGTCCGAACGGTTATTTTCCAGTAATTTTGCAGCATATCACATCGGGGTCATGAACTGGAGGTACGCCGGTTAAAGCCGTCGGCCGGAGGAATTTACGAGAGAAAAGCCCTTCCTTCCTCCTTTTCATCCGCGTAAGTCCGGTTCATGACAAAGTTATTCGGACTTTAAACTCCTGACCGGGTTCATCAGGGCGGCTTTAATGCTCTGGAAGCTCACCGTCAGAAAGGCAATGAGAACCGCGCCCGTACCCACCAGCGCAAACACCCACCACTCTACCTCAATGCGGTAACTGAACTCCTTCAGCCAGCTTTCCATCGCGTACCAGCCAATCGGTGTGGCAATCACCAGGGCGACCAGCACCAGTTTGAGAAAATCCCTGGACAACAACGCGACAATACTACTGACCGACGCGCCCAGCACCTTGCGCACGCCAATTTCCTTCGTCCGGCGTTCGATGATGAAGCTGGCCAATCCCCAGAGGCCCAGGCAGCAAATCACCAGCGCCAGCCCCGCAAACACCCGCAAGAGCGTAAATTGCCGTTGCTCGTTCTCGTAGAGTTCCTGCAGACTCTGGTCCAGAAATTTGGCTTCGAACAGAGCGTCGGGGTAAAACTTCTTCCAGGTGGTTTCGACCGCCGATAGCGTCCGGGCGTAATCCTGCGTGTTCAATTTCAGACCCGCCGAATAATAGAACGACGGGAAGTTCATCATCACCATCGGTACGATCGGCTCGCGCAACGAACTGGTGTGAAAATCCCGAACCACCCCGATAATTTCGGCCGTAATGTCGTTTAAACCCAATCGGATTTTGCGACCAACGGCTTGCTCCGGTTTCGCTAACCCCATTGTTTTTACCAGATTTTCATTGACCACGAAGGCATACCGCCGTTTCTCCTCCGGAATGCTGTTTGCCATTCCCAGCGTATCCCGGTGTTCAAAGAAGCGTCCGGCCACCAGCTTCAATCCATACGTATTCAGGTAATCGGCATCGGCCAGTTTGAGGGCAATGGATACTTTTTTAGCCGGATTGGCGGGATCAAGGCGTATATCCGTTCCGAAATTGTTGCGGGAGGTTGGGGCACCCAGTGCCAGTGAGACCTGTTCAACGCCCGGAACCTGCTGCAACGACCGGCGCAGGGCGTTCAGATCATTCTGTTTGGGCAAGCCCACGGACAGAATGGCTTTTTGACTGAATCCCAGATCTTTCTGCCGGAAGAAGCTCATTTGCTGGTACACAATTAAAACGCCTACCGCCAGCACCAGCGAAATCGTAAACTGAAAAACCACCAGCCCCTGCCGCAACCAGGCGACTCCGCCCCGCCCCGGTTCAGCCGCGGTTTTCAGGACCCGGACGGGCTGAAACCGGGACAGAAAAAAGGCCGGATATAAACCCGCCAGCAGCCCGGTCAGCAATGCCAGAACCGCCAGCAGAAGCACCGACTCGCTCCACACAAAAGCAATCTGCTTCTGCATAAAGTCGTTAACCAGCGGCAGGACGTTGTAAGTAATCAACAATGCCAGCACCGCCGAAAAAGTCGTTACCCAGAAGGCTTCGCTCAGAAACTGCGCCACCAGTTGCCCCTGCGTCGCACCAATCACCTTCCGAACGCCCACTTCCCGGGCACGCGTCATGGCGCGGGCGGTCGACATATTAATGAAGTTGACGCAGGCAATCAGCAGCACAAATAAACCGACCGCGCCGAACACGTAGAGGTACGTCGGCGAAATGGCCGGGGTAAGAATCGTTCCTTCAAAAGTCGGGTTGAAGTGGATATCCCGCAACGGTTGCAGCACCAGCTCGCTGGTATCGCCATCCCGGCCGGAAAAGTATTTCTTTTCAACCTGCCGCAACCGGTCCGCGTAGTCTTCAGGCGAACGCCCTGCGGGCAAGGCTACAAAGACACTGCCGCCGGAACGCAGACCCCACTCGTCGATGCCGAACGAGAAAAAGGTTTTCATGGACGAAAACGACACCAGCATGCTGGCGGGCAGGTTCGACTGCGCCGGAATGTCCTGCATCACGCCCTTGACCACCGCCGTCAGGTCGTTTCCGATGCGCAGGGTCTTGCCAATGGGCGAAACCGTGCCGAAATAGGTCCGGGCCGTCGTTTCGCTCAGAATGACCTGGTTGGGCTGACTCAAAATGGCCCGGCCATCTCCGGTAAGGAACGTAAAATCAAAGAGATCGAGCAGTTCCGGTTCGGCAAAAACCACGTTGTCGGCCGAAAATACCTTTTCCGGCGAAACCAGAACGGTCAAATCCTGATCGGCGTGAATCCGGGCGATTTTCGGCCAGTCCGCAAAGTCGGTTCGCATGGCTGGGGCCAGCGGATACGGTGTAATGCCCGACCGGTCTACTTCGGCACCGGTCGTTCGAATGATATTGACCCGGTAAATCCGGTCGCTCTTGGCGTGGTAGGTATCGTAACTCAATTCGTTGCGGATAAACAGCCCAATCAGCAGACAGGTGGCCAGCCCCGTGGTCAACCCAACGATATTAATGCCCGTTGTTGTCGGGTGTTTAATCAGGTTGCGCCAGGCGATTTTCAGGTAGTTGCGAAGCATATACGTAGAAAGAAACAGGTGAAAGAAGGAAGGCCGGGAGGGCGAAGACGTTTCTCTCCCGGCCTTTTTCATTCCGTTTTTAAACTTTTCACCGGGTTCATCAGGGCGGCTTTGATGCTCTGGAAACTGACGGTAATGAATGCGATCAAAAGCGCCAGCCCACCGGCCAACACAAACACCCACCAGGGAATGGCAATTTTGTACGCAAAATCCTGCAGCCATTGATTCATGGCCCACCACGACAACGGTGAGGCAATCAGGATGGCAATCAGTACCAGCTTCAGAAAATCCCTGGAAAGCAGCAGCACGATGTTAGCCACCGACGCGCCCAGCACCTTGCGCACGCCAATTTCCTTCGTCCGCTGCTGGGCCGCAAAAGCCGCCAGTCCAAACAGACCCAGACACGAAATCAGGATGGAAATAGCCGTGAAGTAGCTGACAATGCGTGATGTGCGAACTTCGGCCTGGTAATTCTTCTGAAAATCTTCGTTCAGGAACGTGTGCTCAAAGGGTTCTTCGGGGCGTAGTGCCTTCCATTTCTGTTCGAGAAAACCCAGTACCTTCTCCATGTTGGCCGTGTTGACGTGCACGATGATGTAGTTGTAGTCGGGCCTACTGCTCAGCATAAAACCGTAAGGCTGGATGGTCTGGTGCAAATTCTCGAAATGAAAATCCTTCAGTACGCCCACAATTTCGTAGTGGTACGTTTGCCCCTGCCAGTCGAAGTTCAGCTTTTGGCCGACGGCCTGGTTGAGGGGAATCTGTAGACTCCGCAGGGCGGCTTCGTTGACGACCATGCGGTTATTGGTGTCCCCCGGAAACTGGCGCGAGAACAATCGTCCGGCCACGAGTCGAAAGCCCATTGTTTGCAGGTAATCGTAATCCACCCAGTTGCTTTTGATGTCCTGGGCGTTGGCGACGCTCTGCCCGGGTTTATACAACATGAAGTCGCTGGCGTTGACAATGCCCGGGTAGTACTGCGTTCCGGCCGCTGACACCACCTGATTGTTGCCTAGAATTTCGTTGCGGTAGGCCGTGTAACTATTGCGGGCTTCGCTGCTGCGGAAGGGAATGGCAATTTGCTGATCCTGGGTAAAGCCCAGCGACTTGTTGCGCATGAAACGCATCTGTTCCTGAATGACAAACGTCGCCAACACCAGCCCAACCGAGATGACGAACTGAAACACCACCAGTCCCCGACGCAGAACCGTAGCCGACAGCATGTTGGTGACCTTGCCGCTGCTGGCACCCGCCTTCAAAACCTGCGCCGGATTGAACAACGACAGGTAGAGCGCCGGGTAACTACCGGCCAACAGACCCGTTAGGATAGCCAGCCCAACAAAAGCGGCAACGATACGCAGTTCGAGAAGTTCAGACAATTGCATCGCCTTGTCCGTCAACTGATTGAATAAGGGCAGCAGCAATAAGACCGTGAGGACGGCAATCACCAGCGCCAGCAACGCCAGCACCATTGATTCCCCCAGAAACTGCCCCACCAGAGCGCCCCGCTCGGCCCCCATCACCTTCCGAATACCGACTTCGGCGGCCCGTTTGGCGGAGCGGGCCGTCGAAAGGTTCATAAAATTGATGCAGGCAATCAGCAGGGTAAAGACGGCAATCGACGCCAGAATATACAGGTAGGTGGTGGTGTTGGTCGGCGTTACAGCGGTTGTAAAATCATCATAAAGATGCAGGCTGGGTACCGGAACCAGGAACATCTTTTTGCTGACGCCCAACACTTTCAGGTCATTACGAGCGTATTTATCCATGAACGCGGGCAGTTTCTTTTCCAACTGCCGGGCGTCGGCACCCGGACGCAGCCGCAGGTAGGTCATGAACATGTTGTTGCTGGCAAAATCCAGCTTCTCGTTCCGTAGAAAGTTACCGACCCAACCGGAATAAAGGGGCAAAAAGAACCGGGCGTCGATGTGCGAGCGGGCGCTTTCGTCGCGAAAAACCCCCGTCACCCTGAAATCCTCCCCTCCGCCCATTGTGCCGCTGATCCGAACCAGTCTGTTCAGGGCCGGTGTAGTGCCGAATAGCTTCCGGGCCACATCTTCCGATAGCACGATTGAATTTCGGTCAGCCAGTGCCGTGCGGGTGCTCCCCTCCGTAAATTGGTAGGAAAACAGGTCAAAAAAAGTGGAGTCAACCTGGTAGCCACTGGTTTCGTAGAACGATTTGAGGGCTTTGCCCCCTTCGCGCACCTGCAACAGCGCCTTGCCGTCGATCATATTGGCCCACAGCCGACTCACCTGTTCAATTTCCGGAAATTCGGACTTCAGCGCAAAGGCGTAGGGAGCCGATACGGAAGGCCATACCTCACTTTTACTCTGTCCAATGCGGGACTCCTGCCCCATCAGGTACAGTTCATGGGCATGCTGGTGGTGCTTGTCGTACGACACTTCGCTGCGGATATACAGCAGCAGGAGCATGCAGCACGTCATGCCCACCGACAGCCCCAGGATGTTGATGGCCGAGAACGACTTACTCCTCAGCAGATTACGGACGGCGATTTTCAGATAGTTCGTCAGCATACTTCAACGGGTTATGGGTGAAGAATTAAGAGTTAAGACGGGGTTGGCATTGACCGCCGACGCCCGGCGGTTAGCTGACGCATTATTCACTTCCAATTCTTCATTCCGAACGAAGCGACTTCACCGGGTTCATCAGGGCGGCCCGGATGCTCTGGAAACTGACCGTGGCAAAGGCAATCAGAATCGCCAGCAGACCCGCCAGCGCAAACACCCACCAATCCAGGTCAATTTTGTAGGCAAAATCGGCTAACCACTGATTCATCATCCACCACGCGATGGGCGAAGCAATGACGATTCCAATCAACACCAGCTTGAGGAAGTCTTTCGAGAGCAGGGCCACAATACCCGACACCGACGCGCCCAGCACCTTGCGGATGCCGATTTCCTTCGTCCGCTGCTGGGCCGTGAACGTCGCCAGCCCGAACAGGCCGAGGCAGGAAACCAGGATCGTGATGCCCGCAAAGAAATTGAACAGTTGCCCCGTCCGCTGCTCCGATTTATACATTTCGTTGTACTGCACATCCATGAACTGGTACTCAAACGGATAATCCGGGCTATACTGTTTCCAGAGCTTTTCGGCCGCGGACACGGCTTTGGGAGCATCGAGGCCGGTGGTTTTGATGTAAATCCGGTTCAGCCTGTTGCTGGGCCGGTAGTAGAACACCGCCGGTTCTACTTTCTGACGCAGGGAGGCAAAATGAAAATCCTTGATCACGCCAATGATCATGCCTTTGGTCTGCCCCAAGGTAAAACTCTTGCCAATCGGGTTCTTGATCCCGGTCTTTTTCACGGCGGTTTCGTTCAGGATGTAATGCATCGAATCGGCGGGCGTGCCGGTAAACGTTTCACCGTACGCCATCTTCAGCCCGAAAGACGAGATAAAGTCTTTTTCCACCTGCATCCGGCTGACAATGAATATGCTGTTTTTAGGCTTCCCTTCCCAGTCGGTATCGCCGGTGCTGTTGCCGATACTCAGCAGGTTGTTGTTGGACGCCGTTACTCCCCGCACACTCGGCTGACGCAGCAACTCGGTTTTCACGGAGCTATAGTGTTTCGACATTTCGTCGGTCATCCAGAACGCAAACGTGTTATCACGGTTGTACCCTAAGTTGCGTTCGCGCAAAAACCGCAACTGGTTGCCGATAATGAGCGTACCCACGATCAATGCCGTTGAGAAAGCAAACTGCACGATAACCAGCGTCTGCCGGAACGTGCCTCCTTTGCCGCCCGTCGCCATCCTTCCGCGCAACACTTTCAGCGGTTCAAACGACGATAAAACCAGCGCCGGGTAAATGCCCGCAATCGCCAGCGTAAACGCCAGCGCCCCGATCAGTACCAGCCAGACCTGCGGATCAGTCAACGAAAAAGGCTGCGTTTTGCCGCTCAGTTCCTGATACGTTGATTCCAGGCCCTTGATCAGCACAATCGCCAGCACCAGCGCCACCACAAAAATCAGCAGCGACTCGGCCAGAAACTGCCCAATCAGGTGCGTCCGGCCCGCCCCCACTACTTTGCGAACGCTCACTTCCTTGGCGCGCTGCGTGGCCCGCGCCGTAGCCAGATTGACGTAATTGATGCAACCAATGGCCAGCAGTACCAGGGCAACGATGCCCATCATTTTCACTTCCTGCATGACCCCCGGCGTCCCGTCGGCCCGGTAGAGGTGAATGTCTTTCAGAGGTTGCAGGCGGTATACCGTCGCCTGGTCATACTGATTGCTGGCGTGATGAACGTCGGTCAGTGTTTTGGCGATTTTGTCCAGATCGGCTTTCGGATCAACGCGGACAAACGTTCTGGCGTACCAGTTGCCCCAGTCCGAGTCCATCGACTTCCAGTAGTCATTCGGCTGGTAGGTCTTGGCGACAATTTCCAGCGGAAACAGCACGTTGCCCCGGATACTGGAGTTATCTGGAAAGTCGCGGATAATACCGCTGACGACGTAATTCTGTTTTTTGGGAATGGAATACAGCACTTTCCCAACGGCTTCGGTCGGGCCGAAATACCGCAGAGCCGCCGACTCCGTCAGGATAACCGACTGCAGATCCGGGAACGGCCGCGCCCGGTTTCCCTTTACAAGTTCAAAATCAAAGAAGGTGAAGAAAGCCGGATCAACGTACATCGCCCGTTCTTCCACCAAGGTTTTGTCCTGCACTTTGAACGGCGACATATCGTAGCTATCCACCACCCGCACGGCTTCCTCAACATTCGGCATGTTTTTCCGGGCGTAGGCCGCTACCGGCGCAACAATCTGTCCCGAATACTGCTGCGATTCGCCCGAGCCAAAGCCACCGTTGACGCGGTAAATCCGGCCGCTGTGGGTGTGAAAACGGTCAAAGCTCAGTTCATCTTTCACCCACCAGAGCAGCAAAATACCGATGCCCAATGCCAGCGCCAGCCCGCCGATGTTGATGGCCGAATAGCCTTTGCTGTTGAGCAGTCCGCGCCAGGCGGTTTTGAAGTAGTTCCGTAGCATGATTAGGGTTGCCAATGCCCGGGCGGCTCCGCAGAACGATCCGGGCGGGTTATTATTCCGTTCGTAAACTCTTTACCGGGTTGGTCAGAGCGGCTTTTATTGACTGGAAAGAAACCGTCAGGAAGGCAATGGTCACGGCCAGTACGCCCGCCAGCACCAGAATCCACCACTCGACGTTGATCCGGTAAGCAAAGTCCTGCAACCAGGTGTCCATCGCCCACCACGCCACCGGGGCCGCCAGAATTACGGCAATCAGCACCAGTTTCAAAAAGTCTTTGGAAAGCAGCAGCACAATGTTAGGCACCGACGCGCCCAACACTTTGCGCACGCCGATTTCCTTCGTCCGCTGGGCCGTCGTGTAGGAAGTCAGGCCGAACAGGCCCAGGCAGGCGATGAAAATAGCCAGTCCTGAAAAGTAGAGAAACAGCCTCCCGAACCGTTCTTCGGCCCGGTATTGCTTATCGAAAGCCTGATCGAGAAAGTAGTATTCGAAGGGGCGCTGCGGCACGGCGGTTTTCCAAAAACGCTCCAGTTTCTGAATCGTTGCCGTTGCGTCGGCGCCCTTGACTTTCAGCGAAAAAAGCGAAAAGTCGCCGGGTTCGATCCGCAGGGTGAGCGGCCCGATTTTCTCCCGCAGCGAACTGGTATGAAAATCCTTGACCACACCAATGATCCGCCCGGTCCGGCCCCACTGCGCAAACCGTTTGCCAACAATCTGCGCGGGGGACGCGTACCCCAACGCCCGGGCTGCGGCTTCGTTAATGACCAGCGCCTGCGTCGAATCGGTTGAAAACTCCGGCGAGAAAATCCGCCCGGCCACCAGTTTCACCCCGTATTGCGGCAGAAAGTCAAAATCGACGGAATACAGCCCCATGTTGGCTGCCTGCATCTCCCCCGTCTTGTTTTCGATTTCGGTGTACGCGCCCAGGCTCCCGCCACCGGGCAGATGCGACGAAACGGCCACGGCCTGCACACCGGGCAGGGCCGCCAGCTGGTTGCGAAGCGACCGTTGGTTTTTGGTCATAAAATCCCGATCGGGCAGGCTCACCACCAGCGTCTGGTCTTTCTGGAAGCCCAATTGCTGGTTGCGCATAAAATTCAACTGGCGGTAGGCCACCAGCGTTCCGATCGTCAACGCCACCGAAATCATGAACTGCACGACAACCAGCGTCCGGCGGAGTAAAATACCCTGCGAACTGCTGACAAAACGGCCCTTGAGAACGGCAATGGGTTTGAAGCTGGATAAGACCAGCGCCGGATAAATCCCGGCAAAACCGCCCACCAAAGCCGCCAAGCCCAGCAGCGTGAGCCAGTAGGTCCCGTCGGTGAACAGGCTGTGGCTGATGATTTTGCCCGAAAGCATGTTGAAAGCCGGTAGCAACAATTCGCACAGAATACCGGCCAGAACAAAAGCAATCAGGCTCAGCAGAACCGATTCGCTCAGAAACTGCCCCGTCAACTGGCTCCGTACGGCCCCGACCACTTTCCGGACGCCCACCTCCTTGGCCCGCTCCGACGACCGGGCGATGACCAGATTCATAAAGTTTATACAGGCAATCAGGAGAATAAATCCGGCGACAATCGAGAAAACGTAAATGTTGGTGATACTGCCGCTTTCCTGCGTTTGCCGGGTGGAGCGCAGGTACACATCGGTCAGCGGTTCCAGAAACAAGCTATAGTACATCTTGTTCTTCTCCATGAACGACCCGGCCTGGCGTTGCACCAGATCCGGCATTCGGGCTGTCACTGCCGCAGAAGTGGTGCGGTCTCTCAGTAACAGATAAGTGATTGGGCCGAAGTTGCCCCACTGGTCGTCCAAGCCCGGCGCAAAGGCCTTCGTCATTGTCGACATGGAAGCGAGAAGATCAAATTTGATCTGGGAATTATCGGGCACATCGGCGACGACCCCGGTAACGGTGGCGCTGTTTCGCCCGTCGAGCATCAGGGCTTTTCCGATGGGGTCTTCGTTGCCAAAATACTTCAAAGCCGCCTTTTCGGTAAGAACAATGCTGAAGGGCGCCACCAGCGCCGTCTGCGGATTGCCTTTGAGCAACGGAAAGGAGAATACCTGGAAGAAAGCCGAGTCGGCAAACACCAGGCCGTCTTCCTGGAATTTATGTTCGCCCCGCTGCACCAGCATTCCCCGGTTCAGCAACCGAACGGCCTGCTCCACTTCGGGGAGTCCGGTCTTGACGGCATTTGCCATCGCAAAGGACGTCGACTCGGTGTTGATGGTTTCGGTTGGCGTTTTGATGTCGGTAACGAGCCGGTAAATCCGATTGGCTTTCGCGTGGAACTGGTCGTAACTCAACTCGTGTCGCACGTACAAACTGATGAGCAGGCAGGCCGTTACGCCGACCGTCAGTCCTAACACGTTAATCGCCGAGAAGCCCCAGTTACGGAGCAGGTTTCTCCAGGCAATTTTCAAGTAGTTCGTTAGCATATGTTGTTGTTTTGAAAAGATTAGCTCTCTTGAACCGCCCGGCCGCGGTCGGATCTGCCGATTAAAACGTAAACGCAGGGAATCTTCCGCGACCCTTCATTCCTGATGAGTTTCGGAAGTTTATTCGGTTTTCAGACTCTTTACCGGATTCGTCAGGGCGGCTTTGATGCTTTGGAAGCTCACCGTTGCGAACGCGATCAGGATCGCCAGCAAACCCGCCAGCGCAAACACCCACCATTCGATCGTGATTTTAAAGGCGTATTCTTCGAGCCACTGCTCCATCATCCACCAGGCTACCGGCGTAGCCATGACAATGGCAACCAGCACCAGCTTCAGGAAGTCTTTCGAGAGCAGCGCCACAATGCTGCCTACGCTGGCACCCAGCACTTTCCGGACACCGATTTCTTTGGTCCGCTGCGCCATTACCATCACGGCAATCGCAAACAAGCCCATGCAGGAAAGTAGAATGGCAATAACGGCCGCGCTGATAAACATCTTCGACATCCGCTCCTCCGACTGGTATTGCCGGTTGGTATTTTCATCCAGAAAACTTCCCTGAAACTCCGACTTGGGCGCTACCTCTTCCCAGGCTTTTTTCAGAATAGCCATCGTTGCCGGAACGTTGTCCGGGGCAATCTTGACGAGGATGTAACCAATGGGCCAGTCGTGACTGATCAGGAGGGTATTCGGTTGAATCGATTTTTTCAACGATTCGTGGTGGTAATCTTTGACCACCCCGATGACCTGCATCGGAGGGGCATTTTCTTCGACATTTAGCAGGGTTCCAACCGGATTTTTCTCGCCCAGTTGTTTCGCCATCGTTTCGTTGATGATGACGCTGGCCGTCGTGTCCGTTGCATACTGTCGGGAAAAGTCCCGACCGGCGATCAGCTGGATGTCGAGCGTTTTCAGGTAATCATAATCGACGGGTTGCCAGTGCGAGCGAACCGTACGGTTTTTATGATCGAAGCCAACGATGGACGTATAGGTCGAACCATCCAGCCCCCGGCCAAAGTTCTTGTAGGCGCCCGTAATGCTCAGGACTTTCGGTTGTTGAACGAGTTTATCGCGAAACAGATTCAGCGCCTGCCGCCCGTTGATCCGGTCCCCCACCGGAATGCTGATCACCTGATCTTCGTTGTAACCCAGGGGCATGTTTCGCAAAAACGTTACCTGCTGCCACGCGATCAGGGTGCAGCCGATCAGGAAGGTAGCGATGGCAAACTGGACGATGAGCAGGGTATTTCGGACCGCACCGGTTTTGCCCAGCGACACTTTGCCCTTCAGAATCTGAATTGTGCTCAGCCGCGCGACGAACAGGGCCGGATAGCCCCCCGCCACGAAGGTGATGAACACAAAAATCGCCATCATCGAAAGCAGCAGGCCGGGCGTTACCATCCCGCCGAAAGAGGTATTGCTGCGGAAAATTGCGTTAAACTGACCGAGCAGCGATGCGGCAAGCAGTCCGCCCAGCACCAGCGCAATCAGACACAGGATAAAGGCTTCCCCCCAGAACTGGAATACCAGTTGCTGTTTCAGCGCCCCCAGCACTTTCCGCATTCCAACCTCGCGGGAACGCGTCATGGAGCGGGCCGTCGACAGATTAATGAAATTGATGCAGGCAATCAGGACGATAAAACCGGCTACTATCAGCAGCAGAATCGGGTACGACCGTTTAACGGGTGAACTGTTGCCCCCTCCTACTTCCGTATCGAAATGCAAATCCCGGAACGGCAACAGCCGCAAACTGGTCAAATCCCCGTTTTCGTCGGGCTGCCCCCCGTCACGTTTCAGGTTCCGGATAGCGTTGTCGTAGTATTTCAAAACAAACGGCCGCAGTCGCTGCTCCAGCGCAGCTTCGGTTACGTTCGGATCGACCTGAACATAAACATTGTGGTACTGATTGTCCCACCGATCTTTGTTTGCCTGGTATTCCGGATAGGCTTCAAACCGGGCCAGAATGTCAAACTTGATGCTGGAGTTTTCCGGGGCGTCGGCCACCACGCCCGATACCACGAACGGTTTCCAGGCTTCTTCCTGGCGCAGCAGCAGCGTTTTTCCGACGGGATCGGCTTTTCCAAAAATGGCTTCGGCTGTTTTTTCACTGATCACCACATTGCTCAGGCTGTTCAAGACCGTGGCTGGGTTACCTTTCTGCAACGGAAACGAAAACATGGCGAAAAAATCGGGATCGACAAACTGAACGCTTTTGTCGAATTCCTGCCCCCGGTACTGCACCAGTCCGCCCCCGTTGACAATGCGGGTAACGTGCTGAATCTCCGGCAGCTCTTTCCGCAGCGCGGGCGTCAGCGGGGCCGGCATTGTCGCCGACTTGTTGATCGGTCCCGACTGCTCGTAGACCATGAACAACCGGTCGCGGTTAACCTGAAAATCATCAAACGACAGTTGGTTCCAGGCCGTCAGAAACAACAAAAGGCAGCTCGCAAAAGCTACCGACATGCCAATGACGTTGACCAGCGCAAACGTTTTGTGTTTCCACAGGTTACGCAGCGCAATTTTGATGTAGTTAAGAAGCATGGAGCTAAAAATCAGAAAATACGACTAACCAGCCAGTGCCCGGACGTATTCAATGAAGGTACGTTTTGAAAGGCGGCAAGCGGATCGATGCCCTTCTTTCCCCTTCGGCACGTACTGTTTAACTTTCTGGTGCGCCGAAAACAGGTTACGCGGATGGCCCATCGCCGAAGCCGACAAACGCCCGAAACAGACCAGTAATAAGAACAGAATTAACTTTTTCATAGTGGTAATGGCCAGAACTGAGATTCCACGAATTAAAGGATCAAGCAGGAACAAGTAAATGGTTGCAGTCGATAGCTTCGCTAATCCTTTAATCCGCGGAATCGGAGGTCAGACGTGGAAATTCTCCGTCACAATCTTGCCGTCAAACAGGTTGACGATCCGGTGGGCAAAGCCCGCATCGTATGGTGAGTGCGTCACCATGATGATCGTAGTGCCTTCGGTGTTCAGTTGGTTCAGCAGTTTCATCACCTCTTCGCCGTTGGTCGAGTCGAGGTTACCGGTCGGTTCATCGGCCAGGATCATCTTGGGTTTGGCAACCACCGCCCGGGCAATAGCCGTCCGTTGCTGCTGACCACCCGAAAGCTGCTGGGGAAAGTGATTGCGCCGGTGCATGATGTTCATTCGCTCCAGCACTTCCTCAACGGCTTTTTTGCGCTCGTCGGCGGGGGTTTTCAGGTACAGCAACGGCAGTTCGACGTTCTCGTAAACCGTCAGTTCGTCGATCAGGTTGAAGCTCTGGAATACAAAGCCAATGGATCCTTTTCGCAGCTGCGCCCGCTGGCGTTCCGACATTTTTGACACTTCCGTGCCGTAAAAGAAATACTCGCCCTCCGACGGGTTGTCGAGCAGGCCCAGGATGTTCAGCAGCGTGGATTTTCCGCAGCCGGATGGCCCCATCATGGCCACGAACTCGCCATCCTTTACATCCATGGAAATGCCGTGCAGGGCGGTGGTTTCGACTTCCTCTGTCGCGAAAACTTTTTGTAGGTTTACGGTCCGTATCATGTTTTATGACTAGTTTCTGATTTATTCGCTGCTTACCGTTGCTGAACTCCGCGAAACAACCTTTAACGCTATTTCACGGAGCCAAGCGGAGATTTAGAATTCGAGCACTTCGTTATCCCCAAAGTTTTCGTACGATGAAGTAATGACCTGATCGCCCGGTTCCAGGCCGGTCAGCACTTCGAAGTATTCGGGGTTTTTGCGGCCCAGCGTGATGTTCCGCTTCACGGCCCGGTTGCCCGCTTTATCAATCACGTATACCCAGTTACCGCCCGTGTCGGAGAAGAAACCGCCGACTGGCAACAGCGTCGCTTTGGAAGCTTTACCCAGTTCCAGCTGAATCGGGGTTGACTGCCCGCGTTTGATCCCCGACGGGGCGCCTTTCGTGAAAATCATGTCGACTTCAAACCGTCCGTTGCGCACTTCCGGATAGACCCGCGTGATCTGCAGTTCGTGGTTGCCGCCGTTGTATTCAAACGTTCCTTTCAACCCGGCAAAAATGCGGCTGTTGTAGTGTTCGTCGATACCGACGCGCATTTTGAAACCGTTCAGGTCATCAATCTGACCGATGTTTTGCCCCTGGTTGATGTTGGAACCCACTTCCACGTCCATTGATGACAACTGGCCCGAAACCGGCGCTTTGACGACCAGGTTGTTCAGCGTTTGCTGCCAGAGGGCCACGTTTTTCTGCGTCCGCGCCAGCGTTTCTTCCAATTGTTTAATCTGAATGATGGCGTTTTCCTGCTGGTATTTCTGTGATTCCACCTCAATTTTCCGTTGCTCCACCAGCCGGTCGTAATCCCGCTTGGCAGTCAGGTATTCCTGTTCGGGGATGGCTTTATCTTTATAAAGTTTGGCCTGCCGCTCAAAGGCATCTTTCGCTTTATCAAGCTGAAAATCCAGGTCAGACAGCGATTTTTGCAGTGTATACCGTTCGACGCGCAACCGCTGCCGGGTGTTTTGCAGATCGTTAACCAGTCGGTTGGCTTCCGTTTCCGATTGCAGGAAGTTCAATCGCAGATTCTGGTTTTCCAACCGCAGCAGGGTCTCGCCCTCTTTCACCATCGCACCACCTTCCACCAATTTCTCGGTGACATAGCCCCCGGCGATGGCGTCAAGTCGAATGGTTTTCAGCGGCTGAACCACCCCGGTTACAACAATGAAGTCATCAAACGTACCCGTCGAAACGGTTGAGATTGTAATTTTATCTTTCTCGACGTTCAGTTTCGAACGATGATCGGCCCATATAAAATTGTAAACCAGCAGCCCCACTAAAGCTACTCCACCGGCGACAAGCGCTATTCGCTGGTTTGTCCAAAATCGTTTTGGTAATACGCGATCCATTACTTTTAAAATTGTTGATTGGTAGATGATTGAAAGTTGAATAAGATTTCCAGTATTACTCAACTGTCCAATCTATTGCCAATTGACGTGCCAGTAATAAAACCCTTCTGATGATCAATCACTTACAACAAAGTTGCGGCTCATTTCCTGTCCACATGCGGACAAGTTTTGTCCGAAAGCGGACACGGACAAAAATAGCGTATATTTCGGCCGAAAACCGCTGGTGTAAGCCGCTTTGCAGGGCAGCTTTAGAGTGGCTATATTTAGGCAATAAATCGCTATCCTACCTACTAAAATGACGCGGTTTTGACCACCGTTTCTGAAAATTCTATGTCGAAAATCCTGATTATTGACGACGATGTCGATGTGCTGAGCGCGGCCAAATTGCTGCTCAAACGCCATTATCCACAAGTTGATATTGAGAAAAATCCCGAGAAGATTCCTTTTCTGATTACCAACGGCAGCTACGACCTGGTTCTGCTCGATATGAACTTTCAGCGCGACAACAGCAGCGGCCGCGAAGGCTTCCTGTGGCTCGACCGTATTCTGGATATCAAACCGACCACGGCCGTCGTCCTGATTACGGCTTACGGGGATGTGGAAATGGCGGTACGGGCCATCAAGTCCGGTGCCCGGGATTTCGTTCTCAAACCGTGGGAAAACGACAAATTACTGGCCACCCTACACAGCGCCCTGGAAGGCAGCGCCGGGCAGGGAGCCAAAACCGCAGGACAAAACGGGTCGGCTCCCGGTTCGGCGGCTTCCGGCAAGGCCAGCGCCCAAAGTTCCTCGTACATTGCCGTCAGCCCCGCCATGCGGCAGGTTTTCGCCACCATCGAGCGCGTAGCCGAAACCGACGCCAACGTTCTGATTCTGGGTGAAAACGGCACCGGAAAGGATGTGGTGGCCCGGGCTCTGCACCAACGGTCGCTCCGGCGCGACAAACCGTTTGTGAGCGTCGATCTGGGTGCGCTGAGCGATAGTCTGTTCGAAAGCGAACTGTTCGGCCACGTCAAAGGCGCCTTCACCGACGCCCGCGAAGACCGCGCCGGGCGGTTTGAAGAAGCCAACGGGGGAACCATTTTCCTGGACGAAATCGGCAACATTTCGCTTCCGCAGCAAGCCAAACTGCTGACGGTTTTGCAGCAGCGGGTCGTCACGCGCGTGGGGTCGAATAAACCGAAAAACATCGACGTTCGCCTGATCTGCGCGACCAACTCGCCAATTTACCAGCACGTCAGCGACCGCTCGTTCCGGCAGGATTTGCTGTACCGCATCAACACCATTGAAGTACACATTCCCCCGCTGCGCGAACGGCCTGAAGACATTATTCCGCTGGCCGAACACTTTCTGAAGCAATACCGGAAGCAGTACAACCGTAAAGTTGCGTCCATCAGTCCGGCCTTGTCCCGGCAGTTGCAGCAATACCGCTGGCCGGGCAACGTCCGGGAGTTGCAGCACGCCATCGAGCGGGCAATCATCCTGGCGCAGGGGAACGTGCTCGAACCGGAAGATTTTTACTTCGGCACCAACACACCGGCCGCCATTCCGACGGACAAGGACTTGCCGTTCCAGGAAAATCTTCAGATTGAGGATATGGAGAAAAAAATGATTCAGCAGGCCATGCAAAAGTACCACGGCAACATCACGGACATCGCCCGGGAGTTGGGCCTGTCGCGACAGGCGTTGTACCGGCGACTGGAGAAATACGGGCTTTGAAGTATGAAACGATTCGCCACGGGGCTTTTTATTCGAATTGCCGTTATTCTGCTGACCTGCCTGCTGATTGCCTACGCCTGGTGGAAGGTTCCGGCCAGCCGGTCGTTGCTGGTTGGCGTTGGTATCATTCTGCTGACGGCCGAAACGGCCAATCTGCACCGGTACATCACCAGCCTGAATCGTAAACTGACGCGCTTCATGGAATCGGTACGGTATTCGGATTTTGCCGTTGCCTTCAAAGCCGATAACGAACTCGGACCGAGTTTTAAAGAACTGAATCAGCAGTTCAACGAAGTGCTCGAAGCGTTCCGGCAGGCCCGGGCCGAAAAGGAAGCCAACCTGCACTACCTCAACACCATCGTTCAGCAGGTGAGCGTCGGGCTGATTTCGTTCGATGCCGCGGGCAACGTGGAGATGAGCAACCAGGCGGCTTTGCGGTTGCTAGGGATCTACCGGCTTCGTAGTCTCTCGGACTTGCAAGCCGTTCACGCGGGGTTATACGATATTCTAACGGCCACGCCCAGCAGCACGCCCGCCATTTACCAAAGCAGTTTTGAGCAGGAACTTTCGGTGCGGTGCGCCACGGTTAGTCTGCGCGGCCGGCCGGTAACGGTAGCGTCGATCCAGAACATCCGGACGGAGTTGCAGCAAAAGGAGCTGGAAGCCTGGCAGAACCTGACCAAAGTACTGCGGCACGAAATCATGAACTCCGTGACGCCGATCGTGTCGCTGGTGGGCACGATGCAGCAGATTGTAAACACTGAACTGGCGGGCGCCGACGAAGAGGCCGTCAACGACCTGCGCGAAGCCCTGACCACCATCGAACACCGCGGACGCGGGATCATGCGGTTTGTGGATGCCTACCGGAATTTCACGGCAATTCCGCAACCCCGCCTGGCCGAGATTTCCGTCGAAAATCTACTGAGAAACGTCATTGCGCTGGTCCAGACGGAATTACAACAGCGGCACATCATTTTGCAGGCGCCCCCCGTGCCCTCGTACCTGATGATTTTTGCCGACGCGGGCCAAATCGAAATGGTGTTGATCAACCTCATCAAAAATGCGATGGAAATTCTGGAAGGCCACCGCAAACCGAAGCTTAAGATTGAAGTAAAATCGGAAGACAACCGGCTGACCATTTACGTCAGCGACAACGGACCGGGCATCGAACCGGAAGCCATCGAAAAGATTTTCATTCCGTTTTACACCACCAAAAAAACGGGTTCGGGCATTGGCCTGAGCCTTTCGCGGCAGATCATGCAGCTTCACAACGGCCAGCTGAAGGTAACCTCAACCCCGGGGCAGGGCAGCACGTTCTCCATGATTTTCTGAGATCGTTTTCAGGCCCGCGCCCAGAAAATAAAATCCGTCATGGGTACCTCGGTCAACTGCGGCCGGAGTAACTGAATGATCTGGCCCCGGTGGTAAGCCGCGTGATGGCTCAACTGGGTCAGAATATCAAGCACCGAACTGCTGAAAGGCAGGCCCGACGAGGTTTTATACGTAATGATGCGGTTCAGACTTTCCTCGGGTTCGGCTTCCAGAAAGGTTTTTAATCCACGAACATTCCGGTCGGAGGTTTCGCCCATCCAGGCAATCGGAATGTCTTCCCAAACAGCCACATAACTAACCTCGCCCGTCAGCCGCGACAGCCAGACCTGCTGCGCCGACAGAACATGGCCCATCACTTTGACGGCACGCTCGGGCGGACTTTCAACCTGTTCCAGCGCATCAATGACGGCCCGGTTGGCCCATTGCTCATAGTCGAGCAAACGAATGAGATGATTTTTCATGGCACTCAAATTAACTGCCCATACTCCGTACTCAATGATTTCCTTCGCCCGCCGAAAAACGGTTTAGGGCGTTGCCAGAATGCTGGCCAGGTTGGAGTTCGGCCCCCGTCGGATGGCTTCGTACAAAGCGTCGGCAACGTTTGTCCGGATGCCCAGCGTAATGAGCTTGGTGTGCGTGCGGCTCGGATAAACCCGGTTCGACATAAAGACGTACGAGGTGTTGTACTGCGGGTCAACCCAGATAAAAGTTCCGGTGAACCCCGAGTGTCCGAAGCTCTGCGGACTGGCAAATTTGGGCGCGTTCCCCGAATATTTAAAGCTTGGTTTATCGAAGCCGATACCGCGCCGATTGCCTTTTTCCGGAAACTGGTACCGCGTGAACTCCGTTACCGTCTGCGGGCTAATAAACTGTTTACCACCGTAATAACCTTTTTGCAGGTACATCTGCACCAGTTTCATCAGGTCGTTGGAGGACCCAAACAGACCGGCGTGCCCCGACACCCCGCCGAGCATGGCCGCCCCTTCGTCGTGCACCCGGCCCCAGACCAGCGACTTGCGGAAAACCGAGTCGTACTCCGTTGGCATGATGCGCGGCAGCGGGTAAAACCGCATCGGATTGAAGGTCAGTGTAGTAGCGCCCAGCGGTTCGTAGATGTTCTGTTTCAGGTAATCTTCAAACTTCTGATCGGTCATCTCTTCCACGATTTGCGGATAGAGAATAAACGACAGGTCGCTGTAAACGTAATCTTTCTTGGCGCTCACCGGCGAGTCCCGAATCGTCTCGAAGATGGTTCTCCGGTATCTGCGGTGCATAAAAAGCTTGTCCGTAATCTCCACTTTGTACGGGCCGCGTTTTTCGTCGTTGAACGTTTTATCCTTCCAGGTTCCGTCGGGGTTGCGCGCGTCCATCCAGAATGCAATCGACGCCTTTAAACCGGCCTGGTGCGTCAGTACGTCGCGCCAGATCAGGTTGGCTTTATTCGATTCTTTAAAATCCGGCAGGTAGGCGGCCATCGTTGCGTCCAGGTTAAACTTGCCTTCGTCGACCAGCCGCATCAGGGCCAGCGTCGACGTGCTGACTTTGGTAACGGATGCCAGGTCAAACAGGTCGTCTTCTTTCGTCGGTGTGAGCCCTTCGTAGGTGTGGGTTCCGTACGCTTTCTGGAAAATCACCTTGCCATCTTTGGCCATCTGCACCACACCGCCCGGCGTCGCCTTCTGGGTAATGGCCACCTGCATCAGCGAATCAATTTTCGCCGTCAGGAAATATGAGTCCACGCCCACTTCTTCTGGGATCGTGTATTTCAACCGGCCAATCGATGAGGTGGGAATACCGTCGTTGAGTTTGTACCGCTCGTTGACCGTCACCGGCAGTTTCCCCTTCGCCGGAATGGCGCCAAAGATCAGTTGGGCGGCCAGTTCCTCCGTGAATTGAGTCAACTGGTACGCCATGATGAGGCCGCGCGCCTGTTCCAGCCCCTCCAGTTTTGCCAGGGCGTACGGGTTGCCAAACACCGAAACGACGGCTTTCCCGGTTTCGCACAATTCCCGCAGGACCGCGACGGTTTTAGGCGTAACACCGTATTGCACCGCCGGCCGGATGTTGCTCAGGTGCACGCCCACGAGCAGCACGTCATAGTCCTTTAGTTCTTTGCGGATGCGTTCCAGGGTGGTATCAGCCGTGGTCGCTGTGATGTTGAACTGCTTGACGGCCGTGTAATTAGCGAGCATTTTCTGGAAATAGGTTTCCTGCGAAGCATCCAGCGAAACCGATGCAATTTTTTTGGTACTCAGGTTCAGCAGCGGAATCAGCGGTTCGCCCGATTCCTCCTTGTCATTTTTCAAAATCGTCAGCGCTTCTTCGCTCAGCAACCGGTTGATCAGGTTGGATTCGGGCTCGTTCAGCTCCCGGACCAGGTTCATCAGGTTAACGGGTTTGTACCGATCCAGCCCCGCCCAGGCTTTGGCCGCCAGCACTTTGCGGCAACGGGCGTCGATGTCGGCCTGCGAAAGCCGTCCATCGGCCACGGCCTGCTTCACCTCGGCAATGGCCCGTGGAATGTCGAGCGTGTATTCCAGAATGTCCATCCCGGCTTCCAGCCCCATGCGGTCGGCAATACCCGAGGGGTAATACTTGGTGACGCCCTTCATGTTCATCGCGTCGGAATACACCAGTCCGCCGAAGCCCAGTTCATTTTTGAGTAAGTCCGTAACGACTTTGCGCGAAAGCGTACTCGGCAGGTTGGGCGTTGCATCCAGCGCCGGAATATTCAGGTGGGCAATCATGACGCCCGCAGCGCCGGCGTCGATCAGCTTCCGGAACGGATACAGTTCCAGTTCCTCCAGTTGCGGCCGGTTTTTGGTAATCAGTGGCAGGTCGTAGTGCGAATCCGTACCCGTATCGCCGTGACCGGGAAAGTGTTTCAGGGAGGTAAGTAACCCGTTGTCCTGCATCCCTTTCATGTACGCCAGCGCCTTGTTGGCAACGGCTTCCTTGTCTTCGCCGAACGAGCGGAAGTTGATAACGGGGTTATTCGGGTTGTTGTTGACATCGGCCACCGGAGCAAAATTGATGTGAATACCCATCCGGCGGCACTGGCGGGCCACGGCGGCCCCCATTTTATAGATCAGGTCATCGCGCCCCTGAATGGCGCCCAGCGTCATCTGGTACGGAAACCGCACGGTGCTGTCCAGCCGCATGCCCAGCCCCCACTCGCCGTCAATGGCAACCAGCATGGGTACTTTCGCCACGGTTTGCAGCCGGTTGATCAGCCGGGCCTGCCGAATCGGACCGCCCTGAAAAAACACAATTCCGCCGATCTGGTAGGTCTGCACCAGCGTCATCAACGAATCTTCGTAGCCTTTGCTCCGGTTTGAAAACCCCGCGACCATGATCAACTGGGCAATCCGCTGATCGGGCGTCATGGCGTTAAAAACCGAATCGACCCAGCGCGGATTCGCCTTCAGAAACGACGGAACGCTTTGGGAATGAGCCGTGTTGAGGGAAAACAAAAGACTGAAGGCGCAGGCCAGAAAACGCAAACGGACAGAAAAACGCATGGGCAACAAATTCAATGGTTACGCAAAAATAACAAAATCGGAGGGCTAAATGTGCTCAAAAGCCTGTTCCAAATCCGCAATTAGTACATTCGGTTCTTCCAAACCAATGTAAAGCCGGATCAGATTGAACCCCGTATCGCCGGGCTGGGCGGTACCGTCGGCATAGCCGGAACTGGCCGGAAACGCCAGCGATTCGTGTCCACCCCAGGAAACGCCCAGCAAAAACCGTTTCAACGAATTGGCGAATTTATCGACCACCTCGATCCGGTCGGTTTCGAGCGAAATGGTCAGCAAACCGCCACAGCCGGACATTTGCCGTTTGGCGAGTTCGAGCTGCGGATTCGTTTTCGAATACGGGAAATATACGCGCCGAACCTTCGGATGGTTTTCGAGGTAGGCCACGACTTCGGCGGCAGTCCGGGCCGAACGCTCAAGCCGGAGCGGCAGGGTGCGCAGCCCGCGGATCAGAAGCCAGGCATTCATGGGCGAGATGATGCCGCCCAGCGTCATGTATTCGGAATAAAAAATTTTGCGCATCATTTCCTTCGTGCCGCAGATCACACCCGCCACCACATCGCTGTGCCCGCCGATGTACTTGGAGGCCGAATACAGCACCAGGTCGATGCCCAGTTCAACGGGTTTCTGGTACAGAGCCGTCGAGTAACTGTTGTCGATCATCGTCACAATTCCGCGCTCCTTTGCTATTTTGGCCACAGCCGCCAGGTCCTGCAACTCAAACGTAAACGTGTTGGGCGATTCGAGAAAAATAACTTTGGTGTTGGGCTGGATGGCGTTCTCAAACTGGCTGACCTCCGTGCCGTCCACAAACGTCGTCGTGACGCCGAACCGGGGCAGAAAATTCTGCATCAGCTTGGTGGTCCAGCTATACGGTTTGGCTACCGAAACGATGTGGTCACCCTGGTTGACGTTGGCAATCACCGCCGTGGCAATGGCCGCACTACCGCTCGCCAGCACGAGGGCGTCTTCGGCCCCCTCAAGAGCCGCCAGTTTCTTCCGCAGGATTTCAACCGTCGGGTTGTTGCCCCGCGTGTAGATGGGCAATTCGAATTCGTGGGGAAACATCCGGCGCATTGTTTCGACGTCCGGAAACATGAAATTGCTGGTCTGAATAATGGGCGGGGCAACGGCATTGAAATACTGATTGTGCTCCTCGCCGAGTTCGTTGAGAATGTACGAAATATCCACTGGTAACTGACGGAACTGATTCGGACGGCACGCCGTCGCGGTTTGACATTTGACAATAAGCGGGATCCGAAACGGATAAATGCGATTCTGGACCTAAAAAACCTTCTTGAGCAGCCAGTACAGGGGCGCTCCACTGAAAAACAGCCCCCAGCCGATGGCCGCCGGAACCGGGTCACTGACAATTACGTTGACCGAAACCGCCAGCAGAAACAGGATGAAAACCAGCGGAATCCACGGATACCACCGGATTTTGTAACCCCTATGGGGATCGTTGCCCCGGACCCGGTGCCGAAATACAAAAATCGACGCGGCCGCACTGGCCAGCGCCAGGCTGTCAATCGACATGACGTAATTGACGATTTTCTCGAACGTACCGAGCACCAGCAACGACGCCAGCACCACGACCGTAATGAAAATAAGCGTAAACTCCTGCACCTGCGTCCGCTCGTTGACCTTCTTGAAAATGGGCGGCAGCACCCCGTCGTCGGCCATCGCGTACAACACCCGCGGCAGCGACAGCAAGGTTGCGTTGATGTAGCCCAGTACCGAAATAAAAATGGCGAGGGAAACAAAAGTAAAACCCCAATTGCCAAACAAAGACCGCGCCAGATCGGCGGCAATAAGTTTGGAACCGGCCAATCCGGCAAAACCCAGCTGATGGTAATAGGCGTAGTTGATGCAAAGGTACAGGCCAATGACGATGGCCATCCCGATCAGGATGCCGCGCGGGGTGTTGCGCACCGGATCTTTGATGTCTGCGCCGAAATTGAGGGTCTGCTGATAACCGCCGTAGGTGTAAAAAACCGCAATCAGGCTAACGGCAAAAGCGGAAAAGGTATTCAGCGTCGTCGGCGGTACGTCGAGCGCGGACGCTGACGGTTCGAGTTCGGGCGGTAAGACAACACCCAGACAGAGCAGGGCCATCAGGACGATTTTCAGGCTGCTGAGCACGTTTTGCAGCCGGGCGCTGGACTTGATGCCGAGGTAATTGATGGCAAAAAAGAAAAGAACCGTCGCAATCACGGTTCCCTGTATACCGGCGCTGGTTTGAAGCGCTACGGGCAGCAGCGGATTGATGTATTCGGCCCCGATCAGGGCGACTCCGGCCAGGCCCGCGCCGTAGGTCAGCACGATAACCCAGTTGAGCATAAACGCAAAAACCGGGTGGAAAGCCGTGGAGATGAGCTTGTAAAAACCGCCGGGAAAGTGATACCGGGCTCCAATTTCGGCGTAGGTCAGGGCTCCGCATAAACTCACGAACCCACCGGCCACCCAGGCGGCAAAGAATACCGTTGCTGACCCCGCCGATTGGGCCACGATGGCGGGAGTCCGGAAAATGCCCACGCCAATGACCAGGCTAACGACAATCATTGCAACATCGAACGTGGTCAGTTTGGGCTGGATCATCGGCGTACGTTTTATTTTTTCCGGTTTTTAGCGGCCTGCGCCTTCTCGCGCTGCTCCTTTTCGTAGGCTTCGCGGTGGCGTTTCTCGGCCGACAGATTGCGGTACAGGCCATTCAGGACGTAGACATCGTCTACTTCGTCGATGAGCCGGTGCAGTTGTTCACGTATCTGGTCAATGTTCATGATAAATCAAATATATGCTTGTGGCAAGCCTAAAGGATTGCCTGTTGATAACCCGGAATTTTAATTCAGGGTTTACTCAGTGAAAAAAGAAGTAGCCCAGCGCGATTCCGGCCAAAACGCCGGCGGCATCGGCGATCAAACCGGCAATGATCGCGTAACGGGTTTTCTTGATTCCGACGGAACCGAAATACAGGGCAACGATGTAAAACGTGGTGTCGGCAGCCCCCTGAAAGATGCAGGATAAACGACCTACGAACGAATCGGGCCCAAATTCTTTCATGGCGTCGATCATCAACGCCCGCGACGCGCTGCCGCTCAGGGGCCGCATCAGGGCGACCGGCAGGGCATCGGTAAAGTCGGTATTGACGCCCATTAAACCAATAACGTACTTCATCCCGTCAACCACATACGCCATCGCGCCGGAATTGCGCAGCGCGCTGATGGCAACCAGCATCCCGACCAGGTACGGAATGATCCGGACGGATGTTTCAAAACCGCCTTTCGCTCCCTCAATAAACGTATCAAAAATATCGACCTTCTTCCGCATCGCGCCGAGCAGAAACGCCACGATGATGACAAACAGCGTGACATTGCCCACCACTTTCGACACCTGTTCGATTTCTTCTTTCGGCAGCGACGACAGGTACCACAACGCCAAGACCAGAAAAGCCGTGATGCCCCCCAGCCAGCCCATTACCAAGCCGTTGAAGAGATTGATGCGTTGTTTCAGGGCCACAATGAACATGCTGAAAACCGTGGCGACGTAGGTTCCGATCAGGCACGGAATGAAAATGTCCGACGGATCTTTTGCCCCCAGGATGGCCCGTTGCGCCATGATGCCGAGCGGTATGATGGTCAGCCCCGAGGTGTGCAGCACCAGGAACATAATCTGGGCATTGGAAGCCGTGTCCTTCTGGGGATTCAATTCCTGCAAACTCTGCATGGCTTTCAGGCCAAAGGGCGTGGCCGCGTTGTCCAGCCCGAGCATGTTGGCCGAAAAATTCATGATCATCTGCCCGTTGGCCGGGTGATCTTTCGGTACTTCCGGAAACAGCTTGTTGAAAAACGGCCCGATGATGCGCGCCAGGAAGTTGATGGCTCCGGCTTTTTCGCCAATGTTGAGCAGACCCAGAAAGAAGGTCATCACCCCCGCCAGCGGCAGGGCAATATCCATGACGGCCACTTTGGAGGAATCAAACAAGCCTTCAACAATGGTCTTGAAAATTTCGGTATCGCCCAGAAAAATCAGCTTAAAAAGCGCAATCAGAAAGGCAATCAGGAAGAAAGCTACCCAGATGTAGTTAAGGGCCATGTTACGGGGAAACGCGTTATGCGTAGCAAAATAGCGGGTTTTTCGTTATTTAGCAACGAATCAGACCACTCTCCGCTCAACTCTACTCCATCTCCGCTTAACTCCGCGAGATAACAAACGAGTTATGTCGCGAAGCGGAGCGGAGAATTTTAGCGTTTAGCAGAGATTTATACAATGAGATATACCATTTTATCACTTTTACTAATTCCGCAACTTCTCTTCGCGCAGGGGAAGCTGGAACAGGCCATGATTCGGCAGGGACTGGTGGATATTCAGCAGGTTGACCCGACGATTCGGGTGGACCTGAAGTACTCGACGACCGATAATTTCATCGGCAAGGACGTGTACGGCGACCTGACACGGGCCTATCTGCAACCAATGGCCGCCCGGAAACTGGCCACCGCCAGCAAACTGCTCCGGCAAAAGCACCCGGACCTGCGGCTCCTGGTGTACGACGCCACCCGCCCGCGCTCGGCCCAGTGGGATTTGTGGCACACGCTGAAACACCTGCCCGTCAACGAGCGCGGCAAATACGTGTCTAACCCCCGCAACGGGTCGGTGCATAACTTCGGTTGCGCCGTTGACCTGACCCTGGCCACCAAAGCCGGAAAACCGCTCGACATGGGCACCCAGTTCGACTACTTCGGCGAACTGGCGTATCCGATAAAAGAAGATCAGTTACTAAAGCATGGAAAGCTAACGCAAAAACAGGTCGACAACCGGCGGTTGCTGCGTTCGGTGATGAAGCAAGCCGGTTTCGCCCCGTTATCGGCCGAATGGTGGCATTTTAATGCGCTTTCGCGGGCCGAGGCCAAAAAGCAGTACAAGATTGTGGAATAACTGATGAAACTTAAACAGCTACCTTCCGGGCCTTGATCAAGCCGTGAATATCATTCATCAGCAACCGTTCAAAAAGCTGCACCGTAGCGGCCGCATCGCCGTGGGCGCGGTGGCGGTTGTTGAGCGGTATTTCCAGCGAACGACACAGTTTGCCCAGGCTGTAGGAAGGCAGACCGGGGAAAATCCGGCGGCTGAGTTGCACGGTGCAGAGCCGGTGCCGCTCAAAGGGCAGCCCCACCCAGGCAAATTCTTTCTTGAGAAAACCGTAGTCAAACGGAGCGTTGTGGGCCACAAAAACCGCTCCCTCCGTCACCCGGTCGATTTCATGGGCAATATCGGCAAAATCGGGCGCGTCCTGCACCATTTCGTCCGTAATGCCGGTCATGCGGGCAATAAATGGCGGAATCGGACAGCGGGGATTCAACAGCGAGTGAAAGCTATCGACCACCTCGACACCGTCGTACCGAAAAACGGCTACCTCTGTCAGACGGGTTGGTCCGCCGACTCCCCCCGTCGTTTCTACGTCAACAATTGAAAACATCGTTTTGCAAGATACATTTTTTTCCTGTTCGGTAAGATTTTCGGTGAGGATTCCGCATCAATAAGGTTATGGTTCTTACAGGAAAACCGTTTGTCCGGTGCCTAAATCAAAAACAACCATGAATCGTCGTGAAGCCTTATCATCACTCGGCCTGCTCACCGCCGGTCTGCCGACCACCCCGCTGACGGAAAGCTACCAGCGCAAACGCGTCCTGCGCGTGGCGCACCTGACGGACGTCCACATGATGCCGCGCCCGAAAGCCGAAGCCGCCCTGGCGACCTGCCTGCACCAGCTTCAGTCGATGAAAGACCGTCCGGCGTTTATTCTGAACGGTGGCGACGCCATCATGGACGCACTTTCGCGGAATAAAACTACCGTTCGGCGGCAGTGGAAAGTCTGGAACCGGATTATGGAGCAGGAAAACGGCTTGCCCATTCACCATTGCATTGGTAACCACGATGTTTGGGGCTACAATGGTTCTAAAAAAGACCCGCTGTACGGCAAGGCATGGGTTGTGGATCAGCTCGAACTTTCAAACCGTTACTACAGCTTCGACCACAGCGGCTGGCATTTTGTGGTGCTCGACAGCACGCAGCCAACACCCGAAGGAGGCTGGTACACGGCCCGGCTGGACGAGCCACAACGCGACTGGCTGGAAAACGATCTGCGGAAAACCGATTTAAAGAAACCGGTGCTTATCCTTTCGCACATTCCGATTTTGTCGGCTTCGGTGCTATACAACCGGAAGGTGCAGACAAACGGTCGGCGGGAAATTTCGAGCGGCCTGCTGCACACCGACTCGTCGGACCTGATCCGGCTGTTTCACAAACGCCCGAATGTGAAGGTTTGCCTGAGCGGCCATACGCACCTGCTCGACCGGGTTGATTACAACGGCGTTACGTACCTCAACAACGGGGCACTCAGTGGCGACTGGTGGGACAATTCAACCTACCACCACACCCACGCCGGTTACGCCCTGATCGACCTGTTTAACGACGGCTGGGTGGAACGGACGTACGTGAATTGTTAAACCGCTTTTCGCTTACTTCTTTTTGTAGAAATTATAAACAATTGAAACCTGGAACGTCCGGTTGCGGTATTCGACAATCGGGTTGGAAGAAACGTTGTTTAATCCGTAAATGTAGCGCAGGTGCAGGCTGAATTTCTCGGCCATGTCCAGGAAGTCGTAATGCGCACCGATGGCAATGCCGGTATCCTGTTTTTTACCCGGCCCGTTGGTTGTGTTAAGCGCGTAGCTGAATTCCGGACCCGCCTGAAGCACAAGCCCTTCCGTGGGAACCCAACCCAGCATTACGGGCAGACTGATGTAGTTGTAATTATTCCGGATGACCTGCTCAGTTGGAGCGGTCCGTTTGAAAGAACCCCCTTTTATCGACAGCAACAATTCGGGTTGGGCCACGAAACGGTGATACCGCAAACGGTAAATTCCGCCCAGGTGAAACGCAGTTCTGTACCGGGAAATATAGGGGGTGACGCCCTCCTGCGCGGTTATGGATGAACTAGCCCCGGCTTTTAGACCAAACACGCCCTGAAGCTGAGCAAACGAGGAAAACGAAGCGAACGAAAACGCGACCAGTAGTAATAATCTGACTTTCAACATACCGTTTTGGGTAAAACAACCGACCGGTTTGCCAGCACGCTCGCAAACCGACAGACAAATAACGGGAGAATTTAGGTTATCTTACGGCTGTCGGCCGAAGTTTCGGGGTATTTTCACAAAAATTAAGAGATTGGACGAGAGCGAATAGACAAGAGACAAAAGTTTGTGATTCGCGGGTATTCAGACTCTTCCCTCGCCTGGCTCATTTCTCCCGTTTACCATCTCGCTTCTCCTGGCTGAACAAAAATCAATTCAACCGCGGATCGACCGGGTAATGCGACAGCACACGGTATTGGCCGCCCATCTGCCGCAGGATTCCCCGCCAGAACTGATCGGAAGGAGTATCAAGAATAAAGTCGGCGTCGGCCTGCGTCACGATCCAAGCGTTTTGCGCCATTTCGTTTTCCAGTTGCCCGCCCGACCAGCCGGAATAGCCCACAAAAAACCGTATGTCGTTTTCCTTTACGGCCCCGGCGTTGATGAGTTGCCGCAGCTGCTCGAAGTTGCCGCTCCAATAAAGGCCGTTTGGCAGCGGGATGGATTCTTCCAGCGCCGGACCCAGCCGGTGAATATAGTGCAGCGTATTCTGCTCAACCGGCCCCCCGACGTACAGGGGATAATCGTGGTACATTTCTTCGGTCAGCACGTCGTTCAGTTTTACCTGGGCGATCTGGTTCAGCACCAGCCCGAACGTCCCTTCTTCGTTGTAATCGCACACGAGTACGACACTCCGTTCAAAATTAGGATCGCCCAGAAACGGCTCCGCGATCAACAAACAGCCATTGGTGATAGTGTGCGTACTCATATCCATTGGATTCAGGTTGTTAGAAACGTGAATGTAAATAATATAGACGAACGATGGGGCAACTTCCGTACATACCGGGCGTATTTCCGTAACACAATCTTAATACCAGAAATTAGCCAGTGCCGGGTAGTGTTTGGAAATTTGATTTTTAGGGGCCCTTGCGCAGGGTATTTCGCAAATCTGTGTAATTTGTGCCTAAACCGATACGAATGCCCAACAAATCTATCTTACGAAACCCCATCCTCTTCGTTCTGTTCGGCGCGGTGGCGGCATTTTGCACCTATGCCTGCATGTACGCATTCCGCAAAGGCATTACAGCCGTGATTTTCGAGGGCATGAGTTACGCCGGAATCAACTACAAAATCTGGCTCATCACGGCTCAGGTACTCGGCTATGCCGTCTCCAAACGAATTGGCGTCAAGGTTGTTTCAGAGATGAAACCGAGTCAACGGGCACTGTACGTCCTGCTGTTCATCGGGCTTTCCGAACTAGCCCTGCTCGGCTTTGCCCTGGTCCCTCCCCCCTACAACATCGTCTTTCTGTTCCTGAATGGCCTGCCGCTGGGCATGGTGTACGGAATCATGCTGGGCTTTCTGGAAGGTCGGCGGCAAACCGACGCGCTGGTGGCGGGCCTGACGGCTTCGTTTATTTTTGCGTCGGGGTTCGTTAAAACCGTGGCGCTGACCATGCGGAGCGCCTGGGAAATCTCGGAATTCTGGCTTCCGTTCGTTACGGGACTGCTATTCGTTGTGCCGCTGCTCGGATCGGTCTGGATGCTGACGCTGCTCCCCCCGCCTTCGGCCGAAGACCGGGCGCTACGCACCGAGCGCTCCCCGATGAACCATACGGAACGGCGGCAATTCCTGCAAACGTTTTCGATGGGCCTCACCACGCTCATTGTCTCCTACGTGCTGCTTTCGGCCTTCCGCGACTTCCGCGATAACTTCGCACCCGAAATTCTCTCGGCGGTCGGGATTTCCAACCCGGCGGTTTTCACCCAGACGGAAACGACCGTCGCGGTCGGGATTTTGGTGGTGATGGGGGCGTTGCAACTGGTGAAAGATAACTTTCTGGCGTTTCGGCTGATCAACATCGTCATGCTGCTGGCGGCCGTCCTGATCGGGGTTAGCACCTGGCTTTTCCAGCGGGGCATGTTGGCGCCGGGTGCCTGGTTTACGCTGGTGGGCCTGGGGCTCTATGGTGCATATGTTCCCTGCAACGGCTTGTATTTCGAGCGGCTCGTGGCGTCGTTCCGGTACGTCAGCACGGTCGGGTTTATCGTGACGCTGGCCGATTATTACGGGTACATGGGCAGCGTGGCCGTAACGCTCTACAAAAACTTCGGCCAGCCCAACATCAGTTTTCTCGACTTTTTCGTGTACTCGGCGTACGTGGTTGCCGTGGTCTACGGGTTGCTGGTGATTGTCTCCTTCAGCTATTTTCAGCGGAAATACCGGGAAACCGTTTCGCAGCGGGTAGCCGAGGAAATCAGACTGTAGCCGTTTTTAAAAGAAAAGAGTTGAGCCGATTAACTCCGCTCAACTCTTTTTGACTCCGCTTAGCTCAGCGAAACAACGTACTTATACAATGCTCAGCTTCACGGTGTTCGTGTGCAGACGTTCCATCAACGGCATACTGAGCGTGTTGATGAAAATGTCGCCCGGCTCCAGAACGCCCTGTTTCACCAGCAGGTCCTTGATTTCCGTTACCGTCTGATCTACGGTATTGGACGGATTAGGCTCGTACGGCAGCACGTTCACCCCCCAGCAGAGGGCCAGCGTACTCATCATTGCTTTATTGGACGTAAAAACGTACAGACCCGCTTTCGGGCGGTGGTGCGACAGACGGAACGCCGTATACCCGGAAGTGGTAATGCCGATAATGGCTTTGGCTTTCGTATCGCGCGCCAACCGGCACGCGCTCATCACGACATTGTCGTTCAGAACGTTTTTACCGGGGTTTTCATTAACGTAGGCGTGATAACGGTAGTAAATTTTATCGCTCAGTTCTTCTACTTTCTGGATGGTATGGGCCATGTTTTCAACGGCCAGAATCGGGTACTTTCCCGAAGCCGTTTCAGCGCTGAGCATCACGGCATCGGCACCGTCGAGCACGGAGTTGGCAATGTCATTAACTTCGGCGCGGGTCGGGCGGGGCGCATCGATCATGCTTTCGAGCATCTGCGTGGCCACGATCACCGGCTTGGCGGCTTTGTTGGATTTCTCAACGATCATTTTCTGGATCATCGGCACATCCTCGGCGGGCAGTTCAACCCCCAGGTCACCGCGGGCGACCATCACTCCGTCGGTGGCGGCCACAATTTCGTCGATGTTCAGGATGGCTTCGGGTTTTTCGAGCTTGGCAATAACGCGGCACGTTTTTCCCCGGGCCCGGATATACTCCTTAATCTCCAGAATTTCAGAGGCTTGGCGCACGAACGACAAGGCAATCCAGTCGACGTTATGTTCCAGGCCGAAGTCCAGGTCTTCGAAATCCTTCTCGGTCACCGACGGCATGGAAACCTTCGTGTTGGGCAGGTTAACGCCTTTCTTGGATTTCAGCGGACCACCGTATACGACCTCGGTGATTACATCGGTACCGTCCGTGCCGACGACCTTCACTTCCAGTTTGCCATCATCCAGCAGGATGCGCTCCCCGTTCCGAACGTCGCGGTACATTCCCTTGTAGGGCGTGCTGACGCGCTCAGCGGTTCCAATGATATCTTCGTTGGTAAAAATCAGCTTGTTACCGGGCAGAATCTGCACCCCTTCATCGCTTTCGACTTTGCCGATGCGGATTTTAGGACCCTGTAAATCCTGCAGAATGGCAAGATTCAGGCCGTATTCTTCGTTAATTTCCCGGATACGCTGGATGCGAACCAGGTGTTCTTCGTGAGTGCCGTGAGAGAAATTCAGCCGGAAAACGTTAACACCGGCGCGGGCTAAAGCCAACAGTTTTTCTTTGCTCTCGGACGCCGGACCGACCGTGGCAACAATCTTGGTTTTTTTCAATGACATAGAATTTGACGGTAGTCAGTAGACCAAACAGATGCAAAATAAGCAACCCTTTCTGACATATCAGCGAATTTTCTGTAAAGGTTGTGTAATGTGAGGCAAAAAACCGTCTCTACCGGCTTCAAGCCAGCCGGTTCTTTCCATCTACTGCGAACGTTTCCCGGCTTCCAATACGGCCTTTTCGTGCATCAGTTGCAGGTAGACGCCGTTGGTCCAGCCAAAACCGTCCTGGTTGGGGTAGGCTCCCCCGCCCGCCGTCAGCACATCGTCCACCACATTATATTTTTCCATCATCTTGCCGGTTTCCCGAAAAACCCGGTCGTTCAGAGCCAGCCAGCGGTCGCACCCGGCGGTAGCGGTTTCCGTAAAGCCGTAGTTCATCAACCCTTTGTAAACGATCCACTGCAACGGAGCCCAGCCGTTGGGTGAGTCCCACTGCTGCCCGGAGCGGACCAGCGTAGTTACCCAGCCGCCCGTTTGCAGAAAATCCGCCCGCAGCCGGTCGTGAACGGCCCGGGCCTGCTCGGGCGAGGCCAGTCGAAAGAAAAGCGGAAAAGCAGCCGCCAGCGTCAGGGCCTCGGTGCGCTGCTGGCTTACCAGGTTGTAATCGACGAAAAACTGCTGGTGTTCATCCCAGAAAATCTGGTGAATGGCTTTTTTACGGTTTTCGGCAAGTTTGTCAAATTGCCCGGCTTGCTGCGTCTGGCCCTGCTGCCGGTACCCATCCCGCAGCGTCTGCTCGAGGAAATACAGGATGCAGTTCAGATCCACCGGCAGCAGGTCGCCCGCGTTGGTGTTCACGATGGTTTCATCCTTGCCAAACCAGCGGCTGCTGAAATCCCAGCCCGACTCGCAGGCCGCCCGCAGATGCCCGTAGAGCGCACGGGGTTCAACACCGGCAGTCCGGGCCGTTTCCGTCAGTTCCCACTCCTTGTAGTATGCTTCCGCCCGGGGCCGGGACGTTGGGTCATAATACCGGTTCAGTATTGCCCCGTCTGGCAGGGTTATGGCCCGGCTTGTGCCGCTTTCAGCCTGCTGCATCCAGAAGGTATATTCCTGCTGAAGATGGGGCAGGTAGCGCGTCCAGACGTCGGGACCATCCGTTTCGGCCAGCAGTTGAAGCATCAGCGCAAACACCGGCGGTTGGGAGCGGGTGAGGAAATACGTCCGGTTTCCGTTCGGAATAAAACCGTAGGTGTCAATTAGATAAGCGAAGTTATCCACCATGTTTCGGATCAGGTCGGTTCGTCCGGCCAGCTTCAAACCCAGCATGGTAAAATAGGTGTCCCAGTAAAAAATCTCGCGAAACCGTCCGCCCGGCACAATGTACGGGCGCGGCAGCGGCAGCCGCGAACTTCCCTCCACGACGGCGTCCGGGGCGCGCGTGAGAACCTCCCAAAGCCGTTCGATGTGGTCGCTGGTTGATTGCGTTGGATCGCTGGTAAAACCGGATGTTGTGGATACGGGCACGGTAAAATGCTGATGCACAAAATCCAGCAGGGAAAAGTCCGGCTTGTTTTTCTCCGATTGATACAGCGTCAGAATCGCTTCGGGGGCCATGCGCGGCACACAGTCGACAAACGTTTTCGAATCTGGGAAAATCCGGCTCAACTGAACATCCAGAAAAAGATCGCCGAACAATTCGTCCGGAGCAGGGGGCATCTGGTAAGCGGGTGGGGTAACGGTTTTGGGCTCTTTCATACCCTTTATCAACTCCGGAAGTAGCCCGGTGGTTTACACCCTTCCATCCCGCCGGGGTTGCGATCCAACCCCGCTCGACGTTCGGAATTCTCCAATGGCAATCCCTGACGGGGTTGGGAAAGGCTTTTTCGCCAATGCGTTGCCGTTGGCGGGACTGTTCCGCTGCAATTCGCGGTTCTGTAAAACATCTGGTTGCCGTAAAAGTTTGATTGAATAAGCACCGCTTCCTGGCGGGCAACTCCAGTCAGATTAACCGGGATTTTTGACGAATAAAACATGGCAACACAGAAAACAGCTTTAGACGACAAACTCCATTGGTACAAGGATGCCATCATTTACGAATTACACATTAAAGCCTTCCGCGATAGCAACGGCGACGGGATCGGCGATTTTCAGGGTCTGCTCGAAAAGCTGGATTACCTACAGGATTTGGGCGTAACGGCCATCTGGGTGCTTCCCTTCTACCCTTCTCCGCTGCGCGACGACGGTTACGACATTGCCGACTACTACAGCATCAACCCGTCGTACGGCAACATTGAGCAGTTCCAGCAGTTTCTCCAGGAAGCCCACAACCGTAACCTGAAAGTTATTACGGAGCTGGTTATCAACCACACCTCCGACCAACACCCCTGGTTTCAGCGGGCCCGCCGGGCGCCGAAAGGTTCGCCGGAACGGGATTATTATGTCTGGACTGACGACCCGACCCAGTACAAGGACGTCCGGATTATCTTCCAGGACTTTGAAGCCTCCAACTGGACCTGGGACCCGGTGGCGCAGCAATACTACTGGCACCGGTTTTTCCACCACCAGCCCGACTTGAACTACGACAGCCCGCTGGTGCAGGAAGAGGTCATGAAGATTCTGGATTACTGGTGCTCGATGGGCGTCGACGGCTTCCGGCTCGATGCCGTGCCCTATCTCTACGAGCGCGAAGGGACCAACGGCGAAAACCTGCCCGAAACGCACGATTTCCTGAAAAAACTCCGTAAACACGTCGATGATAATTTTCCGGGAACCGTTTTCCTGGCCGAAGCCAACATGTGGCCCGAAGATTCAGCTTCGTATTTCGGCGACGGTGACGAGTGCCACATGAACTACCATTTTCCGGTGATGCCGCGCATGTTCATGGCGGTACAGATGGAAGACCGGTATCCGATCACCGACATTTTCGACCAGACGCCCGAGATTCCGGAAACCTGCCAGTGGGCTATTTTCCTGCGCAACCACGATGAGCTGACGCTTGAAATGGTGACCGACGACGAGCGGGATTATATGTACAAGATGTACGCCAAAAACCCGAAAGCCCGGATTAACCTGGGTATTCGGCACCGGCTGGCTCCGCTGATGGACAACGACCGGCGCAAAATCGAACTCCTGAACAGCCTGCTGTTTTCGCTGGCGGGTACCCCGGTCCTCTACTACGGCGACGAAATTGGCATGGGCGATAACGTCTACCTCGGCGACCGCGACGGGGTGCGGACCCCCATGCAGTGGACGCCCGACCGGAACGCCGGTTTTTCGGTGACCAACCCGCAAAAATTGTACTTGCCGGTCATTCTCGATCCGGCTTATCACTACGAAGCCGTCAACGTGGAAACGCAGTGGCAGAATACATCTTCGCTGCTGTGGTTTACGAAGCGCATGATTAATATGCGGAAGCGGCACAAGGCGTTCGGCCGGGGCGACCTGAAGTTTCTGAACGTCGAGAACCCTAAAGTGCTGGCCTACACCCGCACCTACGAAGACGAAACGCTGCTGATCGTGGTCAACCTGTCGAAACACTCGCAACCGGCGGAAATTGACCTGATTGATTACAAAGGGTACCGGCCCGTGGAGGTGTTCAGCAAAAACCGTTTCCCGGTTATTAAAGACGAACACACTTATCCGTTTACGCTGGCACCGTATGACTATCAGTGGTTTACGCTCCAGAAAGTACACCCAGAAGCCGATTTGGGAAATACGCCCGAGCTGACGCTGGCAAAATGGGAGGATCTGACGCAAAACCGGGCCCGGGTCAAACTGGAAAACGAAATTCTCCCGGTTTATCTGGAGAAAGCTCACTGGTTTATCGGCAAAGGCCGCACCATCGAGGGCATTGCCATTACCGACCAGGCCGTTGTCGGGCTGGCCGACAAAAAGGGTACGCTGCTGCTGATTGAAGTGACGTACGAACAGGGAATGCCCGAACTGTACCAGATTCCGGTCACGTTCGTGCAGGGCGAACGGGCGAGTCAGATTACAGCCAGCAATCCGCAGGCCGTGCTCGCGCAGATGAAACTCGGCGAAGAAGAAGGCTTGCTGTGCGATGCTTTGTTTACGACCCGACTCCATCAATTGCTGTTTGCCAATCTGGTTGCCAGCCAATCGATTCCGGCTCAGAAAGGCAAACTTGTTTTCTCGGCGAACGGTCCTCTTCGCAACTACGATCCGAAAACCGACGAGCCCAAATCGAAAGTGCACACCGCCGACCGGGATTACACGGCGATTACCTACGACAACCGCTTTTTCCTGAAGATGTACCGGAAAGTGGACTGGAACAGCAATTCCGACGTTGAAATAAGCCGGTATCTGACCGAAGAGGCCAACTTTGAATATGCTCCGACGTTTGTCGGAACCATTGAGTGGCAGTCGGAAAAAGGAACTGTGGCCCTGGGTATGATTGAAGAAATGATCGAAAACCACGGGGACGGCCACAGCTTCATGCTCGAACGGATTCACAACTACATCGAGCGGATTCTGGCCCGCAGCAAAGACACGCTGTCGAGCATCTGCCGGCAGGGAAGCTGGACGGACCCGATGAGCTTCGAGGACCTGTCGCCCAACTGCCGCGAACTGCTCGGCGGAACGGCTTCGGAACAGGCCCGTCTGCTGGGCATCCGTACCGGCCAGTTGCACCTGGCGCTGGCGAACACCACCCTGAAGGATTTCGCTCCCGAAGCCTTCTCGCTGCACTACCAGCGTTCGCTGTTCTCCGGAATGCAGTCGCTCGTTCGCGAAACGTATCAGGTTCTCGATCATAATCTGAACGGTTTATTGCCGGATCTTCAGCAGGAAATTGCCCCGATTCTGGGTAAAAAACAGGAGATGCTGACCGCTTTCAAACGGATTTACTCTCACAAATTCGATGCGCTGAAAATTCGGATTCACGGCAATTATCACCTGGCGCAGGTGCTGCTGACAGGCAAAGACCTGGCCATTCAGGATTTTGGCGGCAACCCGCAGCAGAGTGTCAGCACCCGACGAATCAAACGGTCGCCGTTGCGGGATGTGGCCGCCATGATCCGGTCGTTCTACTACGTCGCCTACGAGGGCTTTTTTGCCACAAGTCAGGTCCCGAAAGAAGAGGTTAAAAATATGCTGTCGTTTGCCGACTTGTGGGCCTACCAGATGGGCGAAATCTTCCTGAAGGCTTATCTTGAGACGGTAGAAGGAACCGATTTCTTTCCGAAGAACAAGGAAGATTTTCAGGTGATGCTGGAAACGTATCTGCTGGAAAGAGCCATTTCGGACCTGAATTATGAGCTTAAGAACCGCCCGGCGCAGGCGCTGGTTCCGGTTCGGCTGCTGAAGTCGATTATTGAGTAAACTTGCCATTGCTGGTACACAGCTACGTCAGCCCCGTTCTGACGTAGCTGTGTACCAGATTTTTACGGATACGTTTTGCTACTCCTTTCACGGCTACCGACCGGATTAGAATTTCTCTAATCTTTTTTTTTCGAACCATTCTGCCGTAAATAGCCTTATCATTAAGTGCCCAACGTCATTCGTAAACTAGTTTACGGTACTCAGTTTACAGTTCAGGAACGCCAATCCGCCGGGCTGCTTATCTGCCCAAAAGCCGTAAACCGAGAACCTATCCGCTCCCGCTATGAAGAACAACAACAGACTGATTATCGTATCGTATCGTTTACCATTCTCCATTGAAACCGCTGGTGGCAGCACAACGGTGAAAGCATCCGCCGGAGGGCTGGTAACGGCGATGAAATCGCTGGACTTCAGTGAAGCCCGGGAAAAACCGATCTGGATTGGTTGCGCCGATTTTTCCCGCCGGACCTGGGAGAAACACCAGCACCTGGTAAACGACGATTTTGAGTATGTTCCGGTTTTCCTGGAACGCAAGATTCAGCAGGATTTCTACAATGGTTTTTCCAATTCCGTGCTCTGGCCGCTGTTCCACTATTTTTCAACGTACGTCGATTACCAGGAACGAGATTTTATTGCCTACCAGAAAGCCAACGAAGCCGTCAGCGAAACCGTCGCGCAACTATTGCAACCGCAGGATATCGTCTGGGTGCACGATTATCATTTTATGGGGTTACCCAAGCTGATTCGGGAAAAACAGCCCGACGCCACCATCGGCTATTTCCTGCACATCCCGTTTCCCTCCTATGAAATCCTTCGGATTCTGCCCTATAAAGTAAAAGAGTACCTTTTAACCGGCTTGCTGGGGGCCGACCTGATCGGTTTTCACACCAACGATTACAACATTCACTTTCTGCAATCGATCCAGATCAACCTGGGCGTTCAGCACAAAATCTGGAAGATCAATTACCAGGACCGGCTGATTCAATCGGACTCTTTTCCGGTCGGCATCAATTACTCGCTGTACCATGATTCGTACGACAACGAGGATGTTATTGTGGAACGGGAAGCGTTGAAGACTGCTTATCAGAACAACAAAATTATATTTTCGGTCGACCGGCTGGATTATACCAAAGGAGTCATGCAGCGTCTGGACGCACTGGAGGCTTTTTTCCGGAAATACCCGGAATGGATTGGACGGCTGACCTTTATTCTGGTGGTGGTGCCATCACGCGACGAAATCCAGAAATACGGCGAACGGAAAGTTATGATCGAGCAGGCCGTCGGGCGAATCAACGGGAAATACGGGACGCTGATCTGGCGGCCGATTGTTTACCGGTACGGTTCGGTGCCGTTTCCGCAACTGCTTGCGCTCTACACGGCCTGCGACGTGGCCCTGATTACGCCCATCCGGGACGGCATGAACCTGGTAGCGAAAGAATTTGTGGCGGCCCGCAAAGACCACCAGGGTGTGCTGATCCTGAGCGAAATGACCGGAGCCGCCAACGAACTCAGTACGGCCCTGCACATCAATCCGATGGACGAAAACGAAGTGGCCGACAAAATGAAACAGGCGCTCGAGATGGAGCCGGAAGAACAGGCCCGCCGGATTGCCATCATGCAGCGACGCCTGAAGGAGTATGACGTAAAAAAATGGGCCAGCAGCTTTGTTGAATCGTTGTTAACTATGCAAAATACACAGAATAGAGAACCCACGCCATTGGCTCCCTTACTGCTGAATTCCGAGGTGGATTTTTCACTTCAGGAACGCTACGCCCAGGCCCGCTCACGGCTTTTGCTGCTCGATTACGACGGCACCCTCGTCAACTACAAAACCAAGCCGGAGGAAGCATCTCCCCCCGCCGAGGTCATCAATATTCTGGGTCGGCTGGCCAGCCGCCGGGAAAATTACGTGGTCATCATCAGTGGGCGCGACCAGCAGACGCTCGACGAATGGCTCGGTTTTCTGCCCATCGACATGGTAGCCGAACACGGTTCATACATCAAGCAGCAGGGACTCTGGCGCCGTGATATTCTGGACGATGGTTCCTGGAAACAGATCGTCAACCCTATTCTGGTCGATTTTGTTACCCGCTGCCCGGGTTCGTTTATTGAGGAAAAAAGCCATTCGCTGGCCTGGCATTACCGCAGTTCCGAATCAGAAACGGGTTTTGTCCGCTCCCGCGAGCTCATCAACACCCTGGAGAATTTACTGCCTTATCAGTTGCGGGTGATCGACGGCAATTGTGTAGTCGAAATCAAAAGCACCGAGACCGACAAAGGAAAGGTTGCCAAGCAGTTATCACTGGCCCGCCCCTACGACTTTGTGCTGGCCATCGGCGACGACCGCACCGATGAAGACATGTTCTCGGCCCTGACCCTGGAAAATCAGTACACCGTCAAGGTCGGACCCGGCCCTACCAGCGCGGCCTACCGGCTTGAGGGCGTTGAAGAAGTGCTCGGACTATTGAAAGACTTTTCGGCGGAGTCGGCAAACAGTTCCTGGTAATCGCCCCGCTGAACGCAGACCTGCCCGGGACCGAAACGGCGAACCGTTGCAACCCGGGCAGGTTAGGCAGGTGAGAACGACAAATCTTATCACGGCACCGGCAATCGGCGCTAAGCCACGACGGCATCTTCAAAGACCCCTTTCCAGACCAGAGCCGCCAGCACCCCGCCGAGAATCGGCGCCACGATGAACAGCCACAGTTGCTGCACGGCCAGACCGCCCGCAAATACAGCCGGTCCGAAGCTGCGCGCGGGGTTTACCGACGTACCCGTGATGGGAATCGCAACCAGATGAATCAGGACGAGCGTAAACCCGATGGCCAGCCCCGCCATGGTGCTGTTCCCCCATTTGGCAGTTGTCTTGAAAATGACCAGCAGAAATAGAAAGGTCAGCACCGTTTCCGCAACGAAAGCAGACGTCGCGTTGTAGGCAGCCAGATAGCCCGGCCCCCAGCCGTTGGCCCCCAACGCCCATTCTTTCATCATGAAACCCGGGGCTCCGCTTTCGATCAGGTACAAAACGCCCGCAGCCAGCGTTGCACCCGCAAATTGCGCGATGATGTAACCAATGGCTTCGCTGGTTTTGATTTTTCCTGCGACCAGCATTGAAACCGTAATGGCGGGGTTGATGTGACAGCCCGAGATTGGCCCGATGGCGTACGCCATAACGACAACCGTCAGACCAAAGGCAAGCGAAATGCCCAGCAGACCGATACCGGCGGGGCCGGTTGCCGAAATTCCCGAGATACCGGCGGCTCCGCATCCAAAGAAAACCAGCGCAAAGGTGCCGATCAACTCAGCCAGCGACTTTTTCATAATTCGTTTTTTAGTTAAAAGAAAGGCTTTGTTTTTCCAATCTTTTGACCTTAAAAACCGAATTGCGTCACAGGAAAGCCGGTATGTCCCCGCCGGAAGCAGCCACTTATACCGTCAAGGTTAGTTCAATTCCTTAATCTTTATATTTCTGAAGTAAATCGGTGCTCCGGCGTGCTTGCCCTGAAAACCGACGTTTCCTTCGTTGGGCAGCGTAGCCCAGGGTTTGTTGAGCCAGTTTGGAATGGCCGAACCATCGGGGTTGGTTTTACCGGAGGTCCACTGACTCATGTCGATTTCATTGACCAACTGCCCGTTCAGCAAAACCGTGATGTGTTTGCCCTGGCAGGTGATGGTGTAGCGGTTCCACTCCCCCGCCGGTTTAACGACCCTGGGCCGAACGGCGGGTTTATGCCCAAAAAACGCTCCGCACTGCCACGAAGCCGGTGCTTTGGACCACTGCTCACTGTAATCATCGGCAATCTGTATCTCAACGGAGTTTGGAATAAAATTGGCCGTATCGCTGCAATAAACGAAAACCCCGCTGTTGGTACCGGTCGCATTTTTAAATTCCAGGTCCAGAATGAAGTTTTTGTAGGTCTTTTTCGTCCAGATGGGAATGTCTTCCGTTGCGGTCAGCACACCGCTTTCGACGCTCCAGATTCCCTTCGGAAAACCGGCATCGGACAGGTCGGCGGCAAAAAGCGGTTTCCAGTCTTTTCCGGAGGTCTTGGGGTGTTTCTGCGTAGTTTGGGCAAACGTCAGGCTGGTCAGCAGCCAGCCGATCAATAGGAGAATCTTGTTCATGAAGTACGTATTTTTCAAAATAGATTAGCGGTGCGAAGTTGCCGGTCTTTTCCGAAAAAGAAAAGTTTTACTAAACCATCTGGAGCAAATGTTGTTTAGTTAGGAACCAATCAACGTTTGAAAAATATGGATAAGGCCCAAAAATTTGATTTGATGAATAAAGTCGTTCGCGAACTGGAAGACCTTCAGAACAGCCAGACGGCGTTGATTACCAAGATCAGCCAGATCGAGGTGGACAACATGAACGGCCTGAACGATTCGTACCTGGAAAAACAACTCGACGACATGCACGCCAAAATTGCGGACAACGTCGATACCGTCAATGATATTTTCAGCCATTTTGAGGGCACCCGCGATGAATTTGCGAAAGCAAACAATCTGGATATAGACCCAGTGACCGACGAATCGGCCAGTTAACCTTGATGAACCAACCGAACAACGGGCCGCTCCCTGCAGGGAGCGGCCCGTTGTTTTACTGCGGTCCGATCACCTGGCTCACCGTCGAAACCCCGTTTTCATTGAACGCTTCGATGGCGAAATAGTACGGCACGCCAACGTTAAGCGCCCGAAGCTCCAGTTGATTGGGCTGGTCGTTCCAGATCTGGTAGGTCTGGTAGAGTTTGTCTTTCCCGATTCCCCACAGAATGTTATATCCCACCGCGCCCGGCACTTTCTGCCAGGTAATGTCGGCATTCCGCTGGTCTTTCTGCCGCACGACGGTTAACTTAGCAGGGGTCGCCGGTGCCTTTCCCAAACCATTTCCAAACACCCGAAAACCGTTGATGGCCACGTACGGCCCGGCCGTGTAGACGTGCTCGTACCGTATGTACCGTGCCCGCACGGGGGCGGATAATTCGACGTAGGCGCAGGCCCGGTCCCGCCGGGGTTCCTGTGTCAGATCGGCAATTTTGTCCCACTTTTTACCATCCTTGGACGCGTAGAGACGAAACTGCGTATAAACCGTAGAGTCACTGTCAAAAATGGTATTTTTATAATCGACGTAATTGACCTGCACCGCCCGAACGTCGTGCTCTGCGCCCAGATCCGTCGTCAGGGTTTCGCCGGACTGGTTTTTCGTAGGTACCCAGAAGGTGCGCGGGTTTTCGTCGACGGTTAGTTCAGCCCGTAGCGTATCGAGGGTAGAAGAAGCCGTCACCGGCTTTTTGTAATTGAGTAACATCCAGCCCGTAAACAGTTCGTTGCTGTTCTGCCACTGGCGGGTGGGCAGGCGGTGCGGAAAATCCCCGAAGCGCGTATTGGCGTACAACTGATCGTCTTTGTCGAAACCGGCGGGGTGCATAACAATCCGGCGCTCCATGCCCCAGACGATACCCAGCCAGGTGGTACCGGTGTTCCAGTAATTCCCAAAATTATCCTGAAATGTGTTGCCGTGCCCCGTACCGGTGGCATAGCCGCCCGGCTTGTAGGCAATCGGGTTGTAGGGCGCATACTCAAAGGGGCCGAGCGGGTCTTTCCCCACGTAGGTGCCGTTGGCGTAAACGTTGTACTCAGTACCGGGCGCACCGTACTGAAGGTAATATTTGCCGTTGTGCTTGGTCATCCAGGCCCCTTCCGTGAATGGTTTGATGGGGTCGGAATGGTTGGGTCCGAAACGCTCCCAGCCGTGCTGCCAGGGGTCTAGCCACAACATGGGCTGGTAGGCCTTGGACGGTTCCGGATTTTTGTACGTCAACCGGCGGCTGTGGTCGAGTTCCGCCCCGAAGATGGGATAAACGTTGGAGGAACCCCAGTACATGTACCATTTATCCGTGTCAGGGTCGTGAAAGAGCGCCGGGTCCCAGGGGCCGATATCTTTGGGCAATCGGGGCAGCCAGCGGTTGTAAAACTTCAGCTTGCCTTTCTCCGGCTCGGTGGAATAGAAAATGGGCCGTTGTTCAAACGTCGACTGAAACAGAAACAGCGTATCCCGCACCGACACAGCCGCCGGGGCGCACATATCTTCCATCGGCCACTTATCCGGAACCACATACTGCCAGTTTACCAAATCCTTCGACTTCCACCAGCCGCCCGAAATGGTTACAAACAGGAAATATTCGCCCGGCTTGTTGCCCACTTTATGGTTAATAATAACCGGGTCGGCACCGGAACGGTAGGAAATCCGTTCGTTCAATTGTTCAAAATTATACCGATAGCTGATGTCCATCGGGTTGCAGTACGTCTGCTGCTGGGCAACACCGTGAAAAGCAATTAAAAGGAGAATGCTCCCAAACCAAAACCTGCTATCAAAGATGTTCATAACTGGATTCGTCCCTTCAATTTATTCTTTGAAACCTGCAAATTTAATGCACGGTAGCGTAATAAAGGAAATCGCCTGGCCGGAACCAGCCTTAACCCGTTTCAACTCACGCGGCAATTTCAACGGCTTTTAGGGTTCAGCCGCTTTTCAGACCGTGTTGACCCGCTAAACCAATACCGAATCACTCACGGTAACCGAACGGCTTTTCCAGCCGCCAACGGTTGGAACGGGCGGAATGATCAGTCGAAAACAGGTTCCTCCCTCATTGTGAATTTCCAGCCGGGCGCCAACCTGCTTGGTCAGCGACTGGATCAGCCGTTTGCCGAAGGAGCGCCCCGGCTTTTGCCACTGATCGATGTCGACGCCCGGTCCATTGTCTTTCACTTCCAGAAACAAGTGTTCATCCGTCCATAAACGGAGGCTCAGTTGCGGCTGGGCGACATCCCGAAAAGCGTGTTTAAACACATTGGTGACCAGTTCATTGATAATCAATCCCAGCGGAACGGCCATTTCGACATCGACTTCGATGGGATCGATATCCAGTTGCAGCGCCAGCGCATCTTTGTGGCTGAACGACTGCATCAGCCCGTGTACCAGATCACCAATGTATTCGGGCATACTCACCAGAGTTACATTATCAGTCTGGTACAATTGCTGGTGAATCAGCGACATGGCCTCAACCCGCTGCTGACCGTCCCGCACGGCCCGGATGGCGTTTTCGTCCTCCAGCCGGTTAGACTGCAAATAGAGCAGACTCGATACAATCGCCAGGTTATTTTTCACCCGGTGGTGTAATTCTTTCATTAGTTCCTTAAGCTGAACCGCCTGCTGGCTGATGCGCTGGTTGGCCTGCGAAAGCGTTTGATTGGTTTCTCCCAGCGCCTGGTTCATCCGCCGGATGGTGCGGTACTGCCACGCCATCATACCCAAGAGCAGAACCAGCAGGGCTATACCGGCCACCAGCCAGCCAACCTGCTGTTTCTTCCGCAGGTTGTCGGCATCCAACTGCAGAATCTGCTGCTGTTTTTCCCGGGTCTGATAGCGGGTTTCGATCTCGATCAGCTGACGGCTTTTCTCGGCATTAAAGAGGCTATCCCGGTACATAACCCACTGTTTATGGTACGCCAGCGCCTGCTGATACTGGCCCCGCTTCTGGTAAATGTCCGTCAGCGTTTCGTAGATGTACTGGTAATAAAACTGGCTTTGGGGTTGCTGCCGGGCCCATTTGAGGGCCCGCCGGATGTAGCGCTCGGCTTCGTCAGCCCGGTTTAGCAGCAGCAGGGTGTTGGGAAGATTAACGTAAACCATGCCCGCGAGCAGGTGGTCGTTCGTCCGTTGAGCAATGGCCAGACACTGCGCGTAAGTGTCGATCGACTCCTGATACCGACCGGCGTTTTTAAGGATGATGCCCCGGTTAAACAACGTAGCCGAATAATCTTCTTTCCGGGCACGGTAGATTTGAATGGCTTTCTCGTTGTAATCCAGTGCCTTGGTGTAGTTCTTTCGAATGTCTGCAATCGTAGCAAGGTCGGTATAGAGATTGGCTACTTCCCCTTCCAGTTTGTGCTGCCGGGCAATCTGCAGGGCCCGAAGGCAATACTTTTCGGCCATTGTCAACTCCCGCAAATGGACGTAAATATTGTCGATGCGCTGCAAAGCCCGGATTTGCCGCTGGTATTGGCCAGCGGTCCCAAAAATCACCTGGGCTCGCTGAAAGTTATCAATTGCTGGTGTTACTTTATTAAGCCCCCGTTCCTGGTACCCCATCACCATGTAGGTTCGGCCCAGCAGCGACTGGTTGCGGTTTCGCTGGGCAATCCGCATCAGGTCGGGAATGGCCCGGGCCGATTCATCGAATTGAGCCTTTTCCTGCATATGTCGGCAAAAATCGGAGAGCCGCTCAAAGCGAACCGTATCGGGTAGGTCGGCTACCTGAGCCTGCAAAGCCGTATACGTAGTTGGCGGGGTGGTTTGCCCCATCCCGTACCCAATCGGCAGAAACAGGACGAAAAGCAGCCTCAGCGGGAATTTCATGGCGGAAGATGATGTATGGATGTGATTGAGAGATGGTGTCAGCGGTATTGAAACTGGCGCATAAAATCGTCCTTATACTGTTGGCTCAACGGAATGGTGAGTGAATGGATATGAATCTCCCGCTCGTTAAAACCGGATATTTTTTTAACATTCACCACGTAAGAGCGGTGAACCCGCACCAGCGGACGAAAGTCCAGCCGGTTGAGCGTCGTACCGAGCGCCAGCCGCAGGGCATACTTATGGGATGAGGTGATGATGGTCGTATAGGCATTATCGGCTTCGAGCAGCAGAATATCTTCCAGCGCAATGCGGACAAACTGGTAGTTATGCTTGATGAACACCTGTTCTTCGATGCGCAGGATGGTTTCCCGGCTGGAGCTATCTTTCTCGGTTGCGGCCGGTCTGGTTTCGCCGGGTGTCAGGGCGGTCCGTTTTTTCGTCACAAAAGTATGAATGGCCAGATCGACGGCAATGCGCAGGTTATCCGGACGAATGGGTTTGGCCAGGTAAGCCGCCGGAAACGTTTGTTTGGCGCGTTCGATGGTTTCTTTATCCGTCAGAGCCGTAACGTAAATGAGGGGCGCGGGTTTGAAGGTTAGCATTTTCTCGACCGTTTCGATGCCATCCCAATCGCCTTTCAGGTTGATGTCGCACAGAATCAGGTCGACCCGGTGTTGTTGGTAAAGCGTCAGGGCTTCCGGGCCATTATCAGCAATTCCCACGACTTCGTAGCCCTGAGCCTCCAGCAGATCACTCACGTACAACGCCAGGACCGCTTCGTCTTCAATCACCAGAATTTGAATTGTATTTTCCGCCATAGCCGTTCTTATTGATTCGTGTTGCGCAAAAAACCCTGTAAGATAACGCCCAATCGATTTAGACACATGGGTGTCAGTAATTTATAACCAGATCGCCAACAAAATAAGCCAGGCTCCGCATGGATCAGGATTCTATCTTCCCGGATCTCCGGGTGGTGATGGAAAGAGCAGACAGAACAGCTCGCGCGGATGCAAGTTCACGACGGAGTACAGCTAGGGAATGCATCACATGCTATAAGGATGGCTTTTCGTTGCGCGTAACGAAACTAACTGTCAGGCTCCACACCTGCCTGGAAATGTAGGCCAACCTCTTGAAAAATGGCGCCAAACTCGGAAAGATGACTGTAAAACCCGTTCCTTCATCGAAGCTACGGCTTCCCGTTGGGTAACATTTCATTATCTGTTTCGGCAAAGCCTGTAACAGGTAGTTACCCCCTTGACGGACGCTGATTTATCACTTTTTTAAATTGATTTTATTTTTAAAAATTGACCAAACGGCTGTCTGATTATTTTTAAGTATATTCGCTAAAAAATTAGAAGAACAATTCGCTTGATAAAAGTTTATATCAAAAAAACGCTGGCTCTTACGATTTTTCTCTCTTTATCCAGGAGCTTGTTCCTATGTAAACAAGGCTAGATTGGTATAAAAAAGGCTCTTTATCACGATTGGGCCCTTTACAATGGGGCCTGTTTTAGATAAAGACCCAACGCAATAACACGAGAAGGATAGCGTATACAACGGCTTTTCAGACTCGTCTACTTTGTCCGGTAAACACCATAGCGATAGGACAAAAGGAAGATTGAAGTTGCAAACGTTAGAAATGGTCAGGAAGGGTGATCATCAGATCATCGAGTAGCACGAATTGTTTGATACTACAATGAAGGAAGTAGCGAAAGTCGTTTTAGACAAAGAACTGGATTTGATTCAGGCGTATAAAAGGACGATGAAACTGGCGGAGTTAGCGGGTCTGCCCCTGGCTGATCAAACCTCATTTGCAACGGCGGTTTCTGAAATAGCCCAGGATGTCATGGCTCACCGTCACGCGATGACGCTGACGCTGGGCCTTTCGGAGGAAAAAGAACGGCACTTGCTGGCCAGGATTCAGGTGAAAAACTACCGGCTCAACGGATCCAGCCAGACCGGCATTCAGTATGCCCGACAATTAGTGACCCACCTCGCCCTGGCCGAAAGCGAATGCGGCTCGGAAATTACCCTCCAATTCCGACTCCCAGCTCAGGACCGGCTCAGCGACGTTACCCTTCAGGAATGGGAAGGGCACTTACGCGATGAACCCGTTCTTTCTCCCATTGAGCAGATCCGGCAGCACAACCGGCAAGTGCAGCAACTGGCCGAACAGCTCCGGGAGAGCGAAAACCAGTACCAAACGCTAACGAATTCGCTGCCGCTGATGATTTTTACGGCCACGAATGAAGGCCAATTCCTATATACCAATAAATGGTTGCTGGATTACACCGGCACGACCCTCGACGTGCTGAATGACCGTGGCTGGCGGAGCGTCGTTCATGCCGACGATGCGTACAAAAACTGGCACTGGCGGGAACACCTTCCGGCACAAACCAATTTTCAGAACGAAATCCGGATCCGAAACGCGGCCACGGGTGAATACATCTGGCACCTGATCAACGCAACGGCCATTCTTAACGATGAAAAACAGGTGATTTCCTGGAACGGCTTTCTGGTGAACATTCACGCCCAGAAGATGATGGACCGGACCCTGAAAGACAACCAGGAACTGACCGAAACCAAACAGCAGCTCGAGCAGTATCAACTGGAACTGCAAATGAACATTGGTGAGTTAAACCGGAGCAACCAGGAACTGGCCGAGTTTGCTTACGTAGCCTCCCACGATCTGCAGGAACCGTTACGAAAAATCCAGTCGTTTGGCACGCTGCTCCTTGAGCAGGCTTCGTCTGAACTAAATTCTTCGGCGAAAGACATGATTCATCGTATGCACTCGGCGGCCGAGCGGATGCACGTCCTGATCAAGGACCTGCTCTCCTACTCCCGGCTTAACACCCACCAGCAAACCTTCCGGCCGGTCGATCTCAACGATCTGGTCAACGAAGTTATGGTTGACCTGGAACTTAACATCCGGGAACGCAACGCCCAGATCAAATGCCAGTCTCTGCCGACCATCAAGGGGAATCCGCTGCAACTCCGGCAGATGTTTCAGAATCTGCTTTCCAACGCCCTGAAATTCCGGTCGCCGGAACGGCCGCCCCAAATCCGGGTTCGCACCGAGAAAGTAACCATTTTCGATATTCCGGTTCCCATGCGGAAGCGGGAGCCGGCTTACCTGGCCATCAGCGTTGAAGACAACGGCATTGGTTTCGACGAGCGCTACCACGACCGGATTTTTCAGCTGTTCCAACGGCTCCACAGCCGGGATCAGTACGCCGGAACGGGTATCGGCCTGACCATCTGCAAGAAAGTGGCCGAGATGCACGGCGGTACCATCGCGGCCCAGAGCACTCCCGGCGAAGGAGCAACATTTACAGTTTATTTACCAGTCAGTGTACTCGTAAAAACAGCGGTGGTCGGCACGGAATTGTAACGACGGCCAGAATCATTCTGGCCACATTTCTGCAGCTAATCGTACACAAAAGAAAGGCTCCCCGATAGTTCGGGGAGCCTTTCTTTTAGGCGATCCTTTCAAAACCGTCTATTGAACCGGGACGCAAGCCGTGACTTTGTAGATGCGCCCGTCGGCTTTCGTATACAGGAAGAAGTCATTATTCAGGCCAACGCCAAACCGCAAATCCGTTTTTTTGCTGTTGCTCAACTGCTGGAAGGTTGCCGGTTTACCCGCCACCTGAATTGCCAGCTCCCGAATCGGGGTTTGTTTACCCGCCGTTAGTTGGCTGTTTTCCACGTAATAAACCCGTCCGTTAACAACGTCGCCGAAGATATACTTGCCCGTCAGCGCCGGAATGGCCGTTCCCGTGTAGACAAATCCCGCCGAGAACGCATTGCCCTCGTCGTGGTCATACTGAGCCACCGGATACGTATACTTGAAGGTTGCATCGTTGGCGGGCAGGGCGTACACCCGGTCCATACGGCCCCGGTAATTGATTAGGAAGGTTCCTTCGCGCTCCGGCCAGCCGTAATCGGCCCCGGCCTTGCCCAGATTCAGCTCCTCGGAATGGGCCTGCCCAATGTCGGAGATCAGCATTTTACCGTCCGGTGTCCAGCTAATGCGGTTGGGGTTCCGGAAACCCTGACAGAAAATTTCGCCCAAAGCCGACTTATCCTTGGCGTACGGGTTATCCGCCGGGATGCCGTACTTCCCATTTTTACTGTTTTTGCCTTTCGGATCAATGCGCAGAACCTTACCCCAGGGGCGGCTTCTTTCCTTGCAGATGAAGTAATACCCGTTTTCCGTACAGCCACCGTCACCAATGCCGATGTACAACATCCCGTAGTCGGGGGTGCCGGGTTTGGCCAGCGGGTTAAACGTAATTTCCTGGACGCCGTGAATCGGACTGACCATGTTGATCCGGAACAATTCCCGGCCCGTTCCCGAAAACTCCGCAGCGTTGGGGTCGGCTACCTTCCACTCCGTTAACACCCACTGCAGCGTAACCTTGATGGAATCGGCGTAACTGAAGTCGGCGGGGGCGGCATTGGCCTTTTCGGTGTGGGTCGTATACAACAGACCGTTGGCGTAGAAGTCAGGGTGAAACGCGTAACTGCCAAAACCGGTGGCCAGACCGGGCGTATGGATGAACCCCGAACGTTCTTTCGCCATCGACATATACGGTCGTAGGGAGTTACCCTCCATTTCGTACAGCGTTCCGCGCAGATCTTCCAGAAACAGCCGGTCTTTTTTACCCGGCAACACCTGCATTTTGTTGATGCGCGCCAACGGAACTTTGTCCGCACTGGCTGGCGCCGTGGTTACCTCTTCAAGTTTGAGCTGCAAACCGGATTGCGCTATTTTGGCCGGAATGGGATCGTTCAGAACGGCCCCCAGCTTTTCACTTCCCACATCCACAGTCGATAGTTTGCGTTTCGAGTGAATAAAGGCCATCAGTGCTTCAACATCGCCCTGGCTCAGATGCGTGAATGGCGGCATCGTCTGCTTGTACTCCTCGAAAAGTGCATGCGCCCGCGCATCGCCCTGCTTAATAACTTCCGGTGCGTTCTGAATAAACGCTTTCAGCCACTCAGCCGGTACTTCCGTGGTTACGCTGGCCAGATTCGGCCCGATTCCTTTTTGCAGAAAGTTGTGGCAGGCCGTGCAGTTCTGCTGAAACAACTGCTGCCCCTTGGCCACCACCTGCTTGTCGGTTGAGTATGCAACCTTGGCAGAACCAGCCTTGGCACTAGCTACCTGTTTGCCAGCTTGTTGGCCGTAAGCCTGTACTGATAAGACCAACAGGGTTACGAGCCATAGCCGGGCGGCATTCTTAAAAAAATGATACGTCAGGTTGATTAGGTTGGGGGTAAGGAAAGGAATTTTCATGTTAATGTTTCATTTTCAAACATGAAAATTAGGGCAAATCTTCACCAAAATCAACCTTTTTGATAATGCAGTTCAACAACGCCGTTCTGGTACACCTTGCTGGTTATCAATTGAAGTGGCAATTGGGCTTCCGTATCCGCAAACAACTTCTCGCCCTGACCCGCCACGACGGGATGAACACCCAGCACCAACTCATCAAAAAGATTTAGTTTCAGGAACAACTGCCAGCTTTTCAGCCCACTTTCTACCGAAATATTTTTGCCATCGCTGTTTTTGAGCTGTTGGATTTGCTGCGCCAGCGAATCGGTATCGTCGAAGAACAATTGTTCTGAATGCTGCCAGGTCAGGTCCATCGGGGAGCGTGAAAAAACGATTTTCTTGATGTCATTGATTTTCCGGGCAAACCGGCGCTCCGTTTCGGATCCGAAATTTGGTTCGGCCTGCTGCCAGTAGTCCGCCAGCCCGGCGTAGCTGTTGCCGCCAACCAGAATCGCGTCCAGCGTATCGTAGTACGCAATGGCGGATTCGAGGATTTCATCGCTCAGTGTCATCCATTTTTCCGGGTCGGATGCAACACCATCGAGCGACATTTGCAGGGATAAGATTAGTTTTCTCATTGGATAACGAAAGTTTAGTATTCCGAATTTATTCAGACCGTAACCTGCTCAGCCGCCTGTTCCAGCGCGGCAATGTCAATTTTGGACATTTGCATCATGGCCTGCAAGACGCGCTGGGCTTTCCCGGGATCCCCGCTCTGCAACAACTGCCCCAGAGCCGCCGGAATGATCTGCCACGACACCCCAAACGAGTCTTTCAGCCAGCCGCACGGGCCGGGTTGCCCTCCACCGGCGGTCAGCTTTTCCCAATATTCGTCGACCTCCTCCTGGGTTTCGCAGTGCACAAAAAGCGAAATCCCTTCGGCAAACTTAAAATGCGGACCGCCGTTTAAGGCCGAAAACGCCTGCCCATCGAGCACAAAGGAGACGGACATAACGGTCCCGGCCGGTACGGGTGCGCCTGCTCCGTAGCGGCTGATGTGGTTAATCCGCGAGTTTTTGAAAATCGACGTGTACAGCAAAGCAGCTTGCTCGGCCTGGTCGTTGAACGTCAGAAAAGTGGTGATCTTCTGCATGTTGTTTACCTTTTGGTTCAGTGCCAAAGGTAAAGCAGACCGCCCGGAACGAGGGTGGGCAAAAACGACATTGTTAGGGTTAAATAAGACAAATTCCTGAAAGCCCTTTTCAACACCGTGAGTTCCCCAAAATCAAGATGAATGAAATCATTGAGAACAGGCAGTGATCGGAAACCAGCCTTGCACAGTCCGCAACGGCTTTCCCTACCGGGTCTTGTTGGAAAACGTGATGATGGGGAAACATTCCGGAACGTGCGAGTCCCAGACGCGGTGGGAGTTCCACGCCCAGCCGCCGTGGTCGTCGGCGGGGGCGGCTTCCTTGTAGGTGTTGAAGCGGGAAAAATCGATGCGCCAGTTGTCGTTGTTTTTGGGAGGCAGCGCACGGTTATCTGCCTTGGCAATCCACTCCATGCCTTTCCAGGGAAACGCCAGCTCGACGGTCCATTTGCGGTCCCGATCCTTGTTGTTGTTGATGGTCCCGTCGATATGAACCGCGCTTTGCAGGCCCGGAAACCGGAAGTCCCAGGAGCCGTAGCGCAGCCCCCGTGGGTGGTGTTTGTAGCCTACCCCGTTAAACTTCTTTACATTCGGGTTCGATAGCGCAAAGATCGGATTCTGGTCGTAACCGCCTTTTTCGTAAGCTTCTTTCCAGATAAAAAACGCTTCGTAGCGCGTTCCAAAAGAATTGATTTCAAATTCGTAGTAAGTATCCTTTCCGGCGATAAATACTTCAACGTCGTTGTCCGTGTAAATCGGATCGTTATGGTTGGTCAGCTTGGCGTTGATGAAGGGTTCCTCTACCCAGAAGGCCACGTACAGATTCTCGTTATCCCAGCACACGGCGGCCCGGGTGTCGTGAATGGTGTTATTGCCCGAAACCAGATCGACAAACCGGGGAGAACGCGGAATTTTGGTCCAGATTTCTTCGTCTAGTTTTCCGTCGATAACGGGCGGCTTGGCGGTCCGGTAAGCCGTGTAGCGTTCGATGGTCTTTCGGTCGCAGGGGAAGGCCCATTGGGCCGAATCGCCCGCAGCTGTCCGCCCGGTTTCGGTATTCCGGGCATTGCGCCGGTTGGTAGCGTCAGCCGGTTGGTTTTTTTCACTGAAATCCGTTCGTACACTGGAGCCCTGGAAGAACAGCAAACCAAGGGCAAGAACAAAAAACGAGGGCAAACCAACCGGGCGATATTTTTTCATTCGTATTCTGAAACGTGGTGACAGCGGGATGAGGTGAACGGGCAAATATAGCCTCTCCGAAGCGTAGTAACCTATTTATTTTTGCGGGAAGCCGGATGGAGCCGGTTTGCGTCGTGTTGTTGAGCCGTATTGATTCAGACCCAACTTGGCATACGTTATTACTATCTATACCATCGCTTATCAGTAATAGTTTTCACTTCTACCCTCACTCCGTCATAAACCGCCACGTCACCTTCCCGACGGTGTCCGGCTTGCCCTTCTCAGCCGCCGACATTCGGCCTTTCCACCTTCCGTTTTTCTGCCGCTCAACCTGGATCAGTCGCCAGCTCAACTGGCCTTTTTCGTAGTTATAAGTTTCGCCATCGTCGTCGTACAGGCGGTATTGCGCCGGTTTTTCGCCGTAATGCCGGATTTCCAGATCGACCTTCTGGCCCGGTTTGGGCGCGTGCAGCATCGGCGGCATCATCGGTACAACCCCGCCATCTTTCACAAAAACCGGAATTTTGTCCAGCCCCGGCGTGACCGTAATGACCTCCCCGTTGCCGGCATACTTGCCCGTGTAGAAATCGTACCACTTTCCTTTCGGTAAAATCACCTTGCGCGACGACTGCCCGGTAAACATCGGCGCCACGAGCAGGTACTCGCCCGCCATGTACTGGTCCTTAATTTCCTTCGTAAGGGCTTCCTGATACGGGTTTTCGCCCAGGTCCGTTACGGCGGTTTGCTTCTCCACTTTCTCCATAAAACCGTCTTCCAGATTCAGCGCCCGGAACGGCGGGGTGCCTTCGAAGTGGTATTTGGCAAATTCGGTGTACCAGTACGGCATCATCTGCATCCGGAGTTGCGCAACGGCCTTCACCTGCTCGGCCACGTCGGGGAACGACCACGGTTTGGTGCCATCGGCCCAGGCATTAATCATCGCCATCGGTGAAAAACAAACCGACTGAAACCGGCGCAGCCACTCCTCGCCCGTCTTCGACGCCCGCACTTCCGGAGTCCACAAAACGCCCGCAAATCCGCTGTTGATCACCCCCGTAATAAAATCCTGGTGGCTGTAATTGTCGTTGTAAATCACGTACGGAAACGACGAGCCGCCCGCGTTCGATGCCCGCACCAAGCCGTAGGTGCGGGTGTTGCGGTTGCGGTACAAATCCGTGCTCTGCTTCTGCACCAGCAACCCGTAGGTCTGCCGCATCTGCTCGGCGCTGATGCCTGACGGAAACGTGGCTACGTCGGGCCACAACCACGAATCATTACCATCAACCTCATCAATTTTATACCCGCTGACGCCGATGCCCACGTGATCCTTGTCGAACTGCCGCCAGTAAATATCCCGCGCCTGCGGAATCGTCAGATCAGGCACGGCCCCGACCCAAACCGTGTGCGAACCGCTGAACGGTTTGATCTGCGGAAAGATCGACGCGTCGGGTGAAACGTACGGATTGGTCCACAGGTTAATGCGGACGTTTTTACTGAGCATGTCTTTCACAAAACCGGCCGGGTCGGGAAAACGGGTTTTGTCCCACTCGAACGTACACGGATACGATTTGCTCTGCCAGCCGGGTTCCAGACCAATGAAATCCAGCGGATATTGCCGGGCTTCAAACTCGGCCGCTTCCCGCCTTACGCTGTCGGCAGTATAAAGCCGGTGGACCCGCTGCGTAAAACCGAGTCCCCAGCGCGGAGGCAGACACCCTCCCCCATTGAACAGGTTAAAACGCCGGACCACTTCCATTGGCTTCGGGCCGCCCAAAACGTAAATTTCAACCCCCTCGGCCGGAACCAGCATTTCAACGGCGTCGGAATACGGATGGGCCGACCAGTCCTTGTCCGTGTTTCGGTCCTGCGCTTTCGGGGCATTTTTACCGTCCAGCCGGGCCGCCGACCCGGCATACACCGTGATGTAGCGGGCTGAATTGACGAAAACCCCGTAGCCGTTGGACGACACATAAAAAGGCGTCGGCGAATGGGTCCGGCCGTTGTCGCGGTTGCCGTAGTGGTCCATGTGCAGTTGCAGGATCTTTCCCCGCTGATGAACCGTCTGAAAGTTCAGGCCAAAGCCGTATAACTGCTCTCCGCGTTCAAGCGGAAAGCGCAGGTACGTCTTTCCGTCTACCACCTTCACCGAAATGTCTTCTTTGGGCAGCGGGAAACCGGTTTTGGGCAAGCTGGCCAGTGCAGCGGTATTGGGTGGCACGCCCGCGGCCGTCAGCAGGTTGTAGGCTTCCGGTTTGCCAACGGAAAGTTTCCAGACACCGGGTGCGGTTTCGGTCCAGGAGGATTGGGCGAAACCAGCAATGCTCCAGACCAACAGGAAAAAAAGGACCGGGAATCGTTTTTGGGCAGTGATCATAAACATGAAAGGATAGTCGACAGCAGGGTATCCAATGCTGAAAAAGCGCTTGCGGCCAATTCTACTCAATTGGAGTTCAGGGCACAACGTTTTTGAAAAGCAAAAAGCCATTGAGAACAACACTCAATGGCTTTCTTTATTGGCTAACCTTTTTTACCACGGTTTCGATGTGCCCTGTATGAGCCACATTCTGGCATAATGATGATCCTTGCTCTGGCCTGTTGGAATAAAGTTGGTATTGCCCAATCGGCTTACGGCATCGTTGTAATTTGCGATGTACTTGGGGTCCAGGTTGGGCGTCGGATACATGTAACGAATCGGCAGGGCCGCGCCGAATTGCGCCACCGGACCGGTTTTGAGCACGGGGTAGCCTGTCCGTCGCCAGTCGAACCAGGATTGGATGCTGAACCAGGACGAGATCCATTTCTGCTCTAAAATCCGTTCCTGCTTGTTTTCAGCGCTGGCGTAGCTTACTCCGGGTTGCGCATAATACGTTTCAAAATTAAACGAAGCGGCTGCCAGTGCCCCCTCTTTGTCCATCGACGCCTGAACCGCTTTTTTGTAATGCGCTTCCGCGTCGGTGGCACCAAATCCGCCGAGCAGGGCGGCCTCCGCCAGAATAAACTCAACCTCCGGATAGTTCATGAAATTCATGGCTACGTAGGGGTCGGCATTTTTCCGGTACCGGTCGTGAATGAACGAAATGTAAGGATTTTGCTCGTTGGGGTAGACCGATACATCATTTCCTTTGTTGTAGACGATGCCCTGCGTAATGGGAAGCCCGACCGGCAACCCTACGTACAGGTTGGTATCGGCACTGGAGGCCACGTTGGGGACGTAGACCACGGAATACGTCTCCCCGAACAGGTTTGTGAATGACTTCGTAGTTTCCGTTTTCACGTTGGCATCCCATTTTCTCCGTACCGGATTGGCCCAGCGCTGTAACCTCGGGTCCTTCAACTGAAGCAGCTTGTCAACCAGTGGTTTGGCCGGTTTGGTCAGCCAGTTGAAAGTGGCCGATGCCAGCGGGCCGCCGGGCTGGGCGTTGTCGGAGTTGGTCCCCAGGAAAGCAATGGTGGCATCATCCGACTTGCTGGTGAAGGCACCCGCGGCCGCTTCCCTGAACTCGGTTTCAAGATTGATCCCCAATGCTGCCATCTCCGCCTTTTTATCGGCCAGACGCAGGGCGTAACGCAGCCGCAACGAATTGGCAAACTTCCGCCATTTGGTGGCATCACCCTTATACATCACATCCGACGTGGCGCTTACCACATCCTTGGCGGTCAGGTTCTGAAGCAGTTCGTCCGCCTTTTTCAGATCGGTCAGGATGCCTTTATACACATCGGCCTGGCTATCATATTTTGGAAAAAACGACCCGGTGCTGGCCTTCAGGGCCTCGCTATAGGGAATGTCGCCGTAGAGGTCGGTGAGCAACCCGTAGAGCATGGATTTCATGGTCAGCCCGATGCCCTGGAACAGTTTGTTGTCGTCCCGCACGCCGTTGTCGTAAATGATCTGCACGTTTCGCAGGATATCGTAGTAGCCGCCCCAGCCTTCCTGCCCCCAGGCATACTGATTCGTTTCGGCCGCGCCTTCGTTTGTTCCCGCCTGCATGTACTGCATGGCGGCAGCAATCTTGGAACTGTTCTTACCCAGACCGAACACCAGTTTCCCGCTGTTGACCAGTGAATAAGTAAGGACGTAATTGGAAGACACATTTTCGGGACTGTTGGGGTTCTTGTTAATCTCGGTGAGGTCCTCTTTACAGGCCGATAGCCCCAGACACACCATCGCCAGCAAGAAGGCTCTCCATGTTTTTATCGTTTTCATTTGCGCTTCCAATTAAAAGTCTACATTCAATTTAGCCCCGAACGAACCCGTGAAAGGCAGTACGTTGTAATACTCCACCCCCTGCGACCAGCCCACGCCGTTGGGCCGGAAAGCCCGTTCGGGGTCGAGCCCCTTGATACCGGCCGCCGTCCACATAAAGAGGTTGTTCGCGACGAACCCAACCGATGCGTTCTGCAAATGCAGTCGATTGACAAAGGCTTTGGGCAGACGGTAGGTAATCGAAACTTCCCGTACTTTCACGTACGTAGCACTGTACATGTTTTTTTCGGCAAACGGACGGTTGGCGTAGCGGTAGGCGCTGAAGGGATCCAGCCATTTACTGCCGGGACCGCCCAGGTTTTCGGTGTAAACCGTGTTGCCGTTGGCATCTTTGGTGGCCAAAACGCCCGGGTTCAGGCTGGCGTCCTGCACCCGTCGGCCCGCTTCCACGCTTCCTTCCGGCCAGGCGAATCCGTGGTATTCGGCATTGCGGCCGCCCACCCAGCTACCCAGGTATTTGTCCGGATTTTCTTTGATCTGCTCGTCCAGGCGTCGGTTCGGGTCGTAGGTTTCGCCGGTCAGGGTTTTTTCCAATTGTCCATTGTTGCCCAGGAACATCATCGTATTGGAATAGAACGACCCGCCCAGGCGCCAGTCAACGTTGGCGAATACTGTAAAGTTCTTGTAAGTGATCGACGGTTGAACGCCCATCAGAAACTTGTGGTTGAAGTTGCCGATCTTTTTCAGGTTGTTTACGTCGTTGTCGGTTTGGTAAAGCCCTCCGCTGGTCACGATTGGATAGCCGTAGTACGGCGAATTGGTGTCTTTCACCCGCAGGATCGGTGCCGCATAAATATCGCCCACCTGACCTCCCTCGTACGTCCGTACTTCAGCCCCGGAGTAGGACGCAAACGAGAAGTACTTGATCCCGTCCGCCAGTTGGGTGATGTAAGTACGGTTCCGGGTCAGGGTGAAGTTCATATCCCAGGAAAAGTCCTCCGTTTTGATGGGCGTCGTGTACAAAGCCAGCTCGAAACCTTTGCTTTCCACCAGTCCGGCGTTGATCTGCTTGGTGTTCGCACCGGATTCGATGGGCGTCACAATCGACAGAACCTGGTTTTTGTTTCCCCGCTGATAGAACGTTGCATCCAGTCCCAGCCGGTTGTTGAGGAATTTCAGGTCCACACCGATCTCGCTCGAGGTGGCAATTTCCGGCTTGAGGTTCGGGTTGGTGAGCGTTCCCCCCATGAACATGCTTTTGGCCGCACCCCAGTCGAGGGCGGTCTGGTAGATGCGGCTGTACGCGTAGGGCGCTACGTCGTTCCCCACCTGCGCATACCCCGCCCGGATTTTGGCAAAGCTGACCCAACGCGGCATTTTGACTATTTCCGAAGCGATAACGCTAAAGGATGCCGACGGGTAGAAATACGAATTGTTGCCTTTCGGCAGCGTACTGGTCCAGTCGTTCCGCGCGGTCAGATCGAGGTAAACCATGTCTTTGAAGCCAATCGAGGCTGATCCGTACACCCCGTAAAGTTTCTTGCGGTTCAGCAGGCTGTTGTAGGCAACGGCACCGGGCGCACCATTGGAAATGTTGTAAACGCCGGGCACCACCAGGGCCGTTGCCGACGTGGCCAGGCTCCGTCCGTATTGCTCGAGTCGGTTAAAACCGCCCAGGGCATTCAGGCTCCAGTTGTCGCCGAAATTTTTCCTGTAGCTCAGAATCAGGTCCAGGTTGGTTTCCTTGTTGTAGTTGTTGGAAACCTGATAGGCCCCATTCGGAGCCTCGAAGTTGTTGTAGGCCTTTTTCGCTTCCAGGATTTCCTCATACGAGTCGCGCGAGTACCGGCCGGTGATCAGGAAGTCCTTCGTGATGTCGTAATCGAGCTGGATTTTGCTCACCACCCTGTCGCGTTTGAAGCCGGTGGGATTTTCGTACACCAAGTAGAAGGGATTGTTTTGTTTGTCCTTGTATTTCCGCTGCGCGATGCCCTCCTGGCCCGGAAGCCAGTAGTCGCGCAGGTCGTTTATGTTTACCTGGGAGCCGGTTTCGTATACACTCCGCACCACATCATTACGGCTTTGGTCGATGATCGGCCGGTTGTTGGAGCCCGATTCGGTGATGTTCATATTTACCGAGGCCCGCAGCTTGTCGGTCAGGTTGTAGGTGGTGTTCAGGGCGAGCGTCAGGCGGGACAGATCGGTGTTCGGAATGATGCCGGTATTTTTCATATTCCCGAGCGACAGCCGGAAGCTTCCTTTGTCGTAGTTGCCGTTAATCGAGACGTTGTTTGTGTTGGTAATCCCGGTCTGGAAAAAATCCCGGAACCGGTTGGGGTACGAAACCAGCGGCACTTTTTGTCCGTTGCTGTTCCACAACGCCCATTGCTCACCTTTGTCCAGCGCAGCGCCCCAGCTTTCATTTTCGGGCTCTTCCAGGATGTGCGCCCCCGTCTTGCCCGACCCGAATTTGTTTTGAACCGCTACGTACTGCAACGGAACGTCGGCCACCACGGCAGTGTTCAGGGACACGCCAATTCCCTTTTTACCCCCCGCGCCGGATTTGGTCGTGATCAGCACAACCCCGTTGCCCGCCCGCGAACCATACAGGGCTGCGGCACTGGGTCCTTTCAGCACGGACACGTTAGCAATGTCATTCGGGTTGATGTCGGAAATGGGGTTGCCCATGTCAGCGCCCCCGAAGCCGTTGTTTAGCTTGTTGGCCACTGGAACCCCGTCAATGACAAAAAGCGGCTGGTTATCGCCGTTGAGGGAGTTGGCCCCCCGGATGATCATGCTCACCGACGACCCGACGCCCCCGCCCATCTGCGAAATCTGCACCCCGGCCACTTTGCCCGACAAGGCATTGAGGACATTGTTCTGGGGCGTTTCGGTGAGGGCCTTGCTCTCGACATTCCCGACCGAGTAGCCCAGCGACCGCTTTTCCCGCTTGATCCCCAAAGCCGTCACAACGGCTTCTTTCAGCGTGGAAACACTTTCGGTCAGGCTGATATTGATTACTTTTTGGTTGGCTACGGCAATTTCCTGGGTGTTAAAACCGATGTAGGAAAACACCAGCGCGGGAGCGGCCCCACTCACGTCAATTGTATAGTTGCCGGTGCCGTTGGTGGTGGTTCCGACCTGCGTTCCTTTCAAAACGACGTTGACCCCCGGCAGCGGGGTACCATCGACAACCGAAGTCACTTTTCCCGTAACCACTTGCCGGGCCGTTCCCTGCGCCCAGGCCGGGCCTCGACATACACCGACCAATCCGGTAAAAAGCAGAGCCCAGCGGAAGAGGAATCTACCAGTAGATTTTGTTTTCATAAAGGGTTTAGAAATAGAAGGTTTTGCTTGAATAGCCGACCGGCTGAAATGGTCGGGTAATTTGATTGCCCAGAATAGTGCCTTTCTTTCCGGCACGACTGGCGGAAAAATCAGAATGCTAAACGAGCTCTCGGGATCGACGGTCTCAGAAAAGCCGTACTGCGGATGCAGTTTGCAACGTTTCTTTTATAAAATACTGCCAGTCAAAGGCTTTCGGCTCTTTTCTTGGATGGGCGGGTTCTGCGCAGGCCTGCCGGATCAGTTCAGCTCGGTCGGCGGTTCGCAGATGGTTCAGACACTGGTCTCGCAGGTGCTGGAAAAGATACGCTTTAAATTTCCGTTCGGGTTGGAGCGCCAGACCGTTCTCCTCAATCTCCCTGAAAACGTCACTTACCAGCCTTTCAGCTACCATTTTATCTTTTATCAACGACTCACAAAACCGCAGGGCAACGGCCTGGTAGTCGATGGCCCTCAAGACCATTTGATCTTCCTCGGTTACTCGATACGGCAGTTGTTCATTCGTCGTCAGCATGACTAATATGCGTATACGTCAAAATTTTGTCCTGTTTTCTGCTCTGGTTCAGGTGCCTCTTACCGGTGCCCTGTTCTTCCGGTTATTCAGGAGACGAGCATTTTGTTCATAATAAAATAATACACTTTATTGCAATCACCTCAGGGCCATTCCTTAGTATAGGGGACAACAGCATGTATTTCATTCAATAATATCACAATATTATAATAAACAAGGCCAAGTTCAATATACATTTATACCAATTCACTGTACGATTTTACCACAAAAACAAACCGGTATTTTCTTTAACAACGTAAAACCAGGATGCCTGTGAAATGGGCCTGTACGGATTCATCAGGAGTATCCAACGGCTGATACCTCTTCCTAGTGATTACCTTTTCTGCCCCGTTGGGCAGGCAAATCGGAGACCGTTTCGGAGCTATTTCGTAAACTAGTTTGAATTTTGTAAGTTTGATCATGGAAAGGACTGAAACACTCGAAGACTTTTACCGGATTAAATTCAACTGGCTGCCCAGCAACCTGCAACAGGACATGGGGCATTTCAACGTTTTCCGGCTGGAAGATTGCCTCGGCCACGGGAAAGAACCCATTAAATATAGCCGCCGGGATTACTACAAAATCACGCTGATCCGGGGTCGAAACGTGTATCATTACGCCGATAAGAGCCTGGAAGTCGATGGTCCCGCGCTGTTGTTTTTCAACCCGCAGGTGCCCTACAATTGGGAACCCTTATCTGACGCTATTACGGGCTACTTCTGCATTTTCAAGGAAGGCTTCTTTACCGAGAAGATGAAGGGCAGCTTAAACGACCTTCCCCCCTTTGCCATTGGCGGAAAACCCGCTTACCTGCTCGGTGGTCCTCAGCATGAACAGATTGTTCAGCTTTTCCAGAAAATGCTGGACGAAATTGAATCGGATTACCCGTATAAATACGACCTGCTGCGGAACTACGTGATGGAGCTGATTCACTGCGCCATGAAAATGCAGCCGACCGAAACGTTGTACCAGCACACAGACGCCAAATCACGGATTACGGCCATTTTTACGGAACTGCTGGAGCGCCAGTTTCCCATTGAATCACCGACGCAACGGTTTCGATTGCGCTCGGCGCGAGATTTTGCCGAGCAGCTTTCCGTGCACGTCAACCACCTGAACCGCTCAATCCGGGAAACCACCGGCAAAACCACCACTGACCACATTACCGAGCGACTGGCCAGCGAAGCCAGGGCCCTGTTGAAACACACAGACTGGAATATTTCTGAAATCAGTTACGCCCTGGGTTTTGAAGAACCGGCCCATTTCAACAACTTTTTTAAGAAACAGACCCGGTTAACCCCTTCCGCCTACCGCACTGTTTGAATTTTGCAAGTATCGGTTTGAAAACCGCAATGCCTGCCCCGGCCCGGTAACCTACTTTTGTTCCATCAAAACAAACAAAAATGATGGACACTCCTAAAGTTTGGTTTATTACCGGGGCTTCGAAAGGACTGGGCCTGAGCTTGGTAAAACAGTTGCTGGCCAACGGTCAGTTCGTTGCGGCCACCTCCCGCCGTCAGGATGAGCTCCTGCAAGCCGCCGGTCCGGCTTCCGACCACTTTCTTCCCTTACAGGTCGATCTTACCGACGAAAGCAGCGTCGCCAACGCGCTTGACAAAACGCATAGATCGTTCCGGCGCATTGACGTGGTGGTCAACAATGCCGGGTACGGCATTGGCGGGAGCATTGAAGAATTAACGGATGAGGAAACCCGGCAGGGCTTCGAGGTCAATGTGTTTGGCTCCCTGAACGTGATCCGGCACGCTCTGCCTTATCTGCGCGCTCAGCAATCCGGCCATATTATCAATATTTCGTCGATTGCCGGAATTTCGGCCAGCAGCGGCTGGGCCATTTATGCCGCTACCAAATTTGCCATGGTTGGTTTTTCGGAAGTCCTGGCCGACGATGTAAAGGAGTTCGGGATCAAGGTCACGGTAGTGGCACCGGGCGCTTTCCGGACCCGCTTCCTATCATCCGACTCCCTGGTTCTGGCCCAAAAACCGATCGATGCGTACACCAGCGTCCGGGCTTCGCACGCCAAATACAAACAGATGGACGGCGAGCAGGCGGGTGATCCGGAAAAGGCCGCAGACGCCTTGATCCGGCTTGCCGACGAAGCCAACCCACCGGTTTATCTCCTGCTCGGCAGCGATGCCTACCGGCGCGCCATGAACAAGCTTGATGTTCTGAATCAGACCTTTACCAGCCACGAAGCGCTTACCAAGTCGACCGATTTCCCGCAGTCGTGAGCCCAAATTAACTACGGCCTAAACCGCCGAATCAACAATCTCATTTCTCCCATTTCATCGTACCAAAATGAACACGCAAAACGTATGGTTTGTCACCGGAGCGTCCAAAGGTCTGGGCCTCTCGCTGGTGAAACAATTATTAACTGGTGGTCAGCGCGTAGCTGCTACCTCGCGGAGTCTGGATGATCTTGTCCGGGCCGTGGGCACCCACGATCATTTTCTTCCGCTGGCCGTCGATCTGAAAACCGAGTCAAGCGTCGCCCAGGCGATTGCCCAGACCATTACCGCCTTTGGCCGCATTGATGTGGTGGTCAACAACGCCGGCTTTGGTTTGGTGGGCAGCCTGGAAGAGTTATCCGACGCCGAATCCCGCGAAAATTTCGAGGTCAACGTCTTTGGCTCGCTGAACGTAATCCGCAACGTCATGCCGCATCTGCGGGCGCAGCAGTCCGGACACATTTTCAACATTTCATCCATCGGCGGGTTTACCGGCGCGTTTCCCGGATTCGGTATCTACTGCGCCACCAAATTTGCCGTTGTGGGCTTTTCAGAATCGCTGGCGGAAGAAGTTAAGTCTTTCGGGGTCCACGTTACCGTTGTCGAACCGGGGTATTTCCGAACGGATTTCCTCACGTCGGGTTCGCTGAACGTGCCCGGCAATCAGATTGAAGCCTACCAAGCCGTGCGGGACTCGCAACAGACCCACCAGAGCCAGATCAACGGCAACCAGCCCGGCGATCCCGAAAAAGCCGTAGCGGCCCTGATCCGGATCGCTTCCGAAAGCAACCCGCCCCTGCATTTATTTTTGGGCCAGGATGCTTACGATATGGCGCACGAAAAAATCAAGGCCGTCCAGCGGGATCTGGAAACCTGGAAAGCCGTTACGGTTTCAACGGGTTTCGAAACTGCGAACGCCTGATTCAGTTACCCGGTTTATGAAAAGCAAAAGCCGTCGCTCAAGTTGAGCGACGGCTTCTTAGTGGCTGGCTACTAGCAAATCACAAGCTAATCTGCGCGAGCGCCACTGAACTTTTCTTGTTGTCGTTCACCGCTTCGTACGCAACGATCAGCTGGCTATCGATCACCAGACCGCTGGCGTTCATCGCGTGGCGGCTTTCTTTGACAAACTGCGTAGCCGGGTTGCTGTTGCCCGAGATGTTTTTGTAGCCAATGGTCGAAAGCCGTCCGCTTTCCGACGCCAGGCTCTGTTCCCACAACAGAATCGACGACTTCGGGGCCGACACCAGAAACGCACTTTTGGCCGTCGGATCATCCAGCACAAACAAGCGCTTGCCCTGCTGATCGACAACCCGAACACCGGGTGCATCCTGGCTGCCGGAGAACCAGGCAATCAGGTTTTTACCGCCACCGGTGCCCGACGTTGGGCCGGAATGCGGGCAACCGTTCACCTGCCAGTTGTCTTTGTACAGCGGTTCGCCCTGCGAAAACGTTTTGCCGTTGTCTTTCGAGCTGATCTTGAAGATGTCGCGGATGTTCTCCTGATTTTCGCGGTAGTACATGTTCAGCGTTCCCGACGCATCAACCAGCAGGCTGATCGGGCAACAGTCGCACACGAACGGGTCAATCACTCGCTCGGCTTCAAACCGGTCGCCCTTCGAGGAGACAAACCGCAGGTCGCGCTGGTGCGCTTTGCCCGGAATGTCGTTCAGGTAGGCCACTCCGATTTCGCCGTTGGCCAGGACCGTCGCGTCGAAAAAACCGCGCACCACGTTCGGTGATTGGTCCTGGTGGACGGGAACGGGGTTGGTCCAGGTACTGCCCTGATCTTTGGATACTGCGTAAACAATCTGCAGATCAGTGGGCCGCCCTCCTTTGGCCGGAGCTGCTTCACCATGCCCGCCGTGGCCCCCTCCCTGGTGAGCCGCGTGACTATTGTGGGAAGCCGGAGCCGCGACCGATCCACCCCGCAGCGCAAAAACCGCCACCGCCGAACCGTCTTTTTTAAACAGCAGCTTGGGTTTCATCAGCCGTGAGTTACCAATTCCGCTCGATGCGAAAATCAACTTCTTGTTATCGAATGTTTTGCCCTTGTCTTTCGATTCAGCCCAGTAAAAGTAAACGACGTCCTTGCTGTCTTTTTCGGTCCACGACAGGGCCACGGTACCTTTCGGAGTTTTGGTGAGCAGCGGGGTCGCATACGCGCGGGTGGTGTCGCTCAGGTTGTTAGCGGCATAGCTTTGCAGCCCCAGGGTGAGCATCCCCGCACAAAGCAGCGGTTTAAAAAACGACTTCATACCATCAGGTTTTAATTGAATATGCCAGCCTGCCTCGAGCGGCAGTCAGAATGCAATTACAAAATAAACGCAGCCGTCGCTTTTTTTGAAGCGATTGCGCGGTTTTGTTTAGACTTGGTTTAAATAGGAGACGTATACGTAACGAAATGAAGCAGGAAGGACTATAGTGTCTGGTAACCATCTGCTGAGAACAGAATTGGTCAGGGCTATTCCGACTGCACGGTCTTGACAGAGCGGTTGGCCGGAGCGCTTTTAAATAGAAAAAGCCAGCTCAAGAGAACCGGCTTTTTAAGATTTGGTCAACGCTAATAAGTAGTAAATAGTATGTGTATACCACTGACACAAACATCGTGATAATGAATTTGCTCGGCTTTAAAATCGGCTTAAATCTCGCGCCCGTCTTGTTAAAATGAGATTAAATTTTAGTAGATTTCTCCAAAATTAGCCGTTTTGCTTCTCTGCGAAAAGTCTATAGCTTCGTAGCGAAGCCGTTGCCTGCGGTTTCCGCTCATCCCAAAATCCTCCTAACCATGCGCAACCTACTTACGCTCCTCCTCCCTTTTCTGATCCAGACGGCTTTTGCTCAGGATCTGGTCAGCAACCGCCAGCGGGAAATTGTTTTCAAGTCGGTTAATGTCATTCCAATGGATCAGGAACGGGTTCTTGAAAACCAGACCGTAGTGGTCAAAAACGGAAAAATCACCGCCCTCGGCAACGATGGAAAGGTAAAATACGCCAAGGACGCGCAGGTGATCGACGCCAAAGGCAAATACCTGACGCCCGGCTGGGCCGAAATGCACGCCCACGTTCCGCCCATTGACGACATTGAGCCCATGAAAGACGTGCTGATGCTGTACCTGACCAACGGTATTACAACCATCCGCGGGATGCTGGGCCACGCCAAACACCTGGAACTCCGCAGCAAAATCAACAACGGCGAAATTCTGGGGCCGCATTTTTACGCGTCCGGACCGTCTTTCAGCGGCCAGACCGTTAAGTCGGCCGAGCAGGGAGCCCGGATGGTTCGCGAGCAGAAAGCCGCCGGGTACGATTACCTCAAACTCCATCCCGGCTTAACCAAAGAAACTTTTCCGGCCATTGCCAGAACCGCCAAGGAAGTCGGGATTCCGTTTATCGGACACGTTTCGTTCAACGTTGGGGCCTGGATGGCCATTGATGCCGGCTACTCGTCGATCGACCACCTGGATAGTTTTATGGAAGCCATCACGCCGGGCTCGGATACCTTGGTGGAACAGGAAACGGGCCTGTTTGGGGCCTGGATCGGCTACCGGGCAGACCCGAAATTGATTCCGAAGCTGGTCAACGGTTTGCGCGAGAAAAACATCCGCGTGGTGCCGACCGAAGCCCTGGCCGAACGCTGGCTGTCTCCGCTTCCGGCCGACGAGTTTGTGAAAGCACCCGAGATGAAATACATGAAAGCCGAAGAAGTGCGGAACTGGACCAATACCAAAAACAGCTACAACAACAACCCGAATTTCTCGAAGGAGAAAGCCGAAAAATACATCGAGATGCGCCGTAAAATTCTGTACGAGTGTCAGAAAAACGGGGTTCAGATTCTGCTGGGTTCGGATGCGCCCCAGGTTATGAACGTTCCGGGTTTTTCGATTCACCACGAAATGCAGTACCTGGTTGGGGCGGGCCTGACGCCCTACGAAACCCTGCGAACCGGTACGGTCAATGTGGCTTCATACCTCAAGAAACCGGATTCGGGTACGATCAAAACCGGAAACGTGTCGGATCTGGTCCTGCTGAACGGCAACCCCCTGAACGACATCAGCCAGACCCGGAACATCGAGGGCGTTATGATCGGTACCAACTGGTTATCGAAAGCCTATATTCAGCAGGCACTGAAGAAACTGGAGAAGCAGTAAATTGATTTGGCAGCCGTCAAATCCGGCTTTGTGCGTCCTGATCAACGAGCCTATGTTCCGCATCCGTACCGGGGCATCTGGCTCGTTTTCTTTTAAGCATCCAGAGCATCCCTTTTGCCGGTCAGTCATCGCGAACTGACAGCGTACCTGCGCAAACACCTATTCAACTCCGTAGTTTATGGAGTATACTCTTTGTCAGACACCATGAGCACTCCGAACCAATTAGAGCGTCCCGGATCACCCGGTTATCCAACGGCTGACGACTGCCGTGCGCTCCTGGAGTCGTTTGCCCAGGCATTTTGGGAAACCGATGCCCACGGTATTGCGGTTACGGACTCACCCGGCTGGCGGGCGTATACCGGCCAAAGTCCGGAGGAATGGCTGAGCCAGGGCTGGGTAGCCGCCGTTCACCCCGACGACCGGCCCAAGGCGAGAGAGCTATGGCAGCAGTCCAGTGCTCAGGGCTTGCCGCTGGATGCTGAACTGCGTTTACAGAGCCCCGGGGGCGGCTGGCGCTGGACGAACGTTCGGGCGAGCCAGATTCTGAACCCCGACAGCTCGGTGAAGAAGTGGATGGGCATCGCCATTGACATCAGCTCCAAAAAATTGGCCGAAGAAGCTTCCCGTCAAACGGAAGAAAGCTACCGAACCCAACTAGAAAACGAGGTGGCAAACCGGCAGCTTCTCCAGGCCACCCTGGATAGTTCACCCGCGATGATTCAGGTGTTTGAAGCCGTCCGGGACGAACAAGGCCGCATCACTGACTTCATCTGGGTCCTGAACAACCACACTTCGGAACAAATTTACGGCGACGTCATCCACCGGAGCTTGCTGTCCCTCAATCCCGGCGTGATCAAAGAAGGCATCTTTGAGGCTTTCCGACAAGTGGTGGAAACTGGCGTCCCGGACCAGTCGGAGCGGCATTACGTGCACGAACAGTTCAATGGCTGGTTCTACCAGTCTGCCGTGAAACTGAACGATGGCGTGACAACGACAACCATTGACATCACCGCCCGCAAAAAAGCCGAGCAGGAATTAGCCATTACCAAAGAACGCTTGCAAACCATCCTCGATAGCTCTTTGTACGTCATTCAGGCTTTTGAAGCGGTAAGAGATGCGAGCGGCAGGATCATTGACTTTACCTGGGTGATGAACAACCGGAAAGCGATTGAGCAAAATGGCGACGTCATTGGAAAAAGCCTGTTGCAGCAAAATCCGGGAGTGGTTCAAACGGGTTTGTTTGACAAGTTTGTTCAGGTCGTCGAAACCGGCGTTCCGATTGATCACGACCAGTTTTACAATCATGAACAATTTAACGCCTGGTTCTACCAAACCCTGACGAAAATGGGGGATGGTTTCGTGATGAATACCCAGGACATTACCGCTCGTAAAAAAGCCGAGCTGGAGGTGGTGCGGTTAAAAGATGAAATAGCCCAACGGGCCCAGGAAGCCATCCGGCAAAGCGAAGAACGTTACCGCACACTCCTACAGAATCTGCCCGATTACGCCATTTACCGCCTTGATTCCCGTGGCATCGTTACCGAGTGGACCGAAGGGGCCCAGCGGATGAAGGGCTACACCGCCGAGGAGGTTATTGGACGGTATGCCTCACTGTGCTATACTTCCGAGGAACTGGCTACCGGCGAACTTGAAAAAGAGCTTGAGCAGGCAACCCGAACCGGCCGGGCCGAACGGGAGTCGATCCGGATACGCAAAAATGGGGAGCGATTCTGGGTCAACGAAATTGCCACCGCCATTTACGACGCCCACGGAAAGCTGGCGGGCTTTACCAAAATCAGCCGCGACATTACCAAGCGCAAACAAGGGCAGGAGCTACGTCGGCGACTGGAAGAGCGCACCCGCCTGGCGGTCGAAGCCGCCGAACTGGCGACCTGGGAGTGGCACCTACCCACCGATGAAGTGTTCTGGAACGAGCAGCACTTTCATTTGCTGGCTCTGCCGGTGAAAGCCGGGCCGCAGAAGTCGGATGCCTTCCTGAGCCGCGTTCATCCGGAAGACCGGTTGTGGGTAACCCAGGAATTGACCCAGGCCATCGACGAGCAAAGCCTGTTTGATGCCGAGTTTCGCATGGTGCGGGAAGACGCCGTAACCCGCTGGATGAGCGGGTACGGGCGGGTGACGGGCGAAGAAGGCGGTCAGCCGACCCAGATGAGTGGGGTTATGTTTGACATCACCGACCGGAAGCAGGCCGAAGAAGCCATCAAAAGGTCGGAGGAGCGCCTACAGCGGGCCTTGTCAATCAGTACCGTGGGGGTCATTTACTTCGATTTGGAAGGCCATATTCACGATGCCAACGAAGCCTTTCAGCGCATGAGTGGCTATCCTCATCCGGCGTTTGTCGGCGGGCAGGTGCGCTGGGACAGGCTGACGCCCCCGGAGTTTATGGAGATAACGCTCAGAGCTCAGGAGGAATACCGGACCAAAGGAGAAAATACCCCGTACGAAAAGCAGTACATCCGTCCGGATGGCAGCCGCTGGTGGGGGCTGTTGGCGGGAAGAAGGCTGAGCCAAGGCGAATACGTGGAATTTGTGCTGGACATGACCGAAAGCAAACAAAACCAGCAGGCCCTGCGAGAAGCCGATCGGCGCAAGGACGAGTTTCTGGCCATGCTGGCCCACGAACTGCGCAATCCGATGGCTACCCTCCGCAATGGCCTGCATATTCTGACATTAACCGCGGCCGAGCATGACGTGACCCGGTCTACGCTGGCCATGATGACTCGACAAAACGACCATTTGGTGCGCATGGTGGACGATTTGCTGGATGTAAGCCGCATCAGCCAGGATAAGATCGAACTGCGCAAAGAACGGGTGGATCTGGTGGAACTGGTGAGCCATACCGCCCAGGCTGTCAGTTCGTTGTATCAGGAACGAGGCCGCAGCTTGCACCTCCATTTGCCAGCTTTCCCGATTTATCTGGATGGCGATTCGGCCCGTCTTACTCAGATCGTAACCAACCTGTTAAGCAACGGAGCGCGCTACACCAACGAGCAAGGGCAGGTCTGGCTAACGCTGGAACACCGCGGTCAGGAAGCCATCCTCCAGGTTCGTGATAACGGTGTTGGCCTGGCCGCAGACCAGCAAAACGCCATTTTTGAGTTGTTCGTGCAGGTCGATAATTCGCTTGCCCGCTCACAGGGTGGCCTGGGCCTGGGGTTGACACTGGTGAAGCGGCTGGTGGAAATGCATGGCGGACGGGTTGAAGTTGAAAGCGAGGGGTTGGGCAACGGCAGTACGTTTACCGTCTATCTGCCAACGCAGCACGTATCCCCGGATATGCCCCCCGAGCGCCTGACGACCAACCCTGCGGAGGCCGCTCGTCTTCCGATAATAGTCGTGGATGATAATGCGGATGCGGCTTTGAGTTTACAGTTGCTGCTGCAGTTGAACGGCTACCAAACCCACACCCGAAACAGCGGCCGGGCCGGTTTTGAAGCCGCCGAAAAGCTACGGCCGGCCGTCATGCTTCTGGATATAAATATGCCTGAACTGGATGGTTATGAAACCTGCCGGCTGATTCGTCAGCAGCCCTGGGGTAACGATTTGCTCATCATTGCGCTGACCGGCTATGGACAACCGGAAGACAAACAACGGACCCAAAAAGCGGGTTTTGATGGACACCTGGTAAAGCCGGTGGATATGGAGACGCTAACGGAGTTGCTGACGACCCTGCTGGGCACGGGCAGCCACCGTCTAACGTCGGGCCCACAGAAATGACTTCATACAAACCGGCGAAGAGCGCGGCCACCGTCTTCCCATTCTGAAGATGATGCCCGCTCAATCGACAAACGACCCAACGGGGGCGCTCGCAAAGACAACTAAAACTATGACTAACTGGCAAGAGAACATCATCACGGATCTGGCGCAAATCGCTGCGCTGATTTCTCAAAGTAAAACCATTGCAGTTCTGGGAATCAAAACGGAAGCGCAGGCCCACCAGCCTTCCTATTATGTACCAGAATACCTGGCAGCCGCGGGCTTTACGGTGGTGCCGGTGCCGGTTTATTATCCGGAAACAACCCATATTTTGGGCCAGCCGGTCTACCGCACATTAACGGATGTTCCTTTCGATATTGATCTGGTTGATGTTTTTCGACGGGCCGAAGACCTCCCGGCCCATGTAGACGACATACTAGCAAAACGCCCAAAAGCCGTCTGGTTTCAATCGGGCATCCGCAACGATGCGGTGGCCCGGCAACTGGCTGAAGCCGGCATTCGGGTGGTGCAAAGCCGTTGCCTGATGATCGACCACCGGACGTTAGCGTACCGAATACAGCGTTGAGCCAACTGGTCCGATGACCGGGGTTTTGCATAGCCGCCGGAACTGGTGTAAAAACAAAGGCGTTTATCAGTTGATATCTTTCCCCACAAAAGCATGAAATTTTTTCTTTGGTTAACTACCCTACTGGCCGCCCAAATGAGCCTGGCCCAGACCATGTCGCCCGATTCCTTTGCGCGCCAGCTCGCCCAGAGTCCGCAAGGCCAACTGATTGACGTCCGCACGCCCAAAGAGTTTGCCGAAGGGCACCTGGCCAACGCGGTTAACCTGGATTATAATCAGGCTGACTTCGTCCAGGCCGCCAAAAAACTAGATCCCAGCAAACCCGTTTTTGTCTATTGTCTTTCGGGCGGCAGAAGCCGGGCAGCCGCCGAGAAGCTGCGCGAGTTGGGCTACGGGCCTGTTTATGAGATGGGGGGTGGTTACCTCAAATGGTCGGCGCGGATGATGCCCGTGGTGGGTGTGCAGCGCTCTTCCGCTCCCGCCCAGTGGAACGCCCAACGGCTCGACAGTCTGGTTAAGGCCCAGTCGGTGGTGCTGGTCGATGTGTACGCGCCCTGGTGTGCTCCCTGCAAAAAAATGGCTCCTATCATCGACAAGCTAGCAACGGAATGGGCGGGTAAAGCCGTTATCGTGAAACTTAACGCCGATCAGGAGAAAAAGATGCTGGAGCAATACCGCGTCGAGGAACTGCCGACGGTGCTTGTGTTTCGGAACGGTGCCCTGGTCAATCGCAAGGTGGGTTTTCAGGACGAAGCCGCCCTCCGATCGCTGGTAGCTCCGGCGGAATAACGAATCATCCGGATGGCTTGGAGAACGCAAGCCGAAGCCGCCAAGTCAACCTTTGAGGGTCCTAAAAAAACATATTAATCCATTGATTACCAGCGTATTAATATTAAAAAACAATGAACTACGTGTTTAAAAACCGTGTTAGTAAATTGTATGCGCCCTTTCCATCCTACCACCATTTTTTACACCCCTGACGCCCTCAATGAACGCGGCCGCCAGGTGTTGCAGACGTTTCCCGAAGCCGTTCAGCAGTCGATTGGTCAGCACAACCGGTTGCCGGAACTGGACGTTAATCAGTACAAAATTAAGTCGGATGTTCTGGTGTTGGGCCGTCTGAAGACGCTGGTATGCCGGGAAAGCGGTCGGAGCTCGGATTTCGTCTCGCCAAGTCTGGCGAATGGCTGCTTTGGTGCCTGCGCCTACTGCTACGTTGACCGCAACAAACCCGTCAATCCGATTACGCTCTTTACCAATACCGAAGAGATTCTGGGCGCGGTCGACAAACACGTTCACAAGCAGCCCTGGCCGAAGGTTCCCAACCAGACGCACGCGACATATTATACGTACGACATCGGCTGTAACTCCGACATTTCGGTGGACGCGGCCCTGAGCGACGGAGTCGAGACGGCGGTTGCGTTTTTTCGGGATCACCCGCGCGCCCTGGCCACCTTCGCCACCAAGTTTGTCAACCCACACCTGCTCCAGTATGATCCGCAGCGAAAAACGCGGATCCGGTTCAGCCTGATGCCCGCCCGGATCAGTAAACTGGTGGATGTTCGCACCGATTCGATCGAGGACCGACTGGCGGCTATCAATGATTTTTACCAGGCGGGTTATGATGTTCACGTCAATTTTTCGCCGGTAATTTTTTACGAAGGCTGGCTCGACGATTACCGCGAACTCTTCGAGCGGCTGAACGAAGTTGTGCATCCGGCGGTGAAAGCCCAGATGCAAAGTGAAGTTATTTTTCTGACCCACCACGAAGGAATGCATCAGGTCAACCTGGCGCTTAACCCAAAGGCCGAGCAATTGCTATGGGCACCCGACCAACAGGAGTTCAAGCGGAGTCAGTGGGGCGGCATCAACATTCGGTACCGATACGGCTTGAAGGGCCAGCTGATTGCGGCCTTTCAACAATTGCACCAGCAGGTGATCCCCTGGTGCGGCATTCGGTATATCTTCTAGCAGAAATTCACCGCTCACCCGTTTAAAAGCACCGATGCGGTGTGGGACAACTCGCTGAGTCATTCCACACCGCATCGGTATATCGCGCCAACTTCAGACGATAATTCAGAAAGAAACCGGTTGCTGGTCCTTCCGGTACGGGTTATTTAAGCGTAAGCGTCAATGAAGATTGGTTGTAGCCAGCGAAGCAGCCAAGTCCGCCCGTGATGGTGCTGGGCAGTAGAACCGGCTCGGCGAAAGGATTGCCTTCGGCTTTTTTCTGCAACTCCAGCGCCTGGTGGTATTTGTAGTAGGCTTCATCCACGTTCAGCAAGGTAGCCCGAACCGTTGCCCGATCGTAGCGTGTCGAGAAGGTCAACTTTTGAGTCGATGCCTGCGATACCGTACCCTGATCGAGGTAGCCGTGATACGACTCCAGCTTATCACCATCTTTCGCCTTGTCGGATAACAGTGTGTTGAGTTGCCCCATCGACTCAAACAGAATCGGTTGATTCTCGGATTTTACTTTGGCATTTGCATCGGTTTTGCACGTTGGGCACGATTTGGTGTAAACAAATAGGCCGTTCGTCTGGTAGTAGTTGCTGGTTTTGGCGGCATCCTGCCAGAAATACCGCACGAAATAGTGCTTCTCGCTGTTGGCATCTTCCGATGAATCCAGCCGGACCTGCTGCAAACGCGTCGCCTGCGGAATCGTGCAAGAACCAGAAGCGTTCATGCCCTCCGGCGTCTGTGCCGTCAGTTGATAGGCTGCGCCAGCCCGAATCGGGAATTTCTTCGGATCTGCCTGGTAGCAATCGTTTTTCCCGTTGTAGGTAAGCTGAATCGACTGGCCGCCGGTTGAAAGAGTCACAATGGCGTTCTTAACCGTACCGTAATTCGAAGTATAATTGGCGTCGGCGATGGGGCGGGTTACGCCCACTTTGACGGCAATAATGGTATCCTGGGGTGAGATAAACCCGATCAGAACCAGTTTCTTTTCAACCTGAGTCAGGCTCTCCGGCTCTACCTCCTGACGCATATCCTGGCAAGCAGTGGCAAATAAACTGATTAATACTAACAGAGCGTAAATCGGTTTCATGATGGTGTTTTTGAAAGAGGAAGTCAGAGAGGAGATAGTGCTGGTAAAACAGAGAATCAATGTTTGAAATGCAAAGCTGTCAGTATCCTTATGGAGTGAATTAACAGATTTTTTAATGGTGAGCGTCGTCTTCGTGAAGCTGGCTGACGTTGTATTTCTTTTCATAAGTTGGCAGAGATTATATTGAGTAATTTTACTGATACAAAGTAAGTACTTAAGAAAAATACTACCGCTATACCATGACCTATTTTAACTCAAAAATAATAGCCACTGACCTTACTAAAGCAATAAAGCCGTATATTATAATATTGATCATCAACAATTTATACAATATATAGCTTTAAAATTCTATATAAACAGATTGGACAGGATTAATCTGCACTTAATCCCAAACGGAGAAGCAGCAATGTGTTTTTACTTAATTATATACTCAAAAATAAAATCAGTATATAAGTAGTTAAATAAGTAGCGAAAACTGGTATCTTTTGATGGAAGAATTGATACCAATTAACGGACTGGCGGGTGGGCGGTGAAGCAGGGAGAAAACCAAGCCATCGGCCCGGCAAAACTAATCGGGAGGGTTACTTTGTGCAGAGCAGCAGGGATTCAATTCTATTTTAATGACCTCCAGGATGTAATAAAAAGACCTCAGGCATTCACACCTTTGTAAACAACCTGGGGCAACCTGCCTAAAAAGAAAAAGACGCGTCATCGCGTCTTTTTCTGGCATTAAGCTACTGGAGCTACTACAAGGAGTAAAAAGTCAGAATTTAAATGTGTAACTAACGGAGGGTACGACAGGGAAGAGCGAATAACGGTATAATACCGTTTTTGATGGTTTATTAGCCACCTCTACTTTACTTTCCAGCGAATAGTAGAAGGCATTACGGCGGTTGTAGGCATTATAAACACTTAGTTCCCAACTGCTTTCCCACGCTTTTTTTCGGGTATGGAACTGCAGGCTAAGGTCCATGCGGTGATACGGTTCGGCCCGGAAACTGTTCTTGGCCCCATAATCCTTTACGTTGCGGGTGTCGATAAACGGGGTTGTGGCGGCACTAGACGGATCCGGGTTATTGACCCCAACCGCGTAGCGCGACGACGGAACGGTTAGCGCCTGCCCCGTGCCGTACACCCAGGTACCGGATAGGCTTACACGCTTGCTCAATTCGTAAACCCCCACCACCGACAAGTCGTGCCGACGGTCGTAACGCGGGAAGAACCTGCGCCCCCCGTTCAGATCGGCAAACTGCCACTGCGTCCACGACAGCGTGTAACCGATCCAACCCGACAACCGGCCCCTTTTCTTCTGGAGCATCACCTCCCCGCCGTACGACCAGCCCCGGCCCGCCGTTACGTTATCCTCCCAGCGCGCCTTATCGTCCGTCAGCAGAAAGCTGGCCCCCTCGCGGTAGCTGATGTTGTTCTTCATGGTTTTATGATACCCTTCCACCGTCAGAGCAATGTCGGAATCAAAGTCTTTGACCAGCCCCAGCGCTACCTGCTCCGACTGCTGGGGTTTGACCCGATCGGTCGTGGGCACCCACAGGTCCGTGGGCAGGCCAACGCCCGTGCTCGACAGCATGTGTACATACTGGTTCATTTGGGCGTAGGCTCCCTTGATCGTCCAGTCGCCGGGCAGTTTATAGCCCACCGACAGGCGGGGTTCGGGCCGCAGGTATTGGGCTTGGGGGTGGAAGAAGTGGCTCATCCGCAAGCCGGCGTTGATCCGCCAGCGGTCGGTGGGCTGCCAGTAATCCTCCGCGTAAACGCCCGATTCCATAACATCGATGTTTTGATTTGTAGTGGTCGGCAAAGCCGCTTCCGCCGATGATGTTACCACAGCGCTCGGATTAAAGCGATGGGCCGTAATTTGCACCCCAAACCGGAGCTGATGACGCTCGCTGGCGTAGAGATCCAGGTCGTGTTTGAACGCCAAATCGCGGATATTGGACTGGTATTTCAGCCGGAAAAGAGAGCCGTTCTGGGTGGCAGCAGACGCTTCTTCGTTGGCAACCTGCATACGGTATTGGCTAAAAATCAACGCCGTGTGGGCCGAGGCCCGGTTCGAGAACCGGTGGCTCCACCGCAGCGTACCCGTGGTGTTGCCCCAGTTCAGGCTGGCATCTAGCGTACGGTTTCCGCTCACGCGCTGGCTTTTAAACTGATCGGAACCGGTATAACCGCTGACGTACAGCTGATCCCGCGCTCCCAGATCAAACGATAGCTTGGCGTTGTAGTCCCCAAAACCCGAACGCGACGGAACACCCGACTCCCTGCCTTTGGCAACCAGACCCGTCAATGCCCCCAGATAACACTGACGAGCCGACACCACAAATGAGGATTTGCCCTGCTGCAGGGGGCCCTCCAGCGTCAGTCGCGAGGCAATCACCCCCATACTGCCCGTGCCGTGCAACGCCTGACGGTCGCCCGCCTTCAGACCCATCTCGATCACCGACGACAGCCGCCCCCCGTAACGGGCCGGAAAACCGCCCTTGGTCAATTCCACGCTCTGGAGCGCATCGCCGTTGAAGACCGAGAAGAAGCCCAGCAGGTGGCTGGGGTTGTAGACCACCGCTTCGTCGAGGGTAATCAGGTTCTGATCCGGTCCCCCACCCCGCACGTACACCCCGGCGTTGCCTTCGGAGCCTTTCTGCACCCCGGGCATGAGTTGCAGCAGTTTCAGCACGTCTTTCTCGCCCATCAGGGCGGGTATTTTGTTGAGCTGCTCGAGGGGCACGTCGATGCGGCTCATCTGGGCCAGGTCGCTGGCTTTGGGGGCAGCGTGGGCTTTGATGGCCACTTCGGCCAGCAGCTGGCCGGGCGTCAGGAAGATGTCCAGGGTTTGGCAGTGAGCGGGGAAGATGGTGCGCGTCAGAGGCTGGTAGCCCACAAACGAAAACATGATCGTCAGACTGTCCCTGGCGGGAACCGTTATCTTAAAAGAACCCAACTCACTGGTGGAGGTTCCGGTTTGCAAAGCGGGTATATACACGTTAACGCCCGGAAGCGGGGTGCGGCTGCCCATTTCCTGAACCGACCCCACTAATGTGACCGGCGTCTGGGCGGCAACCCATAACGTGTTAAGTGTAAAAAAGAGGATGGCAAGCGTAAAAATTGATTTCATAAGGTTGTGTAGACAGGTAATAAGTAGTTTCACTTAGACAAAGTAAAGATCTGATTCTGATACCATTAGCGACCATTTACGGTTTTAACCCAAAAATAATTACTCTAATAGACTATCAATATTCCCTGCGAGGCATAGTGCCCTGAAATACAGCAACTTATACAAAAAACTAACGAATCAGCAGCTCAGAAGATCGAAAACTTCTTTAATCCTGTATTAATGCTCATAACGCTAGGAGTCAGGCATTTATACCGTGCTGCGAAGAGACTTTAGTATCCCTTTGGCCCAGTGAAACCGAGCTTCTTATCCTGACCCGGATCTACTTACGTAGCAAGCGCCGTTCCGATAGGTTGACCGAACCGTTTGCGCTGCTGGCGGGAGGTCCGTTTGTCTGATAAATACCGTACACTGAATGTGTCCAGATGGGTGGTGTACCCCCTCTTTACCGCAAACCGGCCCGTGGATACACCCTGATAATAAGGCTGGGAAGAACAAAATGAGCTTTTGACGTCGGTTGGAACGCCGATAATTTTTCGGGCTTTATCCGCTTAATCAATCTGATTCGGGGCAAAAAGGTCGTATAATTGTAGACATGCCCTGAACTTGGCTATCCATACCGCTGCTTCGGCAGGGTTCTAATAAAAAATACAACTGTTCCTCGTTATGGCTCATTTACCACATCTGATCATCGATCTTGCCATCATTCTGGGGGCTGCAGCCATTACCACGCTTCTCTTTAAGTGGCTCAAACAACCGCTCGTGCTGGGGTATATTTTAGCAGGTGTGCTGGTGGGCCCTAAGTTTTCGTTATTCCCGACTATTTCCGATCCGGAGACCATCCGCATCTGGGCCGACATTGGCGTGATTGTGCTGCTGTTCAGTCTCGGTCTGGAGTTTAATATCAAAAAGCTGGTCAAAATTGGCGGCACGGCGGCCATGACGGGCGTCTACGAGATTTCGGCCATGATTCTACTCGGTTACCTGACCGGCTTGTGCCTGGGCTGGTCGACGATGGACAGCATTTTTCTGGGCGGCATCGTCTGCATTTCGTCGACCACCATCATCATCCGTGCCTTCGACGAGCTGGGCGTCAGAACCCAGAAATTTGCCGGTATGGTGTTTGGCATTCTGGTCATCGAAGATATCGTAGCGGTTTTGCTGCTCGTGCTGCTTTCCACCCTCGCCATCAGCAAGCAGTTTTTCAGCCCCGACATGCTGTTTGCCATCATGCGACTGGCGTTCTTCCTGACCATCTGGTTTTTAGCCGGTATTTTTCTGGTTCCGTCCTTTCTGCGCAGCAGCCGGAAATTCATCACCGACGAAACCCTGCTGATCATCGCCCTGGCCCTGTGCCTGCTGATGGTCGTGATTGCAACCAACGTGGGCTTTTCTCCGGCGCTGGGGGCGTTCATCATGGGGTCTATCCTTGCCGGAACGCCTTACGCCGAACGCATCGAAGACCTGCTGACCTCCATCAAAGACCTGTTTGGGGCCGTTTTTTTCGTTTCCGTCGGTATGCTGATTGAGCCGGGCGGGCTGATCGAGTACGCCGGTCCGATTGCCTTGATTACGCTGGTGGTGCTGGCCGGAAAAGCCGTAAACGTCACCCTCGGTGCGCTGGTGGTTGGCCAACCGCTCAAGCAGTCGCTTCAGACCGGGATGAGCCTGGCCCAGATCGGGGAGTTTTCCTTCATCATCGCCACCCTGGGCAAGAACCTGCACGTTACCAGCGACTTCCTCTACCCCATCGCCGTGGCGGTTTCGGCCCTGACGGCTTTTACCACGCCCTACATGATCCGGGCGTCCGGCCCCCTCTATACGTGGCTGGACCGCAAACTGCCCGCCCGGACCAAACTGTTTCTGAGCAACTACAGCTCCGGCGCCCAGAGCATCAGCAGCGTCAGCGACTGGTACCAGTTACTGCGCGAACACATTCAGATTATTATTGTCAACACCGTCGTCATTCTGGGTATCATTCTGATGACTTCCCGCTGGCTGCTCCCGCTGGTGCACGAAAAACTGACGGGCGCTTCGTGGGCCGAAACGCTGGCGGGCTTTCTGTCGTTTGTGCTGATGGCGCCTTTCCTGTGGGCACTGGTGTTGAAACGCATCAACCAACCGGTTTACACCCGGCTCTGGACCGAACGGCGATCCTACCGCGGCCCCCTCGTCACGCTGGCCGTGACGCGGACGCTCATCGGACTGGGGCTGATTCTGCTGTTGCTGCAACAATTTTTCTCGGTCAGCATCCTCCTGTTCTTTCTGGTGGTGGCCGCCGGCATCTGGCTGGTATTTGGAAAGCGTCTCCCGCTGATTTACGACCTCATCGAAAACCGTTTTCTGCTCAACCTCAACGCCCGTCAGATTCATCAGGAAACCCGGATGGGCCGGAATCTGCTGCCCTGGGATGCCCACCTCTCTTATTTCGAGGTGACGGCTGAATCGCCGGGCGTGGGTTTTACACTGGCCGAACTGGCCCTGCGGGAAAAATACGGCGTCAACGTCATTTCCATTGCCCGCGGAAGCCTGACCGTCCTGGTGCCGAACCCCAACGAACGCTTTTACCCGGGCGACAAAATTGCCGTTATCGGTACCGACCAGCAACTGGAGCAATTTAACCAACTGATTGAACCCGCACCCGCGAGTCAGCTACGGGTTACCCCCGCCCAGGAAATTTCTCTGCAAAAAATTGCCGTTGATGAATCGTTTCCGTTTGTCGGCCTGACCATCCGCGAATCCCGCATCCGCGAAAAAACGCAGGGGCTTATCGTCGGCATCGAACGAAAAGGAACCCGCATTTTAAATCCCGACTCAACGACCTTTTTCTACGCCGGTGATGTTATCTGGCTGGCCGGGAACACCAAACTGATTAAAGAGTTTCAGCGCGAAAACCGTTTGCGGAACGTCTAATAACGCCCACCGCACTTTCCTGGCTAGCACCGTCAACAGACGGTTTCCTCTTTTTTTTCTAGCCTATGAAATTACTTTACAGTTATTTACGTCATTATTGGTCCCTGCTCGTGCTGGCTTTATTGCTGGCCGCCATCAATCAGATTTTCTCGCTGCTCGACCCGTATATTTTTCGGAAGATCATCGATCAATACGTTGTCAAACCGGGTTCGGCTATTCAGAAACTGGATTTTGTGAGCTTCCTGAGCGACGGTGCCGGTATGCTTATTTTGCAGGCGCTGGGCGTCGCGATGGTCAGCCGGATCGCCAAAAACTTTCAGGATTACTACGTTAACGTCATCACCCAGCGGCTGGGCGCCCGGCTGTATTCCGACGGGTTGCGGCACTCGCTGGAACTGCCCTACCAGGTGTTTGAAGACCAGCGCTCGGGCGAAACCCTGGGTAAGCTCCAGAAGGTGCGGACGGACGTTGAGAAACTTATTCAGTCGTTTGTCAATGTGCTGTTTACGTCCGTCATCGGTATCGTGTTCGTCATGTGGTACGCCAGCACGGTATACTGGCCCATCGCGCCCGCCTATTTTCTGACCATTCCGTTGCTCGGCTTTGTCAGCTCCCTGCTGAGTAAAAAAATCAAGGTCGTACAGAAAAACATCGTGGCCGAAACCACGGCATTGGCGGGTTCAACGACCGAAAGCCTACGCAACATCGAACTCGTGAAAAGCCTCGGTCTGGCCCAGCAGGAAACCGAACGGCTCAACGCCACCACCGAAAAGATCCTGCGGCTGGAGTTAAAAAAGGTCCGCTACGTTCGGTCGCTGTCGTTCGTGCAGGGAACATTTGTCAACCTGCTGCGGAACGCCATCATGCTGATGATGCTGTTTCTGGTGGTGCAGCAACGGATTACCGTAGGCGAATTTTTCTCCCTCTTCATTTACTCCTTCGCCATTTTCGGTCCCCTACAGGAATTGGGCAACATCATCAACATTTACCGGGAAACGGAAGCTTCGCTAGCGAATTTTCAGCAAATTCTTGACACGCCCCGCGACGTTAAACCGGCCCACCCGCAACCCGTTAAAAAGATTCAGACGCTGGCTTTCGAAGACGTTCGCTTCAAGCACCTGTCGGCCGACAAACCCGCCCTCGACGGTATTTCGTTTGATGTCAAACTCGGCGAAACCATCGCCTTTGTGGGGCCGTCAGGTTCCGGCAAAACAACGCTCATCAAGTTGCTCGTCGGTTTGTATCCGCCCCTGGCAGGCCGTATCCTGTACAACGGCGTTTCCAGCGCGGAGGTTGACCTGGACGAACTGCGCGAGCAGATCGGTTTTGTGACGCAGGACACGCAACTGTTTGCCGGGACCATCCGCGAAAACCTGCGGTTTGTGGCTCCCAACGCCACCGACGCCGAATGCCTCACGGCCCTCCGCCAGGCCGCAGCCGACTCCCTCCTGAACCGGGCCCCGCAAGGACTTGATACCGTCATTGGCGAGGGGGGCGTTAAAGTTTCCGGGGGTGAAAAACAACGCCTGAGCATTGCCCGCGCCCTGCTGCGCCGTCCCACGTTGCTGGTGTTCGACGAAGCCACCTCGGCCCTCGACTCACTGACGGAGGAAGAAATTGGCAGAACTGTGCGCCAGCTTTCGGGCTCCCGGCAGCACATTACCATCCTGATTGCCCACCGACTGAGCACGGTCCTGCACGCCGACCGGATTTTTGTGCTGGAAAAAGGCCACGTCGCCGAGCAGGGGCACCATTCCGAATTGCTGGCGCAGAAAGGGCTTTATTACGCCATGTGGCGGCAACAGATCGGGGAACGCAAGGAAGTGGCTGCGGTTTAAGCCGATTTTAGGGCGTTACCCAATTTCGTCTGTAACGCCCTGTTTTTTGCTGATGGCATTCAGGAACGCGTAGCCCAGGGTCCCGGCCAGGACGGACCCGGTCAGGATGGCAAATTTTGCCTTTGCTGCCACCGCCGGCTGGTCGGGAAAAGACAGCAGGGCAATAAAAATCGACATGGTAAAGCCAATGCCACCCAAAATGCCCAATCCAATCAGGTGAGGCCAGCGCCCGCCCGCCGGTAAAACGCACAAGCCCCCTTTGACCGAAAGCCAGGAAAACAGCGAGATGCCCAGGGGCTTACCAACCAGCAATCCCAACACAATACCCATTCCCAGGGTGGTTGTTAGCCCATCCACCATGCCCGGTTCAAACCGGATGTTGGTATTGACTAGGGCAAACAACGGCATGATGATGAAATTAACAGGTTTAATCAGCGCGTGTTCCACCCGTTCCAGCGTCGATGGGGTGTCGTCCTCCGTGGTCGGGAGCGTAAAGGCAGTCAAGACCCCGGCAATGGTGGCATGGATTCCGGAGTGGTGGATAAAATACCAGATCAACAAGCCCGGAACGAGGTAAAATACCGGTCTGGTGACGCCCCGCCAGTTCATGATCAGCAAACCGAGAAAAACCGCAGCCGCGTAGGCCAGGTAAGCGAAGTGCAGATCGGTGGAGTAAAAAAGGGCGATAACCACAATAGCGGCCAAATCGTCCACGATTGCCAAAGCCGCCAGAAAGATTTTGAGGGATGCCGGAACGCGGTTTCCCAGCAAGGTCACAACGGCCAGCGCAAACGCAATGTCGGTTGCCATTGGAATACCCCAGCCCCCCGCGACCCTGGTGCCCTGATTAAAAGCGAAATAAATCAATGCCGGGACCAAAACCCCGCCCAAAGCCGCAAAAATGGGCAGCGCAGCTTTTTTAAGCGACGACAACTCGCCTTCGATCAATTCCCGTTTGATTTCCAGCCCCACCATCAGGAAGAATATCGCCATCAAGCCGTCATTGATCCAGATCAAAACGGAATATTTTAGATGCAGACCTGAATTTGCATATCCAATCTCGGTAGACAAAAGGTTTTCAAAAGGTGCCCCGGAAGGTGAATTAGCAATCACCAGAGAAGCCAAAACGCACAGGATCAGGACGATACCCCCAACTGAACCGGACCGAAAAAACGTCTGAAAAAGTTTATATAGCTTTTCTTTCATAGCAAGATCATTGAGAGAATACGCAAAAATAGACTCTATTTGTTAGGTCCTCTTAATCTGATTTTAATTTATCCCCTTGCTTTTTTTAATTCCTTTTTAATCTTTGCAGCCAGTTATACCAAAATGATGCTGCAACTTACTCCCCCCTGATGACGATTCTCCGCTGACGCCCCCTCTGTCAGCCAGTCATTTCGGCGCACTCTGAGCGCCGGGGAGATTTCCTATTATTTCCTGATTCTCAACCCGTAATGGCTATCCATTACCGGGCTCATCATTCCCTTCCGGCTCGCGCAGGAAGCGGCTACTTGTTTTTTTACTCTTCTAAACACAATGTCCATGAGCACAGTGCTGAAAAAGAACGTACAGGAATTCAATCGAAACGTTCGTGAAAATGGCGGATTCCTGTACACTACCAACGCCCAATTCTCTTCCTACGTTGCCAACAAACGTATTTCCGACGAAATTTTCAAGTTCATTAAACCGCATTACAAAACGCTGGTCGATATCGGTTGTGGGGATGGTATGTACACCAACAACATCAAGGAAAACTTTCCGAATCTGGACGTGTACGGTTTTGATCCCGCTCACTCGGCCATCGAAATGGCCCGCCAGAATTACCCCCGGGTTACCTTCGACACCATCAATTTGCTGGACGACAACCTGCCCGTGCCGGAACAAAAATACGATGTTGCCGTCATCCGGGGCGTACTGCATCACCTGGCTGACCAGCAAAAAGCCATCACCAACGCGTTCCGGCTGGCAGATCACCTGATCATCATGGAGCCCAACGGCAACAATCCCGTCCTGAAGCTGATCGAGAAGACATCCAAATACCATATTGAGCACGAAGAACAATCGTTCTATGAGTGGCAACTGAAGCGCTGGATAAAGAACGCAGGCGGTGAAGTGAAAAGCTGGAGCTACGTCGGGTATGTCCCGTTCTTTTTTCCCACCCTACCGGCCAAAGTCATCTACTTTTTTCAGCCCCTGCTGGAGAAAATACCGGTTCTGAAGCACGTTTTCTCCGCCCAGTTCATTATTGCCTGTTCCAGGAAAAAGGCCGGTCGGTAGAATAGCCCGCTCCGGTTTCAAACAAACCCGCTGGATTGTTCCGCCCCCGCGGGGGCGGAACAATCCGTAATTCACCTTACTTTAGCAGCCGGTAAGGCGGTTCAGGTTTACGATTCAAGCGGATTTGTCCACAACAAAAATCGTTTTTCACACAAACCCGCCCAAGAATAAAACCCGAACAGCCTCGTTATCAGTAAAGTTATCTAAACACCATTTAAATGACCAGTACGCCATCCGGACACGCGGCTTCAACCAACCCGACTGCTAAGAAACCGTTTAGTCACCTGAAACAACTGGACGGGATTCGCTGCATTGCCGTTACACTGGTCCTGATCAGCCACTGGATGGCCGGGCATACAACGCTGCCGATTGGTTCACTGGGCGAACTGGGGGTCACCATTTTCTTCGTGCTCAGTGGTTTTCTGATCATCCGGATTCTGTTATCGGGCAAGGAGCAACTGGAGCAGTCGCCGGAAAAAACGACGGGCAGCTACTTTAAAAATTTCTACATCCGCCGGGCCCTCCGCATCCTGCCCGTCTACTACGTTACCGTGCTGGTATTGGCCCTGATCGGTGAGCCCGGCATCCGCGAAACGCTGACCTGGCTGCTGTTACATGCCACCAATTTTTACATTATTTTTAACAACACCTGGATTGGAACGGCCGATCACCTCTGGTCGCTGGCGGTCGAGCAGCAGGTATACCTGTTCCTGCCGTTGCTGATTTTCTTTGTTCCCCGCCGGTACGTTCCGCTTTCCGTCGGAATTATGATTGTTGGCAGTGTGGCCCTGCGGATTGTTTTCTACCTGATGAAACTTCCCTGGGCCGTTCAGTACATTTTCACGCTGACCTGCCTGGACCCATTCGGCTTCGGAGGGGTGCTGGCCTACGGGTATCTCTACCGCCGGAGCTGGTTTGAAGTTTTTTTCCGGGGACGCTGGTGGTTGCCGCTCAGTCTGCTGTCTTTTCTGGCGGTCGTGTTCCTGTATGAATTTTTACCGCAGGTTAATCACGTTAACGTCATGAACTACGTCCTGGAACGGTTGGCGGCTTCCTTGTTGGGCTTTTTCCTGATCGGCCGGGGCATTCTGGGTTTCGACGGCTGGATGAAATGGCTGCTGGAAAACCGGGTCAGCCAGCACATTGGCCTGGTCAGCTACGGAATTTACCTGTTCCACAATTTCATTTACAACTACTACCACACGCCCCCCACGCACTTTACGTTACGGCTCTGGAACCACCTGACCAACTATGTTCCCCTGCTGAACGCGCATTACAGTTTTCAACTCCTGTATTTTACGGGCCTGACCGTTGGCCTGGCAACGGTCTCGTGGTATGTACTCGAAAAGCCCCTCAACTCGCTGAAGGTGTCGTTTTCATGAAGCGGGATGTCGCAAGAATCCGCCGGGGTCGACGGCCCGTTTCATAACGACCGCCGAAGCCGGGCAGAGTTCGCTAAACTGCCTTGTCTGCCGGATAGCCACCGGTACGGTCTGCCGATCCACCGGCTGAAAACCGTGCCGGGCAAAAAAGCCATCGGCCGTGGTCGTAATCAGAAACAGGTCGCTCAAACCGGCCTCTGCCGCCGTTTCCAGCAAGTGCCCGACCAGCCGCGCGGCTATGTGCCGCCCCTGATGGGTTGGGGCCACCGCCACGGAGCGGAGCAACGCTACCGGCCCAAACCGTTCCAGACCGGCCACCCCAACGCAGCCATCCGTCGTTTTAGCCAGTACAAAATCCGTCAAATCCGCGGGCAGGTCGTCGGTCAGTAGGTGTGCCTGTTCCAGCAGGGTACCAACGGCTTCCCGGTCTTCCGGGCGGGCATTCTGGATAATCACCGGCATCTGTTTAGAGCAGCTTCTGATTGATGAATTGTCGGCTAAATTCCCTGATCTGGTCCCGCACCAGCCGGAACGATTCCAGCGAATCCGGGTCCGGAAAACTTTCGTGAATGCGTTGGGCCGTCGCCGGAAAGACCGGGCATTGTTCGCGGGCGTTATCGCAAACCGTAATGACGTAATCGAATTGCTTACCGACGTACTTATCCACGTGATCAGAGGTATGGCTTGAAAGATCGACCCCATCTTCGGCCATAACCTGAACGGCCAGCGGATTGACGCCCTTTGGGTTCGTTCCGGCGCTGTACACATCGGCCCGACCCCGGGCAAACTGCTGCAAATACCCCTGTGCCATCTGCGAACGCGCGGAATTTCCCGTACAGAGTACCAGTATCGTTTTCATTCGTGCAAATTTTCCGTTTAGCAACACGCCCCTTTCGGGCTTTAGCTTACTTTGAAATACCTGTCAGCTAAGAGGTGCGCGGTTTAGTTTTGTTCAATTATTGCATTATTACGATCAATCCGCTTAAAAAAGTGTCCGTTCAGCAGCAGGTCGTTTTTTCCGTACCCAGCGCATTCAGCAACGAACCAAAAATCTGCCGGGCTTCCTCCCAGACGGTTTCGTTGATGCAGTAGCAAACGCGGGGCGGATCAACCTCGCCTTTAATGATTCCGATGCGCTTGAGTTCTTTCAGGTGCTGCGAAACCGTGGGTTGCGCCAGCGGCAACTCATCCACCAGATCACCGCAAACGCAGGTTTTTTTGGCAATCAGCAGCTGCAGAATGGCCACCCGGGCGGGATGGGCAAAGGCTTTGGCCAGCTCTGCGATCCGATTTTGCGGTCCAGAAAATACTTCGGTTTTAGTTACACCCATTCAGCAAATGTAGCAATGATTCAGTTTATCGCAATAATACGATTAACAAAATGCTTGAACAATAACTGCTTTTCAAGTGGCTTACGGATTTTTCACCGGAATCGGCTTTTCGAAATCGCTCTGCATCTGCGCCGGTAATTGAAAAATCTGCCCGTTCTGGTTGCAGAAATACAGGTACGAAGCCGACGCCTGCCGGGCGTTACCATCGGCCCAGAAAGCATAAAAGCCGGACTGAGCCGCCACCGGACGACGTGGATACGACTGGTTGCGGGCCGGATTGCGGGTCAGCCTTTTCACGGCTTTCCAGCTTTTGCCCCGGTTACGGCTTTCGAGCAACACCAGATCGCCCCCGGTACCGTAGGACTGCGGCCCCGCTTCCACCGAGCCGATGATCCGCCAGCGGTTTCCCTCGACATACAGCGAACCCATGTCATAGTTATGATCGGATTGGGCAACGGAGGAGATTTGCCACGCCGTACCGGACCAGTACGCAACGTTCCACTCATACGGACCGTTGGCCGGGCCGGGGTCCGGGCCTTTGCTGGTGATGTACAGGATGATGGGCCGTCCCGCTTCGTCGTAATTTACATCGCTGATGTACACGTTTCGCCCCTGGCTCTTGTAGTCTTTCACCAGCGCCGGATTTGCGATTTCCCTCAGCGGCACCTGAACGGGTTTACCGTCGGCGGTTTGCCAGGTTTGACCAAAATCGCGGGTTTCCACGTAGTAAAGGTTGGTGCGGTAATCCAGCCCGGCGCCCACCTGGGTGTTGGGGTGGTAATTAAAAGCACTGCCTACCTTGTTTTGCCATTGCCCGCTGCTCTGATAATGGCCTTCTTCAATCGCGCCGATGTCTTGCCAGGCCGACCAGGAAATACCGTCCGGGCTCATGATGACTGCCGTCGTTCGCCGGGGCTTGTTGTTGCCGTACACCAGAACGCCCCGGTCGTAATGAGTCATAAGCCCCAGGAAGCCCCGCCCGGTCTGGTAGTAAACCTGTAAGTACGAGAAATTGTCAAACGGTATCTTTTGGCCTTTCTCATCCAGCCGCGTGGCTTCTATTTTTTCAAACGCGTCGATGCGGTAGGGCTGGCGGCTCCGGTGGATAAACGACGGCCGTTCGGTGCCGTGGGAGGTTGAAAAAACCCAGACGTACCCCTGCGCATCCAGTTGAATGACCGGGTTGTCGTGGGCGTCGTTGGTTTGTTTGTTCAGCAGCAGCGTCGGCCGGGAAACCATCCCGGTCTGGTGATCGAAAACACCCACCATATGGCACAGTTCCCGCGAAGTGGAGTCAGTTACGCCCCCGTAGCAGAAAAACGTTTTGTTAACGGCGGGCGCATAGACCGAGAACGGGTAGTGGTTGGCGGGATACGTTCCCAACCCGCCACTGTATTTATAAGCGTATTCGTTTTTGGTTGGACCAATGAAATACCAGATACCCCGGTAGCCGTCGGCTTTTGCTGAATTCTGGCTGCGGCTTTCCGGCGCCACCACGGTGATCAGGAACCAGCTAAACCATAAAGCATTGCGTAAGTGATTCATGCGGTGGTTTTGGTTGCTACAAGTGAATAACCTCGTTGCGGGCGGCCGAGTCGTAGGCGGCATACACCAGCCGAATGGTTTCAAAATTATCGGTGCCGGTGGTTTCGGCCGGCTGCTGGCCCTGCAAGGCCTCCAACAGGTTGCGGTTGCAGTCGACAATGGACGAATGCACCAGCGCGTACGCCGGATCGGCCCACGGATAATCGGGCGGGGTGGCCGTCAGGTAGCGGGTTTCGCGCTGCCCGTCGGCCCTCCGGGTGGTGACCTGAATCGTGTAATCCGGCGCCAGGACCACGCTGCCCTTGGAACCTTCTACGCTGACGAGTGTTTGCGGAAATACCTCCCGCTCCAGAATCGACGCGTAGGACATTTCCGCGTAACACGTAAGCCCGCTACGCATTTTCATCAGCACATTGGCTACATCCTCCCCTTTAATGGTCGGATTGACCCGCTGGGTCTGACAGTAGAGCGAGGCCGCTTCGCCAAACAAAAAACGGCTGACATCCAGGATGTGCGACCCAATGTCAGTCAGGATAAACTGCTCCAGTTCGGCCAGAAAGGGCTGGTTTTCAAACACAGGGAATCCCGAGCAGAAACTCACCCGCGCTTTGAACGGCTGCCCGATGACACCCGAATCCAGAACGGTTTTCAGGTGCCGAAGCGGAGTTTGCCAGCGGAAATTTTCGTGAATGTAAAATTCTACGCCCGCGCTCTGACACGTTTCCACCATCCGCCGGGCCGTTTCCAGGCTGGGACCCATCGGCTTCTGGCAAATCACATGCAGCCCCCGGCGGGCGGCTTTTTCCACAAACAGCGCGTGGGTATCCACGTCGGTAATGATATCCACAAAATCAAGTTCACCGGCATGACGGTCGAGGAGTAAATCAACGTTGTCGTAGACGTTCGGAACGTTGTACTGGCGGGCAAATGCTTCGGCTTTGGTGCCGGTGCGGTTATAAAGAGCGATCAGTTCAACCCCGTCGAGGGCAAACCAGGCCGGAATCTGGTAATTCGCCCAAAAGCCGGTGCCCAGGATGGCAAACTTCAATTTTTGCATGAAACGGTTGAAGAAAAATAAAAAGAATGTACATTTGCCCGTTACTCTACTGTACTCTACTGTATCACTAATCGAAGCAAAAGTAGAAAGTTTTCTATCGATTTACAACGGTTGGTCTGGCAAATTTAGGTGAACATGGATAAGCTTACGCCCGATTTACAGGCCCATCCGGTCAGTGGGCAACCCAAATATCAGCAGTTGATTGAATCCGTTCTGGCAGCCATCGAACACGGTACCCTGGCTCACGGTAAGCAGCTTCCGTCCATCAGTGAACTTGCCGGTAGCCAGAAGGTCGCCAAGGTAACGGTCGCTAAGGCTTACGAAGAACTCAGGCAGCGCGGCATTATTCGCTCGCAGCACGGCAAGGGTTTTTATGTGGCCAGTACCGATGTGCGGGCGCCCCTGAACGTGCTGGTGATTTTCGATACGCTGAACGCTTATAAGGAAACGCTCTACGACGCCCTGAAAGCCGCCCTGCCGCCCGATACCGCACTAAGCATTTTCTTTCACCACTACAACCCGCAAATTTTTGAAAACCTGATCCGGAACGGCGTCGGGCATTACAACGCTTACGTGATCATGCCGCATTTTGACGAGGATGTTTCGGCCATCGTGGACTTACTGCCCAAAGACAAGCTGTTGCTGATCGATCAGGCCCTGCCTCGGCTGGAAGGTTCCTACGCGGCTGTTTACCAGGATTTTGAACAGGATATTTACCAGGCGCTGACGAGTGCCCTGCCCGATCTGCGAAAGTACCGGAAACTAACGCTGGTGCAGTCCAAAGCCCGGTTTCAATACATACCGCCGGGTACCCTGACCGGTTTTAAACGCTTTGGCGAGACGGCGGGAATGGCGTGCAAACTGGTCGATGATTATTCCGATGACCTAGTTCAGCCGGGGGAAGCTTATCTGCTGTTTGCCGACCGGGACCTGATTCAATTCATCAAACACGCCAACCAAATGAACTGGCGGCTAGGCCGGGATGTGGGGTTGATTTCGTACGATGACACGCCGGTCAAGGAAATTCTGGCCGGGGGCATTACGGTTATTTCCACCGATTTTGCGCGCATGGGACAGACCGCCGGGCAACTGCTGACCGAGCGTAGCCGGGTTCAGGTGGCCAACCCGGGCGGGTTGATTTCGCGCCAGTCGCTGTAGCAACCCGCGCTAACCAGCGATCGGCGGAGTCTGCGGCCAGTTCGGTTCCAGTTGCTACGCTGATTTGATTCGAAGCCGGGCTTCAGGCCACTTTTGCCCATCAATCCGCGCCGGCCGGAACGTTCGCTTAAAACCGGCATTTTCAGGAAATACTGGAAGAAAAACCGTTGTTTTGCGATTATCTGCCTATTTTAGAAACTCATCTGAGCCGAACCGAATTGCTATGAAACGCAGGGAAATTCTAAAAGGTCTGACGGCTTTCCCGCTGGCCGGGGCCGTACCCACAGCCGCTTCGTCTGCCGCTACCCCAAAATCGTCCGGCCGCACGCGGGATATTTTCAAAGAACTGGGCGTGCGCACGTTCATTAATGCCGCCGGTACGCTGACCTACATGTCGGGCTGCCTCATGCGGGACGAAGTGGTCGATATCATCAACAGCACTTCGAAGCAGTTTTGCATGATCGACGAGGTGCAGGACAAAGTCGGCGAACGGATTGCGCAACTGGTTCATTCGGAAGCCGCCATGGTGACTTGCGGGGCTTTCTCGGCCATGACCCTGGGGCTGGCGGGCATCCTGACCGGCGAAGACGTTCGGAAAGTGGAGCAGCTGCCTCACCTGGAAGGCACCGGCATGAAGTCAGAAGTGATCTGCCAGAAAAGTCACAACGAACGCTACAACCACGCCTTTCTGAATACGGGCTGTAAAATCATCGAGGTCGAAACGCTGGACGATGCGGAGAAGGCAGTGAACGAAAAAACCGCCCTGCTGCATTTCCTGAACATTGCCGCCAACCACGGAACCATCAAACACGAAGCCTGGGTGGCTCTGGGCAAAAAACACAACATCCCGACATCTATCGACATTGCCGCCGACGTACCGCCCGTTTCCAATCTCTGGAAATTCAACGATATGGGCTTCGATCTGGTGTTTATTTCGGGCGGTAAAGCCATCCGGGGTCCGCAAAGCGCCGGTATTCTGATGGGCCGCAAAAACATCCTTGCTGCGGCCCGGCTGAACGCGCCACCCCGCGGTTACACCGTTGCACGCGGCCACAAGGTAAACAAAGAGGAAATTCTCGGCATGTACATCGCGCTGGAAAAGTACATCGCCACCGATCACGACAGGGAGTGGCAAGAATGGGAAACCAAGATCGCTCACATCCGGAGCGCAGTGAATGATTTACCCGGAATAACCACCCACGTAATCATCCCGGAACTCGGCAATGTTACCCCCACGCTGAGCATCAACTGGGACGATGCAGTGGTGAAGTTGACCGGCCGGGAACTGCGCGACCGGCTCCGGAACGGCCATCCGTCCATCGAAGCCAGTTTCTCGGGGCTGCCCCTCTACCATTACCAGGCCGGTTCCGACTCGGTTGACCCGGTAGTGGCCGAAACGCTGAAAGGCGGCAATACCGTTCGCGTAACGGCCTGGATGCTGCAACCCGGCGAAGAAAAGATTGTGGCCCGCCGAATCCGGGAAGAGCTGCTGAGCGCGTCCGCCATCCGGTAAAACCGCCCGCCCAGCCCACCGGCAACCTTAATACCGTTCCAGCATGGCCCGCAGCGATTCTTTCATGGCCTTGACCAGACTTTCCGGTTGCACAACTTTCAGGTGTTCGCCGTAACTACGCAGGTGCATCATCAGGTCGCGGTTGGGAGCCAGCCGAAGTTTCACCACGCATTCGGTCTCATCGTCGCGCAGGACCACCTGCGTCTGATGGATGGGTTTGGCTTTAACGTAGCGACCGAACAGGGGCGTAAAGGACAGAACAATATTCTCAACCGGATCGGTGGTGTCCGTAATGCCGTAAATGTGCTCAAAAAACTCCGACACATAAGCCAGCACCGCATCCGGCACGGCACAGGGTTCGTCCAGAATCTCCAGGTCACTCATGCGGTCGAGGGCGTAGGTTTTCTCCCGGCCGCTGGCTTCGTCGTAACCAATGACATACCAGCTATCGGCCACTTCCCGCAGCAGAATCGGGTGAAGCCGCCGGGTGCGTTCGGCGGCTGTGACGGTTTCGGTCACCGAACCATCGTGTTTGTGGTAATGGAAAGAAACCTGCCGGTTTTGGTTCACGGCCCGGATCAGCACCGGCACGTACTGGCGATTACCGCCCAGGATTTTTTCTTCGACGTACACCACCTTACGGCCCGGCCCCAGCGCATTGCCGTCTTCCGGCCGCACTTCCCGCACAATGTCCAGGCTCTGCCGCACTTTCTGTAGGGCGTTGGTCAGTTCGGCCACCACCGGAGCGCCCTGCGTAGCCGCCAGCACCTCGCGGGCGTAGTCAAGCGCTTCCATGTCGTCGGGCGTGAGCATGAGCCGGAGCAACCGGAACTGCGGATCGGTGTAGTAATAACCGTTGCTGCGTTTATCGTAGGCAATGGGGGCGTCGTGGTCTTCGCGCAACCGCTGAATGTCTTTTTCCAGCGACGAGATGGACCGGATGCCGCAGTGTTCCCGGAGCAATTCAAAAAGCCGTTGTTTGGAAAACTTGCGGGGATGGCGACTGATCACTTCGTCGATCAGGCGGTATCGTTGGAAGGCAGAACGGGTTATGGGCATGGGACACCGAATTTGTTGCGGTAAAGAAGCGAAATTTTTTTTACAGAAAAACAGAAGACCGTAAAAAGATTACGTTGTGAACGGGCCAACTTTGTCCTGTTCGATTCCTCAACCGAGCCGTAAACAACAACAACACGATGAATACACTACTCTCCTCTCCGCAAACCGCCGTTACGGGCGGTCGCCGGGTAACCCGGCTGTCGGCCCGTCAACTTCTGGACGTTGAACTGGGCCTGTTCCTAATCTCTCAGCTCCGGCCAAACGCATCGCCCGGCGCCCTGCCCGATCTGCTCAGCCACGTCAATCCCGGCTGGACCACCCGCCAGCACAAGCTCCGCAACCGCGGGCTGGCGCTGCTGACCCACCTGACGCCCTACAGCCGCTGGCACGACCTGCTGGAAATATACATGGCGGCCCCCGCCGATCTTCAGGCGTATGACATCAGCCGCGACCGCAGCCGGTTCGGTCCTAAAACCGTCGGTTTTTCCCGCAACCGGTTGACCGTTCTGCGGAAAGTCCTGAGCTGATTGCCCTCCTGTTTGTTTCTATCCCTCCTTTTCTAACTTTCCAGATTGATATGCTTTCGAATCTGATTCAGCAGGTTACCCAACTTGTTGCGCCAGCAACTGCGCTCAAAACCGCCCCCTTTCCGACTAGTCCACCCACGCCCACCGTCGATTCATCGGCCAAACCGGCTGATGTTCCGACTCCAAAGCTGCGGACCGTAAAACTGATTATGGTCACTGCTGAAAACAACAACAAATACTACGAAATGCACGAACAGCCGGATGGTACGTTTACGGTCCATTACGGACGGGTAGGCGGCTCCAAAAGTGTGGCCACCTACCCAATGGCGCAATGGGACCGGAAAATCCGGGAAAAAGTAACGAAAGGCTACGTTGATCAGACGCACATGTACGTTGAGGGGCCCGCCGTTACCGACGCCAGCACCATTGCCGATCCGGAGGTGCGCGGTCTGATGAACCGGTTGATGGAACTCGCCAACCAGTCGATTTTTCAGAATTACGTTGTGACGGCCCAGCAGGTTACGCGCAAACAGGTCGAAACGGCCCAGCAACTGCTCAACGATCTGACGACGCTGGTGGCACCGAACGCCGATGTAACCGCTTACAACCGCACGCTGCTCGAACTGTTTAAAGTGATTCCCCGAAAAATGGGCAAAGTTGGCCAGCATTTGCTAGCCCAAACGCCCCAAACCGCCGACGACCTGCAAAAGCTGCACGATCAACTGGCTTCTGAACAGGACACGCTGGACGTCATGCGCGGGCAGGTCGAGCTGCGTCAGTCGCAGGAAAGTCCCGACCAAACGCCCGCTTCGCTGCTCGAGATGATGAACCTGACGGTGGAACCCGTTACCGACAAGCGGGTACTAACGCTCATCAAACGGATGATGGGCTCAGACGCCGACAAGTTCGACGCGGCTTTCAGCGTCAGCCAGGCCCACGCCCAGGCGGCTTTTGAAGCCTACGTCGGCAGTAGTTCCACTCCCAAAACGCAGTTGCTCTGGCACGGCAGCCGCAGCGAAAACTGGTTGTCAATTCTTAAAACCGGGTTGGTGCTGCGCCCGACGAATGCCGTCATCACCGGAAAAATGTTTGGCTACGGCATTTATTTCGCTGATCAATTCAGCAAATCCCTCAATTATACATCACTACACGGTTCGGTCTGGACGAACGGGAAACAGAAAGAAGGCTACCTGGGCATCTACGAAGTTCACGTTGGCAAGCAGATGAAAGTAACCCGCCACGAGCCTCAGCACATGAAGCTGGACCAGGCAGTCCTGAAGCGGATCAATCCCCGGTACGATTCGGTATTTGCGCAACGGGGCGAGAGCCTGCTCAAAAACGAGTTCATTGTGTACAACCAGGCCCAGTGTACCGTTCGGTATATGGTCAGAATCAAACTATAAGCATGAAAACCGGAGCAAAGAAAACCACCCGGCAGGCCGTCCGCCTGGCCGCTACGACCCTGATTCTGGCCGAAGGAAGCACCACGACGCTGGACGTAAAAAACCACCTCCGCAACCGGGGTTACCGGGCTTATCAGGCCGAAATTTCAACCTGGCTGTTTGCGGTGGCCCAACAGGAAAACTGGGCCATCAACGACAACGGAACGTACCGGGTTTATTATTTCCCGCCCCTGACGGTCCTGCCGCCCCTCTTGACGAATCGGACAAAAAATAATTTAAAAAAAAGTTGACAACGTAAAAAGGTTACGTTCTTCAGGGTGCATTTTTGTTATGATCAACGCGTCGAACTGACCGACGGTAAACAACATAGACCATGAATGCACTGCCTTTGTCCGACTCTCTTCGTGCCCGCCAGCTGAGTCCTTTCTCCTTGCACTGGCAGGAACCGCTGGCGACACAACTCCGGTTTCAACACGAACTGCCGGGCCAACTGGCCAACCGGTTGCTGAACGTTGAGCTGGGCTTGTATCTGCTGGCAGAATTGTTGCCGCTGGCTCCGCCCCAGGCGCTTCCGGACCTGCTGAATGGCGAGGGAGTGGTGTATCAATTCCGCCCCGTCTGGAAGCCGCGCCAACACCGCTACCTGAACCGCGCCCGGGCGCTGCTGGCTCCCTACATGGATCGTACGGTCTGGCTGATGGCGCTGGCCAAATACGATTCACTGCCGACGAGTCTGCGGGCTTTTGGTTCGCACAGCACCGGAAGTTGCGGCTCAGAAGTCAATCGGAGTAATTTACGGAACCGGGAAGAACTGTTTCGACAAGCGCTCGCCTAGACTTATGAAAATCAACCCACAATCTGCATTCGCCACGACGATCATGGCCTTGAAGATCCTGTTGCTGCTTGTTTTCCAGAACAAACCGTTGATCCTTTTCAAACTGAGCTGTTATTCGGTTTTGACCCGGTTGCAGGTGGTCGTTTGCCTCTTTCTGTTTCACCAGGGCTTGCAGCGGGGGAGCCTCAGAGACAATCTACGTCCGCTACGATCGTTACGGCTTTCAGGCCCTTGTCACTCAGTAGCTCGTTGATTTTCTCCAGAATAAATGCCTTAGCGGCTTTGGGGCTGATGCTGCGTTCGAGTTTGATCAGAATCGTGTACAGAAACTGGTTGCGGATGCGCTCCACCAGCGGCACTTCCGGCCCCAGCACCCGCGCTTCGCCCAGCTTCTCGGTCAGTTGATCCACCAGCCGTTGGGCCGCCTGCTGACTGATGTTTTGCTCAGCGTGCCGAACCGTCAGTTTGATAAGCCGCGAGAAAGGCGGGTAATTAAAATTTTGCCGCTCGATGATTTCCTCTTCGAACAAGCCCCTGTAATCGTTTTCCATCACTTTGAGCAACACGGCCTGCTGCGGATTCGTCGTCTGAATCAGGACTTTACCCCGCCGATCCGCGCGACGTCCGGCCCGGCCGCTCACCTGGGTAATCATCTGAAACGCCCGCTCCACGGCCCGAAATTCCGGGTAGTGAATCATCCGGTCGGCGTCGAAAATACCGACCAGGCTGACGTTCCCGAAATCGAGCCCCTTGCTGATCATCTGCGTGCCGACCAGAATATCGACGTTGCCGCCCTCAAATTCCGAAATGATCTGCTGATAGGCATTTTTGGCCCGCGTGGTGTCCAGGTCCATGCGCTGAATCTGGGCTTCCGGAAACACAATCTGCAACTGGTCTTCTAGCTTTTCGGTTCCAAAACCGATCGTCCGCACTTTGAACGAACCGCAGGCTGGGCAGCTTTTCGGCACGGGATCGTGGTGACCGCAGTAGTGGCACCGCAGTTCGGCGGCCCGCATGTGGTAGGTCAGGCTCACGTCGCAGTTGGGGCAGCGGCTTGTCCATTCGCAATCTTCGCATTGCAGGTACGGCGAATAGCCGCGCCGGTTCTGGAACAGAATGCTCTGCTCCTTCCGCTCCAGATTGTGTTGCAAATGATCCAGCAAGACGGACGAAAACTCGTTTTTCATCTTCTTCTGCTGCCGTTCAACGCGGGTGTTTACCAGTACGATATCGGGCAGCATGGCGTCGCCGTAACGTTCCAGCAGTTCTACCAGACCATAACGCCCCTGCTGCGCGTGGTAGTAACTTTCGATGGACGGTGTGGCCGAGCCGAGCAGGACTTTGGCTTTCTGCCAGTGGGCAATCATCATCGCCACATCACGGGCGTGGTAGCGCGGAGCCGGATCGTGCTGTTTGTAGGACGTTTCGTGTTCCTCATCCACAATAATCAGCCCCAGGTTGTCGAACGGCAGAAAAACCGCCGAGCGCACGCCCACCACAAACTGGTATTGTCCGTCGACAATGCCCTTCCAGACCTCCACCCGCTCGTTATCCGAAAATTTGGAATGATAAATACCCAGTTTGTCACCAAAAACTTTTTTCAGCCGGACCACAATCTGGGTTGTCAGAGCGATTTCGGGCAGCAGGTAAAGGACCTGCGAACCACTTTCCAGGGCCGTCTGGATCAGGTTGATATACACTTCCGTTTTCCCGCTTCCGGTAATACCGTGCAGCAAAACAATGTCTTTTTCGTTAAACTGGCTGAGCACCTGGTTGCAGGCCCGCTGTTGAACGTCCGTCAGTTTTACTTCCACATTCGGCAAATCGTCGTCGCCAAAACGCGGCACGATCACTTCATACGTTTCGAAAACCTGATTTTTGATCAGCGTTTGCAGCGAAGACTGCGAGACTTCATCGTCCTGGTTCAGGACGGTTTTGTCGAGCCCTTTGCGGTTCAGGATGGGGTTATTCTGCACCGGCACGTAGCTCAGGTATTTCATGACCACTTCCTGCTGCTTGGGCGATTTCTCCAGTGCATTGATTAGGGCCAGGACCTGCTCACGGGTTTCGTAGCGCTCCGTCAGCCGCACTTTCCGCACCATTTTCGGCACGTACTTTTCCCGCACCTCGTCGAACACAATCACCGCCCGTTTTCCCACCAGCGATTTGATCGTTGTCGGCACGTTGGTTTCCCCGACCAGCCGCCCGAGTTCTTCGTACGACAGGGCCGAATGTTTTTTCAGTTCATCCAGCAACCGCCCTTCACCCTCCGTCAGCAGTTCGGGGTAGTCAAAGTCCGGGTTGTACTGCACTTTCGACTGGCTCGTAATCTTCAGCCCCGAGGGCAGCGCCACGTTCAGCACCTCGCCGATGTTACAGAGGTAATACTCAGCCATCCAGGAGAATAACTCCAGCTGGTAGGTTGTCACCAGCGGGTATTCGTCCAGGAGTTCGAGGATGTATTTGGCCTGGTAATTACTCGGAGGCTGGTGATGAATGCGCCCGACAACGGCCGTATACACCCGGTTTTTGCCAAACGGCACAATCACCCGCGCGCCCACTTTCAGCCGTTCCACCATATCGCGCGGCACGCGGTAGGTAAACATCCTTGGGATCGGAACGGGTAGAATGAGGTCGGCGAAATAGGTGGTTTCTTCGGCAAAATCAAATGTCAGCGGCAATGGTTGCACAGGTGGTATGGCTATCTTTTCTTATAGCAAGTTAACAATTGCCGCGATAAGTTCCTTCCGAAAAATCGCCAAAGCCGCCCCAGCGCTCAAAACGCCCCCTTTATTTTTAGTCAGCTCACGGCTTCATCTGCCGGACTTCGTTGCGCAGGCTTTCCGGGTCCCAGCCGTCGTCAACATCTTTCAGCCAGCGGTCGTTGGTGTCGGAACTGAGCAGTTCTTCCAGATCGCGGATGCGCTGGCGGGCGCTGCTGAAATACTGCTTGCGGTCGTGCCGAACGGCGGCCAGTTCGGTTAGGTTCCGTTCGTCGTGTTTACGGAACAATCGGGCCGCCCGCTGCGACTGGTAGGCTCGGAAGCCCAGCAACGTCATGGCATCGACGCCCATCCGGAGTGAACTATCGAGCGTTTCGCGGTAAACATGGGAGAGGCCCGCATCCAGCAGTTCGTAGGCATCTTCGCGGTCGGCGGCCCGCACCAGCAGTTTCAGGTTTGGAAAATGCTTTTTGGCTGTTTCGACCAGATCGAGCACTTTCTCCGGCGAATCGAGCGCAATAATCATCAACCGGGCTTTTTCCGCCCCCGCCGATTTGAGCAGATCGTACCGGGAGGCATCGCCGTAGTAGACTTTCATGCCCAGTTTCCGCAGTGTATCGACCCGATCCGAATCAAAATCCAGCACCGTCGTACCGATGTTGTTGGCCCGCAAAAACCGCCCGACAATGTTACCATACCGGCCAAAACCGGCCACAATAACGGCGTTGTGTTCTTCGATGTGATCCGGTTCTTTCCTGTCGTCCTCTTTGGCGCCCAGTCGCGGCAGAATCAGCTTTTCGTTCGCCAGGAAAACCAGCGGGGTTAGGCCCATGCTGATGGCAACAACTGCCGTCATGAGGTCCACCACATTCTGCGCTAGAATACCGTTCTGCGAAGCGAAGGAAAACAACACAAAGGCAAACTCACCTACCTGACAAAGCCCCAGCGAAAACAACAGGTTCTGGTCTGTGGGCAAACCAAACGTCCTCCCTAACCCCGCCAGAACCAGCGCCTTGGCCGCCATGATAGCCACCACAATTCCGATGACCAGCAAGGGGTTTTCCATGATCAGATCGAAATTGATGGCGGCCCCGACGGAAATGAAAAACAAACCGAGCAACAACCCTTTGAACGGATCAATGTCGCTTTCCAGCTCGTGTTTGTATTCGCTGTTGGCCAACACCACCCCCGCAACAAAAGCCCCGAGCGCCGGACTCAGCCCCACCATTTCCATCAATACCGAGATACTCGCCACCATCAGCAGAGCCGTGGCAATGAAAACCTCCCGCAGGCCGGTCCGGGCGATGATCCGAAAAACCGTTCCCATCACATACCGCCCAATCAACACCAGCGCCAGCACCGCCCCAACGACCACAAACGGCCGCAACCAGCCGGGCAAACCGTCGGTCAGCGAAAAATGCGCGTGGTGATCGGTTGAGGAAGCAACCGGATACGTCGCCAGCAGCGGCATTATGGCTAAAATCGGAATAACGGCAATGTCCTGAAACAGCAGCACGGCGAAGGTATTCTGCCCGGCGGCTGTCTGCATCAGCCCTTTTTCGTTGAGGGTTTGCAGCACAATGGCGGTCGACGACATGGCCAGAATCATCCCCAGCGCCAGCGCCGGTTGCCACGGCAAACCCGCTGCCAGTGCCAGACCGCCGGTTAGCAAAGCCGTCAGCAGCACCTGTAACCCGCCCAGCCCCAACACCGGAACGCGGAGTTTCCAGAGCCGTTCGGGCTCGAGTTCCAGCCCCACCAGAAACAGCATGATGATGACGCCGAATTCGGCAAAATGCATGATATCCTGTCCTTCATCGCCCACCAGCCCCAGCACCGCCGGGCCGATGGCCACACCGGCCAGCAAATACCCCAGCACCGACCCCAGCCCCAGCCGTTTGGCAATGGGAACAAACACAACTCCCGAGGCCAGGTAAACAATGGCCTGAATTAGAATGGATTGGTTCATAATGGATTAATCAACAAGTATTTCATTCAGATACAGCCGCTTCCGGGCGTCTTCCACATCGACCTGTTCGGTGGCCAGCATGGTCAGCAGACTTTGGTATTGCTGGGCGTACTGGTGCATTTCCTCTTCCGTGAGCCGGTGGGTGCCGTGAACAACGAACGGAGGCAGGTAGATCATCTTGCACAAATGCGCCGTCTGGTCAAAAGGTGCCAGAAACTGCCGCACCGTAAAGCGGTTCAGGCCCGTTTCTTCGTAGGCACGCCGGGGACCGCCGGTGGTGATGGCATTGAAAATCTTTTTGCCCACCAGCGCATTGCCCTCCCGACCGTACGCCCAGCCGTGTTCGAGTACCAAATCCTCCCACTGTTTCACCATCGCGGGCGCACTATACCAGTAAAACGGATGGTGTAGAATGATGTATTCATGATCGAGCAACAACTGCTGCTCCCGGTCCACGTCGATGTCAAAATCCGGGTATTCCTCGTAAAGATCATTGACGGTGACCGACGGAACCGACGAAGCGACCGACCGACAGGCTCCCATCAAAATCCGGTTGGTCCGGGATTTCTCCAGGGCGGGGTGCGCAAAAAGAATGAGAACGGACGCCATTTTTTAGCCGTAAAGAGTTGAAATATGCAACGGGCCAGCCCGTCGGATGCCCCTGTCTGGTCAAATTTAAGCCAAATAGAAAGAAATAAAAACCGCGCCCGTCTTTGGTTACCCACCCTAATTTCGGGTAAAACCGGCCCAATCAGCGCGTGATTTTGGGAAAATATCCCGCCAGACAGAACTTCTTTGGTTACTTTTGGTATTCTTATTTTGGTGCACGAATACAGCCTGTTAACGAGATTTTCCAACTATGTACGACGTAATAATTATTGGTGGTGGACCGTGTGGACTGGCCGCAGGAATTGAAGCTTCCAAAGCCGGTTTGAGTCACCTGATTCTGGAAAAAGGCAGCCTGACGGAGTCCATTCGGCGGTACCCGAAGATGATGCGGTTTTTCTCAACCGCCGAAAATATTGAGATTGGCGGTATTCCATTTCCCATTGCGGGCGTTAAAGCCAACCGGAACGAAGCTCTCCAGTATTACCGCAAAGTAGCGGGTTATTTCAACCTGAATTTCAAACTGTTTACTGAAGTCAACCACGTAACGCGGTATGCACCGACGGGCGACGAAGGGGATCAGAACGAAGAGTTATTTACGGTTTTTACGACCAACGGACAAACCTACCAGTCGCGCAAGGTAATTCTGGCGACGGGTTATTTCGACAAACCGCGCTCGCTTCAGATTCCGGGTGAGGATTTGCCGCACGTCACGCACTATTACGACGAACCATTTCAGTACTCCTACACGAACGTTGTCATCGTTGGCGCGTCGAACTCGGCGGTCGAAGCGGCTCTGGAACTTTACCGCGCCGACGCCCACGTCACGATTGTTCACCGGGCCGACGACTTCCGAAAAACCGTTAAATACTGGCTTGTTCCGGACGTTAAAAACCGGGTGAAGGAAGGCAAAATTAACACCCGGTTCAGCACCTGCGTGACCCGCATCGAACCCGGAAAAGTGTGCCTCACGAATTTGCAGACCGGTGAGGAAAACGAGCTCCCCGCCGATTTCGTCCTGATCCTGACGGGTTACATTCCCGACGCTGAGCTACTGAAAGAATGCGGTGTAGAACTGAATCCGGAAACGCAGGTGCCGGTGTACGACAAGGAAACCTTTGAAACCAACGTGCCGGGTCTGTACGTCTGCGGTACCGTCATGGCCGGGATTTACACCGAAAAAGTGTTTATCGAAAACGGTCGTGAGCACGCCAAAGCCATCATCGACCACCTCACGGGCAAGCCGGTGCGGAAAGTGGCCGAGCTGATTGAGCGAATCTAAGCACGTTTTGTAACCAGTTCATTCTAATGAAGCAACTAAGCTTCTGCCTGGTTCTGTTACTATTCTTGTCAAAACCGGCAACAGCGCAGACTAAAACACAATCCATTCAAGTCATAGCGGGTCCATTTGCAATTCCGGCTGAAAAGCAAAAAGCCGTCTGGTATTATTGGGAAGGCGCAACGAAGCGGGAATGGGCCACCTCCCTGACGACTGTTCAACCGAATTATCAGGGAGACAAGCTCCTTTTTATCCAGGAACTGACCTCAAAAGGGGCTTCTGGTCCGACGCAAATCGATACAACCGTCGTTCTTCAGGAAACACTCGTTCCCGTTTATTACACTTCTTCCAATCTACAACGCACCATACACCTAACGTTCAGCGGTCAGGAAATGAATGCGTCTGTTCACGATCATAAAACTATGCGGGAAACTTCGGAGCGGGAAACCGTAGCAGTTCCTACGGTCAGCTCCAGTTTCTACCCGCTCTTAATCCGTTTTTTGCCCCTGAAAGTCAGTTATCAAGCCACGATTCCGATCTTTGACGTTACTCTTGGAAGACGCGGGTTGCTCACTGCCCGCATCATCGGCGTTAGCGAAACGCAGTTGACAGATACCAAGGGCGAAAGAATTACCTGTTACGTTGTTGACGTCAACGATGACATTGCTCCCGACGCCCACACGACTTACTATATTTCCAAAAAGGATCGTACCCGAATTAAATCAGAAACGATAATAAACGGCCTGCGCATGAGCGTTGAAAGGCCGTGACTTTGGCATGACGGGCAACCCGTCTTCTCAAACGGACAAAAGCGAAGAAGCGCGGATTTGTCATTATCTTGCAGCAAGATTCTGATTGATTCCCGCTTGTATGAAAACCTGGCTGCTTTTTTACCTTATTTTTTCGACTTTTCTCTCCTTCGCTCAAACCCCCGCTCCGTTGGCCGTTAACCCGAGTCTCCGCTGGCAAACCGATTTCTGGAAAGCGCAGTGGATCGGGCACCCAACGGCTCCCATCCGGTCCTACGGCGTCTACCATTTCCGCAAGAATTTTGATCTGGCCCAAAAGCCCAGCCGCTTCGTTATCAACGTTTCGGGTGATAACCGCTATCAACTGTTCGTCAACGGAAAAGCCGTGGTGTCCGGCCCGGCCCGCAGCGATCTGCAGAACTGGAATTATGAAACCGTCGATCTTGCGCCGTACCTGACCAGCGGCAAAAATACGCTGGCGGCCGTGGTGACTTACATGGCCGAATACGCTCCCTTTTATCAAATGCACTACCAGTTCGGGTTCATCGTGCAGGGCGATGGCGACGCCGAACAGGTCGTCAATACCAACAACACCTGGAAAGTTTACCAGAATCCGGCCTATTCGCCCGTTATCAACGACATTCCGAAACTACGCACCTACATTGTTGTCGGTGCGGGCGACCGGGTAGAGGGGGCCAAATACCCCTGGGGCTGGCAGGAACCGGCTTTCGACGATGCCGGTTGGTCAGCGGCTAAACCGGTAGGCTGGGCCGCCAAACCGCGCGGTCTGGGTACCGACGGCAACTGGAACCTGGTGCCGCGCACCATTCCGCTGATGGAAGAAATACCGCAACGGCTGGCGACGGTCCGCCGGGCGGAGGGGGTGGACGTAGCCGACGATTTTTTACAGGGAAAAAACTCGTTCGCCGTTCACCGCAACCACAAAGCCGTGATCCTCTGCGACCAGGGGCATCTGACCAACGCCTTCCCGGAACTGACCATCAGCCGGGGCAAAGATGCCGTCATTACGCTGGCGTACGCGGAGGCACTGGTGGACGACAACCGGCAGAAAGGCAACCGCGATCAGGTGAACGGCAAACAACTCATTGGCTTTGAAGATCAATTCGTTGGCGACGGCAGCAAGCAGAAACGCACCTTCCGCCCGCTCCTGTTCCGGACGTATCGCTACCTGCAAATCACCATTGAAACCAAAGGCGACCCCGTCGAAATTCACGATCTGATGGGTCATTTTACCGGCTACCCGTTTCAGGAAAAAGCCCGGTTTACCAGCAGCGACGAAAGTTTAAAAGATATTTGGAACGTGGGTTGGCGGACGGCCCGGCTCTGCGCGGGTGAAACGTATTACGATTGCCCCTACTACGAACAATTGCAGTACACCGGCGACACCCGCATCCAGTCGCTGATTTCCCTCTACATGACGGGTGACGACCGGCTGATGCGGAAAGCCATCCTGGATTACGACCACAGCCGGTTCAACGACGGCCTAACGCAGAGCCGTTACCCGAGTGCCGATTTTCAGGTGATTCCGCCGTTTTCGTTGTACTGGGTCACCATGATTTACGATTACTGGATGCACCGGAAAGACGACAAATTTGTTGAATCCATGCTACCCGGCATTACAACCGTGCTTGACTGGCACGAAAAACGACTGGCCGACAACGGCCTGAACGGTCCGCTTCAATGGTGGAATTTTGTGGACTGGGCGAAGTGGGACGCCCCGGACGAAGGCATGGGCGGAGTACCGAAGGGCGCCCGGAAAGGCGGCTCGGCCATTCTGACGCTGCAACAGGCTTATACCATGCAGCGAATTTCGCAGGTGTTTTACCATTACGGCAAAAACCAGCAGGCCGAACATTACCGTCTGATGGGCATCCGGCTGGCCAAAAATGTATATAACAATTGCTGGGACGCGGGCCGGGGGCTGGTGGCCGACACACCCGATAAAACCAGTTTCAGTCAGCACGCCAACATCTGGGCCATCCTGACCGACGCCGTGCCGGTGGCGCAGCAGAAAGCCCTGATGCAGAAAGTCATGGCTGATCCGAATCTGACTCAGGCGACATTCTATTTCAAGTTTTACCTGTTTCAGGCGCTGAAAAAAACCGGCATGGCGGATCAGTTCCTACCAACGCTCAAACCGTGGCACGACATGCTGGCCCTGGGTTTAACGACGTTTGCCGAAAACCCGGAGCCTACCCGCTCCGACTGCCACGCGTGGAGTGCGGCCCCGAATTACGAATTTTTGTCGACGGTTTGCGGAATCAATCCGGCCTCACCCGGTTTTCAGTCCGTCGTCATTACACCGTACCTGGGTGCGTTGCAATTTGCGGAAGGAACGATGCCGCATCCGGCGGGTGACATTACCGTGCGGTTTGACAAAACCCCGACCGGCGGTTTGAAAGGAGTCATTACGTTACCCGACGGTTTGACCGGAACCCTGAAATGGCACGGCAAAACCGTGGCGTTGAAAGAAGGGCAGCAGACCGTCACCTTGTAAAACGAATGAAACCAAAAAGACCGGCGCACGCCGGTCTTTTTTGGTACTTCTCAATTGGTTGTATCACATCGTTGGTGCGAAGAACGGACCGGCAATAGCCAGTACTTCGTCCTTGGTCAGTGGCTCGTCAAACGATTCGTAAACCGCCCGCTTCGACATATCCGGCGTGTACAATTTCATTTTATTTTCCGGGGTGTTGAAGTAGCCTTCCAGATCGGCACCACCCTGATGGCCCATGTCTTCGTTGGCATAAACCTTCGGATCTGCTTCCGTTCCGTTTTCACCGCTGGAAGCCCATACCCGCAATCCCCGCATGTAACGAACGGCAGCCGCGTGCCGTGCTTCCACCGAGTGAATCCGCAGGGCTACCGGCAGAGCCACTTTCGCAGTAGCCGATCCTTCTTCCAGCAGACACGCAGCCTGTCCTTTGTAAGCCCGAACCCCGGTATCCTCCAGCGCCTGTGCATACGTCAGGAAGGTTTCGTAATCGGCCAGCGCAGCGTTAAGGGTAGTCATGTTGTACTTCGGCTGCAACTCGTTCTTTTTCAGACCCAGTACGCCTTCCAGGAGGTCAACGTGCTGCGCTTCGTGTTTGGCAATTTGCACCACGTACGCCCGGGTTCCGACGGGCAACAAACCCGCCTTGAACTGAGCAGCCCGGTAGAAATCACGCTCGAGGTATTCCAGCGTCAGGGCGTATTTCAGGATAGCCACCGCATCACCGGCGCAGCCTTCTGCCGCAAACGCTTTGTTAACCATTCCGACAAAAAATGCGGGCGTAGCAGCAGCCGCAACCGTTGCGGTTTTCAGCATTTTCCGGCGGGCAAAATCCATTTTTTCACCCGCTTCCGCATCAACTTTTTCAATTTGTGAGAATATTCCGAAGAGATTCATGATCGTTCGTTGGGTTATGATTTGGATGATTCCAGCGCCAGTAGGGAGGCCGGGTTGATGGGAGTTTTGATGTACTTACCGGCTCTGCCCAGTACTTCGGAGATCGTCAGCGGTCTTTCCAAACCGTTGTTGTCCACCACGTAATCACCAGCAAACAACGCGCCGTTGGGTTGCAGGATGGTACTGATCAGGGCAGCGTGACGAGCTTCTACGGACACAATCTTGCCGGCCAGCGTCAGGAACGTTGAATTGCTCAGCAGCGGTCCGGCTCCGTTATAGGCAGCAACTCCCGTATCTTCCAGAACCCGGGCGGTGTTCAAAACTTCCCGGCGGTTGCTGAAATCGATGCTGCTCACGTCGAATTCCAGATCACCAATGGCGTTAGAGCCCAGCGCTAGCTTGAAAAACTCCCGGTGTACGAGTTCATGATCGTGAATATCTTTGAAAACCATTTCTTCTTTACTGCCCGCCGGGAACGTTTTTTTCTCAATAACGGCCATGTAGAAAGCGGTTTCCAGTTGCTCCAGGGCATAAGCGTAGTTCAGAATGGCAAAATCGCCTTCCCCGAAACTAACCCCTTCAGCTGAAATCCGGGCGCCAGAAATTTTAGGAGCTACGTCGTTTATTGAATTTTGGCAGGCTGCCAGAAAAGCCGAAGCCGAAACGGTTGTTAAGCCCAGAGCTCGCAGAAACATCCGGCGCTCGACCGATGGAATGGCGGCTACACTCGAACCTTTCTTGGGGGTAGAGGTACTCGTTAATTCTTCCATGAGAAAAGATTAGTTGTAAAATGGGTGAATTGAAAAGGGTGCTTCTTGCAAGACAACCATACGAACGAGTAAGCCTGATTTTTGGATTTCGGAAATGATGAATTATTTTTTTTTAAGGCACTATTCGAGGGAACGGGAAAGGAAGAACCGCGAAACGGAAGCGTAAAGGCCGGTTTTCTAAAAAATTATTTTTTTGTAAACCCCATTTAACCAGGGTTCAAAATCTCAGCAGATCGCCAATAAAAAGCATTTATCAGACACTATTACTTTACTGTGATTTCTTTCAGGCCGCTCTTCAAAACCAACATCAAAGCCGGCTTTCCCCGGAGATCAAATGGGTAAGTGATGGACTTCCTGGGCGAGAAATTGCTGAAACCGGTCCTGCAGCCCCCGGTAGTAGGTAAGGTATTTAAGCCCCTCTTCGGTAACGACGGCGCCCCCGCCCCGCTCCCCGCCAGTTTGGGTGCTGACCAGTGGGGCATCGGCCTGGCTGTTCATGGATTGGACCAGTTCCCAGGCGCGTTTGTAAGACATCTTCATTTCTTTGGCGGCCTGGTTGATCGAACCCGTTTGCTGGATTCGTTCCAGTAGCTCCATCCGACCAATTCCAAAAAACCGTTCCTGCGCTTCGAGCCAGACCCGTCCGTTGATGCGTAAATTTGCCATAACCAAAGGCAAGTTTAAAACAATGTCGTCACTTTTCTAAGCGACCGTTCCAGCCGGTTCAGTGACAAAAACCGGTTCGATGCCCGGAACGGCAGCGTTACAATAACCCGCGTTCCTTCACCGGGCGTCGACTGCCAGTCGATATCCCCGTTGATCAGGGCCACACGGGATTCGATGTTACCGATTCCCAGCCCCCGCCGGGCTTCCTTGAGGTCGAAGCCCTGGCCGTCATCGCTGTAGTAGAGTTTGACCAGCGGGGATTCAAACACCAGCCGGATGCTGACCTGCCGGGCATTGGCGTGTTTGAGTGTATTGTTCAGCAACTCCTGCGTAATCCGGTAAAGCATCAATTCGGTTTCAGCCTCCAGCCGTGACGGCAGTTCGTCGGCCCAGAAATGGGTTTCCAGCGTCGTGCGGTCGATGCGCGATAAAAGTTCCTCCACGGCTGCGGCATAACCGTACTGCTCGAGCGTTCGGGGGCTCAGTTCACGCAGCAGGTTACGGATGTTGCCAATGATGTCGGTGATGAGTTCGCGGGCCAGCTCGCTCAGGGAGGTGGAGCGCGCCGGCTGACCAGGCGGATCGGTCAGCCGACTGACGTACAGCTTCAGGGTCGCCAGTTGGGCACCAATCTCGTCGTGCAGGTCGCGGGCCAGGTTTTTCTTGATCTGCTCCTGCAACTCAACGGCCAGCCGCGTGTTCCGCTGGTGCTGCCGGTGTATCCGGTTTTCGCGCCGGCGAACCCAGTAATAAGCCGCAGCGCCAACCAGCAGGGCCATCAACGACAGAAACCAGGCCCGCTGCCAGAACGGGGGCTGGATTATCATGGTTAACCGCCTGATTTTCGGACTCCATTGCCCGTCTTTGTTGGCGGCTTTGACCCGGAATACGTATGTACCCGGCGGCAGGTTTGCGTACCGGACGTAAGTAGCATTGCCGGACTGCACCCATTGGTCGTCGTAGCCAACCAACTGATACTGATACTGGTTACGGCCGTTGCTGTAATAATCCAACGCCGTAAATTCGAGGGCTACGGTATTCTGGTTGTACGGGAGTTCAAGCCGGGAGGTTTCTCCGATGTAGCTGTCAGACTGGTACGGCGCTTCATTGACGGTCATTTTGTGAATGTGCACCGATGGCATGTACGAACTCGTCCGAAACTGCTCGGGGTAAAACCGGTTGAAACCGTTGACGCCCCCGAAAAACAACTCACCGTCCTGGGTGCGGTAATACGCATTGCCGTTGAATTCGTAGCCCTGCAAACCGTCAGTGAGGTCGAAGTTCTTGAACGTGCTGGTGGTCGGGTTGAAAAATGAAATCCCGCGGTTGGTACTGATCCAAAGCCGGTTCTGATGATCGGGTAAAATACCATACACGAATGGATTGGCCAAACCGTGCCGGTGATCGTAAAGCTGAATCCGCCCGGTCTTGGTATTAAAAGCCGCCAGCCCTTTGTCGGTCGCCATCCAGACAATGGGCCGGACGGGGTCCTCGTAAAAATATAAAATGGTGTAGCCGTCCAACCCCCGGACAATCCGTTGCGGACGGGTATCTTTGCCAATGGGAGCCCGCTCGTAGCAGTAGAAACCATCGGAATAAATGCCAACCCAGTACCGACCGGCCCGATCCCGGGCAAAGCTAAAAATATTCTTATTCGCCAGCGTGGGCAGCAGTCTGAACGTCCGCTGACGCACATCCAGTAGAAAAAGACCGTCTTCCGTAGCCGTCAGGATGGTGTTGTCATCGAGCGCCAGCAACCGACGAACGTAATTTTCGACCACTTTGCTGTTGGCCGACCCCGGTAACGGAATTTTGCTAAACGTTGACCGGGCTTTGTCAAACGTAAAAACACCGCCGTTCGTCCCCACCCAAATCCGGTTCAACGGATCTTTATACAGGCACTTGATCAGCGTACGCGACGGCAAATCGCTGTGTTTGGCCTGGGTCAGGTAGCGCCGGATGATGCGGTTCTGGGTCCGGTCCAGCACGTCGAGGCTGCGCTCGGTTGCAATCCACATTTCGGTCGGCGAGGTTTCCAAAAACCCCCGGACCACAAAATGGCTGAGCGTGGTGGGATCTTTGGCCTCATGAGATTCATTCTGCGAAACGGCCATACCGCCAAAAAACGTGCTACCCGGCACAATCCGGGCCAGGCCGTCGGGGTCGGTATTGGCCCAGATGATGCCCTGCCGGTCGATGTGAATTTTGCAGATTTCGTAGTCCGCTAACTGACGGGCGCTGTTGGAAAAGCCGCCCACCTGGCTAAACCGTTTGTCCGATTTGTCGAAGAGCCAGATTCCCCCGCGCTGCGTGCCGAGCCACAACCGGCCGTTGTGGTCTTCAGCGATGGTGTAAATGGAGGTTAAATTCCGGCCCTCGCCGGGCAGAAACGTCTGGTAACGCCCCGTCTGCGGTTCAAACCGAATCAGTCCGGTTGCGGTCCCCAGCCACACGACGCCCGCCGAATCGCAGTGGAACGAAAAGACGCCCATCGACGGACCGGCTTCGTTGTCGGGGTGGCTGCTGAAATAATAATGCGCCCGGCGCTCGTAAAGATTGTAACGGATCAAACCGGTGGGTGCGTGAAGCCAGACATCGCCCAGCGGTGTCCGGACGGTCGAGTTGAGCTGGTCGTATTCGTGCGTGGGCCGGATCGTGGGGTCAAGCACCAGCTTCTGCTTCGTTTTAATGGTCAACGAAACCAGCCCCTCCGTTTCGCTATAATACAGCACTTCCTGCCCATTGGCGTAAAACGGTATGGTTTTGCTCTTTAACGGCCTTTTCGACTTAGAGTACGAATAGATGCAGGAAAAGCGGTCCGTTGCGCGGTCGTAATAGTTCAGGCCGTATTCAGTACCGACCCAAAGGTTGCCGTTGCGATCCTCGACGATCCCGGAAATGTTAATGCCGACAATAGCGTTCGGGTTCGTCATGTCGGGACGGTAGTGCCGGAAATGAGCGCCGTCGTACCGGTTCAGACCGTCCTGAGTGCCGAGCCAGAGAAACCCCCGGCTATCGTTCAGAATATGATACACCGACCCCTGCGTCAAGCCTTCATCGACCCCGATGTGATCAATCCGGAGCGACTGATTCAGTGGGTCTTTGGAGGCTCCCGAAACGTCTGGCAACCCGAAGGCCAACCACCAGATGATCAGAATTACGAATGGGACTAGTTTCATTTGTTACCGAGCCGGAAACATCATGGTAAATTAGCGGATTGGTTGATAATCTGCAAATTCGATTGTTAAAGCAAGCTTTTCGACGCCGGATTTACCAGACCTGTAAACATAGTTGACAACTCACCTGAGCGTCGAAGAAGCCCGGATTAAAACAAAAACAGCCCGGATTTCGGGGTCCGGGCTGTTGCTTAACATTAACCGAATTATTGTTTGAGAACCTTTAGAGTAACGGCTTGCTGACCGCTTCGAACCCGCAGCAGCAGCAACCCGGCCTGTTGCCGACCGATGGTCAACCGCTGAACTTCAATGGCGTCAGCGGCAGGTACTTCGCGCTCCGTTACATTCCGGCCGTTCAGGTCGGTCAGTTGCAAGTGAACCGGCTGCCCCTCGGCTCCCCGGATTTCAACTTCCACGGTTTCGGTGACGGGGTTGCCCAGCACGGTCACCGCCAGTTTACCGCCGTCCACACCCGCCGACAACCGGGCCGCCGAACTTGAGCAGGTCAGCGTTTTGGGCGCTCCCTTCAGCACGTACGTACTGTTCTTGATTTTGGCGCTGATCTGGTACGTTGTGTTGTTTTTCAGGCTGGCCGGGGTTGTAAAGCTGTAGCCGTGAACGCCATTTCCCTTCTTGGCGTCAAGCAAATCCTGCCGGAAAATGTTGGCTTCCGTTGTCCCGATTGAGGTTCCGTTGGCGAAAAACTCCAGCGTCATCGGCGTGTTGGGCTTGTTACGGTCCCAGATCCAGCCCCGGATTGTTCCGCACTCGACCTTATCCAGGTACCCTTCAAAATTACCGGTTACGGTCGTCGACGAAGGCGGTTGAGTAACCGGCGGCTGAACGGTTAGGGTGACCGTGGTGGTTCCGGCTCCACCCCGCGGATCGGTTGCTTTATAAGGCATCGAAAAAGTACCGCTGCCCGTTGGTGTTCCGCTCAGCACCCGGCTGGTTGCGTTGAAACTCAACCCGCCCGGCAGCGAGGTCAGGCTGTACGAAAGGGCTTCGCCGTCCGGATCGGTAAAGGCCGGCAAGGTGGCGGAATACGCTACCCCCTGCTGGGCAGTTAGCGGGGCCACGGTGGGCGGCTGGGGCAGGTTGTTAGTGGCGGGTGGCGGTGTGCCCGTTGCTTGGCACTGAATTATTTTCGGGCCACTTTTCAGGACGAACGTACTGCCCGTCACCCGCGCCGACAGGGTATGTTTCAGACCATCTTTCAGATTAGTAGGTATCGCGTACTGGAACGCGTGCCGTCCGTCGCCCTTCCCCGCGTTAAGCAGGTCCTGCCGGAATTCACCCGCTGTCAGGGTCGCTATTACCTGGGTTCCGTCCAGAAGTTGTACGGAAATCGGGGTGTTTTTCTGGTTGGCATCCCAAACCCATCCCTGGAAGGATTCGCAGTCGGCCGCATACAGGTGACCGTCAAAGTTACCAGTAACGACCGGCGGGGGCGTCGTGGCGCAGTTGACCGTCAGTGCAAGCACCGAGCTTTTAGTGGCGCATCCTGCTTTCGTAGCCGTTACCGTATAGCTGTAAACGCCCGCGGTGGCTGGCGTCGTTATGCCAACCGATGCGCCCGTCTTCGCGACCCCGTTCCCGTTCCAGGCATACGTCACGCTGCCACAATCGCTGCCCGTACACCCCGCCGTCAGGGTCGTGGCCGTGTTGCAACTGGCGCTGACCGGCGTTGTGGTGACGGCAAAATTACAGGACGCAACGGGCGTGCAGGTCACAGACGTTACTCCGGTTACCTCGCCCCGGTTCAGAACGGGAACAGCGTTGCCGAAGAACGACTGCCCGTTGTACGGCGTGGTCATTGCTTTGTGCCATTCGGCCGCGACGACGCTCTGCCCCGCGCTGGTGAAATGCGTTTTGTCGGGGTCCGGCAGCCGGTATGAGTCGTCAAACTGGTCGGTGTTGGGCCCGGTGAAAATATTTGAACGACCGTAGGGCGAAACATACGGGTCGCCAAAGGTTTTGGGCGGGGCGGACGGATTGGTATTCTGATGGCTGGCGTAGCCAATCACTTTAATCTGATCTTCCCGGATCAGCGGATCACTCAGGCTGCGCAGGCGACTGGTTTGCGCAACTACCCAGGGCACATCGGCTCCCAGGTCCACGCGGGTTTGTCCAATCAGATCGTTGAGTACGTCGGCGTCGTTCTCCGCCGTGTTTACCGAATTGGTTCGCACGTCGAAATACCGTCTGGCCCGCGGAAAACTACCGGCAGAATTGGAGGGCGAACCGTTTGGGGTTGTTGGATCATCCCGGCGGTCGTTCTCCCCCTGGTGCCAGAGGATCGCCCGCAGGCCCGTTTGCCGCGCCCGACCCGTCAGGAAGTTCTTCAGGTTACGGTACGGAAAACCGTTCACAAACCGGGGCGTTCCGTTTGTAAACGGCGTATTCCGGCCCTGGCTGCTGTTGCGCCACTCCACCACGCTGGTTGACGCCATGCCGTTCTGATAAAAAGCCACCGGTACGTTCAGGGCCTGAATCAGCCGGTTGCCCACTCCGCCCCAATACCACTGAAAATTAACGGAGCCCGGTGGACAGACGGGGCATTTTCCGGGGTCATTTTCCTCGAATCCCTGCATACCGTTGCTCTGGTCTTTTTCGTTAAAAAACCGCACAAACGTAGGGTTGCCTGTTTCGTTCACCGGATACGTTGGATTGTACAAACCCGAGGCATTGGATTGCCCGGCAATGGCAAACACCTCGCCAACGCCGATGTCGAAATCCGCCGTTTCGCGGCCGCTGTTGTCTTTCGCCCGCACTTTGTACATACCACCCGCCATGTCGACCAGCGCCGTCACCTGGCAAGTGCCCGCGTTGGAAATGGTGACGGTGGTCCAGCCCTGCGAACTGCCCGTCACCGGGTTCAGCGGCCCCTGGGTGCCGCCTGCCAATGCGTATTTGTAAAAAAGTAGTTGCAGGGAAGAAATGGCCTGCCCGTTGGTAGAAGTAACGATGAATTTTACACTCGCCTTATTGTCCTGTCCACGCTGAAAAACCATCCCGTTCTGCGGCCATGAAAGGGTAACCTGCGCCGACAAACGGGTTGCACTCAACAAGAGTATTCCAATAAACCCAACAATTGAAAGTAGTTTTTTCTGCATAGAGTGAGATTACAATAAGTAGACTTTCTTTTAAGTACAAATAACTACAAATATACGTAGTCAGGCTGAAGGTATTCACTTCTCTACGTACAATTTATTATTCGCACTAACAGACATTGTTTCAGCTCAAAACTATTGTTAGCCAACTAGTAAGAATACATTACCAAACACGCGACTTCTTAAATCAACACAACCCGCTTTCGTCCACAGCAAAACCGTTTATGACGACCCGCCGGTCTCGCTCAAAAAGCGGCTTGATGTACCGCAAACTACGACGGCGACACCCAGCCCGCGGGAGCCAAAGCGGTGATTGATGACGCGGTTAAGAACCTACTCACCCGGGTAGGATGCGTTTTTCAGTACAACTCGGCGGCCGTGCCCAACCGGTTTCCTGACAAGGGCGCGGAACGGCGATGTCTTATTCGCTGCTCGGGCCTTTTGCCATTTATTTTTGCCCCATCCGTCGAAACGGCTTTCAAACAGCGTCCTTTTTTATATATTAAACCTCATGACGAACTAATTAACCTGCTTTCTTCGTAACCTATTCTACCTGATTATGCTAAAACCGTTATTGATTGGCTTAGTACTTATGCTTGAAATATCCGGGGCTTTGGCCCAATCCAACCCGATTAAGTATCCGCAAACGCGCAAAACCGAGCAGCTTGACGATTACCACGGCACCAAAGTTTCCGATCCGTACCGTTGGCTGGAAGACGACCGCTCGGCCGAAACCGAAGCCTGGGTGAAGGCCCAGAACGCCGTGACGTTCGGGTATCTGGAACAGATTCCGTACCGAAAACAACTCGAAAACCGGCTCGAACAAATCATCAACTACCCGCGCTATTCGGCTCCGGGGCGCAAAGGCGACTGGTTTTATTTCTACAAAAACGACGGCCTGCAAAATCAGTCGGTGCTGTACCGGCAGAAAGGACTGAATGGCAAACCCGAAGTGGTGATCGACCCCAACAAACTCGCGGCCGACGGGACCACGCGCCTGACCAGCTTTAATTTGTCGAAAAACGGACGGTACGCGGCTTACGCACTTTCCAAAGCCGGGTCCGACTGGCAGGAAATTTTCGTGATGGATATGCAGACGCTTCAGACCATGCCCGACAAACTCGAATGGGTGAAATTTACGGGTGCGGCCTGGCAGGGCGACGGCTTCTATTACAGCCGGTACGACAAACCGGCTGCCGGGCAGGAGTTGTCTTCGAAAAATGAGTTCATGAAGGTGTATTTCCACCGGCAGGGCACTCCGCAGACGCAGGATCAGCTGGTTTACGAAGATAAAGCGCACCCGTTGCGGTACTTCTTCGCCCAGACCACAGAAGACGAACGGTTTCTGATTTTGAACATTTCCGAAGGAACCGACGGCTCCGAAATCTGGTACAAAGACGCCCAATCCGGCGAGAAAGAGTTTAAACGGCTTTTTGAAGGATTTAAATACAACTATTCCGTGGTCGACAACGTCGGCAGTGACCTGCTGGTGTACCACAACAACGGCGCTCCGAATTACAAAATATCGAAGGTGGTCCCGAAAACCGGCGCCATCAGCGATTTGGTACCGGAAAAACCGGAGAAACTGGACGAAGCGCATACCGCCGGGGGCAAACTGATCGCCAATTACCTGAAAGACGCCACTTCACGCATCTACGTGCATGACCTGAACGGCAAGCTGGAAAATGAAGTAAAACTGCCCGGATTGGGCACGGTAAGCGGTTTTGGCGGGGAGCGCGACGATAAATTTGTCTTTTACACGTTCACGTCGTTTACCTTTCCGGCCACAATTTACCGTTACGACATTGCCACCCGCAAAACCACCCTGTTCCGGGCCCCGGAAGTAAAATTCCAGCCCGACGATTACGAAACCAAACAGGTATTTTTCAACAGCAAGGACGGTACCCGCGTGCCCATGTTTCTGACTTTCCGCAAAGGCCTGAAACTCGACGGCAGCAACCCGACCATGCTCTACGGCTACGGCGGGTTCAACATCAGCCTGACGCCCGGATTCAGCGCGCTGCTGATTCCCTTTCTGGAGCAGGGCGGTATTTACGCGTCGGTGAACCTGCGGGGGGGCAGCGAATACGGCGAAACCTGGCACGAGCAGGGCATGAAGCTGAAAAAGCAAAACGTGTTCGACGACTGCATTGCGGCCGCCGAATACCTGATCGCGCAAAAGTATACATCCCCGCAGAAACTGGCGCTGCGCGGTGGCTCCAACGGCGGTTTGCTGGTCGGGGCCGTTATCAACCAGCGGCCGGATTTGTTCCGGGTCGCCATTCCGCAGGTGGGCGTGATGGACATGCTGCGGTTTCACAAATTTACCGTCGGCTGGGGTTGGGTGAGCGACTACGGCAGCAGCGATAATCCGGAAGAGTTTAAGGTGATCTACCAGTATTCGCCCATCCATAACATCCGGGAGAACATTCCATATCCGGCCACGATGGTCACCACCGCCGATCACGACGACCGCGTAGTTCCGGCGCACTCGTTTAAGTATGCCGCTACGTTGCAGGAAAAGTACAAAGGCGCAAATCCGGTACTGATCCGGATCGAAACCAACTCCGGCCACGGGGCCAGCAATACGAAGAAGAACATCGAAGCAATGGCGGATATTTACGCCTTCATGCTCTGGAACATGGGAGTGAAAAGTTTGAAGTAATTCCTCAACAAAGCAAAACCCCGCCGGAAGGACACTTCCGGCGGGGTTTTGCTTTGTAATACGGTATTTTAGAATTTGAAGGTGACACCCAGTTGCAGAGGGGCTACTCCAAAACCAGCTTCAGCAAAGGCACCGATGTTTTCGGTGAAGAAGTACCGACCCCCAACGTGGCCACCCAGATCAACACCACCGATAGAATTGCGGAAACCGCCGTAATTGTTGTTCCAGCTCCAGCCGCTATAAACCAAACCAAGACCGGCGTACAGATCGATTTTGTCGTTGTCTAATTGCAGCAATTCATTGAAGTGGTACGAACCCCGTACACCAATACTATAGTAAGAGCCGTAACCGCTGTAGCCACGAAAGGCACCCAGCGCACCAACGGTGATATTCTTAGCGACACCAAGATCAAACGATGCACCCAGGCCAATACCGCCCCCACCGAAGCCGATACCACCCCAGCCACCTAAACCAATACCAGCATTTAAAAATTTAGATCCTTTATCGATGGGCATCTGAGCAAACGTCTCGGTACCAACCAACAACAGGGTCATGACAAGCAGAGAAGAGAGAATTTTTTTCATCAGTATTTGTAGAGTTAATTGTTAAACTTGGGCCAAAATAAGGGAGTTTCTGAACGTCTTACAAGAGTTTGGGCTTTAGTTTGTCGATTTTAGGCAAAAATTGGGTAGAAATCCTTCCTGAAATCGTACCGGCACCGCGTAGTAATAACCGTCCGGCAAGTAGTTCTACGTACTGCGTTCCCCCTTTCAGCCGTCGGATCGAATGTCAACACCCCGTCGCCCGCGCATCGCCCATTTCAACGAGTTCCGAACCGAGGCAAAAAATAAAAATGATTTTTTTGCCGGGAGCTGTAATGAATTCCGTCGTTCGTCGTCTTTGTCACTGAAATGGATCTACAAGCCTTCAAACACAAGGTACTCCCCGTTCAGGGCCGGCTTTTTCGGCTGGCCAAACTGTTTCTGCGCAACCGCGAAGAAGCCGAGGATGCTTTACAGGAGGTTTTGATGCGGCTCTGGACCAAACGCCAGCAACTGGATTCGTACAACAGTGTGGAAGCACTGGCCGTGCAGATGACCCGGAACCTGTGCCTCGACAAGCTGAAATCCCAGGCCCACCGCTCGACGGACGATAACTCGGACCTGAGCGACGTATTCGGCCACGGGGTTTCGCCTTACGAGCAGACCGAATTGTCAGACAGCACCAGCCTGTTGCACCGCATCATCGGAACGTTGCCGGAGCCGCAGAAACTCATTCTCCATCTGCGCGATGTGGAAGAGTATTCGTTTGAGGAAATTGCAGAAGTAACGGGGTTGACCGTCAACAACATCCGGGTGATTCTGTCGCGGGCCCGGCAGCGAGTGCGGGATAGCTACCTAAAAACCAACGATTATGAAGCCGGACATTGAGAAGCTACTGGAAAGATATTACGCCGGGGAGAGCACGCTGGAAGAAGAGAAGCAGTTGCGGACGTTTTTTCAAAGCGCATCGGTTCCCGCTCACCTGAAAAAACACGCCGGCCTGTTTCGGCACTTTTCCCAAGCCCGGCAGGAAGAACCGTCGGTGAAATTTGCCCCGCCCCGGTCGGATCGTCCGGCGGAAAACCGTCCCACCGGGCGGATACGCCGTCTGACCACGTGGGGGCTGCGGCTGGCGGCCAGCGTTGCCCTGCTGGCGGGCGGTTTTGCGGGCGGCTTGTGGTACGAACGCGAACAGAAACCGGGCGCAGCCGTGGAAACCTCGTCGGCGCTGGCCATTAAAAAAACGCTGGACTTTGATCGGATGAGTCAAACTTCGGCCAGCGAACGGATTCAGGCGGTCAATGAGTCGTCGGAACTGCCCGAAGCCAATCAGGATATTACGCAGTTGCTGATTAACACGCTGAATTTCGACGATAATGTGAACGTCCGGCTGGCAGCCTGTCAGGCGCTGATGCGTTTGCCCGACGAACCCGGTGTTCGCGAAGCCCTGATTCAGTCGCTGAAAATCCAGACGGACCCTTACGTTCAGATTATGCTTATCGAAGCGCTGGTGTCTATCCAGGAAAAACGGGCGGTCAACGAAATGCAGCGTCTGGCCCGCGATCGTGACCTGCTGGAAGCCGTTCGCCAGAAGGCCGAAGAAGGCATGAATCGACTGAACCAGAGCGCCCGACCGTCTGCGTCCTGAATTCCATACAATTTTCACTTTTCAAACCAAACCAATGAGAAAAATTGCCTTATTGATTGCCACCGCTTTGGTGTGCGCCCTCGACGCCAGCGCCCAGGAATACAAAGCCAAACTTCCCAATTCCAAAGACCGGAAAGTAACCCTGGAAATGGACGCCGGTGATTACAAATTTGAAGGATACGACGGCGATGAGGTCAGCATTCGGGCGTCATCGGGCCTGGAAGCGCCCCCGGAACGAGCCAAAGGACTAAAACCGCTGTATTATTCAGCGGTCGACAACTCGGGCATCGGGCTAGCCGTTACCCCCGAAAATGGCGGATTAAAAATTGAAAAAGCCACCCGCAAAGACATCGGTTATACCATCCGGATTCCGAGAAAAGTCTCCCTTCTCGTACGGCAGGTCAACTGGCGGAACGGTTCGGTAACCATCAGCAACATGGACGGTGATCTGGAAGTCCGCACAACGAACTCTCCCATTACCCTCAAAAACGTGACCGGACCGGTTGTGGCCAACACGACTAACGGCGAAGTAAACATCGTGTTCACGAACTTGAGTCAGGAAAAACCTACCTCCATCACGACCATTTCCGGGGCCGTAGACGTCACCCTGCCCGCCAACGCCAAAACTACGATGAAACTGCGGTCCATCAACGGCGAAATGTACACGGATTTTGATCTGGGTCTGAAAAGCGCCAAAGAAGGTTTGTCGAAAGTGGGCGGAGGCAACAATGTGGAAGGCACCACTAATGGCGGGGGCGTTGAAATGCAACTCAATACGATTAGCAGCAACATTTACATCCGGAAACAAAAATAAGTCGGTCGTGAAAAAACTATTCCTCTTCCTCCTGGCGGGCCTGCTGACGGTACCGGCCTTCGCCCAAAAAATCATTGACAAAAAAATACCGTTTTCAGCCAACCAACTGGTAAACCTCAACCTGAAGTTTGCCGACAGCATTCAGGTCCGGTATTGGGATAAAGCTGAAGTGTCCGTTCGGATTGCGGTAACCGTCAACGGGGGGCGACTCAACGACGCCCTTTTGGTTGAATCGGGTTCTACCGCCAGCGAGATCAGCCTCAAAACCGACTTCGACCGCGAAATGCTGAAGCAAGGAAAAGCCGAGGATTGCCCGGGAACAAAAACCAGCTGGCGTACTGAAGTCAACGGGCAGTCTCATTACATCTGTAGCACCATCAACTACCAGGTTTTTTTGCCCCGGCAAGCCAAACTTCGTCTGGAAACCATCAACGGTAACATCGATATTGAAGGAGCCAGCGAAGCCGTCTTTGCCAAAACCATCAGCGGTTTTGTGGACCTGAACTGGCCCGGCTCCAAAGGCGCGAATCTGGCCCTGAAAACCATCACCGGCGAGGTTTATTCCGACTTAGCCATCGATTTCAAAAACAAGAAACAGCAAAATCCCATCGTAGGCTATTTGCTGGAAGGAACTGTCAACGGCGGAGGGCCGGAAGTCCGGCTGGAATCGATCAGCAACAACGTTTACGTCCGAAGCCGAAAATAATTTCCTTCCGTCCTGAACTGGCCGCTCCGTAAACATAATTCAGAAATTCGGGTTTTATCCAGCAATTAACCGGAATCCAGCAGGCAGTGAATCAACTGTCTAAGGAATGCCGTCATAGGTCACACGAAACAAACGAAAAGTATGGCACGAGGAGACAAATCGGCTTATACGGACAAACAGAAACGACAAGCCGAACACATCGAGGAAAGTTACGAAGACCAGGGCCTACCTGAAGAAGAAGCCGAGCGCCGGGCCTGGGCCACCGTGAATAAAACTTCGGGCGGAGGCAAAAAGAGCGGATCGGGCCGGGGCCACGCCGAAAACCGGGAGCCAGCGCAGAAGGGCGGTAAAAAAGGCGGGGCGGCATCGGCCTCACGCAGCCCCGAAGAACGGTCGGCATCGGCGAAGAAGGCGGCTGCCACCCGGAAGAGAAACGCGGCCAAAGCGGCCAGTTAGGATACGGTCCCGGTATCCAATTCCCGGAGCAATGCCAGCCCTTCCGGCCAGTTACCGTACCCCGAACCGGCGTTGATGTGTCCGGCGGCATCCAGAACAACGAGTTTGCTGCCCCAGCTCCGGGCGAAAAACGTGGCCCGCGACAGGGTAACGTAATAATCATCGGTGCTCGTCACTACAGTGGAAGGAAAAGGCAAGTTCAGGAGTGGAACCGGAATAAAACCGGTAGTTCCCGGCGGATACGTATCCGCTTCCGTATCGCTGGGAGCTACCAACAAGGCCCCTCTGATCGTTCGCTGAAACGTTTGCGCCCAATAAGCAATGGCCGTGCAGGCCAGACTGTGCCCCACCAGAATGACGTTCGAAGGATCCCCCGCCATAACGTCTCTGTCAATCTGCTCGATCCAGTCCCGGCAGACGGGATTGTCCCAATTCTGCTGATTAATCCGCGAAAAGTCAGGGTATTGTCGTTCCCAGATGCTCTGCCAGTGTTGTTCGCCCGAGTTGCCCAGCCCGGGCAGGATCAGGATGCGGGGGGTGAAATTCATTGAAAATGACCGGTTACTAGCGAAAGAAACCGTAAGATATAAAATCCCGGGTGTTATCACCCGGTCCGCCTTTCCTTTGCTTCCGGAAAGCACGGGCTCTTAGAAGATTGGAATTCCACTCGTTGCTACCGCCCGGCTGCCTAACGTGCTACTCCGTGAACAAGATTCTGACCGTTGTCAACTGGACCGTTATGGGCCTGCTGGCCCTGTTCCTGATCCTCACCTTTTTTAACTCGAAGAAGGGCGGGGACGCGGCCGGGCAAGGGCAGGGTACGTTCTGGCTTATTCTAGCTGCCGGGGCGCTGGCGGTGCTGCTGGTTGTTAATCTGTTACCGTTCCGTTGGGGGAAATACGCCGGGCTGGCGGTAATCCTGCTGCCTTTCTTTCTAATCTGGTTTGACGACGTTTTTATTAACCTCAAAAAAGAGTTCAGCTACGATCAGGCCGACTACGACGGTTCCCGGTACTTTGCCGATCCCCAGCGCAAAGCCATTGCCCGGGCTCTTTCTTTCGACCGAATGGACGAGCTGGAACGCCTGCTCCGCGAACCGGTCCCCCTGATCAACGACGCACGGAACCCGGAACATTGGACCTTGCTGGATTATGCGGCCCGGAGCTACAGTTCTTATAATACGGTGTATAACAAAGACTGGAACATTACCCGGCGCAAACTGGAGTTGCTTTTGGAAGCCGGTGCGAAAATTGAAAACGCGGATCCCGGACGGATGGCGACGCACGCCCAGTGCATTGACCGTTGTCCGGCCGCCATGCTCCAGTTTTTTCTCGACCGCGGAGCCGACCCCAACACCAATGGCCCGTATGAAATGCCGCTCCTGTTCAATGTTATCCACCACGCCGAAGAACCGCTCGAAAAGATCCAGATTCTACTCGACCACGGCGTTCCCCTCCAGCAAACCAGCACCTTCGATGTTGAAACTGAACACTATTCGCCCCTGCTCTTTGCGGCCCACCTCGGGCACTGGAACATCTGCCTGCTGCTTATTCAGAAAGGTGCCGACGTCCGTTTCAAAGCCCCCAACGGTTTTACGCTGACCGATTACCTGAAAAAACAGGAGGACGAATACGCCCGTTATCCGCAAACTCCGTCACCAGAATTTGAGACGGTAAAATCGCTGATGGTCCAACCAAACCAGTAAAGATTTCCGAATTCTGTATCCAGACACCGCTGCGAAAAGTCTGAACGTAAAAAAACCGTCCAGTTGTAGCAACCAGGACGGTTTTGAGGTAAGAATCGCGTCTTCCCGCTATAGGAAGACGCAATTGCAGCATCTCACGCGAAGGCAAAGGGTTCAGGTATTTCCAGTTCTTCCAACCAACTACTTATTTCTGCAAAGACGGGTCCGAGCCGATTCCTTCATCAATCGCGCTGGTGTGATCTTTGGTAATTCTCAAATCTTTCAGTAAGCCCGTTTTAAACAAGCTGAAGCGTTCGGCTTTCAAACCGACTCCCATGTTCTTGGCAAGCTCTTGGGAGGTACCAGCATCAGGTTATTAATCAACGCTGCAATAAATGCCTTTGACCGCGTAAGGACCGGCATTCGGAGCCTTACGCGACCGGGCGAGGAAAGTCCCTTAATTCTTTTCAGGGAGGGAGGTGTGTGGAATAGTGTTAGCAATTTCGGCAGACGGTGTAACCGGAGTTACCGTGTTTACGCGCTGCACCTTATAATTCCGGTCGGCCAGGTTTTCCTGTGCGGTATGCGGTACAATCAGACCGTCAGCGGCTTCCGTGCGCGGGACGGGTTGTTTGTAATTGGTCACCAACTTCTGGTCGAAGCCAGTGGCGCTGATGGTTCCGCCCTTTTCGTTGGCCCATTTCCGGGCTGCAGCCGCTTTATTCGGATGTTTGTAATTATGCGTTGAGTAAGTCACATCGTTCCGGCGTTTTGCGTCATCCTGGGCCGAAGCGGTTACACTGAAAAGTCCGATTAATACAAGAGCAAAAAAGTATGTTTTCATGGCTATTTTATCTTTTAGTGGTCAACCTCCTGGAAATAATTCAAGGTGTATGTACCTGATCTCCTGGTTAACACTACAAAGATCGGAAGCCGGTGTTAGGCTCGCGTTAGAGCCGCATTAGAACGGGATTAGAAATTCACAAAACCTCTTTTAAACGACCTCAACGGTCTTTTTGCGGGATTTAACGTGCCAAAAGAGCAAGTTTAAAACAGAACGGAATGAGAGGGCTTAACGCGGGAAGGTGACAACGAACGTCGTTCCGGCTTCGGCCGACGATTCCACCCAAATCTGGCCCCGGTGCAGTTGCACAATGCGCTCGGTCAGGGGAAGCCCAATGCCGTAGCCCGGTAATCCGCTGGCGTTGCGGCCCCGCTGAAAGGGCACGAAAATGTCGGCCAACTGGTCGGTCGGAATCACCGAACCGGCATTGTGCACCCGTAGTTGCAGCAACTTTCCCGGTGCCGATAGGTGCAGGGTCACGGTATGATCCGGCGAAAACTTACCGCCGTTGTCCAGCAGGTTAAAGAAAGCCGTCCGCAGGAGTGGCTCGCTGCCCATCAACTGCCAGTCGGTAGGCGGCTTGTTCAGCGGATCAATCTGGAGATGAACGGTATACGTGGGTTGCAGACGCTGTGTTTCCAGCCGAACCTGTTCGAGCAGATGGTCTAGCTGCACGGGTCCCATCGGTACGGCCGACGAATCCATACTGGCGCTGGCCAGCGCCAGCAACCCGTTGGCCATCCGGTTGAGCCCCCGCACATCGTCGAGCACCGACTGGAGCGTAGCGCGCAGTTCATCCGGCCCGTCATCGGCCAGCAACGAGACCTCCAACTGGCCCGTGATGGCCGTCAGCGGGGTGCGCAGTTCGTGCGATGCGTGCGACACAAACGACCGCTGCAACCGAAAGGCTTCTTCCAGCCGGTTGAGCATCCGGTTGAACCGCTGCGCCAATTGCGTCAGCTCGTCACCACTTTTGCCCTCGGGCAGCCGCAGCGACAGATTGGAAGCCGTGATTTCATCAATCCGCTGGTTGATCCGGCTGATGGGTTGCACAATGCGGCCCATAAAATACCGTCCGGCCACCAGCACAATCCCCGTCATCAGAAACCAGCCTCCCGCCAGTAGCCGGGCGAAATCCTGAACGGTCCGCACGCCGTAGACATCGACCGCCGAAGCAAGAATAACGAAGGGAGCGTCGTCTTCGGTGAACAGCATTCCCACGATTTCGCGGTCGCCTTCCTGCCAGCTGGTCGTTTTCAGTTCCCGAACGCGCTGCAGGGTAGCGGGGGTTACGGAAAGGTAATCCGTGCCGCTTTCGTAGATCAATTCATTCTTGGCGTTGTAAATAATGATTTCTTCATCCGGCAACACCGTCAACTGATTTTTGTCAATCAACTTGTAAAGAGCCGGACCCAGGCGCTCCCGGCCTACCAGCAGATGCCCCGCCGTCATTGCTTCCGCCCGTAAGCGGGTCAGAAACTCGTGTTTGCGGTATTGTTCGGCCACCAGGTAGAGAAACAGGCAAAAAAACACCAGCAAAACGGAGACGATGGCGGTCGACAGAAGGGTCAGGCGGTTCTGAAGGCTCATTTTTCTTTCAGTACATAACCCATCCCGATCAGGGTGTGGATCAGTTTAACGGGATAATCCTTATCGATTTTGGCGCGCAGGTAGCTGACGTACACATCGATCACATTCGTACCTGTATCGAAGCCAATGTCCCACACCTGCTCGGCGATGTCCACCCGCGAAACCACCCGCCCGGCGTTTCGCATCAGGTATTCCAGCAGGGCGTATTCGCGGGCGGTCAGTTCGATGGTCTGCCCCTGCCGCCGGGCTACGCGCTCATCCAGGTTGAGTTCCAGGTCGGCCACGCGCAGGATGCGGTCCGCTTCTTCTGTCGTACCGGCCCGCCGAAGCAAGGCTTTAATTCGGGCCACCAGTTCCAGAAAATCGAAGGGCTTGGCCAGGTAATCATCGGCGCCGGCTTCAAAACCCAGCAGTTTGTCGGCGGTGGTGTCCAGGGCCGTCAGCATCAGAATGGGCACCCGGCGGTTGTGCTGGCGGATGTACTCAGCCAGTTCAAGACCGCTGATGTCGGGCAGATTCACGTCCAGAATGATCAGATCAAAGGCGATTTCACTGAAACGCTGCTTGCCCTCCTCCCCCGTCAATGCTACCTCAACCGTATACGACTGCGTTTGCAACCCTTTTTTAATAAATGTAGCCACCTTGGGTTCGTCTTCCACCAGGAGCAAATTCGCGATAGAACCAGCCGTCATAAGCAAGAATAGAAGGCCATTCGGGATCAGCCCGCACAACCCAATCGCAATGTACTTATTTCTACTCAAGCTTTCCGGCTTGATCCGCATGAAAAAAGCCCCTTTCGGAGCTTTTCAACGTTAAAATCTGCATTTAAAGGCAGCGCCATCTGTCACTGGGCGGAGCCAATACGACCAAGGCCCACCAGCAAGCGAACAAAAGGCCCGGAAGCACCGAACGAGGTCCCTTTAATAGACTCCGTGTAATTAACCCGCCATTTGGTACTGGCCGGCATAAAGTTATAGCCCGCCCGCAGCCCAACGGAAAAGCCTTTGGTGCGACTTCCGTTCTGTTTTCCAAGAATGTACTCCGCCCCAGCGGCTATGCTTCCTGTCACGCCCTGTTGCGACGCGACGATGTTTTCCCGCATACTGACTTGTTCGGGCACGAAGGCCGGATACCGTTTCTCGGCTTCCCAGATCCGGGTAGCAAAAAAGCCGTAACCCACCCCGGCAATCGGAAATACCGTCAGGCCTTTCTTGTGCAGCAGGACGTACCCGACGTTAAAAGCGAGATTAGCGGCACAGGGCGTCAGCTTAGCCGCCGTGTTGCTTATCGTGCCGCCGGTCTTGGCTTGAAGCTCCCCACCCAACAGCACGTTGTTTCTGACACCGTACCCGCTGAAACCGAAGGTTGTGTATGCTTTTTGAAGAGTGGGATAACTGGGTAGGAACCAGCCATTAATTTTCGAGGCATTAAAGGCTTCGTACCCCACCTGTACATGCAGTGCCCGGCCTGAGACCTGAGCAAAGATCCATTGTGAGCAGAGTAAAAATACTCCCAATACACCAAACCGTAAATAAAAGTTGATCATCGTCTTATCGTTTTAACCTGGATTGGGACGAATGTAGGGAAAATTTTATAAAATCTAATAATCAACCAATTGCACCCAAACTATTTTTTTATTGCGGACCCGGACACAACTGGTCGCTGTTCCTCCAATCTCCTCTACGATACCTTTATACGTCTGGCAAAACATCGCTTTGCCCTAATTACGTTGAGTACATACTACTAATAACATATCGCTTTATCCGCTTAAGAGTATAAATCACGGCCTAATTTTTCATTTAGGGACAGACCGTGCGTTCCGCAAAACGATTTCTTCGGAGAGATAACCCGGTAGCGCACAAATGAAAAAAGCCCCTTTCGGGGCTTTTTTCAGAATCAGTGCAGTGTTCAGTGGCTTGAGAGCTCGCTGCTTTTGAGCTTATCCTTGAACACCTTGCGGAACTTATCCAGCTTCGGTGCAATCACAAAAGCACAGTAGCCTTGCTCGGGGTTGTTGGCGAAATAGCTCTGGTGGTAATCTTCGGCCACGTAGAACGTCGAAGCCGGGCTGATTTCTGTTACAATGGGCTTGTCGTAGGCGCCAGACTCGTTCAACTCCTTCTTAACGGTTTCGGCCAGTTGCTTCTGCTCGTCGTTGTGGTAGAAAATCACCGAACGGTATTGCGTACCCACGTCGGCGCCCTGGCGGTTCAGCGAGGTCGGGTCGTGGCTGCGGAAGAACGCTTGCAGCAATTCCGCATAAGTCACTTTCCTGGGATCATAGGTTACTTCTACGCACTCCGCATGGCCGGTTGTTCCGGTGCAGACTTCTTTGTACGTTGGGTTGGCTTTGGTGCCGCCTTCGTAGCCCGAAACCGCTTCCGAAACGCCGTCCAGAGATTCAAACATGGCTTCCGTACACCAGAAGCAGCCGGTTCCGAAAGTTGCTTTTTCCATTCCCGGGGCGGTAGATGCAGTGTTGCTGGTATTCATAATTTTGGTTTTTCGTTCGGATGATGATTGTTTTGAGGATTGACCACACGACAACAGGGGCACGATGGGCAGCAGTGCCATCAGCCAGGCTGTAAGACGTTTCAGTTGCACTGGTTTGAACATAGTTCGATGTTGAAAGGTTTACACCCGTATAACAAATACGAGTTCCCGATCCTGTACTTACGCGGAAATCGGTCCGACGGTTTTTAAGTAAAACAGATTCTGTTTTAAGACGGTTCGATGAACTCCGTGTTTACCACAATCCTTACAGAATCTATGACTGAGTCCCTAGCGCTAGCCATTGAACAGTTCCGTTTCTCGGGCCACGAATCTAAGAAATTTTCCATCGCTGACGCCCCCACAAAAATCGACGATCTATACGAAAATAAGGAGCATTACGAGATTATACTGCGCAACCTGACGTCCGAACTGAATGAGTTCCAGGAAACCATGTTTGCCCACAACCGCTACGGAATGGTTACGATTTTTCAGGCGATGGATGCCGCCGGCAAAGACAGCACCATCCAGCATGTTTTTTCGGGGGTTAATCCGCTGGGGTTGCGTGTGCATTCGTTCAAACGGCCCAACGACGCGGAACTGGATCACGATTTTCTCTGGCGTAGCATGATCAACCTGCCCGAACGGGGCACCATCGGTATTTTCAACCGTTCGTATTACGAAGAGGTACTGGTCGTTAAAGTCCATCCCGATATTTTAACCCAGAGCCAGCGGTTACCCGACGAACGAACCGCCAACCTGGATAAACTCTGGAAGCAACGCTACAAGGACATCCGGAATTTCGAAACCTACCTGATTCGCAACGGCTTTCCGGTGCTGAAATTTTTCCTGAACGTATCGAAAAAAGAACAGGCCGAACGGCTGATTTCCCGAATCGAAGACCCGTCGAAAAACTGGAAATTCGACAACCAGGACGTAGTCGAACGCGGCTTCTGGAAACAATACATGCAGGCTTACGAAGAAGCGATCAACGAAACCGCCACCGAAAAAGCGCCCTGGTACATCATTCCGGCCGACGACAAGAAAAACATGCGGCTAATTGTGGCTAAAGTCGTGGCCGAAACGCTGCGGAGCCTGAAAATGGAGTATCCGAAGGTGACCAAAGAACAGCAGAAAAATCTCCAGGATCTGGTTGATGTCATCAATCGGGCAGACTAATCAGCTAGAAAACCGTTCCAATGGTGTGTCCTCTACCCACTTACGTCGTCATAAGTAACTGAAAGAAACCTTCTTTCAGCCGGACCGGGCCGTCCGGCAAACGTGCGGCCTTCCCACTTGTAACGACGATTTGAACTACCATTTCACCTGTTGGTTGCTTGGCGGTTTCCTGCTGCTCGGTTCGTTTGCCGGGGCGCAGGAATACCGTCGGCGCGAAACCAACCTCAGCGATTTTATCCAGAATCTGTTTCCGGTACAAACCGAGGGCATCGACTACCCTACGGTTTACGAAAATCTGTACCAGCTTTACGCCAGTCCGCTTGACCTCAACACCCTCACCCGCGACGAACTTTCGGCTACGTACCTGCTGACTGAACGGCAGCTTAACAGCCTGTTTGAGTACCGGGCCAGCTTCGGCAATTTCCTGTCCGTCTACGAACTGCAGGCCGTCCCGGATTTTGACCTGCCGACCATCCGCCGGCTGCTACCGTTTGTGACCATCGATGCGCGGAACCGTTCTTTCTCGGTTCGGAATCCGACCGATCATTACCTGATGATGCGCGTTGAACGGGTTCTGGAACAGCAAAAGGGATTTACCCCGGGCGAACCGGATAAAAACGGAAACTTGCCCCGGCGCTACGACGGCAGCCGACAGCAGTGGTATTGGCGCTATCGTTACAGCCGGCCACGCGATTTCAGTTTTGGCTTCACCCTCGAGCAGGACCCCGGTGAGCCGTTTCGCTGGCAGCCGGGCCGGTATCAGTACGGTATGGATTACGTTTCCTTCCACGCCCAACTTCAGAACCGGGGACGCTGGCGCAACATTCTGATCGGAGATTACCAACTCCAGATCGGACAGGGCCTTGTACTGGCGTCGGGCTTTTCGCTGGGAAAGGGGGCGGAAACCGTAGCGGGCGTTCGGCGGCCCTCGCTGGGTGCGCGGCCTCATACTTCTTTGAGCGAATACGGTTACTTACGTGGCCTGACAGCGACCTGTGCGCTGACCCGAAGCTGGGATGTCACGCTGCTGGCAGCCCACAACCGGCGCGACGGCAACGTGGTAACGGATTCGGAAAATCAGGAAGATAAAATCAGTTCGCTTCTCACCAGCGGTCTGCACCGGACACCCGCCGAACAGGCCGACCACGCCAGCGTTCTGGAACAAAACCTGGGGGCGCACCTGCTCTATCATCCGGACCAGCGGCTGCAACTGGGCGCGACAGTGCTGCACACCACTTTTGACAAAAGGCTGCAAAAACGCGATCTGCCGTACAACCGCTACGAATTTGCAGGTAAGCAGAACACCGTCATTGGGCTGCACGGCAGTTACATCTGGCAAAACATTAACTTTTTTGGAGAGGCCGCCCGGTCCACCAGCGGTGGTGTTGGCGCGGTGGGTGGGGCCGTCGCCAGTCTGACCAAACGGTTGGACGCGGCCCTGCTGGGACGGTATTACGCCCGGAATTTCCATAGCTTCTATGCCAATGCTTTCGGAGAAAACACGCGAAACAGCAATGAACGGGGCATTTACACGGGGTTGCGCTACGTCATTTACCGCAAGCTGACGTTGGGTACGTTCTTCGACTTTTACCGGTTCCCGTGGCTGAAGTACTTGGTTGACAAGCCGTCGCAGGGCTACGATTTTTTGGTGCAGACCACCTACACGCCCACCAAAAAACTGACCCTATACGGTATCTACCGCGAGGAGCACAAGGAGAAAAACCTGCCGACGGCGCTGAGTAAAACCAAAGAAACGGTCGGGACCGTGCGGAAAAACTACGCCATCAATGTCGAATACGCTCCCTCGCGGGTATGGTCGTGGCGGACGCGGGTGCAGTGGGGCGGCTTCCACTACGCCGATCATGAAGCGTCCAACGGTTTGGCGGTGGTGCAGGATGCCACGGCGGATTTCGGACGGCTTTCCCTCAGCGGGCGGCTGGCGTGGTTCAGCACTGACAGTTACGACAGTCGGCAGTATATTTACGAAAAAGATGTACTGTCCGCCTTTTCGATCCCGGCTTACGCCAACAAGGGCATCCGAAATTACCTTCTGGTTCAGTACACGTTGAACAAGCATCTGGACCTCTGGCTGCGCTGGAGCCGCACCGATTTTCGCCAGCAGGATACCGTTGGCTCGGATCTGGACGAAATTGCCAGGCCACACAAAAGCGAAGTAAAGGCGCAGGTGCGCTGGAAGTTTTGAGAAACATAAAAACGGATTCACTGAATCCGTTTTTGTTACCTGACTTACTACAAAATCACACGGCTTGGTGCGACTTTGTCCTGGTAAGCAACGAATAGGTTTTACGCGCTACTCGAGTTGAGGTGTGGATAAATTGTGCTGAGCCGCAGCTGAACGCTACAAAGTTGTCGCCCGGCTATGCGGGTTAGCCGTCCGCTGCCGGGACAAAACGGATGGCTGGCCCGCTTAAACAAGCCGTAGTCCGGACCAATGAGCCAACGGTTTAATCGTCACTCGGCCGAATGTTCGCCGGTTCAACCTTGGCGGTTTTGCTGCTCAGGGCCGAGATACCGAAGAATCCCACGGCTTTCGGACCGCTGGCGTTACGGTTGACGACGTTGGTGGGCACGTTGGCCGGCGGAGACGCAAACAAACCGCCGTTGTTAATCTGGGTGCTTAGTTGCTGGAAGAAATAAAATGCATCCGGCGTAATGGACAACACTTCAACCCGGACCGAATCGTTCATCTGGTACAGGTCTTCGGGATTGATGGCCCACCGGATCGGCTGAATAAACAGCAGCCCATCGGTATCCGCCGACCCATTGAACGAACCGTTGTAGGAAACCACGATGTTGTTTGTGCCGTCGAGTCTTTTGCCGTTGTGGTACGTACGAATCCAGTAGTAATCGCCCTGGCCGGGCAGGTCGGTGGCGTAAAATTCAGCCTGAAAACCCGTTTCGCTCGAAACCGGATTCAATTTTTCTTCCCGGAAAACCAGGGAATCAATGGGCGGAACGGGCTGCATCTGGGAAATGGCGTAATACTCCTGCCCTTCGTAACGGATGCCCAACAGATACTTCTTACCAATTTTGCCGAACGTCTCGCCGTTTTTGGGCGTCCAGACGTAATTGCCGTTGCCTTTCAGATCAACAAACTCGTGAATAACCGAGTCTTCGTCGGCTACAATGACCGTAGCGCCCAGAGCCGCCGGGGGCTGGGCGGCATCAAAATAACCGGCGGTACGCATAAGCCGGATTGTCTGCGGGCCGGGCTGGTTGGTCAGCCAGCCATCAACGGCCAGTTGCGACGGACCGGTCGCCAGGTTAATGTCGATCGGGTCTTCACAGGAAGTCAGGCCCAGTAGTAGCAGGCCGAACAAGATCACATGAAGGATCGAGAAACCGCATATATGGGTATTTTTCATGGCTATTTTCTGGTAAAAAAGTCCGAGGGTTGCTTAGAACTTGAAATTGTAAGTTGCTGACGGAATCAGGGTAGCGAACACCGAATACCGGACGGCCTCGGCGACTGGAATCTGCGCCGGTTCGCCGTTCAGCATGACGGTGCGTTTTTCTTCGGCCTGCCGGAAAAAGACGGAAAACGGGTTTTTGCGTCCGTAAGCGTTGTAAACCGAGAAGACCCAGTTACTTTCCCACTTCTGATCGGGGCGTTTCTTGCGGTTGTACAGCGTTGCCGACAAATCGATCCGGTGGTACGGCGGAATGCGGTAGTTGTTGCGTCCGTTCACGATGCCAACTAACACATTTTGAAAAAGATAGCCGTTGGTCGGGAACGTGCCGGGTGTACCGGTTGCAAACGCGAAAGATGCCGAGAAACTCCAGCGTTTATTGAGGTCGTACAAGGCCACGGCATTCAGGGTGTGCCGCTTGTCAAAGCGCGTCGGAAACCAGCGGTTGTTGTTAATGCCGTCCACGAAGCGTTCGGTTTTCGCAAGCGTGTAGCTTATCCAGCCGGTCAGGTCGCCCCGGTTTTTTTTCAGGTAAAACTCGGCCCCATACGCCCGCCCCTTGCCGTTCAGCAGGTCACCTTCGAGGTATTTGTTGAGCAGCAGTTCGGCGCCGTCGATGTAATCGACCTGATTCTGCAACCACTTGTAGTAGAGTTCCACCGAAGCCTCAAATTCCGTTCCGGTTTGGCCAAAGTTCCGGAAATAGCCCCCGGCAATCTGGTCGGCAATCTGTGGTTTGATGTTGTTGGTCGATGGGGTCCAGACGTCCAGCGGAGTCGAAGCCGTTGTGTTCGATACCAAGTGCAGGTACTGCGCCAGCCGGTTGTAGCTGACTTTCAGCGAGCTAATGTCATTCAACTCGTACTTGGCCGAAAACCGGGGTTCCCAGTTTCCGTAGGTCTGAATCACTTCGTTACGATCATACCTCGTGGTTGAAACCGGGAACCGGCGCTGACCCGCGGGCACATTGGTTTGAAATTCGTAAGCTTCGCCGGGGCCGAGGTAATTATACAGCGAATACCGCAGGCCGTACTGCAACTGCAACCGCCGGGAAACCTGCTGCTCGTTGCCGATGTAGAGCGCACTTTCCAGGGCATACTTGCTTTCCAGCCCAAACGACCGCACTTCTCCCCCGCTGGCCGCGTTGGCTTCGCCCGGCCGGAAGTCGTAGATAATGGCCTGCCCACCGAACGTCAGCGTGTTGTTTTTCAGAAACAGCGTAAAGTCGGGTTTGAGGCTGTAGTTGACAATGCCCGATTTCCAGTTGAAAAAGTCTTTCTGATTGGTGCGTTTCAGGTCGCTGTCCAGCAGGTAATCGTAGTTGCTGTAGAAAGCCGTTGTGTTCAAAAACAGCTTGTCGCTAAAGACGTGGTTCCAGCGCAGGCTCGTGGTGGTATTGCCCCAGTTAAAGCCAAAATCGGCGCCGAACACATCGCGCCCCAGATAACCGGATGCGTAAATGGTATTTTTGTCGTTGATGCGGTAGTTGGCTTTGGCCGTCAGGTCGTAGAAGAAAAACCGGGAGCCTTTCAAATCGCCCGTCAGAAACGGTTTGGCCAGCACGTCAGCGTACGACCGGCGACCCGCAATGATGAATGAACCCCGGGCCTGCCCGTTTTTATCTTTGAAGAGCGGCTGCTCCAGCGTCAACCGGCTAAAAATTAGGCCGATACCACCCGATACCGTGGTTCGCTTGGAATTTCCTTCCTTCATCCGGACATCCAGAATGGACGAAACCCGCCCGCCGTACAGGGCCGGAATCCCGCCTTTCACCAGCTTCACGTCTTTCACCGCATCGGGATTGAAGACCGAGAAGAAACCGAACAGGTGCGAAGAGTTATAAACCGGTGCTTCATCCAGCAATACCAGGTTCTGGTCAACGTTGCCGCCCCGGACGTTAAAGCCCGTCGCGCCCTCGCCCACCGTCGAAACGCCCGGCAGCAGCTGAATGCTCCGGATAACGTCAACTTCCCCCAGCAGGGCCGGCATTTTCTGGATCGTCTTCATTTCGACCGTATTAACGCTCATGGCTACGCTCTTTACGTTATCGTCTTCACGTCTGGTCGAAACGGTTACTTCCTGGAGGTCGCGTCCTTCCTCCTGCAATTCGATATTGAGTCGTACGTTCTCGCCCGTCAGATCGACGGTGCGGGTTTCTCTGGCAAAACCGACGTAGGTATACGTTAACGTATAGGTACCAGCCGGGAGCGTGAGGGAATAAAAGCCGTATGAATTGGTCGTAATGCCGGTCTCCGTTTCTTTGACAAACACCGAGACACCGATTAATCCTTCGCCGTTGGCCGCATCTTTAATGTAACCGCTCACCGTTCCCTGTCCACTCACGCGCCGGGTCGTTGGGGCAGCACCGGCTGTTTCCTGCGCCCGCAGAACCGTGCTGGTCAGCAGCAGCAGGAGGCATCCTTGTAAGAATTGTTTCATAAGTCAGGTTGTATCGCGAAAGCGCCAGTAAAGTTTGTGTATTTGTTGGTTGACAGCAAAGGTCGGGGTTCCCCCCATTAGGTAGGACAAAAAAATGATGAAGTGCCTAAATTCGATACTGAAAGGCACGGCTTATTGGATAAAAACCTCGCTTTCGGGTCATCTGGGTTTAAATCTTTTCAACAGTTCCGCCTAATTGTGGTTAGGTAGGAAATCAGACAACCTGGAACGACATGAGTGAACTAAAAGAACTTGGCTTAGGCATCATTGGTTTTGGCGGCTTTGGCCTTTTTGCCGCCCAGCATTTCCTGCAATCTCCTCACCTCAAACTGGTTGGCATTGCGGGATCCCAGCGGGAGGAAGCCACCCGGGCCGCCAACCGTTTTGGCGCCACCCATTTCGATTCCATCGACGAGCTGCTGGCCCAGCCCGACCTCGACATCGTGTACATTTCCACTCCGCCTTTTCTGCATTACGAGCAATCCATGCAGGCGCTGCGGGCGGGCAAACACGTTATTTGCGAGAAACCGCTGGCAACCAGCGAGGAAGAGGGCCGTGAGATGGTCGAGTTCGCCCAAAGCAAGGGTCTGCTGATGGTAACGAACCTGATGCAGCGCTACAACCCGATGTTCGAGCGCATCAAAACTCTGATTGACAAAAAGATCCTGGGTGAATTTCTGCACGGTTACTTCGAGAATTACGCGGGTGACGAAGGGCTTTCGCCCCAGCACTGGTTCTGGAACCGCGAACTTAGTGGCGGTATTTTCATCGAACACGGTGTTCACTTCTTTGACATGTTTGCGGGCTGGCTGGGCGACGGCACGGTAGAAGCCGCACAGATTTGCAAACGCCCCGGCACGGACCTGGAAGACCAGGTGCAGGCTACCGTCCGCTACGGCGACACGCTCGTCAATTTTTACCACGGGTTTACGCAGGTGGGCCGGATGGATCGCCAGGAAATGCGGCTTCTGTTTGAGCGCGGGGATGTAACGCTGCACGAATGGGTACCGACGCGGGCCATCGTCCGGGGTTTGGTGGACGAAGCCGGAACACGGGCTCTGATGGACCTGTTTCCGGGGTCGATTCTGGACATTACCGGCAATTATGGCGGCAAAGACCGGGCGGCCCGTGGACGCAACAAGGAGTTTGAAATTTCCCAGAATGTGGAAATTCGCTACGGATTCGATCACAACAAAATGAACCTTTACGGCGAACTGCTGCGGCTGATGATCCGCGACCAGACCAGCTCTATTTATTACCCCGAAACACACCGCAAGGTTACCGAACAGAATGGCCTGAACTCCCTGCTGACGGCGGTGCAAGCCGACCGTCTGGCCCGTCGGCTATAGCGCACAAACATTTCAGACCTGGCTGTACCCCTGCATTTCGTGCAGGCCAAAAGCACCGGGTCAGGATGGTTCAAGTCCCAGCTATTCACGTAAAGACCAACCCCAACGGCGTTGACGCTCATTAGCCGTGGGTGGTACTTCAGAGAGAAAAGGCAGCGGTATCTGGTAACATCTCAGCCCCCGTTAAGGTAAAACCTTGGCGGGGGCTGATGCGTTGGCGGGTGATGGATCCAGAGCACGGTCCCACCCTGCGAAGACCTTCCAACTCAGCTTCTTCCGCTTTTTCGTTGACGGTCAAAGTTGTATATTCGTACCGTCTCAAGAAAATCATCCTCGCTAACTATGTCCTTCGACTCGTTGGGTTTGCTCTACATGGGTTCGTTGGGCGCATTGTTTGCGTTGAATGCCGTGCAGTGGGGGCTTTCCCGCGACCGGGTGCACGGTCTGTTTACGTTACAACTTTTTATCTGGCTGGCCTACAGCATCTCGCAACGGTATGATGTCGGCGGCATGGCCAATTACCTGATCATTCAGGCACTGGTGGTGGGGCTTTCCCGAATCATCTACCTGGAATTGGTCTATCAGCTTTTCGACCTCCCCTCCCATTACCCCCGACTACGCCGATGGCTCCGGATCGCCCAGCGAGTTCTGGTTGGGTATTTGCTCCTGGAAGAACTGGCCATCATCACCTTCGGCTTCAACACCCATCCGGCTTACCCGTACATCTCGGCCCTTTACTGGCTGCTGGTGATCATGCTCGTTGCCACGGGCATCGGGGTGGCGTCGCACCGGCGTGATGCCGTTGGCCGCTTTTTTCTGGCCGCCAGCGCTATTCTGTTGCTGCGCAGCATCCGAACACTGGTGTTTTACACGGCCTTTCAATGGAGTTGGGCCACCGATCCGGTCAAAGATTTCTTTACGAATGTGGTCAGCGTAGCGCTGATGGTGGAATTGCTGTGTCTTTCGCTCTGTCTGGCTTTCCGCCAGCGCCAGATTGCCGTCGCCCAGGCGATTGAGCAAACCCGCGAAAAGGAGCAGTTAATTCACGAGCGGGATCAGCGGCACCGGGAAAGTCTGGAAGCCGAACTGGCCGTGCGTCGGCTGGAGCAGGAAAAAACCGATGTTCAGCTCCGGGCGTTGCAGGCACAGGTCAACCCGCATTTTCTGTTCAACAGCCTTAACTCCCTCTCATCGCTGATTGACGAGAATCCCCCGCAGGCCAGTGAGTTTGTGGATGAACTAAGCCTGGTGTACCGGTATTTACTCAAGGCAAACGACCAGGCGCTAACGGCCCTTTCCAGTGAACTCGATTTTATCCGGTCCTATTTCAGGCTCCTGAAAACCCGCTACGGCAGCGGCCTTGATTTGGAGGTTCGGGTTGATCCCACGTACGAATCCCAACTGCTGCCCCCGCTGACACTGCAACTGCTGGTGGAAAATGCCGTCAAACACAACGTGGTGCAGGCCAAACGTCCGCTGAAGGTGGAGATTCTGACCGACGACCGGGGGCGGCTCATCGTTCGCAACAACCTCCAGCGCAAAAACACCCCGGTTCTTTCCAACGGTGTCGGGTTGTCGGCCATTCTGACCCAGTACCAGCGCCTGCAACAGCCCAAACCCGTTGTCGAAAACGAGAACGGTGAATTTGCCGTGACTCTTCCCCTGATTGTACCCGCAGCAACGACAGTTAGTCAGTAAAAAGTTGCCATCAAACCCGTTGGCTTTTACCTTTGTCTTCCTGAAAATCACCCTCATCACATACTGCCCCGCCCGCGCTTGCCGCTAGTGCCTTCTGCGCGCTTCCTTTCGTGGCGCGGCAGTTATTCCTTTTCATTTTTTCGCTAACCCGGGTGCGTCCCGAGCGGCACCGGTCTGTCCGACTAACAGCCGCCGGGGTCCCCGCGCAGCGAAACCATCCAGACAGAAACCTGTCGGGTTTCTGCATGAATCAACCCAAACGAATCATCCGATGCAATCCATAGAAGTGAACAAATCCATTATCCGGGATTTTTACCGGCGCGCCGTCGCCAACGGTGATCTCGACTATGCTCGTCAAATTATTGCCGACGAATACATCCAGCACAGCTCCGCGGTTCCGCCGGGGAAGGCCGGGCTGATGGAAGCACTCCGGTACCTGAGTCAGATGCCCAAACCTGCTACTTCTGCCAAACCGTTTATGCGGCTTCTGGCGGAAGGCCAATACGTTGTTACCAACACCAGCGTCAAGTTGGGCGACAAAACGAAAGCTGTGGTCGATCTGTTCCGGCTGGACAACGGGCAGGTGGTTGAGCACTGGGACGCCATTGAAGACCAGCCCGAAACCACCCGGAACGGAAACCCCATGATGGACGGTGACGTCGCGGTTGAAGACATGGCCCTGACCGGGGAAAACAAAAAAATCGCTGAGGAATTCTTTCAACGGGTTCTGGTGGATCGGGACCTGAAACGGCTCCCTGATTTTGTCACCGCCAACCTTATTCAGCACCAGCCGGAGATCGCCAACGGACTGGACGGTCTGGCGCAGTATTTACGGAAAAAAGCCGATCTGTTCGCCGTTCAGAAAGTACACCGGATCATCGGCGAAGGCAACTTTGTCGTGATTCAGTCAGAAGGGCAGCTTGGCTTAAAGCCGTATGCGTTTTACCATATTTTCCGGCTGCACGAACGAAGGATTGTAGAACAGTGGGCCGTGAAGCAACTGCTGCCCAACTAACGAAAGCCCCCGGTTGAAGCCGGGGGCTATTTGTACTTTTCCACCTTGAAAAATTACAGTCGCGCGGTCCGCAGCCGCAAACTGTTGCTCACAACCGACACGGAACTGAGGGCCATAGCGGCTCCGGCCAGCATCGGATTGAGCAGAAAACCGTTGATCGGAAACAGAATACCGGCGGCAATCGGAATGCCGATCAGGTTGTAAATAAATGCCCAGAACAGGTTCTGACGAATCACCCGCACGGTTCGGCGCGACAGTTCCAGCGCTTTCGGAATCCGGCCCAGATCCGACGTAATGAGCGTCATCCGGGCAACATCCATCGCAATGTCGGACCCTTTGCCCATCGCAATGCTCACATCGGCCTGCGCCAGCGCCTGCGAGTCGTTGATGCCGTCGCCGACCATCGCCACCACCTTGCCCTGCTGCTGCAATTCTTTCACAAATTCGGCTTTGTCGGACGGCATCACTTCCGCGCGGTAGTCCGTCAGGCCCACGGTTTTGGCAACCGCCCCGGCGGTTTGCGGGTTATCGCCGGTGAGCATGTAAACCTTGATTCCCCGGTTTTTGAGGGTTTGAATCGCAGCTTTTGACGTTTCTTTGATCGGGTCGGCAATGGCGATGAGGGCCCGTACGTTTTGTTCGTCGGCAAAATACACCACCGTCCGGGCTTCCTGCTGCCACTGCTCCGCCCGCTGCTTCACGGCCAGACTCAACGAAATTCCGTGTTCATCCAGTAAATGACGGTTTCCAACCACGTACTGAACACCTTCGTAGCGGCCCGTCACCCCGCGCCCCGTCAGGCTTTGAAAGTTGTCTAACGTCACCCTTTTTTCTACCGAATCGTTCAGGTGATCCACCACGGCTCCGGCCAACGGGTGCTCTGACTGGCTCTCCAGGGCGTATAAAACGGACGCCAACTGCGCGGATTCCGGTTGCTGCCAGTCCAGGTTCGTAACGGCGGGTTTTCCGGCGGTGATGGTACCGGTTTTGTCCAGCACTATGGCGTTTACCTGATAGCCTAGCTCCAGACTCTCGGCGTCTTTGATCAGAATCTGATTGTCTGCCCCCTTGCCTACACCAACCATGATGGCCGTCGGAGTTGCCAGCCCCAGCGCACACGGACAGGCAATGACCAGAACCGTCACCGAAGTCAGCAGGGCCTGCGCAAAGGCATTTTCACCCCCGAAAAGCATCCAGACCAGGAACGTCAGCAGGGCAATCCCGATCACAACCGGCACGAAAATACCGGCGATCCGGTCTACCAGTTGCTGCACGGGCGCTTTGCTGCCCTGGGCCTCCTGCACCAGACGGATGATCTGCGACAGTATGGTATCGGCTCCGACCTTCTCGGCCCGGAAACGGAAGCTTCCCTTTTGGTTGATTGTTCCGGCAAATACCTTCTGATCGACCTTTTTCTCGACCGGCACGGATTCGCCCGAAATCATGCTTTCGTCGACGAACGAGGAGCCCGCTACCACCGCTCCATCAACCGGTATTTTCTCGCCGGGGCGCACCACAATCACCTGTCCAACCCGCACCGACGCCACCGGGATTTCGGATTCGACGCCGTCTTCCACAATCCGAACGGTCTTGGGCTGCAACCCCATTAGCTTTTTAATGGCCGAAGAGGTATTCGACTTGGCGCGTTCTTCGAGCAGTTTCCCGAGCAGAATAAAAGTAACGACAACGGCGGCCGATTCAAAGTACACGTGCGGATGGATGCCGCGCTGGTGCCAGAATTCGGGATACACCGTGTTGAACGCACTGAACAGAAAAGCAATGCCCGTAGACAGCGCCACCAGCGTATCCATGTTGGTCTTGCCGTGCCGGGCCTGCTTCCAGGCGTTAACGTAAAACGGCCGTCCGAGACCAAACACCACCGGAGCCGCCAGCACCAGCATGAGTTCATTGGCGTAAGGCATATCCATAAAAAACATGCCCACTACCACCAGCGGAACCGACAGAACAGCCGCCCAGCGGGTGCGTTTTTTCAGGGATTCGTAATGACGCTGCTGGGCTTCGGCCTGCACTTCCTGCGGGTCTTCAGCGTCGATGATCAGGTCGTAACCGATGGATCGCACGGCATTCTGCAAGTCCTGCTGCGTAACGGCTTTGGGGTCAAATTCCACCCAGGCCTGCTGGTTGGCGTAATTAACGCCCGCATCGGCAACGCCCGGCGTATGTTTTAGCATGGATTCCACGCTGACGGCACAGGCCGCGCAGGTCATCTCCAGCACGGGGTAGGTCTTCCGCACCGAACCCGTACGGGCCGTTCGTTCGGTTACGGTTGGGGTCGCGTTCATACGAGTTCCGCTTTATACCCGGCGTCTTTCAGGGCTTCTTTCACCTGATCAGCCGTTGCGCCATCGACGGTCAGCAGCTTGTCCGGGTTTTGGGTATCTACCTGCCAGTTGTTTTCCCCAACGGCTTTGTTCAGAAACGGCGTTACGGTAGCCACGCAGCCACCGCACTTGATATTGGTTTTGAAGGTTAACTTTTCCATGATTTCGGTTGTGTCATTGAATTGTGCAAATATCATCCATAGAACACATCCGACCGTTACAGAATTCCGGCTGACTGGTACAGAATTGTGCGGCCCGATTTAATCAGGAAGTAATTGTTTCGCTAATACGCTACGCTGCTTTTTCATTAAAATTCAAAAAACGGGCCTGTAAGCAAATCTAAAGTGGTGGAAACCAAACAAAAAACCGGGTCCTGTCCGGACCCGGTTTCTGCCTATGGAATGGAGAACGATCTGGTCAGCACTCGGCCAGATGCGGAAGTTCGACGGTTCTTAGCCAATACCGCAGGGTGGTTTGGAGTTGTTCCTGCCAGTCTTCAAACAAAACCGGCTTGGTGTGGAACGCCCGTGCTCCCAACCGGTATGCCTGGCTGATGTCTTCGGGCCGCGACGATCCCGACCACATCACGACGGGAATCTGCTGGAAATTTTCGTTGGCCTTCAACTGCTGCAGGGTTTTCAGACCGTCCAGCACCGGCATGAAAAAATCGAGCATGATCAGCGACGGATATTCGCTGGGCTGGCTGTTCTGCAGATGAGCCAGCAAAGCCGCCCCGTGCAGGAACCGCCGGATTTTTAATGCGGGCTGAATCTCGTGAATCGCCCGGTTGATGTGCTCAAAATCCGTCGGATCGTCTTCCACTATGTAGAAGGTTATGTTTTCTTCTTTGTCCATGTTCTCGCTACTTCATCCATTCGAAATAAAATGTAGTGCCCTTTCCCATTGCCGACTCAACCCAGATTTTTCCGCCCTGCTCTTCAACCAGCATTTTCAGGATAAACAACCCGACGCCCGTGCTGGTGTCGGTTTGGGAGACGTTGGCGGTGGTCCGGAATAACTTAAAAATGGTTTCGTGTTCGTCCTCCGGGATGCCCGGCCCATTGTCTCTGACGTAAAATTCAACCGAACGCCCCCGATCCGTGCAACCGACTTCGATGTGACCTTCGGCTTTATCGTTGTATTTGATGGCGTTGCTGAGCAGGTTCTGAAAAATTTGATGAAGCTTAATCTTTTTGGTTTTCAACACTGGCAAACGCCCGTTGATCTCGATGGAAATGTGCTTGGGCGGGAAAAGCAGCAGCGCGATCTGATCAACCAGTTCGTGCACATCCACTTCTTCAATGGTCTGTTGGGCCACGTTTTTCCGCGAAAATTCAAGCAACGAGTTAATCATTTCGGACAAGTGGAAGGCCGCCGACTTCGAATGCCCCACGTATTCCTGAATTTCCTCCCGCGGCACCACATCCTCTTCGTTCTTCATTTCCAGCAACGACAGGGCGGCAATCATCCCGACCAGCGGAGACTTCAGATCGTGGGCCACGATGTAGACAAACTTTTCCAACTGTTTGTTGATTTTCTCCAACTGGCTGGCAGTCTGTTTCAGTTCCTGCTGATAATGATAGAGCTGCTCAAAAACATTGACCTTGGCCTTGGTCACGTTGACATCCAGCGGCTTTTGCAGGTAGTCGACGGCCCCTTCGCCGAAGCCCTTCAAAATATACTGTTCTTCTTTGTTGATGGCCGTTACGAAAATGATGGAAATGTCTTTGGTCTTCGGATTCGACTTCAAAATTCGGGCCACTTCAAAGCCGTCCATCTCGGGCATTTGCACATCCAGCATGACCAGCCCGATGCGGTCGTTCCTGAGGGCGTGACGCAACGCTTCGTTGCCAGATGTGGCTTTTATAAAGGTGCGCTGATCATTAGCCAGCATTTCTTCCAGGACAAGCAGGTTTTCCTCGCGGTCGTCGACGAGCAAAATTGTCATCTCCTGGGAGTGATTCGCTGATACCATTTTCTATCAATTATTGAGTAAGAGTTCGTAAAAAAGCTGCAATTTCCGGTGGCGTCAGCGCGACAGCCTCCTGATTCCGATCCAGAGCCGCCTTCGGCATGGCCGGGTAGTCGGCGGTGGTCGGGTCCTGCACAATGGCCCTGCCACCCTGGTTTATAATGGCCTGTAAGCCGTCGGCTCCGTCCGGATTGGCCCCGCTCAGCAAAACCCCCACCGCCTGACCGGCATAAACCTGTGCAACGCTTTCAAAGGTTACATCGATGGACGGACGGCTATGGTGGACGGCTTCGGAATAATCCAGGCTGAACGTTTTATCTGCTTCAACCAAGAGGTGGTAATTTTGCGGGGCTAAATAAATAGACTGCTCCCGAATTTCCTCCTTGTCGTCGGGTTCCCGAATGGTAATTTCCTGCACCTTGCCCGCCAAAATGATCTCCAGACTACTGGACACGTTTCTCAGGCGGTGCAGAACAATGATGACACTGAACGAAAAATTCCGGGGCAATGCCCGCAGTAATTCCGTCACCACCGAAATACTGCCCGCTGAGCCGCCGATCACCACCACCTTGACTTGATTCATCTGATTCGCTTTCCTCATCGTTTGCTGCGGTAAATCCGGACTGTGGGGTTTACCACCTCAAACTGGTGCCGGACGTCCGTAAAGAGCAGCGATTCCTTCATACCGAGCGCCAGGTACCCGAGCGGTGTCAGGCTATCGCTGAACAGACTGATCGCCCGGTTCTGCAAAGTCCGGTTGAAATAGATCAGTACATTCCGGCAGCAGACCAGTTGAAATTCGTTAAAAACCTGATCCGTTGCCAGGTTGTGTACGGCAAAGACGATGTTCTTTCGGTATTCCTTATGAATAATCGCATTCTCGTAACGGGCCGTATAATACGCCGAAAAATCGTTGGTTCCACCCGACTGAATGTAGTTGGCCGTATAATCTTTCATGTACTGCAACGGAACAATTCCCTGCCGGGCCCGCTCCAGATTTGCCGGATTCAGATCGGTAGCGTACAGCCGGGTTCGGCTCAGCAAACCCACTTCGTGCAACAGAATAGCCATCGAAAAGACTTCCTCCCCCGTCGAACAGCCCGCGTGCCAGATCTTAATGGCCGGATACGACGCCAGTTTGGGCAACACGTTATGGCGCAATTCTTTGTAAAAAGCCGGATCACGGAACATCTCCGTGACGTTCACCGTCAGCGATTCAATGAACCACGCAAAAAACCGGTGGTCGTTCGTCAGTTGGTACTTAAGCTCATAGGCCGTCAGACATCCTGCCTTCTGCATACACCGAATCACCCGCCGGTGCAGCGAAGCCCGGGCGTAATCGCCGAAATCGTAGCCGTACTGCCGCCGAATCAAGAAGACAATCTCCTCGAGTTCCTCCGCTGAAATGGGATTCTTCCCCGTCATGCTTTCACGGATAACCATACTCGCATCAAAGAAAATAAACGTCCACTATCGACCGGTTTGGTAATGTAATCCGACGCGCCCGCTTCAATGGCTTTTTCACGATCGCCGGGCATGGCCTTTGCCGTCAGGGCAATCACCGGCAGATGCGTTTTTTTCAAATCCGTCCGAATCCGCCGGGTGGCTTCGTAACCGTCCATTTCCGGCATCATGATATCCATCAACACCACATCGACATCCGGGTTGGCCTGCAAAGTCTCCAGGGCTTCCCGCCCGTCAACTGCCGTCAAGACTTCCATTTGCTGATCTTCCAGTAAGGTACTGAGCGCAAATACATTCCGCATGTCGTCGTCGACCAGCAGCACTTTTTTGCCCTGCAAACTCTGGTCGTTGATCTGCGTCAGCGGCTGGGGCAAATCCTTGGTTTCTACCTCCTGAACCTTGTACAAAAACAGTTCTAGTTCGTCCATCAGGCGGTCTATCGACTGCGACGACTCCCGGATGACCACGTCCGAAAGTTTTTTGAGCTTCCACTCATCGGCCGGGTTCAGATCCTTGTCCATGTAAATAATAACCGGCAGCGGTTGCGACGGCATGGCTTCCCGCAACTGTTTCAATTGTTCGAGCCCTTTTTCCAGATCGCCCCCCATGTCCACAATCAGGCAGTCGAAAGTGCGCTCCTGCAGCTTCCTGAGCGCTTCTTCGTTTGTACGGACGTACTCGCATTCGAGTTCGAACTGACGCTGACCAATAATTTGCTCCAGGGAATCGTCGTTCAGGTAGTCGCCCGACAACACCAGCACCTGCTTGACCTGAGCCTGCAAATGGTCACTGATTCGTCCGAACGCCTTTTCCAGATCCTGCTTCTCGATGGGCTTGCGCAGGTAAGCCAGCGCACTGCCAATACCGGATTTCGGTTCGTCGGCCGCCGACATCACGTGTACCGGAATGTGTTTCAGGTTTTCGTCGTTTTTAAGCCAGTTCAGCACGCTCCAGCCGTCGACAACCGGCAACTGCATGTCCAGAATAATGGCCGACGGTTTGTACTTCCGAGCGTAATGGATGCCCTCGTCACCTTGCAATGCCACCACGGTTTTGTAACCTTTCCCGCGGGCAAAATCCTGAACGACAGCGGCAAATACCGGATCATCTTCCACAATCAGCATCACCTTATCGCCTTTCTGCAGTGAGTTACGGTCATCTTTCAGATCGTTTTGCTCGACAATATTCTTTTGCAAATGCGCCACTGCGTCCTTTGCCATCGCGGGCTCCTTCTTGGGTTCCGGCGTGGGCTGTTTTTTCGGTGCCGGGTTCGTTGGGGCCTCAACCAGCGGCAGGTAAACCGTAAAGGTGCTGCCCTTTCCTTCTTCGCTCTGCAGGCGCATTTCGCCCCCCAGCCGTTTGACCAGTTCTTTGCTGATGGAAAGACCCAACCCCGTACCGCCGTATTTCCGGCTGGTTGAACCGTCGGCCTGCTGGAAGGCTTCGAAGATCAACTGCTGTTTATCGGCCGGAATACCAATGCCCGTATCGGTTACGGAAATAACCAGCAGGCGGTTGGCGCGGATCAGCGGTTCGTTGGTAAAGCCGTTCATGGGCGCCTGCGTTCGGAAAGAAAGCGTGATGGTACCGCCCATGGGCGTAAACTTAAAGGCGTTGGACAGCAGGTTTTTGATCACCTGTTCGAGTCGCGTCCGGGCGATGAACAGGGTTTGCGGAACCGACTCGTCGACTTCCGTTACCAGTTTCACCTCTTTCTGCTCGGCCACCACGCTGAACAATTGCTCCTGGTCGTAGACCATGTTACTGACCAACGTATTTTCGGCCACCATGTCGATTTTGCCCGCTTCAATTTTAGACAAATCCAGGATGTCGTTGATCAGGTTGAGCAGGTCCGACCCGGATTTGTGAATGACATTGGCGTACTCAATCTGTTTGTCGGTCAGGTTACTGGCTTTGTTTTCGGACAGCATTTTGGCCAGAATCAGTACGCTGTTCAACGGCGTCCGTAACTCGTGCGACATATTCGCCAGGAACTCTGATTTATACTGGCTGGTGTTTTCGAGCTCGCGGGCTTTCTGCGACAGGGCCTGACGACCCACCTCCACGGCTTCGTTTTTTTCTTCCAGTTCGGCGTTGATTTGCCGGAGTTCTTCTTCCTGAACCCGCAATTCCTCCTCCGACGCCTGCAGGATCTCGGCCTGACGCGTCAGTTCCTCGTTCGACTGCCGGAGTTCTTCCTGCTGATGCTCCAGCGCTCCTTTCTGTTCCTGAACCTGTTCCAGCAAACGCATCACTCGTTTCCGGGCTTCGGCGGCATTCAGGGCAATGGCAATGTTGTTGCCAACGGTTTTCAGCAGATCCAGTTGCGCCATGCCCAGTGGCTGGAAAGTTGCCAGTTCCATCACGCCCTTCAACTCTTTTTTGTACCAGAGAGGCACACAAATGATTTGTCCCGCAAGCGCCTGTCCACTTCCCGACTGAATCGACCAATACCCCGCCGGAACGTGATTGATCACAATCATCTCATGGCTCGTAGCCGCCTGCCCCACCAAACCTTCGTGCAAACTGTAGGCGCGGGAAATCTGGGTCGGCAGGGCCACGGCGGCATTCAGTTCCAGCAGTTGCCGATCTTCGTCGTAGCAGTAAAAAGCGCCCGCCGGAACCTCCAGGTAGCGGGTAATTGTTTGCAAAACCTCCTGCGCCAGCGAGTCCGACTCGCCCACCACCTGGATGGCGTCGTTCATCAGCGATACACCGGTCAGCATCCAGTTTTTTTCCGTACTAATCTGATTCAACTGTTCGACCTCATCCAGATTCTGCTGCAGGTTGCCCTCCGCATTCTGGCGTTTCTTGATCTCCGAAGAAAACAGGTAATAAAGTAGGGCGCCCAGACCCAGCAGGAAAACGGCACCCAGGCTAAACACATTGATCGCCAACATCACCGCCCGGTTGCTTTCCCTTTCCCGGTTGGCCAGTAAGGATTCTTCCACACGAGTCATGGTTGCCAGTTGCTGCCGCAAGTTATCCATGCGGGTCTTCTCCCCGTCCGTGATGCGAACAATGTCGACCTTGCTGTACTGGCTGGCGTCGTTGCCCAGGCTTTTCCAGTACTGCAACATTTCCAGCACCCCTCGTTCAATCTCCACAGCCCGCTCACGCTGGCTCTGATTGTCCGTTACCAGATCTTTAATATGACTGGCCGCTGGCATTACTTTATGGATAGCCTCATTGTAAGGCTTCAAAAACCGCGGCTCGTTGGTGCTCCGGAAGCCCCGCCGACCCGTTTCCATATCGATGAGCAACTGCCGGGTATGCCCAATCTGGTTTAAAACCATATAACTGTGCTCCACCCACCGCGCTTCTTCTAACTGATTCCGAATGGTTCGAAACGCAATAATGCCGATGCTAACAAAGATCAGCAGTGCAATGACTGATCCGATGGACAACCACCTGGTTGATGAAATTTTCATACGCCTAAAGCCGGAGACGGTAGCAACAAATTGAAATTTTACGCGAAGTGGCCCTCTAAAGTAACTCGCAACTTGACTCAGACAATTCCAGTTCCCTAATCGCAACCGAAGTGGTCACTAGTGTCGTGAAACGGCCATAATTATAATAGAAAGGGCAAAAACCGTACCGCTCCTTGTTACTGTATTTGTATAATACTATCTTTAAAAAATTTCTCTAAAAGTACTAAGCAATTCGAATTATCAGACAATAATTCCTTCAAAAAGTTGTACTGTTGCCTTAAAATTACGAAAAGCCCTTTGCCAGTAAATCATCATGAGTTTTCCAATTTCACAACAACCCCCAAGAGCTGACTTGGCTGGTCGGGTTCTGATTGTTGAAGATAACCTGATCAACCAGGCCTTTCTGTCGACCTTGCTTCGCAAGTATGGTATTTCTAATGTGGTGGTCAACAATGGGTTGGAAGCGGTTAATTTCCTAAAGAGCGAAACCGTCGATCTAATACTGATGGATATTCAGATGCCGGTGATGGACGGTCTGATGGCTACCAGGGTGATTCGGGAGCAACTACAACTTTCGGTTCCGATTGTAGCGGTTACTTCAAACCCCGAGTTTGACGCCCGCCCCCGTTGCCAGGCCGCGGGCATGAATGATTTTCTGTCGAAGCCCGTTCAGAAAAGGCAGCTCGAAGCCGTCTTGGAGCGGTATCTTCCGGAGAAAGAACAAAAGCTGCCCGTAATTGATCGGCCTTATCTGGAAGAAATGACGGGAGGCAGCAGCGAGTTATTGAATGAGCTGATCAGTTACTTTAAAAACGACCTTCCCAATAACCGGAAGGCACTCTTTGGTGCACTCGAGCAGAAAGACCGGGTTGAGTTCGACCGGGTGGCTCACCGGTTTCGCTCCTCGCTCAATTCGCTTGCCATGCTGGGACTGGCCGCTGAACTGAAAAAGCTGGAACGAAACCCCACCATGCCCGACGACGAAATTCGGGACAAACTGACCGTTCTGTTTGGCGATATTGCCGTAGGCTTAAAAACGCTGGACGAAGGAGGCAATAAGTAAGCAAGTCTATTTTTCTCTCCATTGAACGGCAGTTCAGGGAGCAGAATAAAAAACAGGGCCTCACTTGGTGAGGCCCTGTTTTTTATAGCATCAAAACATAAAACTCAGTTACAGCAAAAACTTCAGCCGAATCACTTCTTTCTCGTCCAGATACCGCCACGAACCGCGCGGCAACTCTTTCTTGGTCAAACCGGCATAAACCGTACGGTCCAGCTTGGTGACTTCGTAACCAAAATGCTCGAAGATTCGGCGGACAATCCGGTTGCGACCACTGTGAATTTCAATGCCAATCACCTGAGCGTCCGGGGTAACAATTCCCAGATCATCGGGCTTGATGTAACCGTCCTCAAGTTCAATCCCGTCGCGAATCGCTTCGAAATGCTCCTCGCTAATCGGTTTATCAAGTTCTACCTGGTACACTTTCTTCACCTCGTTTGACGGGTGCGTCAATTTTTCAACCAGTTCACCGTCGTTCGTCAGCAGCAGCAGGCCAGTTGTATTACGGTCGAGACGCCCCACCGGATAAATGCGGTACGGTGTAGCACCTGCCACCAGATCCATCACCGTATTGCGGTCGTTCGGATCATCGGTGGTGGTGATGTAATCTTTGGGTTTGTTCAGCAGCACGTAGGTCATCTTCTCCGGATTCAACACCCGGCTGCCGTATTTGACCACGTCGGTGGGCTTCACTTTGTAGCCCATCTCGGTGATCACTTTCCCGTTGACGCTCACGTCGCCCTGGGCAATCAATTCGTCGGCATCCCGGCGCGAACAGATCCCGGAGTTGGCAATGTAGCGGTTCAACCGAATCAGGCCCGAATCTTCCTCCTCTGAAGTGGACTCGCTCCGGCTTCTGCTGACGGCCTGGCTCCGACCCGGTTTCTTCCCCCGTTTATCGCGGGAATCACGGCCGGCAAACGCTTTGGCTCTCAATTTATCAATATCATAGTCCGGCGCCTGCGACCGACCCACCTGCCGCTCCCGGCTGTCTTGCACTTTCCGGCGGTAAGATTCATCGTTCTCGTCCCGGCGCGAACGGTCGGAGTAGCCCGGGCGATCATCGCGTGACGGACGGTCATCCCGGCGCGAACGGTCGAAACCCGGACGCGCATCGCGCTGATGGCGGGATTCTTGATCACGGCTGCGATCAGAGCGATCGCTGTAGCTGCGTTCATTACCAAAACGATTGTCCCGACGCTCAGGACGGGCGTCGGCATTCCGTGAACGGTCACCGTACGAGCGTTCCCCGCCGAAACGGTCCTCGCGGGGTTCCGAATTGCCAAACCGGTTGCTGCGGTCATCATCCCGACGGAATCCCCGGTCGTTGTCCCGGCGAGACTCCCGGTTGTCATCGCGGGATTCGCGCGGCCGGTCAAAGTCTCGGCGGGGTCCTCCGCCTTCGTAGCGGCCACTCCGCTCCCCGCGGTCATCGTTTCGTGAGCGGTTCTCGTCGAAGCGGGGGCGTCCGGCGTTGCCCCGGTCTGCGGAGCCGCGTTCATCCCTCCGAAATCCTCTATTATCGTTATCCCGATCCGACGAAGGCCGGCCTGAGCGCGGTCCTTCGAAATCGCGACGGGGTCCTCCGCCTTCAAACCGGTTGCTGCGGTTATCATCCCGACGGAACCCCCGGTCGTTGTCCCGGCGAGACTCCCGGTTGTCATCGCGGGATTCGCGCGGCCGGTCAAACTCCCGGCGGGGTCCTCCGCCTTCGTAGCGGCCACTCCGCTCCCCGCGTGGCGAATCATTCCGCGACCGGTTGTCGTCAGACCGGCGTGGGGCACCCGACGAACGCTCTCCCCGCTGTTTATCGAAGCTGCGCTCCCGGCGTTCTTCCCCGCGGGAATCGTCCCGCCGTTCGGTATCTTTATTGAATTTACTGTAGAATTTACTGGCTGAATCAGGCCGCCCCGCTCCACCTGTTCGGCCTTCCCGGCGACCTGTTGGTTCTTCTCTCCTTTTGCTCATAAAAGTTGCAGTATCACTACTGTAGTTTGTGTAGAATAATTTGATTTTCAGCCAGTTCTAAAACGCTTTCTGAAATGGGCTGCAAAGTTAGCGTATTTTCGTATAAATTCTGACTTTGTTCTGAAACGGAACACAATTTCGTTCGAAACGATTCAGAATAATTCCAGGAATTTCGAGTTAGATTTTTACTATGGCTTCTGAACACTTCCCCACACACGCTGAACGCAAAGAACCGCTCTGGAAACCCGACCGGCGGTTCATCGATTCTTCACAGATGAAGCGGTATCTGGACTGGCTGTTTGTCAAAAAAGGACTGTATTTCCGCGACTACCACGATCTCTGGGACTGGTCGACCACTGATCTGGAAGATTTCTGGCTGAGCATCTGGCAGTTTTTTAACGTCATCTGCCACAAGGACTACCAGGAAGTCATCGAGAAACCGGCTTCGGGCCAGATTGGCACCCGCTGGTTTACGGGGTCTACCCTGAACTACGCCGAGCATATTTTTCGCAACAAAACCAACGAACGGCCGGCCCTGCTTTACCAATCAGAACGAAACCCGCTGACATCCATGAGCTGGTCGGAACTGGAGCAGCAGGTAAATGCAGTGGCCGAATTTCTGCGCAAAAACGATGTACAGCCCGGCGACCGCGTGGTGTCGGTCCTGCCCAATATTCCGGAAGCCGTTGTGGCGTTCCTGGCAACCAACAGCGTGGGGGCTATCTGGTCGAGCTGTTCGCCGGATTTCGGAACGGCCAGCATCGTTGACCGGTTCCGGCCCATTGAGCCCAAAGTCCTGTTTGTCGTTGACGGCTACGTGTACGGCGGCAAAGAGATTGATAAAACCGACGCGCTGAACGACCTGCAGGGCGTCCTGCCAACGGTAAAGAAAGTGGTCTGGATTCCGTACCTGAACCCGTCCTTTGAGCCACCGGCCGGTCCGCGCAGCAAAGCCGTTTTGTGGAATACCGTGCTCGAAACCGAGCCCAACGCCCCCCTGTCGTTTGAACCCGTACCGTTTGAACATCCGCTCTGGATTTTATTTTCGTCGGGAACCACGGGCAAACCCAAAGCCATTACCCACAGCGTCGGCGGCTGCCTACTCGAACACCTCAAGGCGCTGGCCCTGCACCAGGACGTGCAGCCCGGCGACCGCTATTTCTGGTATTCGACGACGGGCTGGATGATGTGGAATTATTCGTTGGCCTCGCTGCTGGTTGGGTCGACACTCGTGCTTTACGACGGCTCGGCAATCCACCCGAACCTGGACGTGCTCTGGAACCTGACCGAGCGGGCCAAAGTCAATCATTTCGGGACGGGGGCGGCTTACCTGCTGGCCTGTATGCGGGCCGGTTTGTCTTTCGCGGGTTCGTCCAGATTACCGCACCTGAAAACCATTGGTTCGACGGGTTCACCCCTGCCGCCCGAAGGGTTTCGCTGGGTTTACGAGTCGGTCAAGAAAAACGTCTGGCTGGTGTCGCTCAGCGGGGGTACCGACGTTTGCAGCGGTTTCGTCGGTGGCTCTCCGCTCCTACCGGTATACGAAGGGGAAATCCAATGCCGGATGCTGGGCTGCAAGCTTGAATCGTTTGATGAAAACAGCAAGCCGGTGCGAAACGAACTAGGCGAAATGGTCATTCTGGAACCCATGCCGTCGATGCCGGTGTATTTCTGGAACGACCCCGACAACCAGCGCTACAAAGCCAGCTATTTTGAGCAGTACGAAGGCATTTGGCGGCACGGCGACTGGATTAAAATCACCGACCGCAAAACCGTCATCATCTACGGCCGGTCCGATGCCACCCTCAACCGCGACGGAGTCCGGATCGGGACAAGCGAAATCTACAGCGCCGTTGAAAGCGTTCCGGCGGTGGCCGACAGCCTGGTGGTTTGTCTGGAGCTGCACGGCGGACGGTATCTTATGCCCCTGTTCGTTGTCTTGAAAGACACCCAAAACCGGCAGACAGCGGAGCTGGATGAGGCAACGGCCCAGCAGATCCGGCAGGCGCTCCGGACGCAGTACAGCCCCCGGCACGTGCCCGATATCATTTATCAGGTACCGGAAATTCCGTACACGATCAGCGGTAAAAAGGTAGAAATGCCCGTGAAAAAGATCCTGATGGGACTATCGCCCGAACGGGTCGCTAACCCGGATACGCTCCGAAATCCGTCGGCCCTTGATACGTATATTCAACTGGCGGATACCATGAAATCAGATTTACTGGTCAAGTAGGAGAGTCGGAAGAAATTACCTATCTTTCATTAGGAATCCGACAAACAATTTACCGGTTATTTTACGTTATGCAGAAGTTACGTACCGATAGGCCGGACCGTGTGAGTTTGGTCTATACAGCTGGTAAATGACACAGTCAATTAAATGAAAAACACGGGCTTTAATGCGTGGGTACGTTTATGATGAGAGAACCTGAACACGAAAAAATTAACAACGACAAGGCGACCGTGCGGTTGCCCATGCTTCTGGGGATTACGCTGGCGGCCGGCGTGTTGATCGGCGCTACGTTTTTTGGGGGCGGCAAAAGCCTCAACAACATCGGGCGGGGTTACTCCAAATTCAAGGAGGTGCTGCAACTGATTGAAAACAACTACGTCGATTCGGTCAATACGGAAGAATTGGTGGATTATTCGATCTCCAAAATGCTGGAGAAACTCGACCCGCACACCACGTACATGAATCCGCAGGATGCCGTAGCCGCCCGGACCCAGCTGGAAGGTGGTTTCGACGGTATTGGCGTCGAATTCAACATTTACAAAGATACCGTGTACGTCGTGACGCCCATGGCGGGTGGCCCGTCCGAAACCGCCGGAATCCTGAGCGGTGACAAGATCGTTAAGGTCGATAACACGGAAATGACCGGCAGCAAACTCGACAACGCGCTCGTGTTTAAAATGCTGCGCGGTAAAAAAGGAACGGAAGTGAAGCTGAGCATCTTGCGGAAGGGAGAAAAAAAACCGCTGACGTTCACGGTTCGGCGGGATCGCATTCCGACCTATTCGGTGGATGCTTCTTACATGATCGATGACAAAACGGGCTACATCAAAGTAAACCGGTTCTCGGAAACCACGTACGACGAATTTAAAAAGGCCCTCGGATCGTTGAAAGGACGCGGAATGAGCCAGTTGGTGCTCGACCTGCGCAACAACCCCGGTGGTTACATGGACAAGGCCACGAGTCTGGCCGACGAATTCATTTCCGGCGATAAACTGCTGGTTTACACCGACGGGAAAGACGACCGTTACGACCGCCAGACCAAAGCCCGGATTGCGGGCCAGTTTGAAGACGGCCCGGTGATCGTGCTGGTGGACGAAGGCAGTGCGTCGGCGTCGGAGATCGTGGCCGGTGCGTTGCAGGACCACGACCGGGCGCTGATCGTCGGTCGGCGGTCGTTCGGCAAAGGACTGGTGCAGATGCCGGTTATGCTGTCTGACGGTTCGGAGCTGCGGCTGACCATTTCCCGGTATTACACCCCGAGCGGCCGGAGTATCCAGAAACCGTACATGGCGGGCCACGGCGAGGACTACGAAAAAGAGCTGGAAGCCCGCTCGAAAAGCGGTGAATATTACATTGCCGACAGCATCAAGAACAACGAGAAGTACAAGTTCAAAACCACCGGCGGACGGACGGTATTTGGCGCGGGCGGCATTACCCCCGACGTATTTGTGCCCCGCGACACGATGTTTATGACCAAGTATCTGATTCAGTTGTTCAACAAGAACATTGTGCGGGAGCAGGCCATGGAATACGCCAACGATCACCGCAAACAACTGGAAAAAGACGGTTTTGATAGCTACAAGAAGAACTTCGTCATAACGGACGCCATGCTGAAACGACTCACGGACGACGCCACGGCGCAGGGCATTAAGTTCAACGAAGCCGAATTCAAGCGGTCGAAGAAATACGTCCAGACGCAGCTTAAAGCGTACATTGCGCAGAATATCTGGCGGAAAAGCCACCGCGACGGGCTCAACAACGAGTTCTTCGAGATGCTGTCGGAAAACGATGAAACGTACAAAAAAGCGCTCACCCTTTTTCCGCAGGCCCGGAATCTGGAGCGGGGAAATTACACGTCTCAGAAATAAGGAAATCCACTAAAAAAGGCGGGGAGCATCCCCGCCTTTTTTGGTTTATATCAATTGCCGACGGGTTTACCGCATCATTTTGTTGAGCTTGCCCGACGTCTGCATCTGATTCATTTTTTTCATCATCTTCCGCATTTCGTCAAACTGCTTCAGCAGGTTGTTTACTTCCTGAATGGAAGTACCGCTCCCGTTGGCAATGCGTTTCTTCCGGTTGCCGTCAATGATCTCGGGACGTTCGCGCTCTTTGGGCGTCATGGAGCCAATGATGGCTTCGATGGGCTTGAACGAATCGTTATCGATGTTAACGTCCTTCATCATCTTGCCCATGCCGGGAATCATACCGATGAGGTCTTTGATGTTCCCCATCTTTTTGATCTGCTGCAACTGCCCGCGGAAGTCGTTGAAATCAAACTTGTTCTGCCGCATCTTGGCGCTGATGCGCTTGGCTTCGTCTTCGTCGAACGCCTGTTGCGCGCGCTCCACGAGCGAAATCACGTCACCCATGCCCAGAATCCGGCTCGCCATCCGATCGGGGTAGAAGACGTCGAGCGCGTCCATTTTCTCACCCGTACTGATGAACTTGATGGGCTTCTGCACCACGCCCCGGATTGAAAGCGCGGCCCCACCCCGGGCGTCACCGTCCAGCTTGGTCAGCACCACCCCATCGAAGTTCAGCCGTTCGTTGAAGGTTTTGGCCGTGTTGACCGCATCCTGCCCCGTCATCGAGTCGACAACAAACAGCGTTTCGGTCGGATTCAGCGATTTCTTAAGGTTTTCCACCTCCTGCATCATCACCTCATCGACGGCCAAGCGACCGGCGGTATCGACGATAACGACTTTCTTATTGGTCTTGCGGGCCTGCGCCAGAGCGTTTTGCGCAATCTCAACGGCATTTTTATTTTCCGGTTCGGCATACACGTCCACCCCCACCTGCTCACCGAGCACTTTCAACTGGTCGATGGCCGCCGGGCGGTAAATGTCGCAGGCTGTCAGCAGCACGTTACGGCCCTGTTTTTTCAGGTAAGCCGCCAATTTTCCCGAGAAGGTCGTTTTCCCCGAACCCTGCAAACCGGCGATCAGAATGATGGCCGGATCGCCCTTCAGGTTGATGTTCTGGGCTTCGCCCCCCATCAACTCGGTCAGTTCCTCCTGAACAATCTTGACGAAAAGTTGCCCCGGTTCAACGGCAATCAACACCTTGCGGTCGAGGGCTTTTTCCTTGACACGATCGGTAACCTCCTTGGCTACCTTGTAGTTAACGTCGGCATCGGTCAAGGCCCGTCGCACTTCCTTAACGGTTGCGGCCACGTTAATTTCCGTAATCCGACCCTGCCCCTTTAGGGTCTTGAACGCCTGATTAAGTTTATCCTGAAGATTTTCAAACATGATTCAATTTTTTATATCTCTGCTAAACTCTGTTGATCGCTGCTTGTCTCCGCGAAACAGTTTAAGCGCTATTTCGCGGAGACAAGCAAATTCTAAAAAAGAGTTTAGCAGAGAATTGCAAAGTTAGTGATTTTTAGGGGAGGTTGGAAATCCGGGCAATCACATCAGCAACCCGTGCCAGCCCTCCCGAAGTTTGTTAACGGCCCGGTGCAGCAGGTTGGCGACCGACTGGTAGTTGAGGCCCATTACTTCCGCAATTCGATCGTTGGGCAATGCCGCAAAAAATTTCAGGTGAATGGCCTCCTTCTGGCGGTCGGTCAGGGTTCTGAGCAAGGCTTCCAGGCGCGACCGCTGGTACGTGGATAGCTCCGTCCGGATCAGTTCTTCTTCGAAACTCTCGGCGTAAAAAGAGTCATCGGAGAAGTCCTCTTCCAACGGTTCGGCCGCACCGGTTCGGCGGGCGTTCCTGTGCAGTTTTCGCCGTAACGATTTGAAGAGGTACACCCGCACATAATCGGTTTGCGTAATGTTCCGGCGGTAGGTCCACAACTCCACAAACAAATCCTGAATACCGTCTTTCAGCAAGTCAACGTCGCGGGTGAATTTCAGACCGTACTGGTACAGGGGCCGGTAGAAACGCCGGATCAGTTCTTCAAAAGCCGGCTCGTCCCCCATCCGAATTTCTTCCCACAGATCGGAATCCGGCAAACTTCTTTTCATACGGGCGGAGTGTTAGGCATTCGGTGGTGGTCTTTCTCACCTACAAAGTAGCGAAAATCTCCGAAGAAAAGGCGGCTGATAAAAATTTTTGCTCCGCGTGGGTATGCCCCCGGAAAACCGTCCTATTTCCAGAAGACGGCCCCCATCGGACCTCTTGTTTTCCATGCAGGCGTATCATACCTACAAAGCCGAAGATTTTCTGAATGACGATTCGTTTATCGCCTGGGTTTACAACCGTGACTCAGCCGCCGTGGCCTTCTGGTCCGACTGGATGGCCACGGCGCATCCCAACCGTTCGGAAGCCCTACTGGCCAAGGACATTCTGGAAGCGCTGACTCCACAGAATGCGGGCCCGACCGACGCAACGCTGGAACACGAAACGGACCAGATTCTCCGGCGCGTGCGTCAGGCTCCTGACCGAACGTTTTTCAACCTTTTTGGCACACCGGGTTACCGGATTGCGGCTTCGGTAGCGCTGTTGCTGGTGGCCGGTTGGCTGGGCTGGCTGACCCTCCAGAAAGTATCCTCGCTCAGAAGTTCGTGGACCGGGGTGTCCGCCCGCGAAGGTATGGTTGAACAGGCCAACCGGACCAGCAAACCCGTTCTGGTCCGGTTGCCGGATGGCAGCACGGTTCGGCTGCAACCCAACAGCCGGCTTCAGCACGGAGCCAGCTTCGGGCAGGGCGTGCGGGCTGTGCTGCTCACGGGAGAAGCTTTCTTTGACGTTGTTTCCAATCCGAAGGTCCCGTTTCTGGTCTACGCCCGCAACGTGGTGACGCGCGTGGTCGGCACCAGTTTTACGGTAAAAGCCTTCGATGAAAATCCGCAGGTGACGGTTGCCGTCCGGACCGGGCGCGTAACGGTGTACTCCCGCAAGGAACTGGAGCAGCAGCGAAACGCCGAGAAGCCGGTGGTGTCGGGCGTGGTGCTGACGCCCAATCAGCAAGTGGTTTTCAACGCGAAAGAGGAAGTGTTCCGCAAAGAACTGGTGGAAGAGCCGGTTCGGGTATCACCCCGGGCGGCCACGGTTTCCTTTGAGTTCGAGGACGTACCCATTGCCGAGGTGTTCCGGCGCATCGAGGACACGTACGAAATCGATATTGTCTACAACGAATCGCTGCTGCAAAAATGCACGCTGACGGCTTCGCTGACCGGCCTGACGCTGTACGAACAACTGCGGATGATCAGCAAATCGCTCGGCGGTTCCTACGAAGTAACCGACGGCAAAATCCTCATCCTGGCAACCGGATGTGGCGAGTAACCCTTAATTAATTATGCGACACCTTTAACAAACCAACAATGAAAAAACGACTACTAACCCGACCGTTCGTGGGGCACCTCCACCGGCTGACGTACCTGCTCCTGCTGTTGGCCGTCACCCGGACCGGTTTGGCCTTCAGCCCGGACCAGGCCACGAAAGAACTGCTCAGTCAGCGCATCAGCCTCAACCTGAAAAATGCGCCCCTGAAACAGGTGTTGAGCCTAATTGAAAAGCAGACGCAGATTAAATTCATCTACGTTCCCCAGAACATCCGGGCCGACCGCGACATTTCGGTTAGCGCCACCAACGAGGCTTTGTCCGGCGTTCTGGAACGGGTGCTGGCGCCCCTGGGCATTGCCTACGAAGTGGCCGACAACCGGATTATCCTGACCAAAGGAAAAATGAGCGAACTGGCCCCTGCCGAACCCAGAGCGCTGGACCAGGCGGTTTCGGGAAGCGTTACCGACGACAAAGGCGAAGCGTTGCCGGGCGTCAGCATTGTTGTCAAAGGCTCCACGCAGGGCACTACCACCGACGCCCAGGGCGGTTTCAAAATCAACGTCCCCAACGGCAATAGCGTTCTGGTTTTCAGCTTCGTAGGCTACGCCAGCCAGGAAATTACCGTCGGCACGCAAAGCGTCCTGACGGTTCGTCTGCTGCCGGGCGATCAGACCCTCAACGAAGTGATCGTGACGGCCCTCGGTATTAAACGCGAGAAAAAAGCGCTGGCGTATGCCGCCGGAGAAATCAAGGGGTCCGATCTGGCGCAGGCCAACGTTACCAACCTGGGAACCGCCCTCTCAGCCAAAGTGGCTGGTGTTCAGGTGACTTCCTCGGCCGGTGGAGCCTCGGGTTCGTCGCGAATTGTGATCCGCGGAAATTCTTCGCTATCGGGAAATTCGCAGCCGCTGTACGTGATCGACGGCGTTCCGATCGACAATTCCAACCGCCGGGCCATCAGCTCATTCCAGCTCCAGGGCGGTCTGGACGGCGGGGACGGTATTTCCAACATCAACCCCAACGACATTGAATCGATGACCATCCTGAAAGGTCCCAACGGCGCGGCTTTGTACGGGCAACTCGGGGCCAACGGGGTGGTGATTATCACGACCAAATCCGGCCGACGCAACCGCCGTCCAAGCATCCAGTACAACGGCAGTTACTCGGTCGGCAATGCGCTGGTCACCCCGGATTACCAGAACGAATATGGGCAGGGCTACAACGGGCAGTTTACCTATTACCGCCAGGCCGACGGCAAGGTTGTTCCCTATAATTCAGCGCTGACGGGCGGTGTTCCGAAACTGAGCGCGGGCCGCAACCCGACGACGCGCGGTAGCTGGGGCCCTCAAATGCAGGGGCAAACCGTGGAGGATATGTGGGGCGACACCGTCAGCTACTCCCCGATTGCCAATCCGTACAAGGAGTTTTTCCAGCCCGAAAAGCAGGCCATCAACACCGTCAGCGTCGATGGCGGGGGCGAGAAAGTAAACTATTATTTTTCGCTGACCAACCTAAGCAACAGCGGTTTCGTGCCCACCAACAAGCTGAACCGCAATTCGGTGACGGTCAAGCTATCGGCGGATATTGCCAAGGGCCTGAACCTGGACACGAAGATTAATTACATCAACCAGAAGGTCAACAACCGGCCGTACGTGGGCGATGACGGCATGAACCCCGTCTACCGGTTTCTGTACGTACCGCGCAGCCTGAACATGGACGGCCTGAAACGGTATGAATACACGGCCAAAGACATTCGCTACTCGCAGGACCTGGGCGGCAACGGCTTTTTTGTCGGCGGGGAGAAAATTTTCGAGAGCAACTCGGTGACTTCCAACCCGTTCTGGACGATCAACAACACGCACAACGAAGATACCCGCGACCGCATCATTGCCTACGCCAAGCTGAATTACGAAATCGCCAAAGGCATTAACGTACAGCTCCGGTACGGTTCCGACCTGTACTACGAGCGGCAATTCGGCTGGAAAGCCATCGGAACCCGGATTTCCCAAACCGGGGACGTCTATGAAAATATGGAGTTTAACAAAACCGAAAACATCGACGGTTTGCTGATGATCAACCGGGAGGTCGGCGATTTCTCCATCAGCGCCAACCTGGGGGCCAACCACCTCAGCAACCGCTACCGGCTCACGGGTAATGCCGGTACGCAGCTTAGCATTCCGGGGCTGTACGCCATCGGCCGGACGGTTTTGAATACGCCCCGGCTGGGCGTGGCCGAGTCGGTCATTAACTCCGTGTTCGGGCAGGCCAGCGTCGGTTTCCGCAACTACCTCTTCCTCGATGTATCGGCGCGCAACGACTGGTCGTCCACCCTGCCGATCACCAACAGTTCCTTTTTCTACCCGTCGGTGGGGCTGAGCTGGGCGGTTACCGATGCTATTCCGCTGAATTTTCCGGCATTGGATTACCTGAAGCTGCGGGCATCGTACGCCCAGGCTGGCCGGTCGGGCGACCCGTATCTGACGCTGGGGTATTACAACCTGAACGCCAACACGTTCCTGAATCAGCCGCTGGCTACCTATACTAATACCGTCGTAGACCCAAATCTGAAAAACGAACTGAAAACCTCGTACGAAGCCGGGGCCGAACTGCGGTTTTTCAAGAACCGTCTGAACCTGGATTTCACTTATTACTATTCCGTAACGAGCAACCAGATTCTGCCGATCGTAATTTCCCAGTCGACGGGGTACAGCACCAAAGTGACCAACGCGGGCCGGATCGAAAACAAGGGCATTGAGTTTCTGATCGGGGGTACGCCCGTGAAGCTCAACAACGGTTTTACCTGGGACGTCAGTTTCAACTTCTCGGCCAACCGCAACAAGGTGCTGGAACTCATTGATGGCGTGAACGAAGTTGTTGTTGGCTCCGACCGCAACATCCGCGTGGTGGCCGCTCCGGGCGAACCCTATGGCCAGTTGAAAGCCGCCGACTACGCCTGGTTGAAAGATGAAAACGGCAACCGGCTGATCGACGACAAAGGCTTGCCCATCGTTCAGAGCATCGGAACGCTCGCCATCGGAAACGCAACGCCCAAATGGATTGGCGGCCTGACCAACAGCTTCTCCTACAAGGGATTATCGCTGAGTACCCTGCTTGACATCCGGCGGGGTGGCCAGATTTTTTCGCAGGGACGCGTGCAGGAAGCCGCCTACGGAACGTCGAAACGGACGCTGGAAGGCCGGGAAGGCGGTTTGGTTGCCGAAGGAGTGAAAGCCCGCAGGGAAGGCAACCAGTGGATCAGCACCGGCCAGCCTAACGACATTCCGGTAACGGCCCAGGCCTACTGGAACCGTGTGGCTTCGGACAAAGGCTTTGCCGTCGCTGAAGAATTCCTGTATGACGCCAGTTACATCGCCATCCGCGAGGTTCGGTTGGCCTACCAGATTCCGGCGGGTTTACTCAAAAACAACAAGGTGATCCGGGGGGCGTCGCTGGCCCTGTACGGCCGGAACCTGGGCTACATCGAACGGCACACCGACGGTTTTTCGCCCGAAAACGCATCGATCAACGTCAATTCGGGAACGATGGGCATGGAACAGCACTCACTGCCAATGATGCGGACCGTGGGTGTAGACTTAAACCTGAGCTTCTGATTGAACCCTAAACCGCCATTCAACCATGAAACGATTCGCTAAAAAAATACGAATTTCGGTACTGGGGCTGCTCGTGACGGCATCGGCCTGTACCAACAATTTTGAGGAACTGAACACCTCCCCTACCCAACCCCGCAATGTACCGGCGGAGTACCTCTACTCGCAGGCGCAACTCAACGGCTTTCTGGCCGACGGCACCAACTGGTGGCAGGTTGGGTCGTGGGTGGAGCAATGGGCCAGCGGTTCGCTCTCGGCCCCCTCGCAGTACCTGGAGGACCGCGATATTTACGAAACCAACAACTGGACGTCGCACTACGAATTGATCAAGAACCTGTCGCAGATTCGGAATCAGGTTCTGAAAGGACAGGAAGCCACGCCCAACGGCCGCACCAAACTGGCGATTGCCAAGATTACGGAAATCTATTTCTGGCAGCGCATGACCGATTTTTGGGGTGATATTCCGTACAACGAGGCCGGTTTGCCGGACGATAACCTGATTCTGTTGCCGAAATACGACAAGCAGGAAGACATCTACAAATCGCTCATTGCGGCACTGGACGCGGCTATCGGCCAGCTGAACGCAACGGATGTTTCCTACGGCAACGCCGATTTTGTTTACAAGGGCGACGTTACTAAGTGGCGCAAATTTGGTAACTCGTTGAAACTCCGGCTGGGTATGCGGCTGCGGTATGCCGATGCGGCACTGGCGCGCAAAACCGTGGAAGAGGCCCTGAGTGCCCCGTTGATCGAAAGCAACGCCGAGAACGGAGCCATGCCGACAGTGACGCAGGACGGTAATCCATTTGGTTATCACCCCATCATTGGCGGTTACAACAGCAGCAAAGAACTGAACCAATTGGCCGCGCCGTTTATCGACCTGCTGCTGGCGAAGAACGATCCGCGGCTGCCGCGCATTGCCGAACCCACTGAAAACTCCAAGAAAGCGGGTACGCCCGTTTACCGCGGCTTGGGGGTTGCGCTGGGCAACAGCGTGATCATCAACCGGGATGATTATTCGTACGGAAACATCGCCATTTACAACGACCGGAAAGCCACCTTCCCGTACGTGTTTCTGGCCTATTCCGACAACTGCTTCTTCAAGGCCGAAGCCGCTTTGCTGGGCTGGGGTGGGCTGACGCCCGCGCAGGCGGAAGGTTTCTACCAGGCCGGTATCCGGGCCGCGATGCAAATCCAGCCGTATTCTATTGCCGAAGCCGACCTGACGGCCTACCTCGCCCGGGAAGGGAAACTAACGGGAACCGCCGAGCAGCAACTGGAGCAAATCATGACCCAGAAGTGGATCAGCCTGTTTATGCGGCATTACGAAGCCTACGCCGAATGGCGCCGGACCGGCTACCCCAAACTGACACCCGGCCCAAACCCCGGAACCACCAACGGCCAGATTCCGCGCCGGGGCGTTTATTCCAGCACCGAACGGATTCGGAATGCCGCCAACTACAACGAAGCCACCTCGCGGTTGAGCAACGGCGACACCTACCTGAGCAAAGTCTGGTGGGATAAAAAGTAAGTTTGATGTAGGCAAAAGACAAGAGAGTTGAGACGAGAGAGAAAAGAGCCTGAAACGAGACTCTTTAATCTTTCTTGTCTTTGCTCTTTTGTCTTTCTTCTTTTGTCTAAAACCCCTATTCCGACAGAGCCGCAAAATCGTCATCGGACAGCTCGATCTGGTCGGCGGCCAGGTTTTCCTTCAGGTGCTCCGGCGAGCTGGTGCCCGGAATCAGCAGCATGTTCGGGGAGCGTTTCAGCAGCCAGGCCAGCGCGATCTGGGCCGTGGTGGCGCTGTGTTTCTGGGCAATCGCCTGAATTTTACTCGCCAGCTTGTCCGGCCCGGACGCCAGCGGATACCAGGGAATGAACGCCATGCCGCGCTGGGCCGTATAATCCAGTACGTCTTCCCACTTGCGATTGCCGAGGTTGTACAGGTTCTGTACCGAAACAATCGGCAGGACTTTTTCGGCCCGTTCAATGTCTTCAATACCAACTTCTGACAGCCCTACGTGCCGGATTTTTCCGGCCTGAACGGCTTCCACCACCGGCCCGAGGGTTTCTTCCACCGGCACGTTCGAATCAAACCGGTGCAGTTGCCAGAGGTCGATATGGTCCAGCTTCAGCCGTTGCAGGCTGCCTTCAATAGCTTCGCGAATGTGCTCCGGGCGGCCGTTGGTGACCCATTGGTTCGGTCCCGTCCGGTCGAAGCCGCCTTTGGTGGCAATCAGCAGCCCGGCGGGATACGGATGGAGGGCTTCGGCAATCAGGACTTCGTTGGTATGGGGGCCGTAGGAGTCCGCCGTATCAATGAAATTCACCCCCGCTTCCACGGCATTCCGCAGGACCTGCTTGGCGGTTTCACGGTTGGGCGCGTCGCCCCAAACACCGGGGCCGGTCAATTGCATACCGCCGTAGCCCAGACGGTTGATTTCCAGTTCACCACCAATTTTGAAGGTTGAAGCGGCTTGTTTTGCTGTGTTGCTCATTCTTCTTTGTGTCTAAATGAATCGACCACAACACACGAAAAAGGGGGCTGTCAGTTCCGCAGCGGAATAAAATTTAGCCTGTGACCTTTACAACCGATCGTACCCAGGGAGAGTCATATGAATTAAAGTTTATCAACTTTTCATAAAACATGAAAAAATTCCTACCCTGCACGCTGCTTCTCTTTGTTCTGCTGACCGGTTGCCAGAAAGACACATCGGTTTCTCCAGATACGTTCGTCATCTGTCCGCCCAGCGGATTTATCGGAAAAGACAGCATCTTGACCGGCACTTACCTTGGCATTAACATCGGCGCTGATGCCGAGAACGTTTACACCGCGGTTCAGGCGCTTCGGCAAAGCCGGGGTGTTTCGTCTATCAACGGTGTTTCGTCTATCAACGTGGTCAGCAATTTTTCTTCGGACATTACCCAATTGCGCGAACGGCTTCCGCTGTACCAGTACATTCTCCTGGATGAAAACCGGGGTACGGAGTCGGGCGTGCAGCTAACCATCGAAGCCAACCGGGTCAAGAGCATTTATCTGAACAGCGGCAAACAGCTTGTCCAGTGGCCGGTCAATGCCAAATCTTCGTCCATTCGCACCGGGGATGCTGTTGGCGATCTATACGAAAAGCTGGCCAAAATCCGGCAAATGAGCGCCTACGCCAACACGTTCGAGCGCATCCTGCTGCTGACCAAGAACGTATCCAAACCGTATGATCCGGCCATGGGCCAGTCTCCGCAGTGGTATTTTGCGTACCAGACCGAACCCAACCGAATGGACGAAGTTCAGATCCATTTCAAGAATGGTAAGGTCAGCCACTTCTACATCAACCACTACCAGACGTTTGAATAAGCCGGTTAAACCGTTTATATATTATATAACCGAAACCCGGGATTACTTGACAAACTTCAGCACCTCGGCCACAAACCGATCGGTCTCACTGATAAACGGCTCGTGGTACGACTGCTCGAAGAGGACAAACGCGGGGGTGGTCTGCGTCAGCAAATCGCGGGTTTCGTAACCAATTTCAACGGGCACCACCCCGTCTTTCTTGCCCCAGAACAAGGTCACCGGAATCTGGACGGTCTTCAGGAGTGCGCTCTTTTCATACGTCCGGATTTCGTGATCGCCGTAGTCGGTGTAGGCTTTCGGGTGCGAGAACTGCGCCAGCGCGGTATTAGGTGAAGCAAACAGGTAATTGAGAACGAACGATTTATCGTCGTAAATCGAAACCGGGTTGCCGCCCAGATCCAGCATCCGTTTGTAGAGTTCGGGCCATTTATAGGTGCCCAGATTTTCACGCGTCACCGGATTTTCCTCGGCGTATTTTTGGATTTCCGCGTTGTTCTGAAGCCGGGCTTCGCGCAAAATCCACGCGCGCATCTGCACCAGCCAGCGATAAGTCGAAAACGTTCCGTTGACGGCCATCAACCCGCTGACCATTTTCTGGTTGTCGCGCGTGGTCAGAAACTGCCATGCCAACTCGACGCCGAAGCTGTGAGCCAGCAGGTAAATCCGGGTGTGCGGGTACTGCTCTTTCAGGAGCTTCACCACGTAATAGGCATCTTCGCCAAACTGTTCGTAGTTCAGCGTTTTTACGTCCACTTTCCCGGACGACGAACCCGCAATGCGCTGGTCCCAGTAAGCCACGGCTACGTCTTTTTCCAGGTCTTTGAGGTAATGACGGTAACACATGGCGCAGTCGCCGGGGCCGCCGTGCAGGAAAAGAACCAGTTTGTCCGACGCCAGGTTGCCGCGCACCCAGATGGGCATATCCGCCCCTTTGTGCCGTAAATACAGGGTTCGTTCGGTGTCGGCTTCTCCGCCTTTCTCACACGCGGAGAGCGAAAGGAGCACAAAAACAAGGAGGTATGAATAAAGCGGTTTCATTTTCGTTTCAACGGTTTTCGGATGCCACATTCGATGCCAAAGCGGTAAAGCTGGGAAGCGTTGTACGGCCGTTGCTGCATCAGGTTCAGCCGGGCGTACCAGGCCAGCGAGCGGTTTTTCCGAACAGCTAAATCCCGGCCAAAACCCACCGAAACCGTGGGCAAATACGCTCCGCGCCCCGCCATGCTGACCCGCTGAAACTCGCCATTCTCACCAACTTCAAACGTTTGCCCGGCCAGAAAATACCGGAGGTACGAATTGGACAGACTGACTTCGAAAACACCCCCACGCGGGCCCGTTCGCTGGTAGGCCAGTTCGGGCGAGAAAATAACGCCGACGTGGTTATGCGGATGATGGTAGACGGCCAGACCGGGCGTAATCAGAAATTCCTTGCGGGCGTTATTGCCCATTTTAACGCGGGATATGAGCGGGTATTCGTAGGCAACTTTCAACCCGTAGTGCGTGACGGTCTCGCCGAAGTAAGCCACCCGCAGTTGCTGGGCCTGGACGGGCAGGCTGCCCATAAACCACAAACCAGCTACCAGGCAGAAGATCGATTTCATAGTATCTAGTTGTTTATCAGCGCAAAGTTCCCCCAATCCGCCCGGACTGGGGGTGTCAAAAGGCGCAAAAAATCGGGCAAAAGACGACAGAGACGGAATATTTCCTAACCTTAAGGGGCAACGGTGGGTTATGCAAAAACAGTTGAATCAAGCCGTGTAGCTGGTGTTGTGACCCCAACGCGGTTTTCCCGAAAAATTATGCACTTGACAAAAGAAGACCTCGACAACACCGAGCGGATCCGTCGGCTCAACATCATCAACTCCGTGACCGGCATCAAACCGGCGAACCTGATTGGCACGGTTTCCAACCAGGGGCAATCGAACCTGGCGATTTTTAGCTCGGTTGTTCATTTGGGAAGCAATCCGGCCCTGTTGGGCTTTGTGCTCCGGCCGGAGCGTGACGCGGGCCAGCATACGTACGAAAACATTCTCGAAACCGGCTACTACACCATCAACCACGTTCACGAGGACTTCATCGAGCAGGCGCACTACACCTCGGCTAAATTCAAACGGGAGGAATCGGAATTTGACCAGTGCCACTTAACGGAAGAATACCTCTCCGGTTTTCAGGCCCCGTTTGTGAAGGAAAGTTCGCTAAAAATGGGGATGAAGTTCTTGCAGGGTTTGCCGATTGAACTCAACGGAACGATGCTGATCATCGGTCAGATCGAACACCTGATTGTGCCCGACGAAGCCGTTGATGAGGAGGGCCATTTTGACCTAAGCCGCGTTAACGATGCCGGTATTTCCGGCCTGAACACCTACTACAGACTGACCAAAATCGGCCAGTTTCCGTACGCCCGTCCGCAAACCATGCCCGATTTTTCGTCGGGCGATCTGACATGAAAAAGGGTCATTTACCCACCAAGGTCTGCGCCGTTTGTGGAAAACCGTTCAGCTGGCGCAAGAAATGGGAAACCGTCTGGGACGAGGTGAAATACTGCAGTGAGCGCTGTCGGCGCAACAAAAACCAGTCGCCGGGCTGAGGATTAGCCCATGTACGAATCGTTGTTGATGTACTGAAACTTGTTGTTCCAGACCAGCGCGATCTGCGTGGCCCGTTGCCGGGTCAGTTCGGCATTGGTGCCTTCAAAATGCTCCGTCAGCGTTTCCGAAAACAGTTTCAGCCAGCGCTCAAAATGGTCGAGAGTCAGCGTATGTTGCTGGTTGATGAGCAGGTGGGGCCGGAACGGGTGGCCCTGGTAGGCGTTGTTGCCCAGGATGATGTTTTCCCAGAACGCGTACATTTTGGGCAAATGTTTATCCCAGTCAACGTGGGCAACGTCGGTAAAAACCGGGCCAATGAAATCATCGGCCTGCACTTTCTCATAAAACGAATCCACCAGAAAACGAATATCTTCCGGTGAATCCAGCGTTCGTTTACTCATACCGGATTGCAAAAAAATTCTCTACCTGGAGAACACATTTTCGTAGTCATCCGGTTTAAAACCCAGCGCAATTATTTTCCCCTTCGCTTCGATGATCGGACGACGAATCACCGACGGTTTCTCCATCATCAGTGCGATGGCGGCTTCAGCGTCTGCGGGCTTTTCGGCATCGGGCAGTTTTTTCCAGGTGGTTCCGGCGCGGTTGACGAGTTCTTCCCACGGCTTTTGCGTCAGCCAGTGTTCAATCGTGGGCCGGTCGATGCCCTGCTTTTTGTAGTCGTGAAACTGATAGTCAACACTGTGATCGGCCAGCCAGGTACGGGCTTTTTTCACGGTATCGCAATTTGGAATGGCGTACAAAGTATACATGCAGCGTGCTTTTTCGGGCCGCTAAAGTACGGATTTGCGGGGTTGCGTGTACGTTTACTCCGCGCAATTTGTAATTTGAACGCCGTTTGACCAATCTCCTTTACGCGCACTATGTTGACCCTGAACCTGCGGTTGCTCTTTCTTTTTCTGCTCATCGGTTGTTCCGCCCACGCCCAGACCACCGACGCCTTTCTGCCCGGCGATCCGTTGCCCGACGCCCCGGACCTGGCCCCCCGCGGCACCTACGGAGTGGGCGTCCGGACGCTGAAGCTGACCCATCAAGCGCAGGTGGATGTGCTGCGGACCAAAGACGGAAAAAGCCCGGTTTACGACCGGCCGCTGACGGTTGAAGTCTGGTACCCGGCCCGGATTCCGGCGGGTAACGATCAGCTGGTTACGTACAACGAAGTGCTGGGCCGGGCCAACGACCCCAAACGTCCGCTGGTTCCGTTCACGTTTACGGGCCGGGCGCTGCGCGATGCCCAGCCGGACCCGGGCACAGGGGCCTATCCGCTCGTGATTGTCTCGCACGGCTACCCCGGCTCACGGCTTTTGCTGACGTACCTCACCGAAAATCTGGCATCCAAAGGCTACGTGGTTGCGGCCATCGACCATACCGAATCGACCTACCGCGACCTGGGCGGCTTTCCCAGCACACTGCTCAATCGCCCGCTCGACGACCTGTTTGTCCTGGATGAACTGGCCCGCCTGAGTGCCAGGAATTCGGGCCATTTTCTGGCCGGACTCGCCAATGCCGACAAAACCGCGCTGATCGGTTACTCAATGGGCGGCTACGGAGTTCTCAACGTGGCGGGGGCCGGATTCAGTGCTCAGGCGAATAAATTTTTCGGGCAACTGACCGGCGGTAGCCCGGCCTTACAGACCCGGACGATGGCGGCCCCCGACTACAAAGCGTCGCAGGACCCGCGCATCAAAGCTGTGGTCGCGTTTGCGCCCTGGGGCATGGAACGCGGGGTTTGGGATGCCGAAGGACTGGCGGGGTTGAAGCTCCCGACGCTGTTGGTATCGGGCAGCAAAGACGACGTTTCGGGGTACGAAAAAGGGGTCAAAGCGATCTACGACGGGGCCGTGAATGCCGACCGCTATTTGCTGACCTACATCAATGCCCGCCATAATGTTGCGCCGAACCCACCGCCAGCCGCCACGTTGAAACCCGGCCAAGCGTCCGAAGATTACATGCACTTCGCCGAACCCGCCTGGAACGAGCGCCGGATCAACAACATCAACCAGCATTTTGTCACGGCTTTTCTGGGCATTCACCTCAAAGGAATGGATTACGCAAAATACCTTGCGCTGCCCGAAAGCTCTGACGCCGAACCGTGGACGGGCTTCAAACCCCGGACGTCGGTGGGCCTCGAAATGCGTCACGCCAAACCGTGAGTCTTTACAAACATGATCCCACGAATAGAAACCTTACCCGAAAAGAAATTAGTGGGTCAACGGCTGCGAATGTCGTTTGCCCACGACCGAACCGGTGAGTTATGGCGGAGTTTCATGCCCCGTCGGAAAGAAATCATCAACCCGGCCACCGCGGATTTACTCTCGTTGCAGGTTTACGATAAACCGCTGGCCTACGCAAAGTTTTCGCCAACGACGGAATTTGAGAAGTGGGCGCTGGTGGAAGTAACCGGTTTTGACTCCATGCCGGAGGGCCTGGAAACTTTTACCCTACCCGCTGGTTTGTATGCGGTTTTTCTGTACAAAGGCGCTTCGAGCGAATTTACTGAAACGTTTCAATTCATTTTTGGAACGTGGCTGCCTAGCTCGGAATACGTTCTGGATGACCGGCCACATTTCGAAGTACTGGGCGAGAAATACCGAAACAATGACCCGGATTCGGAGGAGGAAATCTGGGTTCCGATCCGGTTGAAAAGCAAGTAACCCCGCAGTCCGAAACCGGCCGCTCAACGCCGACAACGCGGTATTGGTGGGGTAAGCATGACCATTCCCCGTTTGCAGAAGCGGGTTGCACGGGGTAATATTACGGTCCGAAACGGGTTGGCGTTACACCGAATGAGTCCAGATGGCGCGTCAATCGGCAGCTTGTCCTGCCTAACCGGTCGTTACTTATCAAGACCTATGATCCGATTTTTCTTAGTGCTGACGGCTTGGCTGGCCGTCCTGGCAGCGAATGCGCAACAACCCGCGCAACGCTACCCGCTCATTCCCTACCCCACTTCGCTTGCACCCGCTGCGGGCCAGTTTACGGTAACGGCCCAAACCGCCCTGATCGTGCAGGACAACCGTTTTGCGAACGAAAGCCGGCAGTTGCAGGCCTTGCTCCAGGCTGGTCTGAGAAAACCGTTGCCCGCTACCGGCAAGGGCACCCGGATCGTCCTGCAGCACGATGCGACCCTGACCAATCCGGAAGCGTACGTCCTGACCATTACTCCTCAACAGGTAACGCTGAAGGCCGGACAGCCCGTCGGCATGTTCCGCGCCATCCAGACGATTCGCCAGTTGCTGCCCGTTGACCTTGAGAGCCGAAGTGCCAAACCGGTGTCGTCGCTGGTTCTTCCGGCGGTCCAGATTCAGGATGGCCCGGCTTACGGCTGGCGTGGGATGCACCTCGACGTGTCGCGCCATTTTTATTCCATCGACTATTTAGAAAAATTCATCGACCGGCTGGCGCTTTATAAGTTTAATACGTTTCACCTCCACCTGACCGACGACCAGGGCTGGCGGCTGGAAATCAAAGCCTATCCCAAACTGACGACCGAAGGCGCCTGGCGAACCTTCAACAACCAGGATTCGGTCGTTTTGAAACGCGCCGTCGAAAACCCGGACTTTGATTTACCGAAGCAATTTCTGCGGCAGCACAACGGCCAGACGCAATACGGCGGTTTTTACACGCAGGATCAGATGCGCAAGCTCATCGCCTACGCGGCCGCCCGGCACATCGAAATCATCCCCGAAATTGACATGCCCGGCCACCTGAGTTCGGCCATTCAGGCGTATCCATTTCTGAGCTGTACGGGCCAGCCGGGCATGGGAAAAACGTTTTCGGTGCCCGTTTGCCCCTGCAACGAACCCACGTACACGTTCATGGAAACTGTCCTGAACGAAGTAATGAGGCTCTTCCCGAGTTCCTACATCCACATCGGGGCCGACGAGGTTGAAAAAACCACCTGGGCGCAATCCACCGCCTGTCAGGAACTGATGAAACGGGAAGGCATCAAAAACGTGGAAGAGTTGCAAAGCTACTTCGTCCACCGGATTGAAGCGTACGTTCAGTCGAAGGGAAAGAAATTGCTGGTTTGGGACGACGCGCTCGAGGGCGGTCTTAAGCCCTCGGCGACGGTGATGTACTGGCGCAGTTGGGTGAAAGACGCTCCTCAGAAAGCCGCCCGCAACGGCAACAAGGTGGTGATGACGCCCGTCAGCACGCTGTACTTCGACAGCCCTCCGGGTATTCAGTCGGTCGAGAACGTGTATAACCTGGCCGTCGTTCCTGAAGGCATCACCCCACAGCAAAAGAACCTCTTCCTGGGCGCTCAGGCCAACATCTGGACCGAATACATTCCGTCGGAAAACCGGGCCGACTACATGGCCATGCCCCGCATGACGGCGCTATCGGAAGTGGTCTGGACGGCCCGCCCCAACTACGCATCGTTCCAGCAACGACTGCTTCAGCATTACGGGCGCATGGAAAAAATGGGCATTCATTACCGCCTGCCCGATCTGACCGGTTTTGCCGAAGAGAACGTTTTTGCCGATAAAGCCACACTGCGCATCAAAAAACCGCTGCACAGCTACACCCTGCGGTACACAACCGACGGTTCGCAGCCCCAGAGCAGTTCCCCCGAACTGAAAGACGGACTGGAAATTTCGAAACCGCAAACCGTTCGGGTGGCGGCTTTCACGCCCTCGGGGGTGCGCGGGGATGTGTACTCGCTTCGGTACCAGCAGCAAGCCTACGCAACGCCCGCAACGGTTGCTGCACCCAAAGCCGGTTTGCAGTGCCACTATTACAAAAAATACTTCAAGGAAACCAAGCTGATGAAACAGCAAACCGCCGACAGTACGTATACCATTAACAACGTGGTGGTGCCGAAATCCGTCAATGCGCCCAGCTTTGGCATTCAGTTTCGCGGCTCCCTGACCGTTCCGGAAACGGGCGTTTACAGCTTCTTCTACACCTGCGACGACGGCGGTATTCTGCGCATTGCCGACCGGATGGTGGTTGATAACGACGGCAACCATTTCCCCATTGAAAAAAGCGGGCAGGTTGCCTTACAGAAAGGGGCGCACCCGTTCGAAGCGGACTTCATCGAGGGCGGGGGCGGCTTTACGCTCAAGCTGAAATACAGCCTGAACGGGTCGGAACCCGCCGATATTCCCGATAGCTGGTTTTCGCACTAATACCGGATTGTACGAATCGGGCGCTCCGGCGCCCGGTTAGTTAAACGACTGCCTGAACTCCAGCGGGCTTTGCCGGGTCTTCGCCTTGAACAGTTTATTGAACGACTGGGAATGCTCAAAGCCTAGTTCGTAGGCAATTTCGCTGACGGACAAGTCGGTGGTGGACAGTTTTTCTTTGGCTTTCTCGATCAGCTTTTCGTGAATGAGTTGCTGCGTAGTTTGCCCGGTCAGCTGCTTGAGTAAGCTGCTTAAATATTTGGTGGACATGTGCAGTGCGTCGGCCATGTAGCGAACCGTGGGCAGCCCTTTTGACACCAAATCTTCGTTGTTGAAATAATCCGTCAGTACTTCTTCCAACCGGTCCAGCACCTTGTGGCTGGTGATTTTGCGGGTGATGAACTGCCGTTCGTAAAAGCGTTGGGCGTAGGTCAGCAAAACCTCCAGCTGGGCAATAATGACATCCTGGCTGAATTTGTCGATGGTGGAGTGGTACTCCTGTTTGATGTTGTCGACGATACCGTTGATGAGGGTTTCTTCTTTGTCGGACAGAAACAGAGCTTCGTTGGAAGCATAACCAAAATACTCGTATTGCCTGATTTTTTTGGCGAGTGGCGTGTTCCACAAAAAGTCAGGATGAATAAACAACATCCAGCCGTCGAGCTTGTGAGGCACCCCGTTTGCTTCGCCCCGCAAAATCTGACCGGGGGCGATGAAAGCCATTAAGCCTTCATCAAAATCATACCGCTGTTGCCCATAGAAGAGTTTGTCGCAGCCCCTTTTTAGCGATATAACATACAAGTCAGAAACAACGGAAGTTAGGTTGGGGTCGTTTTTCAGTCCTTTCAGGTCGATCATACCGATGAGCGGATGATGCGGCTTGGGAAGATCCATTAACCGGTGAATTTCCGTGATGGATTTGATGCGATACGGTTTTGAATGAGCCATTTGATCAAACTTATTGGTTTAACGGATGCTTCAACCCGATCAATACCAGCGGCATAGCCAGAAACGGGATTTCAATCAACGCCATTTTGATGTTTCCCGCCTGTAACGACAGCGCCATGATCAACAGAATGGTGATGGCATTCAGAAGATTGCCCAGAAAAAAGGTTTGCGGAAAAAGTATCATCAACCCAATAAGGATCGAAAATACGCCGAAAAACGGCATGGCGGTTTTGGAGATGCCCAACTCGGCCATCATTTTTGCCTGGTCGGCGTTGGCCGGCTGGAACGCATCCCAGCCGTGTTTGAGACTCAGAAACGCCGACACCGCGATGAGGATAATGCTAATGATTTTCATTTTTGCTGGATTTAGTTACCATACATCGTTGAAGCGCCCATTTTGCCGGCTTGTGAAAGCATAAAGTCGGGTGCGATCCGGCTCATCAACCGCATGAGGCTGGCCAAACCGGGGTAAATTTCCTCCTGATCGTTTTTCATTCCCTTGATGGCCGCAGCCACAATTTTATCGGGGGCCATCAGCGCCTTCGCATTAAAGCCGTCTTCGTTCACAAATTTGTCGTTCAACGGCGTGGAGCTTCCGGGGGCCACCAGTTCAATCACTTTGACGTTGGTATTTTTCAACTGCACCCGTAAGGCTTTTGTGTAAGCCCGCAACCCGGATTTGCTCGCGCTGTAAATGGGCGATATCGGGAAGGGCATCAAGGCAATACCCGAGGTGACGTTCAGGATGGCCGCGTTTGCTTTTGTTTTCAAATGCGGCAGAAATTGCTGCACCATGCGGATGGACCCCATCAGGTTGATTTCAATTTCCCGGGTGATGTCTTCCAGTTCATGCGGCTGATGCAGACTGATTTTGCGCATTTCACCGGCGTTGTTGATGAGGACGTTTAGCTCCGGAAACTCCTGGGTTGCCTGATCATACAGACGAACGATGTCATCCGCTTTGCTTACGTCGCTCTGCAGGATGTGGACCGCAGGAAGTTTCTCTTTCGTTTCCCGCAGTCGTTGGGCGTTTCTTCCGGTGATGATAACGGTGTTGCCTAAGGCAATCAGTCGGGAAGCAAATTCAAATCCGAAGCCGCTGGTTCCGCCGGTGACGAGAATGGTGTTGTTTTGTAGGTTCATCGTTTCTGATTTTTGGTTGATGCAAAGTTCATAAGCCATCAGAAAACGGATGTAGCCAAAAGTCGCAATGTTGTAGTGAAAAGGAAGATGTTGGTCATGCGTCTCCGCTTACCGTCCCTTCTCTAACACGAACAACTGCAAAAACCGTCCCTTTTCCGTCGTCACATACCGGTTATACGCAATCTGATCGCCTTTGTTGGACCAGACGACACCGTTGCGGGGCTGCACGTCGTCCGACGACCGGGGCGTTAACCGCCGGAACTCGCCGGTCGCGACCTCGGTGATGAACACGCTGTTGTCGGCGGCATAAGCCACCCAGCGGCCATCGGGACTGAAGTTAAAGGTGGTCTGAATGGAAAACGGCTGTTTCGTCAGTTGCCGGACGGGGCCGCCGTTGGGCGATACGCCAAAAAGCTGAATGGTTCCGCTGGGGTCTTTTGCCAGAAAACCGATGAGTGCCCCGTCGGGCGTCGTCCGAAGCCAGTGCCGGGGACCTTCGGCTCCGTGTTCCGTAAACGTGATCCGGCGCTGCTGAACCCCTTTCGGCGGGTTGGGACGAGTCGTTTCGGTTCCCGCCAGCGGCTGACCGTCAACGGCCTGGGTCAGATCGTCGGGCAGGTCGGCCACAAAAATTTCGGTGACGGTTTTGCCTTCTTTGTTCCGCACATTGCCCTGAAACGCCAGTGCCCGCTTCTGCCAGCTTCCGTCCGCTTTACGGTATCCGTCCGTGCCCATCCAGCCTTCGTCAAAGGCTTTGTCAATCTCGTCGCTCCCCGGCTTCGGCGATTCGGTCACGCGGGTGACGATCACCGAGAATAACTCTCCCGAATTGTTTTCCCGAGAGCCGTCGTCGGACACTTCCACTTTTTTGATCGGCGCCATCACGCCCACCACGCGGAGGTCCTTCACCGCCGGGGCCGTTTTGCTCAGTTGGTCGAGCAGGTAATCGTTGTAGGTGAAGCTGATCCACTGGCCGTCGGCGCTCCAGCCGTGGGCGTGGGTACCGCCCCGCAAGGCCCCCGGCGTAAACGGGGGCGTCACATCGCGGGCGTCCAGAAAAATCGGTTTGCCGGGCTGATCGGTGTCAATGGCCACGCCCGTCCGGCGGGCAAAACCGTACGGCTTTGCCTGGTCGGCGTTCCGAATACCGTGGATAAACAACACCCGGTTTTGGGTCGGCGAGAACGTAACGGCCCCCACGCCGGGGCCAAATTCGGTCTGGTTTTCCGTCTGGTACAGCACCTTGGTTTCACCGGTTTTTACGTTCACCATTTCAATAGAACCCGTGCTACCGATGCCGGTATCGACGTTCCGGGTGTCGTAAACCAGCCATTCGTCGGAGGGTGAAAACGCCTGGGCGTTATGAATGGTGTGCCCTTTGGCGTCGAACGTAAGTTGTCTTTCGGTAAAATTCATGGTCAGGTGGGGTTTGGGAGCGCAGGTTTGCAGGCCCGCACCGAGAAGGAGCCAGCCAATCCGGGAGTTCATACGGTTATTGAAGATAGGTTCGTTTGTATTCGAGGGGCGTCACGCCCTTGACGCGCTTGAAGTGGCGGTAAAAATTCGACAGGTTGTTAAAGCCGCTATCGAAGCAGATCACCTCGGCGCTCAGCTTGTTTTCGACCAGCGCCCGGCACGCGTGACTGATCCGCACCTCGGTCAGAAATTCGTGGTACGTCTTGTGCGTCATCATTTTGAAATACCGGCAGAACGACGTGACGCTCAGGTTGGCCATGGAAGCCACTTCTTCCAGCGTGATTTCTTTGGCGTAATTCGACAGGGTATACGTGCACACTTTGTTGAGCCGCACGGTTTCCAGTTCGTTCGACTGGTAAAAAGCGTGTTCCGATGTAATCGTCTCCAGTTCATCGGATTGCGACAGAATTTCCAGAATTGACAGCAGAATAATCAGGCGTTGCAGCGGGCGGGCTTCAACGACGCTGTAGAGCAGCGACGCTATTTTTTCGCCCGTTTCGCCTTTGATCAGCAGCCCCCGCGAAGCCCGTTCGTACAGCCGCCGGATGGGCTGGGTTTCGGCCAGATTCAGGAAGTCGCGCCCCAGGCAGTCGGGCCGGAACTGCATCAGGATGGCTTCCACCTGCATTCTGGAACTGTCCTGAAAATAAGCGTCATTACACCGCCAGGTATGTGGCAGGTTTTCGCCCACCAGCAGAATTTCCCCCGCCGAAAAATTGCTCACATTGTCGCCAATAAACCGAACCCCCTCTCCCTGAATGACGTAGTGCAGTTCCAGCTCCGGGTGGTAGTGCCAGATGTTGCCAAAATTAGGCTTCCGATCGTGCCGAACGCTGAACGCATCCTGGGCGTTGACGGGTACTTTATGAAAATGAGCCTTCATTCTCAACGAACTCTTTTATGGTAAAATCGTACAATGATTGGAAAAGTCTACACAACGTATCAGCGGCTATATAAACTACTTTTGCCAGTATAGTCAAATTTATTAGTAGCGCAGTCATAAAATTACGTTTGCAAGCTAATCAAGAAGCCGTTATTTTCGCTCAAGACTAAAAAATAATTCTCATAAATTACCGTAACCCGCCGAATGAAGAATCTGCCCGTTATCGATTTACTGGTAATTGTTGCTTACCTGGTCGGGATGGTGGCCGTTGGGGTTTATTTCTCCCGAAACAACAAGAGCGCCGACCAGTTTACGAAGGCTTCGGGCAAGATTCCGGGCTGGGCCATCGGGATGTCGATCTACGCGACTTTTCTCAGCAGCAACACGTTTCTGGGCGTACCGGGCAAAGCCTTCGGCAGCAACTGGAATTCGTTTGTTTTCAGCCTCGCAATGCCGCTCTCGGCCTGGGTGGCGGCCAAGTTTTTCGTGCCGTTCTACCGCCATACCGGCGAAGTTTCGGCCTACACGCACCTGGAACACCGGTTCGGCCCCTGGGCACGAACCTACGCCGTGGTTTGTTTCCTCCTGACTCAACTGGCCCGCATGGGCTCCATTTTCTTCGGCATTGCCCTGAGTTTGCAGGCCCTGACGGGGTATCCGATGGCAACCATCATGATCGTCGTCGGCATCTGCATCATTCTTTATACCGTCATGGGCGGCATGGAAGCCGTCATCTGGACGGAGGTGGTGCAGGGCGTCATTAAAACCGCCGGAGCGCTGATCATTCTCTACCTGGTAGTGGCCGGAATGCCGGGCGGGGTGGATAAAATTGTCCAGATCGGTAAAGCTGCCGACAAATTCAGCCTCGGCAGTTTTGCGCCCAATTTCACCCAATCGACGTTCTGGGTGGTATTGCTCTACGGTTTTTTCATGAACCTGAACAACTTCGGGATGGACCAGAATTACGTGCAGCGGTATCATACCACCACCTCGGTCAAGGAAGCTACGCGCTCGATCTGGCTTTGTGTGTACCTCTACGTGCCGGTTTCGCTCGTCTTTTTCGTCCTCGGTTCGTGTCTGTACGCTTATTACGAAAGCAACCCGGATATGCTGGCGGCCGTCCGGATGCAGGTTGCCGGAGAGCGCCTGCCCAACGGCAGTCCGGAAGCGATCCGGCAACTGGCCAACACGCTGACGCCCGCCGAATTTGGCGATAAAGTGATGCCGCATTTTATGGTCAACAAGGTTCCGGCGGGCCTGGTCGGGCTGATCGTGGCGGCTATCCTGTCGGCGGCCATGAGCACCATCAGTTCGAGCATGAATGCGTCGGCAACGGTTTTTTCGGTTGATATTTACCAGCGGTATCTGAAGCCCAACCTGTCGGGTGGGCAATCGCTGCGGTTGTTATACGTTGCCACCACGGTTTTCGGAGTGCTCGGTATGGTCACCGGCATTGCAATGATCGGCGTCAAGAGCGTACTCGACATCTGGTGGATGCTCTCCGGTATTTTCGCGGGCGGTATGCTCGGCCTTTTCCTGCTGGGCATCATCTCGCGGCAAACCCGCAACACGGAAGCCTGGACAGCTACGGTGGTGGGCCTGCTGGTGATTGTCTGGATGACATTCTCGGCCCAGATTCCGGACGAGTACGCGGCCCTGCGCAGTCCGTTTCACCAAAACATGATCATGGTGGTCGGTACGCTGACGATTTTTCTGGTCGGCCTGCTGTTTACCAAACTTCGCGGCACTAAAAACACGATTATTCCTAAACCCAAGACTGTTGCTCAACCCTAACCCAATTCCTAAACCCTTACTTAAAGTGTTACCCAGCGTTAATCAGAGGTTAAAAGTTTCTCTGATTAACGCTGGTATTTTCTGACTACAACAACGCGTTTTCATCTTTCAACTTTCTCAGCCATGTCTTCCTCTTCTGTCGGATCGTTACCCCAGGGTTTTATTCCCGTCATGCTTACTCCTTTTCAGGAAACCGGTGCCGTCGATTACCCGGCGCTGGCCCAGTTAGTCGATTTTTACCTGGAAACCGGAGCCGCGGGCCTGTTTGCCACCTGTTTATCGAGCGAGATGTATGAGCTGACGGAAGAGGAGCGGCTGGAAGTCACTCGGTTTGTGGTTGATCAGACGGCGGGGCGCGTGCCGGTCGTGGCAACGGGCACCTTCGGCGGACCCATCGCCCAGCAGGCGGATTTCGTAAAGCGTATATACAAAACCGGTATCCATGCGGTTATCGTTATTACCAGTCTGATTGCCGGCGAAGACGAATCCGACGCGGCTTTTCTGGACCGGATGCACCAGCTCATCGACCAGACCGACGGCATTCCGCTCGGATTCTACGAGTGCCCGGTTCCCTACAAACGCCTGATCAGCGCCGAAATCCTGAGCGAACTCCTGCCCACCGGGCGCCTGATTTACCACAAAGACACCTGTCTGGACGATCAGGAGGTGGCCCGCCGGATTGCCGCCGGAGCCGGGTATCAGTTTGGTCTGTACGACGCCTACATGGTCAATGCCGTGTCGTCGCTGCGGGCGGGGGCCGCCGGTTTGTCGTGCATTCAGGGCAATGAATTCCCGGAGCTGATCGTCTGGCTCTGCAACAACTTCGACAATCCGGAGAAACAGCCGGACATCGACCGTGTGCAGCAGTTTTTCGTTGATTGCATGGAACTGGTTCATACGGCCTACCCCACCATTGCCAAATACACCCTGCAAAAACGCGGCCTGCCCATTTCGTTGTACACCCGCCGGGAAGTTGGTTTACTGACGCCCGAACTGCAACGCGACATGGATGCCCTGGTTGAGACCGCCAGCGAGCTGCAGGCATCTTTAAGAATTGAAACGATTTACGCCGGGAAACTAGTCAGCTAAAATCCATTTACTTTGCCTTCCGGTTAAACCGGAGGAATCAGATTAACCCTACGTTATGATCGCTTATCGCCTGTTGTTTGTTTTTCTTTTCCTTGCCACAACCACCTTCGCGCAGGATACTAATTCGCTGGGCATGAAGCTCGTGCCGGTTCAGGCCGGACGATTCTACATGGGTTCGGAAGGCGAAGGGGAAGATTACGACGAAGCGCCGGTTCACCGCGTCCGGATTTCCAAACCGTTTCGAATGGCGGCCACGGAAGTGACCAACGCGCAGTACGAAGCGTTTGATCCTGAGCACAAAAAACTGCGCGGGAAAGCCGGTTTTTCGAAAGAAGATGACGAAGCCGTGGTGTTTGTGAGCTACGCCGAGGCCGTGGCCTTCTGCGAGTGGCTTAGCCAAAAAGAAGGAAAACCGTACCGGCTTCCCACCGAAGCCGAATGGGAATATGCCTGCCACGCCGGAACCGTAACGCCCTTTTCGACGGGACGGTTTTTGCCCCAGCCTTACCAGAAAAACCAGAAAACCGACCGCATTCCGGTTGTGGTTTCCCTGAAAGTAGGTCAAACGCCCGCCAATGCCTGGGGCCTGCAGGATATGCACGGGAACGTGGAAGAGTGGTGTTCAGACTGGTATGGCCCGTACGAAGCCGCCGAACAAAGCGATCCGGTGGGCCGCGCATCCGGCCCGTTTCGGGTTACGCGCGGAGGCAGCCACGGCACCCCGGTTCAGTACCTGCGGACCACCAACCGGCTCGGCATGATTCCCGAAGACAAAAACTGGCTTGTGGGCTTCCGGGTGGTGCAGGCCGAAAAACCGACTTCTCAGCCCCTGCCGGCCTTACCACCGAAAACGTACGCGCAGAACGTTTCGCAAAAACCGTTTGCCTGGAAAACCGGATCGGCCACGCAGCCGGTTTTTCTGGAACCGATTCGCTACGTAAACAAACCCGCCTGCGATGCTGGCGTGCCATTTTATTCGCACAACCACCAGCCCGCCATCACCTGGATGCCCAACGGCGATCTGATGGCCATCTGGTTCTCGACCGAAAAAGAAGCCGGGCGCGAAATGACGGTGGTGACCAGTCGGCTGCGGGCCGGGCAGCCACGCTGGGATGCGCCCTCCGAGTTTTTCAAAGTGCCGGACCGTAACATGACGGGCAGTTCGATTTTCCACGACGGCAAAGGCACGATTTACCACATGAACGGCGTCGAAGCGAGCGGTGACTGGCAGAACCTGGCGATGGCGTTACGGACCAGCCGCGACAACGGCGCTACCTGGTCGGCCCCGAAACTGGTGGCGCCGGAGCACGAAAAACGGCATCAGGTCATTGCCGGGATGTTCCAGACCAAGGAAGGCTGGCTGGTGCAGACCTGCGACGCCGACCCCAGTTCGTCGGGCGGTTCGGCGGTACACGTCAGCAGGGACGGCGGCAAAACCTGGGTGGCTTCGTCGACCGACCCCCAGAAACCGGACTACAAAAACGGTGCTTCCGGCGGTTTGATTGCCGGAATCCACGCGGGCGTTACCCAGTTGAAAGACGGTAGTTTGCTGGCCTTCGGGCGAAGCGACAACATTGCCAACGCCGACGGCGTGTTACGGATGCCCATGAGCCTGTCGCGCGATATGGGCAAAACCTGGACCTATTCACCCTCGGAATTCCCCCCAATTGCGGGCGGTCAGCGCCTGATTCTGTACCGTCTGAACGAAGGGCCGATTATGCTGATTGGGTTTACGCACCATCCCGAAGAACCCGACGAAGCCAAGAAAGGCATGGTATTTACCGACGATAAGGGTAATTCGTTTAAAGGCTACGGCATGTACGCTGCCCTGTCGTTCGACGAAGGCAAAACCTGGCCGGTCAAAAAGCTGTTGACTGACGGGAAATACCGCTACCTCAACGGGGGAGCCTGGACCGGGGCGTTTGAAATGAATGCAACCAACGCCGAACCGCGCGGGTATCTGGCCCTGACGCAAACCCCCGACAACCTGATTCACCTGATTAGCAGCAGTATTCATTACCGGTTCAATCTGGCGTGGCTGCAACAGAAAATGGTTCTGGAAGCAGCCAGGCAATAAAGGCAAAACGTACTCGACAGATTGGCGCGTTCTGCCATAACGGAACCGCATTTTGTCCGTATGTTTGCGGGATGGAACCGCTTCGCATTGCTACCGCCCAGTTTGAACATTTCAACGGCCAGAAAGCGCACAACCTGGCTATCATCCGCCGGATGGCGGCCCAGGCGGCCCAAAAAGGGGCCGATGTGATTGCTTTTCACGAGTGCTCCATTCCCGGCTACACCCACGCCCGGCACCTGTCGCGTGAGCAGATGCTGGACATCGCCGAGCGCATTCCGGACGGAGAAAGCATCCAGACGCTAACCGACATTGCCCGCGAACACCAGATTGTGATTCTGGCGGGTTTGTTCGAAAAAGATGAGCAGGACCGGCTTTTCAAGGCGCAGGTTTGCGTCGGCGAAAACGGGTTGATTGCCAAATACCGCAAACTGCACCCGTTTATCAACCCGCACCTGCTGCCGGGCGATCAGTACGTGGTGTTTGAGATCAAAGGCTGGAAATGCGGCATTCTGATCTGCTACGACAACAACGTGATCGAAAACGTCCGGGCGACAACGCTGCTGGGCGCCGACATTATTTTCATGCCGCACGTCACGATGTGTACGCCCTCCACCCGACCGGGCGCGGGCTTCGTCGATCCGGCGCTTTGGGAAAACCGGGAGCAGGACCCCACCTCGCTGCGGATTGAATTTGACGGCATGAAAGGCCGGGCGTGGCTTATGAAGTGGCTTCCCGCCCGGGCTTACGACAACGGTATTTATGTGGTTTTCTCCAACCCGATTGGCATGGACGATGATCAGCTCAAAAACGGCTGTTCGATGATTCTGGACCCGTTTGGCGACGTACTGGCCGAATGCCGGAATCTGGGCAACGACATGGCAATTGCAACCTGTACGCCGGAAAAACTAACCATGGCGGGCGGGTACCGCTACAAAAAAGCCCGCCGACCGGATTTATACCGCGACATCATTGGCCAGGAGCACCAGCCCGAGCAAAAAGTAGTTTGGCTGAATCCCGAAATTGATCCGTCGGCGTAGACGGCTTTCCGGTAGGTTTACTCATCAGGGCCGGGGCTTTTTAGACACGTAGACCATACCCCGTCCTTCCTTGCTGTTGCAGAACGCAAAATTAGGGTCACGCTCACACACCGCATCCGTGCCGGACAGGTAAAGCCGTTCGCTGGCGTCGAGGTAGAGACTGTTCAACTGGTGAAGCTGCGGCAAGTCGATCCGCCGACCCGCTGACGTTACCACGCCCGGTGTTTCGTATCGGCGGCTTGCCTGGGTGGAATCGTCCAGATAAACCACGTTGATGATGTAGGAATTTCCCTCTGCGGTTGTAACCGGATTAATAAAAAAGCGACGCTTTTCGGCTTCCGAAAGGCGGTCGTAATCTAGCGTGGGGTTGTACCGTTTGTATTGCTACCAGGTCTGGCCATCGTCAACGCTGTACTGACTGGGATTCGCCAATGCCTGACGATAGGTTGACCCAAATCCCCGGTTGTTCAAGCCCGTCATGGCAAACAGCGTATCCTTTTGCTTCGTGATCCCGAAAATACCGTTGCTAGAGTGCGGAATAACCGCCTGCCAGGTCGTTCCCCGGTCGACAGAGCGGTAGACGGCGATGCCGGTCGAAATCAAAAGCGTTTTGTCAATATCACCCCAAACGCCCTGGATGGGCCGGTCAGTTGGTGACTGAAAAACATACCAGTCTTCATACGTAAGCAAGACAAATTCCGGCTCGTTCTTTTTGCAGGAAAAGGCCAGTACGGCCAGGCAGACGTAGAAAAGCTTTTTCATGGGAATTTGGCTGTGGATTTATCAGACCTAAAAGTAATTCTTTTACGGCTTTTTACTCTTGCAACAACCAGTCGTCGGCAAAAGATTGATAAACGATCCGGGCGTACTTGTCTTTCTCGTACAGCACGCCGATGCGACGGTCCTGCTGAATCACCAGATCGGAGTAAGCAGCCGGTCCGCTGTAAACGGTCTTGCCCGCCGACCAGTTCCGGCCATCGTCGGTGCTGACCCGGATGGTCAGGTTTTCGCGGCCCGTCTGGCTGTTCGGATTGGAAAACAACAGGACGTGTTTGCCCCGGCGGGGTTGGTAATCGATCATGCTTCCCTGGCAAACCGGATCGGGCAAATCCTGCGCCACCCGCACCGGCTCCCAAGTTTCCCCGCCCGTTTTTGAAAGCGACAACAAGCGATTTTTCACGTCACCGGACTGGTTGCGGCTGTTCATCAATACATGACCGTCTGAAGTTTCGGCGGCTGTGCTTTCATTGCTGCCGAGGTAGGCAACATCCGGGGCCAGCTTCCAAGTTTTACCGTGGTCGTCGGAGAAAAAACCGTGCGCCCGGCCCTCGCGAAATTGCGGCTGAAGCGGTCCGGCGGTGTGGTTGGCGGCTACAAAAATCCGGCCTTTATAGCGACCTCTCCGGATTTGCAGCGCGTGGCCCGGCGTGTTGGCGTACCACCGCCAGTCTTCCGGAAACCGGTAGGCCGGATTCACATCGGGAAGATTCGGGCGGTTTACCTGCTCCGTCGTGTTGACGGGCACCGACCACGTTTGCCCGTTGTCGGTGCTGGTTTTAGACCAAACCTCCCGAATGCCCAGGCCCTTCCGAATGTCATTTTCCGAAACCGTGCTGGTGTTGTAGAGTAGAAAAAGGCGTCCTTGGGCAAACCTCCGGTCGGTGAGGTCAAAAACCGGCGCGGGGTTGCCGGCCAGCAAGGCGCCGTTATCGGCTACAACCCGAAGTGCTCCCCAGGTCCGGCCGTTGTCCGTGCTGATGCGCATGACCAGATCAATGTCGCCAAAATCGTTGCAGCCCGTTTTTCGTCCTTCAGCAAAGGCCAGCAGATTACCGTTGGGGGCTTTCACAATCGCCGGAATCCGGTAACATTGGTACCCACCTTCTCCCTTTTGGAAAACCGTTGTTTCCTCAGTAGCGGTTTTTGTTAACCCCATTTCACCAGCTAACGCCAGCAGAATGACCAGAAAACGGATGGTTTTAAACAGGAGTCGGGGCATGGCAGGCAGCGGTCGGGAATCCACGAAACTAGACAAATTTCGTCTAAAATCGTGAAAAAGTGTTTCCTTTGGCGCATGAGCAATTGGTATTTACTCGACTTAATCGGCACGGCCATTTTCGCCATTTCGGGGGCGCTTTCCGCCCTGGGGAAACGAATGTACCACGATCTGTTTGGTATTTCTTTCATCGGCTTTTTAACGGCGGTCGGTGGCGGAACCACCCGTGATATCATCATGGGCGCTCACCCGATTTTCTGGATTCGGGACCCTAATTACATCATTGTAATCATGCTTGGTGTGGGCATCGCCATTGCCGGACGGCGCTGGTGGTTTGGTCAGCTTCGGCGGCCCCTGCTTTTTTTTGATACGCTCGGTATCGGTATTTACACCATTTTTGGTTTACAAAAAGCGCTGAGCCTGAACGTCAACAACTGGGCTGCGGTTTTGCTGGGTGTCATGTCGGCCCTGTTTGGCGGTGTACTGCGCGACACCCTAGTGAATGACATTCCGCTGATCTTCGAAAAACACGTTTACGCTACGGCTTGTCTGGTTGGTGCGCTGCTGTACGTTCTGGGCAAAGAACTGGCGATTGACCCCAATTTGAACTTTCTGATTTCAGCCGCCAGCATTACCCTCATCCGCCTGTTTGCCATTCGCTACGGCTGGACCTTGCCGCGCATCGGCAATCAATGAACGACGTACCCCAGGTTGTGCTTGATCTCTTTTAGAACGAACGTGCTGTTCAGGACGCCAATGTTTTCAATCTCCGACAGTTTGTACTTTACAAAGTTGTGGTACCCGTCCAGGCTGCTGACGTGAATTTTTAACAGGAAGTCGACCTGACCGGCCATGTGGTAACACTCCTGCACTTCTTCCAGCTTCTTAATTTCTTCCTCAAACTTGTCGATAAACGCTTTGTCGTGGTACCGCATGGACACCTGGCAGAAAGCCGTGATGGGTTGTCCCAGCAGATTTTTGTCCAGAACCGCCACGTACTGTTTGATAAATCCCAGGTTTTCCAGCCGTTTGATTCGTTCGTAAACCGGCGAAAGCGTCAGGCCGAGCTGAGCGGCCAATTCTTTCGTGGTCAGCTTGGCATCTTCCTGCAAAAGCCGCAGTAATTTCTTGTCAATCTCATCGAGTTGTTCCATGCCGAAAATTTTTCTACTGCTAATTATCAGGATATTCCTGGATAGTAATTTTATCTACGAATAAAATCGTTTTCAACAATATTAACGGATTTATTCTATAATTATCCAAAAATAGTCGGCATAAGTAACTTTGCACCACAAGACAACTCTACCTCAGCGTTGTTAAGCTTACACTTCAACCGGCTAAAAAATGAAGCGCGAAACCATTTTGGTGATCGGGGCCAACGGCCAGATCGGAACAGCACTTCTCCCCCGGCTTCAGGCCCTTTACGGGCCCGATTCGGTGATTGGCGCAGACCTGCGTCAGCCCGCTCAGAAGGCTGGAATTTTTGAGTTACTGGATGCCACGAAAGCCGATGCGCTGGCCGAGCTGGTGCAGCGGTACCGGGTAACCCAGATTTATCACCTGGCGGCCGTGCTGTCGGCCAAGGGCGAAACCGACCCGCTCGGTGCCTGGAACCTGAACATGCAGACGCTGCTCAACGTGCTGGAAGTGGCCCGCATCCACCAGGTCCGGAAGCTGTTTGTCCCGAGTTCGATTGCGGCTTTCGGCGAACACGCCCCCAAGTTTGAAACCCCGCAAACGGCTTCGCTCGACCCGGCTACGGTTTACGGCATCAGTAAGGTGGCCGCCGAAAACTGGTCGCTCTATTACCACAAGCGCTACGGGCTGGATGTGCGCTCACTGCGCTATCCGGGACTGATCAGCTACCAGTCCATGCCGGGGGGCGGCACCACTGACTACGCCGTCGCCATTTATCACGCGGCCGTTCAGGGGCAGCCGTTCGAGTGTTTTCTGGCCGACGACACCCTGCTGCCGATGATGTACATGGACGACGCGCTACGGGCCACCCTCGAATTGATGGAAGCGCCCGAAAACCGGATCAGCGTGCGAACCTCCTACAACCTGGCGGGCATGAGCTTCACCCCGGCCGAACTGACGGCTTCGATTCAAGCGTATTTCCCGGATTTCACGACCCGCTACGCGCCGGACTTCCGACAGGACATTGCCGATTCGTGGCCCAAAACCATCGACGACACGGTGGCCCGGCACGACTGGGGCTGGCAACCGGCCTACGACCTGCCCCGCATGACGCAGGAAATGATTACCCAGCTTACGAACGTTTATCAACCTTCCATTCCAACTTTTTAACGGTATGTACGGTATTCAAAAAGATCTTCAGCAGGAACTCGATTCTATCCGGGAAGCCGGTTTGTATAAATCCGAACGGATTATTGTTTCTCCCCAATCGTCGGTGATTGCCGTTCACGGTGGCCGGGAAGTCCTGAACTTCTGCGCCAACAACTACCTCGGTTTGTCGTCGCATCCAGCCGTGATTAAAGCCGCGCACGAAACGCTCGACACCCACGGTTTCGGGATGTCGTCGGTGCGGTTCATCTGCGGTACCCAGGATATTCATAAAGAACTCGAACGCAAAACCGCCGAGTTTGTCGGGGCCGAAGACTGCATCCTGTACGCAGCCGCGTTCGACGCCAACGGCGGGGTTTTCGAACCGCTGCTGAACGAGGAAGACGCCATTATTTCGGATGAACTGAACCACGCGTCGATCATTGACGGCATTCGGTTGTGCAAAGCCAAGCGGTTCCGGTACAAACACAACGACATGGCCGATCTGGAAGCCCAGTTGCAGGCGGCAGCGGGCAGTCGCCGGAAACTGATCGTAACCGACGGCGCTTTTTCAATGGACGGCACCATTGCCCAGCTCGACAAAATCTGCGATCTGGCCGACCAGTACGGTGCGATGGTGATGGTGGACGAATGCCACGCCAGCGGTTTTCTGGGTAAAACCGGCCGCGGAACGCCGGAATACCGGAACGTGTTCGGTCGGATTGATATCATTACCGGCACCTACGGCAAGGCGCTCGGTGGGGCGTCGGGCGGCTTTACGGCGGCCCGGAAGGAGATTGTGGAGTTGCTGCGCCAGCGCTCCCGGCCGTACCTGTTCTCGAATACGCTGGCTCCGGCGATTGTCGGCGCGTCGCTGAAAGTGCTGGAAATTCTGGAATCCTCCACCGAACTGCGTGACAAGCTGGAAGCCAACACGCGGTATTTCCGGGAAGCCATGACGGCCGCCGGTTTCGACATTCTGCCCGGCGAGCACCCAATTGTGCCCATCATGCTGTACGACGCCCCGCTGGCCCAGGAGTTTGCGACCCGGCTGCTGGAAGAAGGCATTTACGTCATCGGCTTCTTTTACCCGGTGGTGCCAAAGGGCAAGGCCCGGATTCGGGTGCAGATTTCGGCGGGTCACGAGCCGGAACACCTCGAAAAAGCCGTTGCCGCCTTCACCAAAATCGGCCGTGAGTTAGGCGTCATCTCCCCCGCCGTCACCACAGCCCTCTAAAGCTAAGCCTGTAAGGCTTGACTCTGGATAACTCCGGGCTGCACCCGGGGCATTAGCACAGGTGTCCAGTAACACCCCCACCCCAGCGAGGCTGACGTGCCATCGCCAGGGTGGGGGTGTCCTTTATCTAGCGCGTCCTTGGTGGCCCCGCCCCACGTACGGGGTTATCTGGAGATCAGTGCCGACGGAGCCAGTCCAGCCGATCAGGCAACTTTAGTGTTTTGGTAAAGCCCGCAGCAAAGCGGGAATTGCCAGCAGCACAAAATAATTTTTGTAAAGTTTTCCACAGAACCAGCCCAATTTTATTTGACAATCAGCCCGGAGCCTATTTAAATATACGGTTTGAGGCCCCATCCACCCACGGACCGGTTTGTTAACTTTCATTTCCCGTTACGGCCAGAATTGTTACCTTTGCGGCTGATTTCCTGTATCGTTTCACTGATTGACATCTAACAAATGGAGAAAATTAAAGTAGCTAATCCGGTGGTCGAACTGGATGGCGACGAAATGACCCGCATTATCTGGAAGTTTATCAAAGACAAGCTGATCCTCCCTTACATCGACGTTGACATTAAATATTACGACCTGGGCGTCGAATACCGCGACGAAACCAATGACCAGGTGACCATCGACGCAGCCAACGCCATCAAAGAATACGGTGTTGGAATCAAGTGCGCTACCATTACCCCCGACGAAGACCGCGTTAAAGAATTCAATCTGAAACAAATGTGGAAATCGCCGAACGGTACCATCCGGAACATTCTGGACGGTACGGTTTTCCGCGAGCCGATTGTTATCAACAACGTTCCGCGCCTGGTAACCAACTGGTCGGCCCCGATCATCGTAGGTCGTCACGCGTTTGGTGACCAGTACCGCGCCACGGATTTCGTTGTACCCGGCAAAGGGAAGCTGACGATGAAGTTCGAAGGCGAAGACGGAACCGTTCAGGAATTTGAAGTCTACCAGTTCAAAGGTGCGGGTGTGGCTATGGGTATGTACAACGTTGACGAGTCGATCCGCGGATTCGCGCAGGCTTGTTTCAACATGGCGCTGCAAAAAGGCTGGCCGCTGTACCTTTCGACCAAAAACACGATCCTGAAGAAATACGACGGTCGTTTCAAGGATATTTTCCAGGAGATTTACGAAAACGAGTTCAAGGCGAAAGGCGTTCACTACGAACACCGCCTGATCGACGACATGGTAGCCTCGGCCCTGAAATGGGAAGGTAACTTTGTCTGGGCGTGTAAAAACTACGACGGTGACGTTCAGTCGGACACCGTTGCGCAGGGCTTTGGTTCACTCGGTTTGATGACATCTGTACTGGTGACGCCCGACGGCAAAACGATGGAAGCCGAAGCGGCCCACGGTACGGTAACGCGCCACTACCGCGAGCACCAGAAAGGCAACCCGACTTCTACCAACCCGATTGCCTCAATCTTTGCCTGGACACGCGGTCTGGCGTTCCGGGGTAAACTGGACGGCAACCAACCCCTGATCGACTTCTGCGAAGCGCTGGAAGCCGTTTGTATCGAAACGGTGGAGAGCGGCAAAATGACGAAGGATCTGGCGTTGTCGGCGTTCCCCGCAGGCACCAAACTGACGGCCGGTGAGCATTACCTCAACACCGAAGACTTCCTGGAAGCACTGGATCAGAATCTGAAAGTGAAACTGGGTTAATTTTCGCGTTTCCTATTTTATTTCGGACCCGCACAGCTAAAACTGTGCGGGTCTTTTCTTGAAAACAGTGTTGGCACGGCTCCAACCTTTTCCCGTTTTCGAGCGTCTTATTCCTAAAACCGTTATCGTCATGAAGACGCTACTGCTAGTATTGAGTCTGCCCCTATTAATGGCCACCTGCCAGAAAACGCCCTCGGAACAGGAGGTTCCGGTCAGCGCCGACTGTCGCTCTTACACGGGATGGAAAAAAGCGACAGACCTGCACGAAGTGTCGGGCATCGTCGTGAACGAAGCGGATCAATCGCAAACCAGCAGCTGGGTTTATATTCGGGCGGACGAAACTACGCGCTATTTCGCCTGCAACCTGCCCGAGCAGGCCCGGAAAACCGGGACAAGAGTTGTTTTCGATGCCGACGAGTTTATGCCTCCGCCAACCGTCCGGCTGGCGGGTATTCCCGTCAAATTGCAAAAGCTGCGAATTGTTCGCTGACGGCTTAACAGAACGAAAGAGCCGCCCATCGCCTATATTTTTTCCCGAATGAGTTTTAGCACCTCATCGGGTCGGGAGGGCAGCGGGGCATCCCGCTTGATGATCTTGCCGTCGCGGCCCAGCAACCCGGCGGCCGGAATCGACTCGGAACGCAGGGTGCCCATCAAATTGAGGAGCTGGTCCTGATCCACGTAGACGTGCAGGCCCTTTGGTTTGTTTTTGGCTACCCACTCCCGCCAATGGTTCATCGAGGTTTCGTTGCTGCATACGTACGCAAACAGAATGTCCCGACCGGAGAGCTGCTCCTGAATGGCCTGGGACGCCAGCACTTCCTGGCGTGAGGGCTCCACGTCTGTCGACCAGGCCAACACGTAAATCAGGCGGCCCTGCGCCTGTTTTTGCAATTGCTGAATAAACTCTTTCCCGTACAGACTGGACCGCAGCAGGGTTACGCCCGACAACACCTCAACGGGTTCATCAAGCTGCCGATCCGTAAATTTCCCCGCGACTTCCCGCACCGTCGCGCTGTCTTTGACCTCCAGCCGATACAATTCCTCCAGCGAAAGCCGGTAATACGGATCGGCTACCTGCGGTCTGATGTGCTGATAGAGCAACTCCTGGTTTTTCAACTCGATGGTTGCCATGTTCATAGCCAGAAAATGCGCTTTCATGTATTCCAAACCCGTACTGTCGACCACTTTTCGGTACTGAGCCATCGTGGTTTCGTAGGTCAGCAGTTTGGATAGTTTCTCGTCATTTCGCTGCATAATCCGTTGCAGCATCGTTATATCGCGGTTTTGCCCCGTTTTGGCGGTTTTCAGTTCCCGGATTCGGGACCGCTCGGTTTCGGACAAATCCGTCACATAACGGTCGACCAGACCGGCAAAGGTGCTGATGGGAATACTCCGCCCTGAACTCGTCAGTGATAAGTCCGGGACGCGGGCTCCGGCGTATTCGGCAAACCGTTCCATCGCCGTGGTCCGCTGAACCGTCAGAAACCGATCGTCGGCGGGGCGCAGGCTGCTAACGGATACGGTTGTTTCCAGCCGGCTGTCCTGTTCGGCCAGGGCCTTGTCGTACAGAAAAGCCGCAACTTCGTAGCGGATTACCGAGTTGATGTATTGATCCAGCAGCGGCAGCACCTCGTTCGTCTGACGGTACTTTTCGTAGGTGGTCATAAACTCGTTGGTCAGAATTTTGCGGCTGTCTTCCGCCGACCGACCGGCCACCCGACGCGAGAGCTGACGGTTATCAATCTTGGGTCTGTTCTTAAATTCAAAGGCTTTGTAGCGCGTCAACTGGTTGTTTACCTGAGCATTAGTACCGCTAAATCGGAAAGGCGCTTCGGACAAAAACAGGGAATCCGCGTCCACCGCAATTTCAACGGTACCAGCCGAAGCCAAGAAAGCCGTTGAAATCTGGCCAAAATTGAAATATAATTCTTCGTAGGGATACACCAGCGGCAGCGTCACCTGAAACGAACCGTCGGGTTGGAGCGGAGCCGGGCGGGCCATTTCGCGGCTGGCCTGTAGAATATTATTGCGCGCAATGGTAACGTTAGGGCTTTGACGATACAGTTGAATCGTCAGGTTTTTAATTCGCCCTTTCACCGTTATCGAATCAGTCTTGGACTGCGCGTAGCTGGCTGACGAAAAAGCAAAAAGCAGGGTTAACAGCGAAGTGGAAACCGCAAATCGGATATGGCGTAACGTTGGCATGGAGGCAAAGTCATCTGGTCAATTCAGAAATGAAGACAAGTTAAACTGCCTGCTGCATACTACCAAACGATACCGAGTGCACGGGCTATTTCACCTTCACCCCGTGGTAAGTTTCCATATCCTGGTAATCTTTTCGCAGCGGATGCCCCTGCCAGTCGGTTGGCAGCAGAATCCGGCGCAAATCCGGATGCCCGTCGAACCGGATTCCCACCAAATCGTAGATTTCCCGCTCGTGCCAGTCGGCGGTCCGCCAAATGTGGTTAACTGTGGGCACGGCAGGCAGTGGTTCGCCTTCTGCGTTGCGCGGCACCACGACCTTCAGCGTCAGATTGTGTTCATACGGTATGGAGGTCAGGTTGTAGACCACCTCCATGGTATTGGCCTGCGGGCCGTTGTCGATGCCGGTCATGCAGGCCAGAAAATCAAAAAACAGCCGTTCGTCGTTGTGCAGAAACTGGCCCATCTCAGCAAGGGCGGACGTCTGCACAACGAGGAACGGTTGCGGATTGTTAGTATTGGTCTGCTGAATAATTTCGGGGCCAAATTGGGCCATCAGCAGATCGGTGATTTCAGAAAAAGTCATTCCGTAAGTTAACGAATCGAGACAACCGTGATCTCGTCGGCTTCAAATTTAGATCCCCAGCCGCATTGAACGGTTTTCTTCCGATCCGTGAATTTGTAGATAATATTGCCCTGCTTCTGCGCTTCGTTGCCCAGAAAGCTTTCGAGCAGCGCAACCGACTCCGCATCGGGAGCGTAGCGAACCACTTTTTTCGGATCGTTCCAGTTCAGCGCCACGTGGGTTTCACACCCGTCGTAGGCCAGGCCGTTTTCATACACCATTACGTCGTTCCGAAGTTCAGGACCGGTCGGATCGTCGGACTCCCGGCACATCGCCAGGCAGAATACCGTCGACAAAATCAGCAGTGTCGTTTTCATAGCAATTTTCTTTTATTTTCTATGACCCTTCTGCTTTTCGATGGGTTGGATTGTCGCTCAAACTTTTGCGGGTTCTTCTGCTTCCATCGCCAGCAACGCCGTCGGCGCGGGTTCTTCCGTCAGCCGGGCATTCCGGATTTTTTCCTGAAGTTTCAGAAACCCACCAATCAGGGCTTCGGGACGCGGGGGGCAGCCCGGCACGTACACATCAACGGGAATAATCCGGTCGACCCCCTTGACCACGTGGTAGCCGTGCTGCCAGTACGGCCCTCCGCAGTTGGAACACGAACCCATCGAAATCACATACCGGGGTTCCGGCATCTGTTCGTACAAGCGCCGGATGCGGTCCGCCATCTTAAACGTTACCGTTCCGGATACAATCATTACATCCGACTGCCGGGGGGAAGGGCGCGGAAAAATTCCGAACCGCTCCAGATCATATCCCGAGGCAAAGGTCTGCATCATTTCGATGGCGCAGCAGGCCAACCCGAAGCCCATCGGCCACAGCGACGACAGCCGCGCCCAGTTCAGCAAGTCTTCGGCGGTGGTCAGCAAAACGCCCCCCTCACCAGATTTAAATCGTTGATCAAGTAGACCACTCATTGTTTATTTTCCGGCCTAAAAGGCTCTATTTATATTTCTGATTTACTTTTTCGTACAGGGAGGCCGGTACGCTGGTTTTTACTTCCGGTATCTTCGGTTCCGGTTTTACCCAGTCCAGAAACCCTTTTACCCAGGCATACGCCAGTCCGAGGGCCAGTAAGGCCACAAAAACAACCATTTCCGTCAGCGCCAGCCAGCCCCAGAGGCCATCCGTCTCTTCAATCAACGTTTTTTGACCAAAAACCGTTGCCCACGGAAACAGAAAAACCAGTTCGACATCGAATAAAACAAAGATGATAGCAACCACGTAAAATCGAATGTTGAACTGGACATTAGCGTTGCCAACGGGTTCCTCACCGGACTCGTACGTCGTTAGTTTTTCGATGTTTGGGCGGTTGGGCCGCAGCAGCCCCCCCACAAACAAAATCAGCCCAACGAACGCCAGGCCGGTAATGATGAACAGTAATATGATGCCAAAATCGGAAAGCATAGGGACGACGGAAGGGAACGGTCTAAAAACAAAATTACGCGGATCAAAAGATCAACAGGACAAAAGTAGTCATAGTTAATCTTTTAATCCGCGTAAACCCGGCGCCGGATCGCTCCGGTTCCGATTTATTTCATGTACGTTCCGAAAACGTAATCCCAGACGGGAGAAGAAACCCCGTAGTTTTTGTCGTGATCCTTGTAGTGGTGAACCGAGTGGTTAATCCAGAGCCACTTAAAAATGTTTTTGGGCGGTGCGTAGGCGTGTACGATAAAATGCACGAACAAATAACCGGAATAACCGACCAGGAAACCGGGGAAAAAGGCGTATGACGCTTCACCCAGCAGCAAAAACATAACGGCGAACAAAGCCGCTCCGACAAAGATAGCCGCAGCCGGGGGCATTGCCAGCCGCGTTTTGTCTTTCGGGTATTCGTGGTGAATGCCGTGGAACGTGTACTGAATTTTGGCTTTCGCTGGCGTATTAGTTTCCATGTGGAAAACGCCCCGGTGAACAGCGTACTCAACCAGCGTGAACACCGTTATGCCCGCAAGAAACAGGAAGCCAATCCAGGCGGCTGACATGTCGGTGTAGGCAAACGCGTACCAGCAGAAAAAGGTAGAAGTTACCAAATAGATTGTAATGGGAACAGAAATATGGGTCCGCGACAGGCGTTCCAGAATCGGGTTCTCGAACAACGGTTTGGTACCATTATTTTTGGGTCTTACTTTGTTTTTGGTTATTGTTGGTTCCATGTTCATAAACAGTTAAAATCTGCCTAACGCTAGGGGACGCGGTGGCGATGGGTGTGTATATTCAGCGCAAATTTATACTCCAATTCGAGAGATAGTCAAATTTGTTGACTAATATCTATTTTGTCACCAACTGATCGTCGACCTTCTGCTTGATGGCTTCCAGATTACCTTTCGGCAGTTTTGGCTTGATGATCAGCCGCAAGGACTGGTCGTCGCTCAGGTAATTCCAGGCCCAGTTGACTAAAATCAGGAGCCGGTTTTTCACGCCGACAATCGCCATCAGGTGCACAAACAGCCACACCATCCAGGCAAAAACACCCTGAAAACTCCAGAACGGTAAATCGACCACGGCTTTTCCGCGCCCAATCGTCGCCATTGTGCCGAGGTCTTTGTAGTTGAATTCCTCCATCGGTTTACCTTTCAGCGAACGAATCAGGTTTTCGGCCAGGTGTTTGCCCTGCTGGATGGCCGGTTGGGCAATCTGCGGGTGGCCGTCGGGGTATTTCTCCTCCGTCATCAACGCAATGTCACCGATGGCGAAGATATCCGTGAAACCCTGCACCTGGCTAAACCGGTTGACCATCAGCCGTCCGCCCCGCCCAAGCGCTTCCGCCGGTAGGCCGTTGAGGGCGTTGGCCCGGACGCCAGCCGCCCAAACCAGGTTGTTGGTCCGGATGGTAGTACCGTCGTTCATGTACACGATGCGTCCGTCGAAATCCGTAACCCGCGTTTTGAGTCGTACGATGACGCCGAGTTTTTCCAGGTATTGCAGCGATTTAACCTGCGACTCCTGCGACATCGGCCCCAGCAATTCCGCACCGGATTCAACCAGGTAGATCTTCATCATCCGGAAATCCAGTTCAGGATAGTCGCTCGGCAGGACGGTTTTGCGCATTTCGGCAAACGTTCCGCACAATTCGACACCCGTTGGGCCTCCTCCCACTACGACGACGTTCAAAAAACCTTCTTTTTCGTCCACACTATCGACGGAAAGGGCATCTTCGAAATTCTGCAACATCCGATTCCGAAGCGTAATGGCCTCCGAAACCGACTTCATGGGCAACGCCCGCTCGATGATGTTTTGCTGTCCGAAGAAATTCGTGTCGGCGCCGATGGCAACCACCAGGTAGTCGTACTCAATCGGACCAAGACCCGTGTCGATGGTTTTGGTATCCGGATGCACCATCGTAACGGTTGTAACCCGGATGTGTACGTTTTTGCAGTTTTGAAAAACCGCCCGCAGTGGAAAAAGAATGGAACTGGCTTCCAGACCGGAAGTGGCCACCTGGTAATAGAGTGGCTGAAATTCGTGGAAGTTATTTTTATTGATCAGAACGACCTGAAACTCTTTCCGGCTTGAGAGTTTGCGGGCCAGCCGCAACCCTCCGAACCCTGCCCCCACAATCACTACACGCTTTCGATCAGTACGTGGAATATTCGGGTTCATGATTATTCGAGTTAAACGATATGTCTGGATAACTCGAATCGATTCGGTAAGGTTTCAAACGACTAACGTAAACGTTCGTTTTCGGCTCAGGATTTCACGTCAACGGCCTTTCCGTTGGTAGCCATCTTCGCTTTGCCCCGCTCGAACGTCAAATCAATGCGCCCCAGGTAAATGCCCGCAAACCCGACCTGGTTAATCAAAACCGGCAGACCGTCCTGATTGAGCACGTTGACGGGCGCGTCCAGAAACGTGTGTGTATGGCCCCCAATGATCAGATCGATGTTGCGGCTTCTGGACGCCAGCACCCGGTCGGAGATGGTTTTGTCGCTGTACTGATAACCCAGGTGCGACAGGCAGATTACGTAATCACATTTCTTTGCATTCCGTAAGGTAGCCGCCACCGCATTGGCCGTTTCGACGGGGTCCAGATAGCGGGTTTCCCGGTACAGCTCTTTCGTGATCAAGCCTTCCGGTTGAATGCCCAACCCGAAAACCCCAATCTTCAAACCGTCTTTTCTGAAAACCCGGTACGGCTCCGTTCGGCCGTTCATGGCGGTATTTTTGAAGTCGTAGTTGGCAATCAGAAACGGAAACGCGGCTTTTCCAAACTGCGTCACCATGTTGTCCATGCCGCCGTCGAAATCGTGATTGCCGATGGTTCCGGCGTCGTAGTGCATCCGGTTCATGGCCAGAATTTCCGGCTCCCCCTTGTACAGATTGAAATACGGCGTTCCCTGGAAAATATCGCCCGCGTCGAACAGCAACACATTCGGTTGTTCTTTCCGGATTTGCTCGATCAGCGTGGCCCGCCGTACAATCCCGCCCCGCCCGGCGTTGCGACTGCCGTCCATCGGAAACGGTTCCAGTCGGCTGTGTACGTCGTTGGTGTGCAGAATGGTCAGGTTCGTGGTTCTCGGTTTGGCCCAAACCTCCGGCGCCAAGCTGCCCACCACGGCGGCTGTACCGAATGTTTTCAGAAACTGGCGTCTACTGGATTGAGATGCGTCCATCGATCGTGGGAGTTATGGGTTGGCCGGATTTGCCGAGTTGTCGAAAATAATCAATGAAAACATCCCGAATGGTGACGGCGAAGTCCTGCCGACGAACGGCATCTTTGAGAAAAGCCGTTCCACCGCCCCGGTTGGCGATGTAATCACTCACCAAAACCGTGTAATTCTGGTTGGGGTCAAACGTTCGGCCGTTCGTGAACTCAATGGCGGTCAGGAGGTTGTTCTTGATCGTAACCCGAGCCCCGCCCACAATCAGCGCGTTTTCTTCCGCCTGATTGCCGATGAAATATTCGAAAAATTCGCGAAGCATCGAGCCTTTCAGCGTCAGCAGGGTTAGCTGGTTGTCGAACGGCATCACTTCGTAAATGTTACCGATCCGGATGGGGCCTTGCGGCAGGCTGATCCGGATGCCGCCGTAGTTCAGGTGCGAGCAGTCAACGGGTTGGCCCAGCTTCTGCTGACCGTATTGCAGGATGGCATCCGCGAGCATGTTGTTCAGGGCCGATTCCGGCTTGGCTTTGTTGAGCGGTACCGCCGACGTAACCAGCACCTCGTTCATGGTCTGACCGAGCTGCTGGCTGTAGGGGTGCAGAAATCGGGCCATACCGCTGTCTGCCGGAGCCGCCAGCGAATCCACCTGAATGCGGCTGTAAGCCTGGTTCGTCAGGTGGTATCCCGACTGACAGGCCGCCAGCAGCAGCGCCAGAACCGGGATAAAAATCGTTTTTGGGAAGCGCATGACGACCTTATTCCTGTTGTTTTAAGTTACTAAGATCCATGTGTTTGGTGCCAAAATACTGCAATTCGTACGCAAAGTTCAACCACCCGTTCGACCGGCGGATGAGCGTTGTTTGCCATTCCCGCGTCGGGTACAACGTATGCCACGGACCGTAGGCAAACCGGTATTTCAGGGGCATGTTAAACCCGTACGTTTCGGCGATCCACCGGTGTTGCAATTCGATGTAATCACCTTTTTCCGTTACACGGTATTCAAGCACGGGCGGGGCGGCATGGTTCAAAAATTGATTAAAGATTAGCCGCAGGTCCACGTTGGTTTCCCGGCACAGAATGTCGATGATCTGCTTGGTCGTCACCGACGAATGTCTCCGCTCGAGCGCCACTTTACGCAGGGCCATAAACCAGATGTTGTCGTCGTCGACGACGCAGCGCAGCGTGTGCAACAACCAGGCCCCTTTGTAGTAAATATCGGTATCCTTGTGCTGGTAGTTGACTCCCCGGGGGCCAATCATCGGGTATTGGTTTTTGATCAGCGGTTTTTGCGACATCAGGTATCTGATCATCGACGGGTAGCCATCCGTGTTTTCAACGTAAATGGATTCCATGTAGGTCGCAAATGCCTCGTGGATCCACATCTCCGCTGGGTCGGTACAGGTCAGGCTGTTGCCAAAATATTCGTGCGCGCTTTCGTGAATCAGGATCGGGTCGAAGCCGAAGGAGTTGTTTTTGTAGTTGTTGCCGTACCCAATGGCGCTCTGGTGCTCCATGCCCAGATACGGCGTTTCCACCACGTTAAACCCGTCGCGCCAGAACGGAAAATGCCCGAAGTACCATTCGTAGCAATCCAGCATACCGATCACCTGTTCGAAGTGCTTGACGGCTTTTTCGCCGTTGTAGCGCAGTACGTAATAATTCAAGGTAAGGTATTGGTATTCGCGGCTGCGGTATTGATCCCGGATCATCACAAAATCGCCCAGGTTGACGGTGACATTGTATGTATTAATGCGGTACGACACCTCCCAGGTAAATTCGGTTTGGTTGTTGCCAACCTCCTGCTGCCTCAAAAACCGCCCGTTGGAAATGGCTTTCAGGCCCCGGGGCACCCGGAACGTCATCCGCATGGAATCGGGCTCGTCAGACAGGTGATCCTTGCAGGGCCACCACGAACTGGCCCCCAGCCCCTGGCACGACACGCCCACCCAGTCTTTGCCGGTACTGTCTTTCTTCCAGGAAAACCCACCGTCCCAGGGCGGATTCACGGCTTCGCGGGGCTTTCCGTGGTACGAAACTTTGATTGCTTCAACATTACCCTGCTCCTGCCGCTCCTTCATGGTCACAAAAACGGCATTGCCTTCGCGGACGTAACGCAGCGGCTCGCCCCCCTGCGTGATCGACTCGATGGTCAGGTTTTCAAACAGGTCGATTTGCATGCGCTTAAACGGCTCCCGCACTCGGTAATGAATGGTGTTGCTCCCTGCGATGGACTTATTGGCCGGATCAATGGTTAAATTCAGTTCGTAGAAACCGACATTGTAACACGTCCGCTCGGGGCGAAGCGAACCACGCAGGGAGTCCTGGCGGGTAAAATGTTCGGGTTCGGGAGATTGCTGGGGCTGTTGAGCCAATAAGGAAAGCGAAGAAAAAAATGCCGTTACGGCCACAAACCACTGTTTCATGAATGCACGTCCAAAATCTCTACAATAATAAGCAATTATCCCCCGCCAACCAGCACCGGCCGTTCGGACAATTGCCGAAAAGTGAGAGTGCGTTGTATCTTTAAAGCGGGCAAACCGACGCGGCTTTTCTTCTTTATGACCAAACCGAGTATTACCGAAATGCAAAAATCAGGGCGATTTACCCTTGTCGAATCGTTCCATATTGACGAGATGAACCCGTTTATCCTGCGCGAACTCGGCATTGCTGCGTCGCCCCGAAAGCAGGTTGCCCGTTTGACGGGCAGGCAGTTCCTGCTGTTCATCGGGCTGGGTGCGATCGGCGGTCTGGTGGGCGTGCTGCTGGCTAAAAAGGTCATTTCAATTCCGTGGTCCCAGTTTCCGCTGGCCCTCGCCGGTTTGTTGGTCCTGATGCCGGTTCACGAAGCCATTCACGCACTGGCGTTTAAATCCCTGAAAGCACCCGATGTCGGTTTTGGCTATTCGATCAAAGGTCTGATTATTTACGCCTACGCGCAGCGGTTTGTTATGACGCTGAACGAAAATGCCCTGGTAGCTGCGATGCCGTTTCTGATCATCACCGCGGGGTTGGTCGTGGCCTGGTTCTACTGGCCGTCGCTGGCCGTCTTGTGGGGAACCATCGTACTGCTGCACACGCTTCTCTGCATCGGAGACTACGTACTGGTTCAGTATGCCTGGAAAAACCGCCACCGGACGATGTTTACCTACGACGATCTAACCGAGCAAACGTCGTATTTCTACGAAAAACGATAAGAGCGCGGCCCCGTTTCCGAGACCGCGCTCTGAGAATTATGAATGATAAGTTAAGAATGAAGAGTTAACACGCGGCAGTAACTCACCACTCTACATTCTTAACTCTTAACTGATCAATACCGGTACAGCTCTGATTTAAACGGACCTTCGACGGTTACGCCGATGTATTCCGCCTGATCCTGATCCAGTTTTTCCAACTGTGCACCGACGTGGGCCAGGTGCAGCGCGGCAACTTTTTCGTCCAGGTGTTTCGGCAGAATGTATACCTTGTTTTCGTATTTGTCCGAGTTGTTCCACAGCTCCAGCTGTGCCAGCGTCTGGTTCGAGAACGAGCACGACATCACGAACGACGGGTGGCCCATTGCTACGCCCAGGTTCACCAGACGGCCTTCGGCCAGCACGATGATTTCCTTGCCGTCGATTTCGTACAGGTCAACCTGCGGTTTGATCTGGCTTTTGCTTGAACCGTAATTTTTGTTCAGCCACGCCATATCGATTTCGTTGTCGAAGTGACCGATGTTACACACCACGGCTTTATCTTTCATCGCCTTGAAGTGACGGTCTTTCACGATGTTGATGTTACCCGTGGCCGTTACGAAGATGTTGGCGCGCGTAGCGGCTTCGTCCATCGTCACCACTTCGTAACCGTCCATCGCAGCCTGCAACGCACAGATCGGGTCGATTTCCGTTACCAGCACGCGGCAACCCGCGCCCCGCAGCGATTCGGCCGAACCTTTACCCACGTCACCGTAACCCGCTACAACGGCCACTTTGCCGGCCAGCATCAGGTCCGTACCGCGACGGATGGCGTCCACCAGCGATTCGCGGCAGCCGTATTTGTTGTCAAATTTCGATTTCGTTACCGAGTCGTTTACATTGATGGCCGGCAGGTGGAGCGTACCATTTTTCATGCGCTCGTACAGGCGGTGCACCCCCGTCGTAGTTTCTTCCGACAAGCCTTTGATGCCCGAAATCAGTTCCGGATAGAGGTCAAAAACCATGTTGGTCAGGTCACCACCGTCGTCCAGGATCATGTTCAACGGTTTGCGTTCTTCCCCAAAAAACAACGTTTGTTCGATACACCAGTTAAATTCCTCTTCGTTCATACCTTTCCACGCGTACACCGAAATACCGGCGGCTGCAATGGCGGCAGCGGCATGGTCCTGCGTGGAGAAGATGTTGCACGACGACCAAGTTACTTCAGCACCGAGCTCCACCAGCGTTTCAATCAGAACGGCGGTTTGGATCGTCATGTGCAGACAACCGGCGATGCGGGAGCCCGCCAGCGGTTTTGACGGTCCGAACTCTTTGCGGAGCGACATCAGACCCGGCATTTCGGCTTCGGCCAACCGGATTTCTTTGCGGCCCCAGTCGGCCAGCGCAATGTCTTTAACTTTGTAAGGAACGTACGTTGATGTTTCTGTAGACATAAGAAGTGTAAATTAATGCTTGATCATGTGTAAGCGAAAAGAAGGTAGACAAGAGAATAAAGACGATTTTGACTCGTTCGGTCTTTTCTCTCTTGTCTACCGTTTTTCTTCACCAATTACTTTAAAGTAGCCACGGCATCCTTGATCCGCTGAACGGCTTCGGTCAGTGACTCATCCGAGGCCGCCGTCGAAATCCGCAACCCGTAGGGCGCACCGAATCCCGAACCAGCCACCGTCGCAACGTAGGCGGTATTGAGCAACCAGGCGGCAAAATCATCCGAATCTTTAATGGTGGTTGTCCCGTCTGATTTGCCGTAATAATAGCTGACATCCGGGAACGCGTAGAAAGCGCCTTCCGGAACGTTTACTTTGAAGCCGGGGATTTCTTTCAACAGTTTAACCACCAGATCCCGGCGACGCTCGTAAGCCTGCGCCATTTCCTTTGTGGGTTCGGTCGGGCCGTTCAGGGCGGCAATGGTGGCCCGCTGCGCGATGGAGTTGGTGCCGGACGTTACCTGGCCCTGCAATTTCTCAACACCGTCGGCAATCCACTTGGCCGCACCGATATAACCAATCCGCCAGCCGGTCATGGCAAACCCTTTGGCAACCCCGTTAACGGTAATAACGCGGTCTTTAATCTCCGGAATCGACCCGATGCTGAAGTGGCCGCTGGTTGTAAAGTTGATGTGTTCGTAAATTTCGTCGGCCAGCACAAACACGTTTTCGTGCCGCGCAATAACGGCACCGATGGCGCGCAGTTCTTCTTCGCTGTACACCGAGCCCGTCGGGTTGTTGGGCGATGCGTACATGACGATTTTCGTCCGGTCGGTGATGGCGGCTTCCAGTTGCTCGGCCGTTACTTTGAAATCGTTTTCAAACGCACCGTCGAGAACAACTGACTTGCCTTCGGCCAACTTCACCATTTCAGAGTAACTCACCCAGTACGGAGCCAGAATGATCACCTCGTCGCCGGGGTTGACCAGCACCTGAATGACGTTCGCCAGCGAGTGTTTGGCCCCCGTCGAAACCACGATGTTCTCCGGTTTCCAGTCGATGTTGTTCTCCCGTTTAAACTTATCTGCAATGGCTTTCCGCAGATCGGCATAACCTGCTACGGGCGAATAACCGTGGTACCCTTCGTCAATGGCTTGCTTGGCGGCTTCGCAAATGTGTTTCGGCGTCTTGAAATCAGGCTCGCCGACGCTGAGACTGATTACTTTATGGCCTTGAGCGGCCAGTTCGCGGGCTTTTTTGGTCATCGCCAGGGTAGACGACTCCTCCAGCGCGATAATGCGGTCTGCCAATAAACTGGCAGTTTCTACCGATGCAGACATGAGAGTATGAGGTGATTAATTCAAGAACCGGGATCTATAACCCAACTGCAAAATTACTAACTATCTAACGATAAGTGCGTATAATTTGAATTTTTATACCGATAGCAGGAAAATTGAGTAAATAAGGCCGTTTTTCAGCCAATTAATTGAAATTCATCGGCGTCGCGGTCAGCGGGAAACCGTTCGCGGTAGGCCCGTAGTTCGTCCAGCAACAGGGTCGTCTGGTAAACCGCTTCGTGCTGGTTCTGCCGGAAAAGCACCTCCCCTTTTGGATCGATCAGGGACGAATCGCCCGCATACGGGTGGCCGTTGCCGTCTTCGCCTACGCGGTTGACCCCCGCTACGTACGACAGATTTTCGATGGCACGGGCTTGTAGCAGGGTGTTCCAAGCCAGGCTGCGGGGCGCGGGCCAGTTGGCAACGTAGAGCAGAAGGTCGTAGTCCAGATGATTGTTGCGGCTCCAGACCGGAAAGCGGAGGTCGTAACAGATGAGTGGGCAGATGTTCCAGCCTTTCCAGGATTTTACGATGCGTTTCGAGCCGCCGGTATAGGTAAGCTCCTCGCCCGCCATCCGGAACAAATGTCGTTTGTCGTACGCATCGAAGTTGCCGTCGGGCTGCATCCAGATCAACCGGTTGAAATACTGGCCTTTTTCCTGCACAATGTAGCTGCCCGTCACCACCGCACCGGTTTGGGCCGCCATCTGTTTGAGCCAGCGGAATGTGGTCAGGTTCATCGGTTCGGCCAGCGGGCGGGCGTTCATCGTGAACCCCGTTGTAAACATTTCCGGCAGAACAATCAGATCGGTCGGTTCGGGCAGGGCGAAGATTTTCTCTTCCAGCATCGCGCGGTTGGCCGTCGGATTTTCCCAGTAAAGTTCGGTTTGGATGAGGGTCAGGTGCAGCATGGGAAAAACGGAAGCAGACAGAACGAAAAAAACCGGGACGACGGGCAACGGATGCCGTCTCTTCTCCTTTTACGTTGAAAACTTCATTTTGTAACTTACTCGTACATTTCCCTTCACAATATCGCTCAGCTTTTTCTTCAGCAACTGGCGTTTCAGCGGGGGCAAATAATCCGTGAAGAGTTTGCCTTCCAGGTGGTCGTATTCGTGCTGGATGACGGAAGCGGCCCGGTCTTCGTATTCATCGATGTGTTCGTTCCAATCCGTATCGAAATAGCGGATTTTAACGCTGACCGGCCGGAAAATGCGGGCCGTAAAGCCGGGCATACTCAGGCAGCCTTCTTCGAAAAGTCCTTCGTCTTCGTCGGTTTCCAGCAATTGCGGGTTGATAAACACTTTCCCGACGGGCGCCTGGGGCGCTTCCTCTTCGTCCTCCTCGTCGTCGCGCAGCGCCCGCGCGTCAACAACGAAAAGCCGGACGGGCTGCCCAATCTGCGGAGCGGCCAGCCCCGCGCCCGGAATGGCAAACAGGGTTTCCAGCATGTCGGCGCTCAGCTTCCTGACGTCCAGGCCGTCTTTTTCGATGTCTTCGGCCCGTTTTCGCAGAATCGGATCGCCGTAGGCCACAATCGGATACACCATCGTCCCTGGGTTTATTTCGGAAATTTCATCCGGTAATCCGCTTTCACGTTTCCCTTGGTGATGTCAGACAGTTTCTTTTTGATCAGCTGGCGTTTCAGCGGGGGCAGGTAATCCGTGAAGAGTTTGCCTTCCAGGTGGTCGTATTCGTGCTGGATAATGCGGGCAGCCATGCCGTCGTATTCTTCGACGTGCTCGTTCCAGTCGGTATCGAAGTATTGAATTTTGACGATTTCGGGCCGGAATACTTCCCCCCGGATTTGCGGAATGCTCAGACACCCTTCTTCAAAGCCCCATTCTTCACCGTCTTCTTCCAGGACCTGCGGGTTGACAAACACCTTTTTAAAACCGTCCAGACTCGGATCTTTGTCTTCTTCCGGCTCGTCTTCGTTCAGGGCCGTGCCGTCAACCACAAACATCCGGATGCTCTTGCCAATCTGGGGAGCGGCCAGCCCGATGCCCGATGCGTTGTACATCGTCTCGAACATGTCTTCACTTAATTTCTTTACATCGATGCTTCCTTTCTCGATGTCCTGCGCCCGTTTCCGCAAAACGGAGTCACCGTAGGCTATAATTGGGTAGATCATTACCGTCTGGATTCCATAAAAGATTGCAAAATAATCACTGCGCTTACTTTGTCGATGTTGCCTTTTTCGCGCCGGTCTTTCTTTTTCGTCCCGCCCGCGATCATCGCCTGTAACGCCATTGCCGAGGTAAACCGTTCATCGTGCCAGTGCACCGGAATCTCCGGAAAAGCCGTCTTCAATTTCTCGACAAAGGCTTTAACGCGGGGTGTATTGTCGGTGTCGGAGCCGTCCATCCGGGTGGGCATCCCCACCACGAAGGCTTCGACGGGTTCGCCCGCGACATACCGCTTCAGGTACTCCAGCAACTGGAACGTCGGAACCGTTTCCAGCGCCGTGGCAATAATCTGTAACGGATCCGTAACGGCCAAACCGGTGCGCTTTGTTCCGTAATCGATGGCCAGTAGTCTCGGCAAAGTAACTTTTGTTAAATGAATTGCAAATATACGGAAATCCAGACATACCCGGTTTTATCCGCGCAATCCCGGTCAGGACGGTTCGGCGTACTTCACTACATCAACTCCGATTCCGTTCGGGTCGACAATGGCGAAGTGGCGGTCGCCCCAGGGCTCGTCGCGGAGTTCGATTTCAATCGGTACGTTCAGCGACTGAATGCGCTGGTACTCCGCGTTTACATCCTCTACCTCAATGGTTAAGTAAACGCCTTGCCCCGCAAATGGTTTCTGGAAAACAGGCCGTTGGGTGGGGTGGTTCGGCAGCAGAAAACTGAGTTCGGCCTGCTGGTTGGGGGTGTGCAGCAACACGTAAAAGTCGTTCTCGAAGGTAATGCCAAAATTCAGCACGTTCTGGTAAAACGCCTTGGTTTCGGCCAGCTTTTCGGTGATGATTCCTGCGTTGAGTTTCATGATGATGCCGTTTAAAAGAGTTGACGATAAATCTGGGTGATAGTATTCTCCGGTTTTTCAAAATCCATGTTGACATACACCTCCCGGCTCAGCGGGCCAATCGGATGGCCATTCTGCGCCAGCGCGCCCATGAAAGAGCCGTAGGTAGCCGCCAGATTCTCCCACCGGCCGAGGTGTTCTGTTGAAGCACTTTTCCAGCCGGGCAGCTCTTTAAACGCCAGCCCTTCCGCCGGTTCGCCCTGAGTGGCCTGAATGGGCAGCACAATATCCAGGTGAAAAACGGTTTCCGGGTTACCGTCCACGCCGTCGTACTGCCAGATGATCGGGCCGGTAATTTCGAGATCAAGCCGAACGGCCTCCCGGTACAACTGCCGGGCAACGGTTCGCACGAAGGGGTTCAAGCCGCGCAGGGTGGTTTGGGTCGAAAAGGCCAGCGTGGTGAGGGATGGGGCTTCTTTGAGCTGCATAGCGAATGTGGTTTCGGTCAACAATCGCCCAAAGTAAACGCCCGGTTGTGACAACGGTTTGTCAGTAGGGCTGAAGATAATGCTCCTGAACCTCCTGGGCCAGGGCTCTCATGGTTTCTTTAAGTGACTCCGGACTTTCGACCTGCACCTGGTTTCCAAACATCAGCAGCCAGTGCCCGATGCCTTTCACGTACTGCGTCATGAACTTCATCCGAACTCCGCCTTCCACTTTTTCCTCCGACACGTAGCCGAACGTGTATTTCATTTCCTGAACGTGCCGAACCGCGTACTGGTCGAAGAAAATGATTACCTCTTCCAGGTTCTGCTTCTGCTGAATTTGCTCCAGGTAAGCGGGCAGGGTCAGCAGATTCTGGCTGGAATAGGTGTGCCCGGTATGGTCCAGCTTCCGGATGCGGTCCACGCGAAAATCCCGGTAATCCTGCCGAAGCCGGCAAAAGGCAATCAGGTGCCAGCCCGAGCCGTAATGATACAGGCCCACCGGCTCCACCAGCCGCAGTGTCGTTTCTTCTTTGTAAGCCGACCGGTAATCCAGTTGCAGCACCTGCCGCATCCCGATCGCCCGCTGAATATCGGCCAGCAGCATGTCTGAAAACGGCGGAGTGCTGGGGCGTTTTTCGACGTGGACCCGCGGCTCCAGATCTTCCAGGTGTTCCTGATCGGTCCGTTTCAGCACCGACTTGATCTTGTACAGCGCCGAGTCAAATTCGGTCCGGATGGACTCGTCCGCAAACTTTTCAATCACCTTGGCCCCAAACAACAAAGCCGTGGCTTCTTCGCGGGTCAGCATTACCGGTGGCAGGTGGTAGTCCTCCAGAAAATAGCCGATTCCGGCTTCGGCCCCGATCGGAACACCCGCTTCTTCCAGCGACCGGATATCGCGGTAGATGGTCCGCAGGCTGGTTCCGAACCGTTTGGCCAGTTCCTGCGCCTTCACCACGCGCTTGGTTTGCAGATGAATCAGGATGGCGGTCAGTCGGTCGATGCGGTTCATGGCAGAGGAGCGGTTTTCCACAAAAATAACCAGCCGACGGCTTCGGGTAACTATTTTTTTTCGGAGCGGATGGGGGTAAGCCGTAGTACGGTGGTCATACGATCAGTTGCGGGGAACAACTCCCTTCGGTCATTCACAATAAACCATATAACCGTCCATCAGTAAACAGCGAATACGGCCATGAAAAAGCTATTCTTACTTGCTATCTCCCTCTTTTGCACCACGGTCCCGTCTTTTTCGCAGGACGCCGACGATCAGCGCAGCCAGTTAAACGAAGCGCGGCAAAACCGCTACCCCATCCGCCCCATTCAGATCGGCTTTGTGCCGCCCCTCAGCACCAACGGCATGGAAAACGCCATTGTCAGCAACCGTCTTTCGCTCAACCTCTTGGGCGGGTTTGCAGCCGCGCTCGACGGGGTTGAATTCAGCAGCCTGTTTAGCCTGGAAAAAGACTACGCGAAAGGCGCGCAGTTTTCGGGTATTCTCAACGGGGTTCGGAATGAAGTCGACGGAGCTCAGTTTGCCGGCATTACCAACGTGGTCGGTGGCCCGCTTTACGGGGTGCAGTTTGCCGGGATTGCCAACATTGTCGGTAAAAATATGAAAGGAGCTCAGTTTGGCGGGATTGCCAACATCGCCGGAGACAACGTGAAAGGTGCTCAGATTGCGGGGATTACCAACATCGCGGAAACCGTTGAAGGGGTTCAGATCGCCGGGATTGCCAACGTTGCCAAGCGGGTGAACGGTACGCAGATTGGCCTGATCAACATCGCCGAAACCGTCGAAGGTGCGCAGATAGGTCTGCTTAGCCTGTCTAAAAACGGCTACCACCGCTTCGAGGTCTGGGCGGGCGACGCGCTGCACGCCAACCTTGGCTACAAAATGGGCGGCAACCGCAAATTTTACAACATTTTTACGGTCGGAGCCGCCTGGCCCACCGGCAACAACGGCCGGTGGAACCACCTCCGCTGGGGCTACGGCTACGGTATCGGAACCAACCAGTTCATGGGTAAACGCAACCAGATCAGCATCGAAGCCATCTCCTACCAGATACTGGAGGAGGGCAATTACTGGGACGAACTGAATATGCTCAATCAGGCGCGGGTCAGCTTTATTTTCCCGCTGCACAACCGCCTGGCCCTCACCGTCACACCGACTTTCAACGTACAGGTGACGGGGTTTGAAACCGGTGAAAGCGTCGGCACCGAATGGGTGAAGTGGTCTGTTTACGACCAGACGTTTGCCCGCCGGTGGGACGATGAGCAGGTGCGGGTACGGATGTGGCCGGGTCTGAACGTCGGGATTCAATTTTAACACGGACTGTTGTAGCAAACCAGACCCACCAGTAGGGTTTTACCAGATCGGTTGGAAGCCAGTGGCTTTCAACCGATTTTATGTTGGACAGTTTGCATAGCGTGCCGGCTAAACGCAGCCGTTGCCTTTTGCCCGAATGAATGATCAGGAAACCGTTCGGTGTGGCCGGGCAGAGTCATGGCTGGCCACACCGCGAATAAAAACAGATGCCGTGGTAGGGGAATGTGGCTAACTCTTAATCACTTATCGTAAATTCACTGGACTATTTGAAGAAAGTTACCCATTTTTACAACATCGTGAACGGACCCGCCCGGCGGGTTGTACTATTAACAAGTACCGCAACCGTGTTCTTGTTTTAAACGGACTTGTGTCCCCTAAACTGATGGATTGCAAATTTATTGAGAAAGCCTCCAGCGCCATTGCCGACCGCTACCGGCTGCAAATTTTAGTGGCACTTTCCGAAAAAGGCAGCTTGAACAATTCGGATATTCAGCAAATGACCGGACTGTCGCAGCCGTGCGTTTCGCACCATGTCAAAACCCTGATCGACAGCGGCTTGGTAAATGCCCACAAAGAAGGACGGAATCAGAACTTGAGTTTAAATAAAGACGGATTAAAAGACCTGTCGGGCTTCCTGAACAAGCTGACGTAAAAATTTTATTCGAAAACATCCAAACTTTTAAATGTATAGATGCGTTATCCCGCCAAACGAAGACTAAGACAACAATGAGTAATCTACTTTTTTCACCAGCCCAACTCGGCTCGCTAACACTTACCAACCGCATTGCCATGGCTCCGATGACCCGCAGCCGGGCCTACAACAACCTTCCTAACGATCTGATTGCTACCTATTACGGCCAGCGGGCAACGGCGGGCCTGATCATCACCGAGGGCGTTGCTCCCTCGCCGAACGGTCTGGGATACGCCCGGATTCCGGGGATTTTCAGTGCCGAACAAATAGCAGGCTGGAAAACCGTAACGCAGGCCATTCATGAGAAAGGCGGCCATGTTTTTGTGCAGGTGATGCATACCGGTCGTATTGGCCACCCGCTGAATTTGCCCGCCGGTGCGGAAGTAGTTGCTCCCTCAGCCATAACCGCCCAAGGCCCCATGTGGACCGACCAGGAGGGTTTGAAAGAGAATGCGGCTCCCCGTGAGATGAACACGGCCGACGTGAAACAGGCGATTCAGGAATTTGTGCAAGCCGCCAAAAATGCCGTAGAAGCCGGTTTCGACGGAATTGAGCTGCACAGCGCCAACGGCTATCTGCTCGAGCAATTCCTCAGTCCCCACACCAACCACCGGACGGACGAATACGGCGGCAGCATCGAAAACCGGTCTCGGTTTTTGCTGGAAATTGCGGAGCAGGCGGTCCAGGCGATTGGAAAAGAGCGCATCGGCGTTCGGTTTTCGCCCTATAACGTCTTCAACGACATGGCGATTTACCCGGAAATTCCCGAGACGTACGCGTATCTGGCCGAGAAGCTGAACGACCTCGGCATTGCTTACATCCATTTGGTGGATACGGCGGCTCCCAATGGCGCCGAAACGACCCGCCCGGTCATTAAAACAGTTCGGGAAAAATTCAGCCAGACGTTGATTCTGAACAACAAGTATACCGCAGAACGGGCGGAAGAAGACCTGCAAAGTGGTCTGGCCGATCTGATTGCCTTTGGCGCTCCCTTTGTTGCCAACCCCGACCTGGTCGAACGCCTGAGCACGGGCGCGGAGTTAGCCCAATTTGATCCCGCAACGCTTTACGCTGGTGGTGAAAAAGGCTTTGCCGACTACCCGACGCTGGTTGAAGCAACCGTATAAGAGACCAAGGCCGTGAGACAAGAGAGTGGCGCGACCCAAACGGCGTTCTTTTGTCTCACGGCTACTTCCCGTTGGATCGTTTAACGTGCTTGTCGGCCCACTCGATAAACTGCTCCCAGTCGTAGCGTTTGACGTCGTGCTCCCCCGCGCGGATGTGGTATCCGACGGTTTCGCCGACGGGCTGATGAATAGCCGGCCAGCTATCGGTGCCGATTCCTTTCTTGCCGTATAATTGGTACACCGGATCGGTTTGCCGCGCGCTGAGAAACTCCCCTTTGGGATCAGCCCAGCGGTCTTCCTGCGCGCTGGCGACGTAAAGCGGGCGCGGAGCAATCAGGGCCAGCAACTCGTGCTGGTCGATGGGCAACGCATTGGGGCGGTTGTTGTAAGAGCGGTATTTGGGGCAAAACCAGTACGGGAATGTAGTATTGAGACGCTCGATGGTTTCTCCAAAGATTCGACGTGACGGAGCGGCTCCCCCCTCCCCCGAATCGTTGGAAATAACAGCGGCAAACCGTTGATCCTGCGCCCCGGCCCACAACGCGGCTTTTCCCTGCCGGGAATGTCCGATGGCAATGGCGCGTCGGGCGTCGACGGACGGGTCCGTTTCCAGGTAATCCAGCATTCGGCTCATTCCCCACGCCCAGACACCGATGGCCTGCCAGCGATCAGTCCGTGCATCCGTTGGCGGATCCAGCACGGAACGAATCCCGTTTTTCCAGCCTTCCGCATGGTCGGGTTCCAGATCGCCGTAATGGGCCGTCACCACGCTGTAGCCCTTGGATATGATCAGGTCGAGTGGCCAGCGCGATTGCTGAATACCCCGGGCGGCTTCCGTTGCGCGGTTGTTGACCACTTTGTCATCCTTCCGATTGGGCAGCCAGCTATTGGCCAGGGTAATGCCGGGTTCAGAACTGACGCTGTGGTTGCCCATGTAGTTGAGCCCCACAAAAACCGGCGGTCGTCCAGAGGTATTTCTGGGTATGTATAGCAGAAGATCCAGCGAAGGCAAATTCGGAAACTCCGTCCAGACGATGGAGATTTGCTTACGGATAGCAGTTCCACCCAGGGCCGACGAATCCACTGACTTCACCACGTAGCGGGTTGCCAGTCGTCGGGTGGGGGTTTTGCCGTACACTTCACTGGCAAACTGCCGCAGCAACTCCGGCCGCCGTTCGTTTTCCCACTGCCGGGCCGTTGTCACGCGCTTTCCCGCCAAGGTCGTCAGTGGATCGGGCAGCGTGTAAGCAGGAACCTTATCTTCTTCGTAGTTGAAACCGTCGGGCGTTTGTCCGGGCGCTACCGCCGTATAGAAGAGCAGTCCCGTGAGAAAAAATGACTTGAAAAGCTGATTCTGCATTGCGTCTGATACCGTCCGTAAAGAACCGGTATTCTACAAAGACGCAGCTTGCCTCCTTTTACTTTCTGGATGATAAACCGTACATGGATAAAATCACCGCCGGACGGTATCTACCTTCATAGCGCCCCCTCTGCGCAGTGAATCGGTGCGCATCTGGCTCGGATCCGGATTACCCGTAGGCCGTCGGTCGTCGATCTGGCCCTGACGCATCCGGTCCTGCATGGTTTCTTTACCCGGCTTCTGTTTTCGGGTGGTATCCTGCGCAACGGTAGCTGCTGATGGCTTTGCATCTAACTGACGATCGGAAATTACTCCGGCAACGCTGTAGGCCGAAACACCGATCAGGCTGGCAATGAGTAGCTTTTTCATGAGTATAGCGAGAAAAAAAAGCAGATACCTATCTGATATCTGCTTTTCCTGGATTACCTAACTGATTCTCTACTTAGTTATTTTTTAGCGTATCACGCTGCATGGTCGAGTTCGAGTTACTCCGATTCCTGTTCCGGCGGTTTTTCCGGTCGTTCTGATTCATGTTCGAATTGTTCGGATTCACGCTCGAATTTGTTGAGTTATTCAGGGTTGAATTGCTATTCGTGGTTCCCTGACCTGAATCAACCTGGTTCGAAGTTGCGTCCGTTGCGCGACGTTCACGGTTCATCTGTCCTTGCTGATCCTGCGTCTGCGGCATGTTGGTCGTTCCCGTCGTCGGCGACTGAGTCGTTTGTGGGCTCGTGCTTTGCGGATACTGCGACTGCGGATTGGCCGTCGATCCGGTTGGGTTTACTGTTCCCAGGGGTGTTTGCCCTTGCGGGTACGTGGTGCTATTGGTGTTTCCCGTCGGTGACTGAGTCGACTGCGGGATGGTTGTAGTCTGTGTTTGCGGGTTCACCGTCGTACCGGTTCCCATGTTAGACGTAGTACCTGAGGTAGTAGTCTGTGCTTTTGCGTTGAGGGCAACCGCCACTAACAGAGCCCCCATCATCACTATCTTTTTCATCGTTGAGTTTGTTTTTTGATGGTTGTAATAATCGAACCAATTACAACAATAACTCACCGCTTCCCGAAGTTGTTTAAGAAAATTTATATTTTTTAAATAAATCGAGTAAAAAAAATTATATACTCGGTTGCCAACGCAGTCCGATAAGCAAGCCATAACTATAAGGGCGGACGCTGAAACCCCGCGAATTATCACGGATTGAACGTAAACTGTAGACAATACCGGGCTCGACCTGTAGGTGAAGGTGTTCGGTCAACCGGCGCTCGACTCCGTAGGAAGCCTGCAACATGGGCTGAAAATTTTGCCCGGCGCGACCGCTGATCAAATACCCCAGACTACCACCAGCCACCAGGTATTGCCGCAGGCCCATCTGCCCCGGACTGAGTTGCAACCGGCCTTCCGCGCTGATGGCGGCATACCGCCAGACGGTTTTCACCTGACGTTCCTGCGATCTGTATAAAGGCGTCAATTTGATTGTTTGCGGGTCAACCCACTCCACTCTGGATGAATCCGAACGCAACGCGCGGGCCGTGTAGGTTAACTGCTGCTGCAACTGCTGATAGACGATACCAACCCGCATCCCAAATGTGCGGCTCATTGCCCATTCGGTTCCGGCCTGCACCCGCCAACCCGTCCGGGAAGATAGCGTAGTAGCCGGACGGATTTTTTCCATAACAATCTCATCCTGCCGCGAAGGGGTCAGTTGCCGGAATGTATAAAGCGGCATTACGCTGGCGAAAAAGGACGGCTTGATTCTCTGCGCGTCGGGTTCAACAGTTGGTGCGTGGGCCGTTAAGGACATTCGAACGTTTGGCAAGGCCGCCATAGGCCACGGAGAGCAGGCGGTTCGGGCGGCAACGGGTCCGAAGTCTGGCGGCTCCTGGGTCCACTCCGGTTCTGAAATTGGGTGTGCGGTTGAAGACAGAGCCGAAACCATGTTATCCCCGGCGGGAATATCCGGAATAATTTTCGGCGCCAACAAGCTCCGAGTAAACAGCCGCCGGTTTATCATCACCCGCTTGTCAGACGGTCCGCCAACCGCTTCCGCCCGCTCACTTCGGGAGCGCTTTCCCGTTTCCGGGGGCGTTTTAGCCGTAATCCGATGAGTAGAGTAGTCTTCCGATGATTTCGTATTTTTTGTGGATTGGGCCGGAACGACGGTTAACCGTTTCGAGCGGTCGGCCACTGTTGGCAGCAAGTGATGCCAGAGCCCCAGGGTTAGCAGCCCCAGTAGTGCCAGCGCCATCAGACCCGAACCAAGCCGGTTTCTCCAAAGCCCCGCTGGTTTTCCGGCTGGCAACGGTTTTACATGGCTCAGGATTTGCGCCAGCGCGTCCTCTTCCGGCTCCGATTCGTGGTTTTCGAGCCGTTGCCGGAAAAGCCGTTCCCATTCCTCGTCAGTAGTGGCCATAGCTGACAACGCCCATTTTTTTCAGTTTCTGCTTTAAAACGTCTTTGGCCCGTGCCAGTTGCGACTTTGAGGTTCCTTCCGAAATTCCCATCATCCGGGCGATTTCGAGGTGGCTGTAACCGTCGATGACATACAGGTTGAATACCATGCGGTAGCCATCGGCCAGTTCCTGAACCAGCAGAAGCAGTTCTTTGGTGCTGATGCGGGCCAGCAGGTCAGTGTGGTCGGTATTACTGGTTTCCCGGGCTTCCTCGTAGTCGGTTTCCGATTGTTCGTGGTGGTGCTTGTGGTACCAGTTTATGGCGGTATTGACCATGACCCGTTTCATCCAGTGCATCAGTCGAGCGGGCTGTTCAACGGTATGGATCTGTTGAAAGATGCGGATAAACCCTTCGTGGAACATGTCTTCGGCTTCCGGCTGCGAGCGGGCGTAGCGACGGCATAGTCCCATCATCCGGCTTTTATGAAGATCATACAAAGCCGTTTGAGCCCGCGTATCGTGACGCTGACATGCCTGCAACAGTTCTATTTCTGACAACGGGTTTCTGAAGAACCGAAAGTAATCTTACGAATTACGGTTTTTTCGTTCAGGGAGCAAACTCACCCGTCTGAATTTATTTAATGGCAAGATTCACTGCCGCCGAGGACTTGTGGTTGTTTACGTCCGTCAGTTCATACGTAAAGTGCAGGTTTCCTTTAAAACCCGCCGTTGGCCGGTACGTAATCACCCCGTTCGGTAACACTTGCAAATTGGCCTGAGACGGGTTATCGGTAATCACCATGTGCCGCAACGGAGCGCAAACCTGGTCATTTCCAAGCGCGTAGATAAACACCACACGCCGGGCCGGATCTGGGGGCAGTGCGGCTGACAAAATCTGACCGTTGTCGTTACGGGCCTGCAAAGTACAGCTGGCGCCCGCACCGCTGATCGAGATTCGGGCAGTAGCTTCCTGGCATTCCCCCTTGTCGCAACGATTATAAGTCAGCTGATCTTCCCCCGCAAAGCCATTGGCTGGATAGTAGATTACCATGTTGTTTCTCACCTTTGCCGTCCCGTTACTCGGCGCTTTGGTAATGGTAATCGGCAGGTCGAAGCGGGAGCGGCAGAGCTGGTCGTTGCTCAGTACCGGAATGCGCAGGGAATCGGTTATAAACCACTGCTTCCAGTATACGTCGTCGTCACGCAGGCTAATCTGGCAATCCTTGTACGGGTCGCCAACCCCAATTTTGACCGGTGCCAGAAACGTGCGATCTTTATCGGAGAAGACCGCTTTTACTTTATAAAAGAAATAATCGAAACCGTTGAATCCCGCCGTGGGAGCATAAATAACCTTTCCATTTTCAACCGTCAGTTGACCGTGTTCGGGCTGCTGCCCCACCTCCAGACTCGCCAGATCAACCGTCGCATCACAAAACCGGTCGTTTTTCAACACATCCATGATGACGGTCTTGTTCTCCGGCGTTCGGTACCAATCCGGTAGCGGCCCGGCATTGCAGGGAATCCGGCTGCTGTCGGCTGCCATGTTGATTCGGAACGAGCGGGCGAGCGTTGACGCGTTGGCCGCACTGACCACAAACTGATCTTCACCCACTACAAACGTGGAACGTGGGGTGTAAACCAGGAGTCCGCTGCCGTTGAAAGTAGCGCGGCCCAGTCGGGGCGTCTGCGTGATGCGCAGCGTTGTAACGGCGCTCAGACCGGAAATCGATTTCAGATCAATGGCAACCTGCTGATCAGGTAGGGTGTAGTAGGCTATTTCTTCAACATCGATCGGGTCCGTACCGGGCGCGGCTTCGTCGGCAATCCGGTCGCAGGCGACGACGTTCCATAACACTACCGCAAAAAGTACGCTGCGAAATCTGGCTTTCATGCTACCGTTGTCAAAACCGGCTCTGAACGTTATGACACGGCTGTTCCCAAAAGGGTTGCAACAGCCTTATCGTTTTCCCTTCTTTTTGCCCGAAAAATTGCGTGAGAAAGCCGGTTTGCCCGTTTTTTCCTTTTTGGAAGTACCCAGCAAGCGCTCTACCAGGTCTGGCCGGTTGAGTTTATTCAGGCGGTTGCGAATCCAGTCTTTGTATTCGGGTTTGTACCAAAAGAAATACCGGTTTTGGGCCTGCTTTTCTTCCCGCGTCTTCGCCGTTTTAACCGGTTTCAGTGTGTATGGATGCACGCCCGAGTAGTAAATTACTTCGGCTACCGTCATCGGCGTAGGCGTAAAGTCCTGCACCTGTTCGAGTTGAAACCCGAGGTCTTTGGTTTCGGCGGCCAGGTTGGCCATGTCCTGCTCTTCGCAACCCGGGTGCGAGGAAATGAAATACGGAATCAGCGGTTGCTTCAGGTTGAACTTCTCCTGAATCTTGTCGTACTTCTGCTTAAATAGCTTGAAATACTTGAAAGACGGTTTCCGCATCACCCGCAGTGTATCGTCTGACGTATGCTCGGGGGCAACCTTCAACCGGCCCGATACGTGGCGCGTCACCAGTTGCTCCATGTATTCGTCGTGGTTACCGTCCTGATTATTCTTATTGAAATCATCGACCAGCAAATCATACCGGACGCCGGAGCCGACAAATGCCTTTTTGATGGCGGGATTGGCGTCAACTTTGCGGTAAATTTCGGTCAGCGGTTTGTGCGAGGTGTCGAGGTTCGAACAGATCACCGGATGAATGCAGCTTGGACTCTGGCAACGGGCGCAGATCGCTTCGTCTTTGCCCTTCATTTTATACATGTTGGCCGACGGTCCGCCCAAATCCGAAATGTAGCCCTTGAACTCGGGATGCTTCGTAATTTCGTCCACTTCTTTCAGAACCGACTTCTCACTGCGCGACGCGATGAATTTGCCCTGGTGGGCCGAAATCGTGCAGAAGCTACAACCGCCGAAACAACCCCGGTGCATGTTGACCGAGAATTTGATCATTTCATAGGCTGGAATCGGTCCCCGCTTTTTATATTTCGGGTGCGGCAGCCGCGTGTACGGCAAATCAAACGACTTATCAATTTCGGCCTCCTCCATCGTCTTGAACGGCGGATTGATCACCAGCACCTGGTCGCCCACGTCCTGCGTGATCCGGTTGGCCTGCCACTTGTTTGATTCAACCTCAACAACTTTGAAGTTAGCCGCGTATTTAATCTTATCCTCCAGACACTCCTCGTGACTCGCCAGCGCAACGGTGTTCCAGTTGTTGTAATCGCGTAGTTCGGTGCTGGCATCGTGCAGAAACGCCACCTGGTTGATGTTGCGCATCGACGAAAACGGTACGCCCTGCCGTGCCAGTCTCAGAATTTCGCGCAGGGGCTGCTCCCCCATTCCGTACACCAGCATATCGGCCTGCGCATCCACCAGAATGGACGGCATCAGTCGGTCCTGCCAGTAGTCATAATGCGTAACCCGGCGCAGCGAGGCTTCAATACCGCCGAGCAGCACCGGCACGTCCGGATACAGTTGTTTCAGAATTTTGGTGTAAACAATCGTCGCGTAGTCGGGCCGAAAACCCGCTTCCCCGCCGGGCGTATAGGAGTCGTTGGAGCGCAGGCGTTTGTTGGCTGTGTAGTGGTTCACCATCGAATCCATACAGCCCGCCGTCACCCCAAAGAAGTATTTCGGTTTTCCAAATTTCTTGAAGTCGCGCAGGTCATCCTTCCAGTTGGGCTGGGCAACGATGGCCACCCGAAAGCCTTCACTTTCCATGATGCGACCGATCACGGCCGTTCCGAACGCCGGATGGTCTACGTAAGCATCTCCCGACACCAGCACAATATCAACTTCATCCCAGCCTCTTTTCTCAACTTCCTGTTTCGTCAGCGGCAACCAGTCGGTAATGGGTCTTTCAATCATGAGTAAGTGACTTATCTTCCTGATAGAACACCGAATTTCAAAAATAATTCACCAAAAAGAATGAAGAGTGAGGAGTTAAGAATGAAGAGTTGGCGGACGCGTTTAACTCTTCATTCTTAACTCCTCACTCTTAACTTAAAAAGCCGGTTGGCTTACAGGTTCTGGCGCTTCAACTCCTGCACGGCATAATTAGCCGCGCGGGCGGTCATGGCCATGTAGGTCAGCGACGGGTTGACGCACGACGCCGACACCATGAAGCCTCCGTCGGTGTTGAAGACGTTTTTCACCGCGTGAACCTGATTGAATTTATTCAGAACCGACTGTTTCGGATCGTTCCCCATCCGGATGGTTCCCATTTCGTGGATACCCAGACCCGGCCACGAGCCGTTGTCGTTGATCGCTACATTTTTCAAACCGGCGGCTTCGAGCATTTCGGCCGCATCGTTCCCCATGTCCTTCCGCATCCGCTTTTCGTTATCCTTGAATTCGGCATCGAAACGCAGCACCGGCAGCCCATAGGCGTCTTTCTTCGACTTGTCGATCACCACTTTGTTTTCGAAGTACGGCAGACACTCGCCGAAACCGCCCAGGTTCATTACCCACGGTCCGGGTTTGGTCATTTCGTCCTTAAACGAAGCACCGAAGCCTTCCGTGGCCGTACCACGGCCCCAGTTCATGCGGGAAGCTCCACCCTGATAGCCGAAACCGCGCAGGTAATCCCGTTTCTCCTGACCCGGCAGGTTGCGGTAACGCGGTACGTAAATACCGTTGGCCCGCCGACCGTAATAGTATTTATCGGTAAATCCTTCGTACATACCACTGGCGCCAACCCGGAAATGGTGGTCCATGACATAGTGGCCCAGCGCCCCGCTGTCGTTACCCAACCCGTTCGGGAAACGGTTTGAGATGGAGTTCATCAGAATGTAGGTCGACGCCATCGACGACGCACACAGGAAGATGATCTTGGCGTTGAACGTCAGTTCTTCTTTCGTCAATTGATCGAGCACACGAACCCCCGTCGCTTTTTGTTTCGCTTCGTCGTAGATGATGGACGTAACAATGGAGTGTGGGCGGAGTGTCAGCCGCTTGGTTTTCATGGCTGCGGGCAAGGTGGCCGACTGGGTGCTGAAGTACGCCCCAAACGGACAACCCCGGCTACACAGGTTCCGGTATTGGCACTGCGCCCGGCCCAGGGCGGTTTGTTGCGCCGTCGGTTTGGTGATGTGTGCCACCCGACCAATCGTAATAAACCGCTCTTTAAATTTCTTTTCCACCTCGCCTTTCACGTGTTTTTCGAGGCAGTACATGTCCATTGGCGGCTGAAACTGGCCGTCGGGCAGCTGCATCAGACCATCGCGCGAACCACTGACGCCAATGAATTTCTCGACGTAATCGTACCAGGGGGAAATGTCCTTGTAGCGAATCGGCCAGTCGGCACCAACGCCTTCTTTGATGTTGGCTTCAAAGTCAAGGTCGCCCAGCCGGTAGCTCTGACGGCCCCACATCAGCGAACGACCGCCGGTATGGTAGCCCCGCATCCAGTCGAAGCGTTTGTCTTCCAGATACGGGTTTTCCTTGTCGTTCACGAACAGATACCCCGTTGCTTCCGAAACGGTATAACCCGTCCGCGCTTGCACGGCCTGTTCTTCGGCGATCTGGGTAGTCACCCGGCCCCGGTGCGGAAACTGCCAGGGGTCAGTCATGGCCGTTTTATAGCCTTCAATGTGCTTAATATCTTCGCCACGCTCGAGCATCAGCACTTTCAGGCCTTTCTCGGTCAGCTCTTTAGCTGCCCAGCCTCCGCTGATACCTGATCCGACCACAATGGCGTCGTAGGTGGTCGCTTTTATACTATCTATGTTAAGATTCATGTCTGTCTGAAAGAATTATTTAAAATGAGCAATGAACACGGCACCGATCAAAGGGCGACACCCCGTTCATGTACAATTAGATAGCCCAGGCTTTCTGGCCGGGCTTCAGATCAATACAGCCCTGGAAGCGACCCGGTACGGCCACGTATTCCAGCGCCTGCGTTGCCCCGATCTCGGAAGTAAAATAACCGTTCAGGGTCAGGGATTTCAGGGTATTGAAGAACGGCGTATACCGTTGCTCGGCGGGCAGCGACGCCATCGCTTTCCGTTGCTCGGCGGCTTCGGACTGGAGCTTGGTCATGATTTCGATGCGCTGTTTGCCATCGAGTGCTACGAAATTCTTGTTGTAGCTGGCCTGGCTCAATTCATTGGTATGCGCCAACCCGTCCAGAAACAGCTTCTGTTCTTTCTGGGGGTAGCAATCTTTTAGAATGATATCAATGATTTCGTTGACTTTAGCCGCCTTCGCACCGGGCGTGTTGGTCGTCGGGATGATTACTTCGGTCATTTCAGCGACCATCGTGTCCTGGTCGGCCGTAAACAACAGAGGCTTTCCGCTGAGGGTGCGCTTGGCCGCCGATGCTTCGAGCGTATCCGCGAGTGTAGGCAGCGATAGGGTCGTACCCACCAGAGCCGCAACCCGCATCAGGGCATCTCTTCTGTTCATAATTAACTGAGTAAAAGATTAGTGAGATTCAATAAAGTAACGGAATAATCCATGACAAATATATACAATCCGGCGGCTATTTGCATGGTGCCCGAACGGTTTTGCAATAATTAATACAAGCTAATTAATTCTGATCAAATCTGCTCAGGAATGTTTGTGTATCCACAAGCCTGTCGAAATCCGCATTGGGTTTTTCTCCGGCTGAAAGCTCTGAAGCGAAATCAACGATTTGACTTTATCTTGGTGGGTCATGGTCTTTGAAGCTGAACCCGGCGAATCAGTTCGATATACAGCTATACACGAAGCAAAAGGCACAAATCAGGCAACTGCGCTCTAGTTCAACCAACTGATCAATGTTTTCTGTCCGACGGCAATGAGCCTCCGCCCGGTACTCATCCTGGGCTTTGGTAGCTTTTTAGCGGACTTCCTGCCCCAGTTGTTTTTTTACGCTATTACCTGGGCAAGAAGACCGCCGTTTAGCACAAAACAGGCATCCGATTCTTCAGAAAATACACACAAGAGGGAAACTTGGTCATTTGATTACTGCGAAGCAAATTTCCGGAATACAAATGGGCGGCCCAGACCGCCCCCCTCAAAACGCAGCTGGCAAAGCGATCACCTCCTGCTCCACGGCCGCCAACCAGTCGGTGAGGAAGTCCGTTTTTCGGTTAACCACACCCGGCATGAACGGAATTGTGGCTTAAATCTGCTTCTTCGAGATCAGTTTACTGATGGCCGTGCCGTTGATGGAAATGATTTCTTTGGATTGCATGGCAGGTTCGAGGTCAACCGCCCGGAAATTAATGGTAATTCCCCCTTTCGGACGAACCAGGGCCACCAGCCGCCGGTCGCTGCCGGAGCCGACTTCCCGAAATTCTTTGACGGTAGCGTATTTGTAAGCGTATCCTTCCTCCAGGTGAGCGGCTTCCGCTTTTTGTCCAACTTTATCAAACGTCAGATAGATGTGCTGATAACCGCCCGATGCCAGACCTCCTTCGCCAAAACGGATCTGGTCACCTTCCTTTAGAACGATGCCACGTTTTGTCGTTACCGGGCCGTTGACGCGTTTACCGGTGGCGGGTAACTGCGCCTGGCTAGCCAGCGAAACACCGATCAGAGCAAACAATAAGATCCATTTCATAGGGGTTCAGGGTTTGGTAATCCTACTCATTTAACCAACGGTATCCGGTCTGCCTGGCTTTCCGGAGCGACAAACCGGATACCGTAAACGTCTTTTATGAAAGCTGCGAAGCCAGAACGGCAATGCCTTCTTCAAAACTTTTCGGCTCGTAGCCCAGCACCCGACGAGGTTTGTCAAGCACGAAACCCGTACGCGGGGGCCGCCGGGCGGGTTGCGTAAAGGTTGAAGAATCGGCCTGGGTGATGAGTGCTTTATCGAGCTGGAAATAATCGGCGGTTTTAATGGCCATTTCGTAGGGCGTCAGGAAATCGCTCCCGGAAATGTTATAAATTCCTTCCGCTTCTTTATCGGCAATCAGCCAGCAGCCCATTGCCAGGTCTTCGGCCAGCGTTGGAGAGCGCCACTGATCCGTCACCACTTTAATCGTCTTGCCCTCTTCCAACGATTTTTTCACCCAGAGAATGATGTTTGTCCGGCTCATGTCGTGGGCAATTCCGTACACCAGAACCGTCCGGGCAATGGCCCATTTGAGACCTGAATGAATAACGGCTTTTTCGGCGGCATATTTGCTCCAGCCGTAGAAACTGATGGGGTTGGCCGACGCTTCTTCGTCGTACGGACCGGCCGAACCGTCGAAAATGAAATCCGTTGAAACATGCACCAGAAACGCATCATTGATCCGGCCTGCTTCCACCAGATACTCCACCGCCGACACGTTTTGCGCCCAACAGGCTTCTTTCTCAGCTTCGCACTGATCCACGTTGGTCATGGCGGCCGTGTGAATAATTACATCCGGTTTGGCCTCCCCCACCACCTCGAGCACCTGCTGCCGGTCGGTGATATCCATAGACCGGTAGGTGTAGCGTTCCGATGCGGGCAGGCGGTTGGCTCCGCGGGCCGTAGCGATCAGCTCAACATTTGGCTGTTGCGTCAGTAAATAAACCAGTTTTTGCCCCAGTAGACCGTTGGAGCCGGTAATCAGGATGCGTTTTTTCATAAGGTTGCGTAAAGGATTTATCCTTTTTTGGGATAAACGTACCCGAACTGTTTTGTAATTTTTTTCTTTTTCACCCATTCGCCCGAAACCGTCATTTTCAGGTCTTTCAACGGACGGTTGAGTGGGTTGGCGGGTTGTTTGGCAATGCTGTCGACCACGGCCAGGCCGTCGATCACTTCCCCAAAAACCGTGTAATTTCCGTCGAGATGCGGGCTGCCCCCCAGCGTTTTGTAGACCTGCTTCTGGGCGTCGGTCGGCTGACGGCCTTTCATCTGGGCGATGCGTTCGGTTTGCTGCTGAAGTTCCGCATCATTCCAGACCCGGCCCTGCACCACATAAAACTGGCAACCGCTCGACGCCTTTTCGGGGTTGTTGTTGCGGGCTGCCGCCAGCGCGCCTTTTTTGTGGTATAATTCCGGAACGAACTCGGCCGGGATGGTATAACCCGCGTCTCCGCTGCCCAGCATCTGGTCCGGTTGGGCGTTACGGGATTCCGGATCTCCGCCCTGCACCATGAAATTCTGGATGATTCGGTGAAACAGCAAACCGTCATAAAACTTCTCCTTGGTTAGTTTGATGAAGTTTGCCTTGTGTTTCGGGGTCTGGTCGTACAGAATCAGCCGCATCGGGCCGAAGTCGGTGTTGATCGTCACCAGATAATCCTTCTTTTTGGACGGTCTTTTGGCCTGAACGGGCCAGGTAAAAAGCAGGGCAATGAGCAAAACGGCGATCCGCATCATAAACTGGTTAGAAGTCGAAACCGGAAAATTCCTCTTTCTCTTCACTAGTTAATTTCAGTTATAATTTCAACGCAAAATGGTGGCTAACAATGTTAAACCGTTTGTTCAGGTACAGCCGGTGGGCATCATACCGCTGCGGATTCTGCCCGGAATCGAGGGTCACGGCCGAACAACCGGCATTTTTGGCTTCGGCAATAACAAAGTCAACCAACTGGCTGGCGTATCCTTTACCCCGCTGGTCGGGCAGCGTCGACAGGTCGTCAATGTAAAGCGTTCTGCCGCTGAAAAGCAGGTTCATATACCGGTATCCGATGGCTGCCGGGGCCGCCGTTTCGGAAGAATCGTACTCATCGGGATCGACAAAGGCCACCACGTAGCGGTCTTCTTTTTGTAGCAGCAAAATCTGTTCCAGTGCTTCTTCGGGACTCAGGTGAGGGCGCAGCGTAACCAGCGCGGGAAGACAACGGCGTAGGTCGGCTTCGGTTTGGGCAATTCTAACCATGACAAGTTGCAACAGCGGGTTTAAGACCGACAAGTTACAAGTTTTGACGAACCGCCCGCAAAATTTCGTCTCCGCCCTTCGCTAAAATGCTTTCGGCCAGCGCGTGGCCCAGTCGCTCGGCTTCCGCTGGCGGGCCGTTGAAGCGGTCACGCAGCAGTTCGGTGCCATCCAGGCCAACCACCCCGCCCGTCAGGCTTATTTCCTCGCCCTGCCAGGTCGCCAGCCCAAATACCGGGATGCTGCAACCGCCCTCCAGCCGCCGTAAAAAGGCGCGTTCAGCCTTCAGACAGGCTTCGGTTGGTTCGTGGTTGGTTAATTGACGAATGGTATTCAGTTTATCAAGGGCCAGGCTGGAAGCCGCTTCAATGGCCACACTACCCTGCCCAACGGCGGGGGTAAACTCTTCGGTGGGCAGGAATTCGGCAATCAGATCGTCGTATTCCATTCGGTGAACGCCCGCGTAGGCCAGCAACAGCGCATCGCACTGACCTTCTTCCAGCTTGCGTAAACGGGTTTGCAGGTTGCCCCGCATGTCGACGGTTTTGATGTGCGGACAAAAATGCTTGAGCATCGCAACCCGGCGCGTCGAGGAGGTCCCGACCACAAATTCGCGGCCGCTCGTCAGCGACAGGCTTTTGTCGTGGCTGATCAAAACGTCGTTGACCCGCTCGCGTTCGGTAAAAGCAATAATGGCCAGATCTTCCGGCAGCGACGACTGCAGGTCTTTGGCGCTGTGCACGGCAATGTCGATGGACCCGGCCCGGAGCTGGTCTTCCAGTTCCTGGGTAAAAACGCCCTTGCTGCCGATTTTAGCCAGCGAACGATCCAGAATTTTATCCCCCTTTGTCTCAATAATAACCAGTTCGGACTCCACTTCGGCTGCTTTCAGCAAATCCTGAATGTAGTAAGCCTGCCAGAGCGCCAGCCGACTGCCGCGCGTACCAATCTTAATGTTCATAACTTCTTCTAAATAAGGAAGGATGCAGGAGGAACCAAGGCCGAGCAGACGCGAATTCTGTAACCAGCGTTCTTCCTGCGTCACTTCTTAAACGCCGACCGTATCTACTTCGTCGGTCGGAATTTTTTCTTCAATGTATTCAACAATCTGGGCAGCAATATCAATTTTCGTTGCCTTTTCGACCCCTTCCAGCCCCGGTGACGAGTTAACCTCCAGCACCAGCGGCCCCCGGTTGGATTGCAGCATATCCACTCCTGCCACCCGTAAACCCAGGGATTTTGCGGCATGTACGGCGGTCCATTCTTCGTCGGGGGTTAATAAAACCGTCTGGCCGGAGCCGCCCCGGTGCAGGTTCGAACGGAATTCGCCCTCCTTCCCCTGCCGCTTCATGGCAGCAACCACCCGGTTGCCCACCACAAACGCCCGGATGTCGGCGCCTTTTGCCTCGGCAATATACTCCTGGATCAAGACATTTGCTTTCAATCCGTAAAAAGCTTCGATCGTCGACTTGGCTGCTTTGGCCGATTCGGCCAGCACAACGCCCATGCCCTGCGTTCCTTCGAGCAGTTTGATCACAACCGGCGGACCGCCCACCAACGCAATCAGCGGGTCCACATCTTTGGGGTGTTTGGCAAAGACGGTTTTGGGTAATCCGACCCCAGCTTTCGACAGGACCTGTAAGCTCCGCAGCTTATTGCGTGAACGGGTAATGGCCTGCGACCGGGCCGTTGTGAAAACTTTCATCATTTCGAACTGCCGAACCACGGCACAACCGTAATCGGTTGCCGAAGCGCCAATTCGCGGCACGATGGCATCAATGTTTTCGAGCGGACGACCTTTGTAGAGAACATCCGGCTTACCGCCTTCAATCATCATCTGACAGCGCAGGTGATCAATTACAACGGCTTCGTGTCCGCGTTCTTCGACGGCCCTGACCAACCGTTTTGTAGAATACAATTCGGGATTGGTCGACAAAATAGCGATACGCATATAGGATAAACAAGAAAGTCAGTAGATAGAATGCAGAACCGGCGCGGCCTGTGTGACCAACGTCAGGATGCCGGATTCTGTTGTTTCATTTGGTACGAAACGTTTTGGAGTGATACGTCAACAACAAATTTGTTGCGCAATAGTTTACGGCCCAGCAACACCGGAAAACGCATGGTTCCGCGGTTGGCCAGCGAGAATTCAGCCCGGATCAGCCGGCCCATAATCAGAACGCGGGTTTTGATAACAAAACGTTTCTCGGATTGGCCGAATGAGTTCTTAATGGTTTTGTACTGGAACAGATCGGTTACAAACTGCTTTTTTTTCTGTCCCCGCTCGCCGACCAGCGAAAACCGCAGCCGAAAACCGTCGCCGTGGGGCACCAGCTTAACGTCCGTACAGTGCAGGGCGGAGGTGTAGGCTCCCGTGTCAATCTTGGCCTCAACGTCGGTCCAGCCCAGGTCCGGAAAATCCAGGCGGTCGGCAAAACCAATTACCTGCTTGGGGCGCTTGCCCGCAACGGTCTTCGTCGGGCGTTTCATTTTCCGTTGCGAATCAGACTGCTGAAGGAAAGTGACAGGTCCATCATAACCATTTTAGCCCGGACGTTTCGTTCGATGTGGAATACCGCTTCGTTCAACTGACCAACCATGCTCTCGAGGTGTTCGGGCGTGAGGACTTTGCCAAAATTTTCCACAAACGTACGCTCTTCATCCGGCAGTCGCAAGAGTTCGTTGACCCCGTGTTTCCACAAAAATAAATCGCGGCAGAGGTTCAGACTGTAGTCGAGCAACCCCCGCTGTTTTTCCTTCCCCATCGCATCAAACAGATCGGCCTGCTTGACGAGGGTGATCAGATCCTGCCGGTAGCACAACCGCATCCACTCGGCAAACCAGGAGTGGCGGTCGGACCCCGATTCGCCCTCGGTCTTCTCCGGTTCCTCCTCCGACAACCGGATGGCTTCCGAGAGGTTACCGTCGGCCAGGTAGGCCAGCTGCCGCGCGCGTTTTTCGGGCAGGTTCAGGTGCTGGCGCAGGTGGGTGGCCACTTCGTCGTCGGTAAATGCCTGTACGGCCACGCGCTGGGTCCGCGACAAAATCGTGATCAGGAGCTTATCCGCCTGGTTGGTCACCAGCAGAAAAAGCGTTTGGGCGGGCGGCTCTTCCAGCAATTTCAGCAGGGCATTGGCCGTGGCGGTATGCAGGTTTTCGGCGCACCAGATCAGCACGATTTTATAGGCTCCTTCGTAGGCTTTCAGCGACAGCCTACCGACCAGTTCCCGGGCTTCTTCAACCGGAATATTGCCCTGCTTGATGCTGACAGCCGCCAGCCATTCGTCCAGCACCCGGTATGGATGCTCGAGCACAAACTTGCGAAAATCGGGCATCAGGGTTTCGCTGGTTACCTTGCTGCCCGCTACCGGAAAAATCACCGACAAATCCGGATGCACCAGCTTCTGCATTTTCAAACAGGACGCACACCGGCCGCAGGAGTCGCCCAGGCCGTCGGCCCCTTCCTTCCGGTCTTCGCAGTTGACGTAGGTGGCAAACGCCAGCGCCAGCGCCAGGTTGGCGCTGCCCGGCGGACCATCAAAGAGCTGGGCGTGGGCCAGGTGGTTGGTCTGAACCGCCCGAATCAGCGCCCGCTTTGTATCGTTATGTCCGATGATTTCACTGAATTGCATACTACAGCGAAGAAAGCAGGAAACGGATTATCCCCTGTTTCTCCCATTTACGATTTGTTGCTTCTGTTCTCGTTGTCAATGCGATAAACTTCCCGGAGAATGGTTTCGTCCGCGTCCGTGAACACCATCCCCCGCCGACTGATGGTTTCACGAACCACCTGAAGCGCTTTTTCAAGCCGGTAGTCGGAAAACCCTTCGGCACCTCCGCCCCAGGAAAACGATGGAATGTACTTCGGCTGAAAGCCCGCGCCAAAAACGTTGACGTTGACGCCCACCACCGTACCCGTGTTGAACATTGTGCTAATGCCCGCTTTGGTATAATCGCCCATCATCAGCCCGCAAAACAACCGATCGATGTTTTCGAGCTGGCTGGTGGCGTAACTGTAAAGCTTCACGTTGGTGTAATCATTTTTCAGATTCGAGTTGTTGGTGTTAGCCCCCAGGTTGCACCATTCTCCAATCACCGAGTTGCCCAGAAATCCGTCGTGCCCCTTGTTGCTATACCCGAAAAAAACCGTGTTACTGATTTCTCCGCCCACCTTGGTATAAGGTCCAATGGTGGTGTTGCTGCGCATTTTGCCGCCCCAGTTGATCGTTGCGTGATCGCAGAGTGCAAAAGGCCCGAGCATAACCGTTCCTTCCTGGATCAGCGCATTTTTCCCGATGTAAATCGGACCACCCTCCGCGTTCAAAACAGCCGCCCGGATGACGGCCCCTTCTTCCACAAAAATATTCTCGGGCGCGTAGCAGCGCGTATGGGGGTCGGTAATGGGCTGCGAGGTTCGTCCGGCGGTCAGCAATTTAAAATCAGCCCGGATCTGCTCGCTGTTGCTGGCAAAAATATCCGGTAAACTTGTGATGATCGTCAGTGGTTCTTCGAAAACCGTTACTGTCTGAGCCGCATCAACCGAAGGAGCCGACTCCAACGGTTTTTCGGTGTGCAACGCCAGCAGCAAGCCGTCGGGCGCGGTTAAGGCACCGCCTGGCGGCAAACCGTCCAGGGCCGCAATTAGCGACTTCGTGGGGCAAATGGCACCGTTCACGAACAATCCGTCGGGCGTTCCCGAATGCGGGTATTTCCTTTGCAAGTACCGCTCCGTCAGATAACTAGGTACGGTATTGAGCCGCTTAGCCCATTTTTCCGTGATGGTGCAGATGCCGACCCTGATTTCACTCACTGGCCGCGTGAACGTAAAAGGCAACAGGGCCGTGCGAATCGTTGGATCGTCAAACAGAATCAGGTTGTACATAAGCTACTCGAAAGTCTGGCTGCAAATATCCGAGTTTAATCGCGAAAGTGCCCGATCCCATTTTAGTAAATAGTTAATTTTTTGGTGTGTCTTTTAAACCCTTGCTCCGTCTAAACGGTCATTAAGACATCGAGATAACCGCTACCCACCATACCGCCATGAAATATATCCTTTTACTGACTTTCATCGGGTTCCTACTGAACTGTGACAATAAGAAAATAGGCGTTCCCCAGCTTCCCAACTGTGGAAATTTCATGGCCCTCAAAAACAAACAGGAGTGGTCGGCGTCGCCAACTGCCACTTTTTTCAACCGCGACAGCATCAATGTGATGGTGGAAGAATGCGGTAGTTTCCGCACGCACGGCGAAGTGCAGTGGCTGAGTATCAACCAGCTTCCCGTCAAAACCGGCAATTATCCCTTACAGATTACCCGCTGGGACGCCCTGAACGGTACTCCGCTCTCGGCCTGGCTTTACACCCGCATCGGAGAAAACACCACTGGGGAACGATATAACCTGTGCCGGTCGACTTCCGAAATCAACGAAATTTCGATTGACAATTACAACCCAAAAACTCGTCAGCTGGACGGTCATCTGAACGCTACGTTCGTTATTGACCCGGAAAGCGACTCGCCCGGCCGGTCGCAACCCGACACCATTCGAATTCACGACGCAATTTTTTCGGTGGTGGTCAACGGTGCAATTTAATCCGCTTTTTAGCGGCTTTATCGGTTTTGATTGTAGCTTTGAGCCATTGACTCAAGCCTACTTATGCACCGCTACGGACTCATTGGATACCCGCTGTCCCACTCGTTTTCCCAAAAATATTTCACCGAAAAATTTGAGAAAGAAGGCATTCCGGACAGCCGCTACGACCTGTTCGAGCTGCCCGAAATCACGGATTTTCCGCAATTGATTGCCTCCACCCCCGATCTGGTTGGTCTGAACGTGACGATTCCGCACAAGCAGGTGGTTATCCCGTTCCTGGACGAACTGGACCCGGCGTCGGCGGGCCGCGTCGGGGCCGTCAATACAATCCGGATTTTGCCTGACGGCCGGAAAATCGGCTACAACACAGATTATTACGGTTTTCGGCTTTCGCTTGAACTGTGGTTGAAATCCCTCGACATTCTACCCGTTTCGCTTCAGGCGCTGGTGCTGGGCAACGGCGGAGCGGCCAAAGCCGTAATTGCCGCGCTCGGTGATCTCCAGATTCGCTACCGGCTCATCTCCCGCCAGCAAACCGCCGAAGCCTTGTCTTACGAGTCCATTAGCCCGGAGATTCTGGACGAATACCGCCTGATTATCAACACGTCGCCCGTTGGCACCTACCCGAACGTGGAAGCCAGTCCGGCCATTCCCTACGGAATGCTCAACAGCGGTCATTTGCTGTATGATCTGGTTTACAATCCGGCCGAAACGCGTTTTTTGCAGCAGGGCCGCGAACACGGAGCCGCCACCCACAACGGCTTGCCGATGCTGTACCTGCAAGCCGAAAAAGCCTGGGAAATCTGGAATCAGCAAGCTTAACGAAGCAACCATGCAGGACTTCACGGTGCACAACGCCACGGTTTTTACCGGAACCGACGTGCTGACCAGCGCATCCGTCCGGGTAGCGAACGGATGCATTCAGGAAGTGTACGCAAGCGGAACAAACACTTCCCAAGGCATTGATTTGCAGGGGCAGTGGCTGGTGCCCGGCCTGGTCGATCTGCAACTTTACGGCGGGTCGGAAGTTTGCCTGAACGAATCGCCAACGGCCGAAACGGTTGCCCATATTTATCAAACGCATCTGAAAAACGGTACCACCTCGGTGCTGCCCACGCTCTATTCCACTTCGTTTGAGGTTATGCTGGAAGCCGTGGAAGCGGTTCGGGTGCTGCAACAAACGAATCCGAATGGGGTGCTTGGTCTACACGTGGAAGGTCCGTATATCAATCCCGAAAAGCGGGGTGTACACAGCCTGGCGTACGTCCGGCCACCGGTCGATGCCGAACTGGATGAGTTGCTCGAAAAAAGCCGGGATGCCATCCGGATGCTGACCATTGCGCCCGAAATTTTTCCTCCCGAGCAACTAAGTCGCCTGATCGAGCAAACCTGTAGCTCGTCTATTCGACTTTCGCTGGGCCACAGCAACGCCACTTATGCGGAAGCAACGGCGGCCTTTAACGCCGGTATGCCCCTGGCCACGCACCTGTACAACGCCATGCGGTCGTTCGAAAGCCGCGATCCGGGCAGCGTAGGTGCCATTTTTGACCATCCGAACGTGCGGGCCAGCATCGTTGCCGACGGCTTTCACTGCGACTGGGCTGCCATCCGGATCGCCACGCGCTTGTTGGGGGAGCGGCTTTTTTTGATCTCGGACGCGATGTTTGCCAACCCGCCCCGCCCGTCCCACGCGCTGGAGGATCTGGTGATTCAGTACACCGACGGGCGTTATACGAACCAGGAAGGTAGGCTGGCGGGCTCGTCGATCACGCTGCTGGACGCCGTCCGAAATTGCATCCGGCACGTAGGTGTAAAGCCTGCCGACGCCTTCCGAATGGCGTCGACCGTTCCAGCCGAGATCATCGGCCAGGGCGACACCCTCGGGAAAATCCAAGCTGGTTTTGTTGCCAATCTGTTGATTTTGACGGACGACCTGAGGGTTGCTCAGGTGATTGCCAACGGCCAGTTCCAAAACCGTCCGATCTAGTTTCGATAGGTCATTAACCAATCTTCGCCAATCCGCTCCGTGCTGACCAACCGCCCCCGAACTTTCGGAGCCGCCAACCCGTCGCCCAGCACTTTTGAACTTTTGAAAACGTTGACCTCATCCCAAACACCGGAGCTGAAAAAACTTTCCAGTACGCCAACCCCGCCTTCTACCACCACCGACTGAATTTTCCGCTGGTATAAATCGGCAATCAGTTGGGTTAGAAAATCGGCTTCGGCGTCCAGCGCAATGTAGTGGATGGCGCCGACGGTTTCAGCGTCGGGGTGCACCACCGAATACACCAGCGTCGGTTGCAAACCATCGAAAAGATGCAGGGAAGACGGCAGTTTTAACGTTTTGTCTATCACAATTCGCACGGGATTTCGCCCACTCCAAAGCCGTACGTTCAACTGCGGGTTGTCGTAACGAGCAGTGTTGGTACCAACGAGAAAAGCATCTTCTTCCGTCCGCCATTTGTGCACGAGTTGCCGCGACAGCGAACCGCTGATGGGAAGAGGCCGGAAATCGGAGGGGGCCATAAACCCGTCGGCGGTTTCCGCCCATTTTAAAATCAGATAGGGGCGTTTCTGCTCAATGAATGTGAAAAACCGGCGGTTTAAGTCACGGCCCTGCTCCGCCAGTAGCCCGGTTTCTACCTCAATTCCGGCGGCCCGCAATTTTGCCAGACCTTGGCCGGCCACCAGCGGATTCGGGTCATCGTTGCAGACGACCACCTTTTTTACCTTTTTTTCAATCAACAAATCGGCGCAGGGGGGTGTTTTCCCAAAGTGCGAACACGGCTCCAGCGTCACGTACACCGTCGATTCGGGCAGCAGCGATTCATCCGCTACCGACCGTACGGCGTTGACCTCGGCGTGCGGCCCGCCGTATTGCCGGTGCCAGCCTTCGCCAATTAGGCGCCCATTGTGTACAATTACGCAGCCCACCATCGGGTTGGGACTGACATGACCCCGGCCCAGCTTTGCCAGTTCGAGGGCGCGAGACATGAAGAGGGTATCGTCAATCAACGGTTTGAGGAAACGGTTTACAGGGGCCGAAAGTAAAGAAATCCGGCAAATCGGTGAAATCTCTCTGATGAAGGTTTAGATTTACGCAAAATTTACGTCCGCATGCTTACAGCCAAGTCGCTATTTGATTCGCTGGTGGGTCAATTGCAGGGATACCGCCCGGAAGAGGCCCGCGCCATTGCATTTTTATTACTGGAACACTATCTGCTGCTGCGCCGAACCGACGTGGTCGTCGGAAAACCCATTCCGCCCACCCCACCACAACCCGACTGGGATGAATTGATTCGGCGGCTGAACAACCAGGAACCGGTTCAGCACCTCATAGGCACAACGGAATTTTGCGGACTGGAGTTTCAGGTGTCGCCGGCCGTGCTGATTCCCCGGCCCGAAACGGAAGAACTGATCCGGCTCATCGTCCGGGATTACGCCGAAACCACCGGACAACTGAACATCATTGACCTGGGCACCGGCAGCGGCTGTATTGCCGTTACGCTGGCCCGGTTTCTTCCGCAGGCATCGGTCCTGGCCTGGGATTTATCGCCGGAAGCACTCGAAGTAGCCCAACTGAACGCCCAGACCCTGCTGGCGGAAGTAGAATTTGAACAGCGCGACATTCTGAACGTCGGAGAAGAAAACCGGCGGTTTGAGTGCGTGGTCAGCAACCCGCCGTACGTTACGCTGTCGGAAGCCGAACAGATGGACGCGAATGTTTTACGGTACGAACCCCATTTGGCGTTATTTGTAGAAGATCAGGATCCGCTGCTGTTCTACAAAGCCGTTGCCGATTTCGGGCAGCAGCATCTGAATCCGGGCGGGGGATGTTATGTCGAAATCAACGAACGGTTTGGGCCACAAACCCAGCAGGTGTTTGAGGAACGCGGCTACCACAACGTCCAGATTTTCAAAGACATTCACGGCAAAGAGCGATTTGTGAAAGCGATCAAATAATATCAATGATGCCTTAGGAATGGAGAACGAAGAACAGGCCACCGCAACGCAGTCAATTCATCGTTCATCATTTTTAACGCATCATTCTTCCCTATGACTTCATCCGATAGTATGTATCATGCCAAAATCCGGCAGGTGTTTGAGGAGATGAGCAAGGTGGTGGTGGGCCAACAGGCGCTGCTTAACCGGCTGCTGATTGGTTTGTTTACCGGCGGACATATTCTCCTCGAAGGCGTTCCGGGTCTGGCCAAAACCCTGACCATCAATACACTCGCCAAGGCCCTGCAACTTGATTTCCAGCGCATTCAGTTTACGCCGGATTTGCTGCCCGCCGATCTGGTCGGCACGATGATCTTCAACCAGAAATCGGGTGATTTTGAAGTGAAGCAGGGACCTATTTTTGCCAACCTGATTCTGGCCGATGAGGTCAACCGTTCTCCCGCCAAGGTGCAGTCGGCGCTGCTGGAAGCCATGCAGGAAAAGCAGGTGACGATTGGCGAGGAAACGTTTGTGCTCGACAAGCCGTTTCTGGTGCTGGCCACGCAGAATCCCGTGGAACAGGAAGGCACCTATCCGCTGCCGGAGGCCCAGATCGACCGGTTCATGATGAAGGTGTTTGTGGGGTATCTGTCGCGGGATGAGGAACTGGAGGTTATGCGCCGGATGGCCAACCTGAATTTCGATTACGAAGTGCAGCCGGTGCTGGACAAGGAAGATATTTTCGGCATTAAGAACGAAATCAATAAAATCACGATTTCAGAAACCCTCGAACGCTACATCATTGAACTGGTGTTTGCGACTCGGCGGCCGCTCGATTACAACCTGCGCGACGAAGCGCGGTACATTCAATACGGGGTTTCTCCGCGCGCCAGTATTCACCTCAACCGGGCCGCCAAAGCCCTCGCCTACTTCGACCAGCGTGACTATGTGCTGCCGGAAGACATCAAGGAAGTAGCACCCGACGTGTTCAACCACCGGATTATTCTCAATTACGAAGCCGAAGCCGACGGTGTAACGACCTTACAGATCATCGATTCGATTCTGCGGAAGGTAGCCATCGGGCGGTAATGGACCTAATTTCCGGGCTGCACGGCTTTTCGGATGGCTTCGGCCCAGAAAAGTCCCAGGGTTGCCGAGCCTTTCTTGTTGGGATGCAGGAAAAACGTGCCCTGCTGCCCGTTTTCGTGTTGAAAATCCGTCAGATAATGCGTTTTGAAGTAATTAAAGCCCTGCGTATCGCCCACGTAAACCTGACCGGGATGCGTGGTGCCGTAAGCCGCTACCAGCGCGTCAATTTGCGGGAAGTAACTCTGCAAACGATCTAACCCCTCCTGTAAATACTTCGACCGGTTGTAGGTAGTAGGGCTGTACCAGATTGGGTGGTGAATGATCAGCCGGCATCCGGGATAATCCGTCAGCAACCGGTCGGCAATGGTTTTCAGATTGCCCCGGTACGACTCGGGGGAAACCGGCGAACCGTTCGGCCCCTGGATGGCGCTGTCGTTGGTTCCGAGTACGATGGAGAAAATCAACCGGCCCGTCGGATCGTTCTTGAAGGCATCGGCAGCCTGCACCACCTTGCCAAACGCCTTCGCCGTTTCGGGCAAAAAATCGACGGTCGTGTAGCCGCTCACTCCCTGATTCGAAAAAGCGACCTGATCAATGCCAGCCTGCTGCTTCAAATACGCCGTTGCCAACACCGGCGGGGCTTCCGTCTGGCGATCCTGCAAACCCGCGCCCGCCGTGATGCTGTTGCCAATGAAAACGATGTTTAGCCTTTGCGGGCTTGGCAAAGCGGCTTCCGACTCATTCAGCACACCCGCAGCAACGCGCTTCCGGTACAAATCAGCCAGATCGGGTTTGGTACGCACCCGGTCCTGCTCCTCCAGCGCGGCCGTAATGACCGGAATCCAGCGCTGCTGCCCTTCCCGACTCAGATGCAATCGGTCGGCCATGAACAACTGATCGCGGTCTTTCCCGTCCGTCAGCGGAACCACATCGATGTAATACAGGCCCTCCGCCTTCCCGGCCAGCTCCTTTACAAGCCGATTGAGCTGGTCGCTCTGCTTGCGGAATTTTTCGCGGGCGGGAGAATGCCGGTTGGACACGAAGTAAACTTCCGTCAATGGATTGGCCTTCCAGACGCGGGCCAGAAACGTTCTGAAGTTTCTGGCAACGGTTTCGGGCGTGTCACCGCCCGCCAGATCGTTGCCTCCGCAGGAAAACACAATCCGGGCAGGCCGGTGCGGCAGAATGATCCGGTCCATAACGCGTAGCACATCCGGAATGGTTGCTCCGCCAAACCCGCGGTTCACCGGGCTGAATTTGCCAAAATCTTCTTCCAGCGTTGGTCCCCAAAGCCGCCAGGTGGAGCTCCCCACAAAAAACGTAGAGCCCGGAACCGGCGGGTCGTCAACGGCTTTGGCTTCGTAGGCTTTTATTTCCGACTCAAAACGGGGCTCCTGAGCCGCCAGCTTCGTTCCGGCAGCTATCCAGATCAAAAAAAACGTGAGGAAAAATCGGGTAGAGACGCTCTGCGACAGCTTGTTCATTTCCGTGGTCCATACTTTTGACCAGAGAGTCGTGATGGGACTAATCCTACTCGTCTCCCCGTGCAGTTTGCTGGCTCCACCTTGTTTTTCCATCGCGAAGATGGTTTTTAGAACTGGAAATAGATGAACTGGTTTGAGGTAAAGACCCCGAACAGGTACGACAGCAGGCAGATCAGCGGAAACAGAATAAAGAACAGAACGGTGTTGCGCGTCGGGATGGTCAGGTAGAACTTCTCCTTCAGGAACAAAACCGCCACCAACAGCACGCAAAACCAGAGTTCAGTGGTGTTGAACGGCGCACGCAGCGGCCCGTCGAACGGCGTAAAAATGATCTTGCCCAGGATATGAAAGGCATTTTGGACCGGTGCTTTGTGGTTCCGGAAAAACACCCACGTCAGCATCACCAGCACGAACGTCAGCAGAAGTTGCAGGAGCTGATACGCTTTGTTTTCCTCGGGAAACTTGACTCCCCACTGACTGAAAGCTTTGTCGCGCCAGTTTGCCATAAGCTGATAGGCCCCGTGCAAACCGCCCCAGATGACGTAGTTCCAGCTTGCCCCGTGCCACAAACCGCTGACCAGAAAAACAATAAAGACGTTTAGATACCGTCTGGACGGACTGACCCGGTTACCGCCCAGCGGAATGTACAGGTAATCGCGAAACCAGGTGGAGAGGGAAATGTGCCAGCGTCGCCAGAACTCGACAATCGAGCGCGAAAAATACGGTGTTCTGAAGTTTTCCATCAGGGTGAACCCCATCGTCCGGGCCGCGCCAATGGCAATGTCGGAATACCCCGAGAAGTCGCAGTAAATCTGAATACTGAAGGCCAGTGTTGCCACAAGCAGGGTCAGCCCGTTGTGCTGCGTTGGATTGTTGTAGGCATGACCGACAATCTCGGCCATCCGGTCGGCAATGACAACTTTCTTGAAAAACCCGAATGCCATCTGCATCAATCCGGCTTTCAGGTTCTCGAAATCGTACTGAAAGTACGTATGAAACTGGTGCAGCACGTTCTGCGGCCGTTCGATCGGACCGGCCACCAACTGCGGGTAAAACATCACGTACAACGCGTAAATGCCAAAATGCCGCTCGGCTTTTTGGTTGCCACGGTATACCTCAATGGTGTAACTCATGGCCTGAAACGTGTGAAACGACAGGCCAATGGGCAGAATATCCAGCCTGTCAATCAGTTCAAACGAAGTAGCGGTAGGTTGCCCGAAAAACAGCAGGACTTTGTTTAGCAGCCGAACATCCAGTGAATTGATCCGTTGCGCAATACCGTTCAGGTTTAATTGTTCGAGCAGCCCGACGATACTTTCGTTGAAAAATCCAAAATATTTAAAAAACGCCAGGATGCCGATATTGGAAAGTAAACTGATGATCAGCAGCCATTTTCGCGAGGGTCCGGGTTGCGTCCGCTCCAGCCAGATTCCGGCAAAGTAGTCGATTACGATGGTCAGAAACAGGATCAGGATGTACGCCGGTTTGAAGACCATGTAGAAGTAACAACTGGCCACCAACAGCAACACCCAGCGCCCGCGCCACGGCAAACTGTAATACGTCAGCGTTACAACGACAAAAAACAATAAGAACTGAAGCGAATTAAACAGCATCCCTACGAGAATTAAGAGGCAGGACGGGGCCGCCCGGGCGGTTAAGAAGTAAGAGTCAAGAATTGAGCGTCAGTGATTCGTCAGCTAACGCTCAACTCTTAACTCGTCACTCTTCTCTACAATTGACGTTCTTTTTTTCGGATGATCTCGCGAACGATGTATAACGGACGGCCTTTGCTCTGGAAGAAAATTCGAAGCACGTATTCTCCGATTAGTCCTAAACCGATCAATTGAATACCGCCGAAAAGGATGATGGTAAACAGCAAAGCCGTAAAACCCTGCGGTACGCCCCCGAAGAAATACTTTTTGATGAGCGTCTGAATGAGATACAAAATAGCGACGCCAATGGATAACATCCCCAGGTTGGTGACAAATTTGATCGGAAATTCGCTGAAGTTAAAAATGCCGTTGTAGGCCAGCCGCCGGAGCATTTTAAACGTGTATTTCGCTTCACCGGCCACGCGGGCGTCGCGCTCGTATTCCACGCCAATTTGCTTGAAACCGATCCAGGAGCGCATTCCACGGATAAAACGGCTTTCCTCCGGCATCTGATTCAGGACGTTGGCAACCCGCCGACTGATCAGCGAGAAATCGCCACTGTCGAGCGGAATGTCGACGTAGGAAATGGATTTCATGAAGCGGTAGAACAGAAAATAGGCCGTTCGCTTGAAGAAGCCTTCTTTCCGTTTCTTCCGAACCGCGTACACTACGTCGTAGCCCTCCTGGAATTTAGCGTAAAATTCGGTCAGCAGTTCGGGGGGGTCCTGTAAGTCACCGTCAATGATAAACAGGGCTTCGGTTCCTTTGGCAGCGGCCATTCCGGCCGTCAGGGCTATCTGGTGGCCGTAATTCCGGGCCAGAAAAACGCACTGGTACCGCTCGTCGGTCAGCGCCAGCTGCTGCATGAGCAACGCCGTATTATCACGGCTGCCATCGTCAATCAGGACAACTTCAATCGAAAGCGGAGAACTGTCCATCAGGGCATTCAACCGCGCAACTAGGTGTGGAAACGACTCTCGTTCGTTGTAAAGCGGAGCGACAATCGAGATGAGTGGTTCAGACAAAGCGTATCAAGTTAAAAAGGACGCACAAAATTACACTATTGCGTTCATTTACCGAACGTTTAAGGTTTGATTCGAATACCGTATGTCAACGGCCTCGTTTGTATCCACCAGAATACCAACCTGATAGATATCCGGATGCAGGAATGATTTGAGCACCCGGGCGCTGAGGTTGGGCATCCGGCGTCGCAGGTAGAAATGTTTCGGAGCATACAGGTTGTCAGCTGGAAACAGGTAGGTATGACGCGCCGATTTCACAACCACGCAGGCATCCCGGATTCCGGCGGGCAACGACCAGTTTTCGGTCACCACCCGAAACTCGGCTTCCGATTCCTGAACCATCAGGTGCAAAGCCGGATCAGCGGGCGGAGCCGGGTTCAGCAATTGCTGTTCGTAGGGGGCGTAAAACGTATGCTGCGGGTATGCGTAAAAGCCCTCGCCTGTGGCCTTGTCCATCCACCGTTTGATTGCAGCCGCGTACTCCGATCCTGCAATGGCCCCAAAACCCAGATCATTGTGTTTCTGGTTAAAAACCGACGTCTGACGGATGGTCTTCTGGGCAGCCAGCATCGGCAGGTGATGAAAATACATGATAGACCAGACCAGGCTTCCCAGCACAATGCCGCTCGTCATCCATTTTTTCAGCCGCTGCGGATCCCGAAATTCACTTAAACCATCCAGATAGAGCAGGATAACCAGCAGAGCCGGGTAAAGCATGTAGTTGCTGATCAGCATGACATCGTAGCCAAACCGGGGCCGCAGGACCGCCACTACCACGGCATTAACCAGCAGAAAGCCATAGGCTCCGACGAAAAAATACCGTCGGTGGTTCAGGTTTTTGTCCACCGGTTTCTGGCTCGGTTGCCACAAACTGTGGAACATCGTTGTTCTGAACAACCAGAACAGCAGGGCCACGCACGCTATACCGGCCAGTGTTGGCAGGATGCTCCGGGGAACGATTCCGAGCATCGGGAAAAAATCAAACAGCCCGCCCAGGAAGGTAAAAAAGCCAAAAATGACCAGATGCGGGTGTTGCAGAAAAAACGAGAAGCTGCTTTCGTTGCCCTGCAAATTGGCAAAATCGTGGAAATAAAGCAGGATGACTACTCCGCCCAGCCCGGCCCAGACGACCAGCCGCCAGCCATAATTCACGCCTTCCAGTCGCCACTGCACCAGCAACACACCCAGCCCGGCCACCCAGCCGAACAGGCCGTTGCTCATGGAAAAAGACGCCAGCACCTGCAACAGAATAGCCCCGACGAAACGCCAGATCGACCGGTTCGGATTGCCCAGCAGGTACATCGCCCACAAAATCAGCATGGTAACGGCCAGGTGCTGCAGGGCCGTGATGGCCCAGAAGCTGGTCAGGCGGTATTGAAGCTGGAACAGCATCAGCGACACCGGCAAAAAGGCCAGCAACGGCAACCGCATGGAGCGAAAAACTCGGTATAAAACCAGCCAGATCGCTACGGTACAGCCAAAGGCTACGAAAATCAGCCACCGGAAATTGAGCAGGCCGGTTAGTTTGTAGAAAAACAGGGTGCTCAGTTTGGCAAACAGAATGCGGTGTTCGTTGTTGGGTACCAGCAGCCAGTGCATCTTTTCGGAAAGCGAGTCGGCGCGGGTATAATTGATGAGAAACCCGAAAAACGACTCCAGATCGTCCATCCAGGGAATGTTGTCGACAAACAGCAGCACCAGCGCCAGAAAACAAACCACCGGAAAGGCGACCAGCAAAGGAGAAATTTTCCGAAACGGGGGTGAAATTGAAATCATGGCTGGCTCGTGACTTGGCGTGGTGCAGGTTGAGCATCGGCCGACGTGACCGATGCAGCGCTTAATTTGACGCCTTTTCGGTAAAAATAACCAGCCCAGCAGCTATTAAACAGATCGCCCGATTGATAACTGAGGTCGTTTAGCACCAGCGAAGCCGGTAAAACCGTCAACGGCGGCACGGCTACGGTATCGCTCCGGCTGCTGGCCATCAGTTGGTAGCGTTCCTTCATTTGCTGATCATACTCTTTGGCTCTGCCCGAACGAAGGTCATCATAGGTAAGCCGCAGGTTGGCATTTTGGTAGCTCACCCACCCCAGCAGAATCGCAACGATCGCAACCGTCGGCCACTGATAACCGGTAACAATCGACCAGTTGCTGATCTGCGGCCGGAAAACCCGGACCCAAACCGTCAGCATGTAAAACCAGCCGACAATCCAGACCAGGTTAACGACATTGAGCAACCGCGCAACCGGCGGAACGCCCACCGCCCAGAAGTGCAGGAACGTCAGGACAAACAGCAAACCCAGATAGAAGCCCAGCGCCAGCCACCAGTAAATCGAAAAGTAGGAACGCGCCGGGCTGCGACTGTCGGTCAGGCGGTAGGCCACCGGTAAAAAGAGCACGGACAATATCAAAATTGACGATTTCAGCAACTGATCGCGGAAGTAGACCGAACCGAACTTTACCGCTTCAATGGCCGAAAACAGGAAATCCTGGCTTAAACCGTTGCCCCCCATCCGAATAGCGTTGCCCGGTGCCTGTACGAGGGCGTAGCTGCATAAACCGGCCCAGATCAGCAACAGGATCAGCGGGACCGGAACGGTTCGGCGGTAAATCAGGCTGACCAGCACCCAGAACCCCAGAAAGGAAAGCATCACGACCATCCACGTTTCGCTGGAGCCAATGATGCACAGAATCAGAATGGCTTCCAGCACCAGCAAGAGGCTTTTCCAGCCGGTGCGCTGCCGATCGTGCGCAATGAACACGCTGAGCAGAAAAAGCAGCAGCACGCTGGCCAGCGAATAGCCCGCCATGCCGGTATACCAGTAAAAAAATTCGACAATGGAGCGCAACTGAGTGATAAACAGGAAGCAGGCCCCGGATGCAATGGCAACCTGTCCGGCGGTGCTAATGACCCGCTGGCCAACTTGGTGAATTAGGGTAAAGAAGCCCGTCCAGAGCAAACCGAGCAGCATAATCGGAAAAACCGCGTAGGCACCAAACGACCGCCAGATGATCGGGCTGGTGTGGACAATAAAATTGTGGAAATAGCGACCTGTCCAGCCATCGTAATAGAATTTCTGGGATTGCCAGACCCCGAAACGCATGACGGTATAGGCGAAACAATAATCATCAACCACCGACGGATGATTGTAAAAAGCCAGCAGAACCAAGGGAGTTGCCACCACCAACAGGCAGCTAATGAGCAGGAAGAAAAGAATTTTATTGGGCGTAATCAGTTGATTCATCAGCTCCGAAATTCGTTACTAAAACCGCCATCGACGCTTTGTAACCCTTTGTTATTGAATCGGATAAATTTTCTTTTTATCCATTTTTCGCTGCCAGACCGGATACACCAGCACCGCAATCAGAATCACGACGGTGCCCGCGTAGAAGCCAGTGGTCATCCGTTCGCGGTCGCCAAAAAACAGCCAGGCCAGCGCAATTCCGTATACCGGCTCCAGGTTGACGGTCAGGTTTACCGCAAAGGCCGAAAACTTGCGCATCAGCCAAACCGAAGCCGAATAGGCGTAGACCGTACAGACAAACGCCAGGATCGCGATCCAGAGCCAGTCGGTTGGCTGGGGCCACAACGATGACGGCTTTTCCAAACCAAACGCCAAATATAACCCCAGAAACAGCAGGGAACCACCAAAAGCCCCCGACATTTCGTAAAAGGTGATGGTCATGGGCGGATACCGCCGGGTAAACTGGCTGTTGACAATCGTGAAAACGGCCGCCAGCATGGCCGAGAAGACCGCCATCAGCAAGCCGGTCGCCCGATCAATCTCAAACCGAAAGATCATGTACAACCCCGCCATCACAATGATACCAAGCACCACTTCGATCAGCCGCAGCCGACGCCGGACCACCAGTGGCTCCAGCAGACTGGTCCACAGCGAACCGGTTGCCATACCGGCCAGACAAACCGATGCGTTGGCAACCCGGGCCGCCCCGAAGAACAAAGCCCAATGCAGGGCCATCACGACGCCCGTTGCCAGGAGTTTCCACCGATCGGACGGTGATACCGCCACCATTTTCTTCTGAACCACTAGCAGCACGCCCAACCCAATGGCCGCCAGCAACGTCCGGTAGACCACCAGCGTCAGGGCCGATACGGAAATCAACAGCCCCAGAATGGCCGTGAAGCCCCAGATCAGAACCAGAAAATGCAGATGCAGGTAATCGGTAAGTGTCGGACGGTTCATACGGGGCTACGGACCAGCCTCATAGGCTTTAGTCCGGTTAACGACTTCTGGGTCACTGTTGGACGAAAAAACATTTGCGGGCTTTACGCCGGTACGCTATCGCGGAATGGTATGGTACAAAATCAGCCCGATGCCGGTAAACACGATATTGGGTAGCCAGACGGCCACAATCGGATTCAGGTTACCCGCTTCGGCAATGCCTTTGGCCAGCATGAAAAACAGCAGGTAGACAAACGCCAGAATAAAACCCAGCGCGACCTGCCAGCCGACCCCCCGACGGCTTTTCCGGGCCGACATGATGACGCCAATGGCGGTCAGAATCAGAATGGCAAAGGGACGCGTTTGCCGTGAGTACTTTTCCAGCAAATACGTCTCTACCCCATCGGCACCCCGACTGCTGAGCAGGGCAATGTAATTGTCGAGTTCGGGGAAGGTGAAGGTTTCAAAAAGACTGAAATCGCTGTCGAAATCCGACGGGTAAAGATTCAGCAGGGTATCTATTTTCTCGCCGTGCGTCAACGTTTCCTGCAAACCGTTAATTTTCCGGAGATTGTAATTGTAAACCGTCCACTTTTTCTTGTTGGGGCTCCACTCGATGCGTTCACCCGCCAGTTTTTGCAGCAGTTGGTTGCCTTTCACTTCTTCCAGCGTGAATTTATAACCCGTATTGCTTTGGTTATTATAGCTTTCCAGGTAGGCATAAACGTTGGGCGCTACCTTAATGTGAATATTCCGGCCCGAATAGGTGTAGGGGTCTTTGGTGTATTTCAGCTCAAAAGCGATACGGGTCTGGTTGGCTTTCGGCACCACCCAACCGACCAGAAAATACGTGGCAACGCTCAGGATCAGGGCCCCCATCGCGTACGGAACCATCAGCCGCACAAAGCTGATACCGCTGCTCAGGATGGCGATAATTTCGGATTTGGCCGCCAGCCGCGAGGTCATGAATACGGTGGCAATAAACACCATCAGCGGACTGATGTAGTTGGCCCAGTACGGTATGAAGTTGAGGTAATAATCAAAGATGATCTTGTCGCCGGGAGCATTGTGCTTGTAGAAATCGTCCACCTTTTCGGTGTAGTCGACGACGCAGACCACCAGCACGATGACCATCACAACAAAGAAATACGTCAGCAAAAACCGTTTTAAAATATACCAATCAAGGAGTTTCATGAAAGCTTGCGGGAGTCGTTCCGGGTTTAACTGACAAGCAGATTCCGGGCCACTTCGTTACTGACAAATAACGTTTTTTCCTGGTTAATCTGTACAGAGACGGATTTATCAAAAGCGTTAACATCCTGCACCCGCACCCGGCAGCCCAGATTCAGGCCGGTCTTGTCGAGGTGTTGCAGAAATTCCGGGGAGTGTTCCAGCACACCCATGACCTGCACCTCCGTTCCGACGCCAACGTCCGAAAGTTTGGAGTATTCAACGTTCGGCATTTGGCCCGCCGGGCTGGGAATTGGGTCGCCGTGGGGGTCAAACTGCGGGTACCCCAGAAAGGCATCCAGTTTTTCAACCAGTTCTTCCGAGCGAATGTGCTCCAGTTCTTCGGCCATTTCGTGGACTTCGTCCCAGCCAAAACCCAGCTTTTCGGCCAGAAATACCTCCCAGATCCGGTGCCGCCGAATGACTTTCAGCGCCAGTCGTTCACCCTCCTCCGTCAGCCGGACACCCTGATACTTTTTGTAATGAATCAGTTGTTTGTCGGCCAGCTTCCGCAGCATATCCGATACCGAAGCGGCCTTGGTAGCCGTCATTTCGGCCAGTGAATTGGTTGTAACCTCTCCCTCCTGCCGGGCCGCCAGGTAATAGATGGTTTTTAAATAATTTTCTTCCGTGAATGAATGCATAGGCTCAGGACAGACCAACAATCCATCCATTCTCTACTGAATACTTAATACACTTACCACCAGATTGATAGATGATTCACCAACCTTAACCTTCGGACAAATTTAGGTTTTTATTACCGTTCAAAAAATTTTTAGACTAGTCTAAATTTTTATTTAGAAACATTTGATACATTTGTTGCGTTAATGAAGGTGGAAAGCAAATAGCAGTCTAACGCTATGATTACGGATAAAAATACCCCCATAATGGCACAGGGATGGAAGTCTGAAAATCTATCGAAATCGTTACCCGAAGTTCACGCCAGCATTCCCGTCCCGGAGAACGGTTCTTTTTTCAAACGGTTGCTGGCTTTTGCCGGTCCCGGCCTGATGATTGCCGTTGGATATATGGACCCCGGTAACTGGGCTACTGACATTGCCGGTGGTTCGCGCTTCGGCTACACGCTGTTGTCGGTTATTCTGATTTCCAATTTATTTGCCATGCTCCTGCAGCACCTTTCGCTCAAGCTGGGTATTGCAACGGGGCGCGATCTGGCGCAGGCCTGCCGCGATCACTTCAGCCGCCCGGTGGCGGTCGTGCTCTGGGTTCTGTGCGAAATTGCCATTGCCGCCTGCGACCTGGCCGAAGTGATTGGCTCGGCCCTGGCGCTGAATCTGCTCTTCGGTATTCCGCTGTCCGTTGGGGTCTGCATTACGGCCCTGGACGTTTTACTACTATTGTATTTGCAACACAAAGGATTCCGCTGGCTGGAAAGCATCGTAGCCGCCCTGATCTTCGTTATCCTGCTGTGTTTTGGGTATGAAATAATTGTGGCCCGGCCCGATATTTCCGCCATCTTTGGTGGCCTGATTCCGCAGAAAGAAGTGGTCACCAATCCCGGTATGCTCTACATCGCCATCGGTATTCTGGGCGCTACCGTGATGCCGCATAATCTCTACCTGCATTCCAGCATTGTCCAAACCCGTGATTTCGCCCGCACCGAGTCGGGTCGCCGGAACGCCATCCGGTTTGCCACCATCGACTCGACCTTGTCGCTGTTCATGGCGTTTTTCATCAATGCCGCCATTCTGATCTTGTCGGCTGCGGCTTTTCACACGTCAGGCAACCATCAGGTCGCCGACATCACCGATGCGCACCGCCTGCTTGATCCGCTGCTGGGTGCCACGCTGGCTAGTGTGCTGTTTGCCGTGGCGCTGCTGGCTTCGGGGCAAAATTCAACGCTGACCGGTACGCTGGCCGGGCAGATCGTTATGGAAGGGTTTCTGAACATCCGGCTCAAACCGTGGATTCGCCGGCTGGTAACCCGTTTGATTGCCATTGTTCCGGCCCTGGTGGTCACCATTCTGTACGGCGAACGCGGCACTTCCGAATTGCTGGTTTTCAGCCAGGTGATTCTTTCGGTGCAATTGAGCTTCGCCGTCGTACCGCTGGTGATGTTTACGAGCGATAAGTTAAAAATGGGTGCTTTTGTCAATCCCCGCTGGATGATCATTCTGAGCTGGGCCGTCGCCGGGCTGATTATCGGGCTGAATCTGGTATTGCTGGCCGGAACTTTATAGACAGTTTTGTGGAAATTCTGGTGATTTAACCAGACGAAAATCGTTAAACGAAAGGAGAAGTTGAATCCGCTAAAGGCCACAAAGCCTTTTTCCGGATCAATCTTCTCCTTTCTCCTTTTTTTAACGTTATCTTTAAGCCGGATTTCACCGGCTGAACCTGAGTTAGCACGGCTTCTACGCTCTATGGAAGATAAAAAACACCTGGACAAGGTAACCGCAGCGGGTTTGCTGGTTGCGCTGGGTATTATCTACGGCGATATTGGTACTTCGCCACTTTACGTACTCCGGGCTGTTGTCGGCAGCGATCAACCAATTCAGGAAGATATCGTTAGAGGAGCCCTGTCCTGTATTTTCTGGACCATTACCTTACAAACTACAGTCAAGTATGTGATTCTGGTTCTGCGGGCCGATAACCGGGGGGAAGGGGGCACGTTTGCGCTCTACGCACTGGTCCGGCGGCACGCCCGTTGGCTGACCATTCCGGCCATTATCGGGGGGAGTTCACTGCTGGCCGATAGCATCATTACGCCACCAATTTCGGTTTCTTCCGCCATTGAAGGGCTTCGGATTATCTACCCCGACATTCCCACGGTTCCCATCGTCATTGGCATTCTCGCGTTCCTGTTTCTGATTCAGACGTTTGGTACCAGCGTAGTCGGAACGGCGTTCGGCCCCATCATGCTTCTATGGTTTACCATGCTCGGTGTGCTGGGAGCGATCCATATCGTCGATGATTTATCCATTCTACAGGCCGTCAATCCTTACTACGTCTATCATTTCCTGAACGACTACCCCGGAGCGTTCTGGCTGCTGGGTGCGGTTTTTCTTTCGACTACCGGAGCCGAAGCCCTGTACGCCGATATGGGGCACACCGGCCGGGGTAACATCCGGGTGAGCTGGATGTTCGTAAAGGCCTGTTTGCTCCTGAATTATTTTGGCCAGGGCGCTTTCATTGAGGGTCTGGCGGGCGAAAAGCTGGGCGAGCGCAACCCGTTTTACAGCTTAATGCCCGAATGGTTTCTGTTTGCCGGTATCGTCATTGCCACTGCAGCCACGGTTATTGCGAGCCAGGCCATGATTACGGGAGCGTTCACGCTGATTAGTGAAGCCATCCGGCTTAATTTCTGGCCGAAGGTCCGGCTTCGTTACCCCACCAATAAGAAAGGGCAATTGTACGTTCCCAGCATCAACTGGCTGCTTTTTGCGGGTTGTATCGGGGTGGTGCTTTATTTTCAGGAGTCGTCGCGGATGGAAGCGGCTTACGGGCTGGCCATTACGCTGACCATGCTAATGACGACGGTTCTGTTCAGCTACTACATGTACTCCCACAAGTTCAACGCGTGGTTTGTGCTGTTTTTTCTGATCTTTTACCTGTTTGTCGAAGCCAGCTTCCTGGTGGCCAACCTGGCTAAATTCACCCACGGCGGCTGGGTGTCAGTCCTGATTGCCGGGCTGATGGCCGGTATTATGATTGTCTGGCTGAACGCGAGCCGAATCAAGCTACGGTTGACGGAATACGTCAAAATTGACCAATACATCCAGCCGTTCAAGGAACTCAGCCGCGACATCAGCATCCCGAAATACGCCACGCACCTGGTGTTCATGAGCAACGCAGCCCGGGCGGCCGAAATCGAGTCCAAAATCATTTATTCGATCTTCCAGAAACGGCCCAAGCGGGCGGATATCTACTGGTTCATCCACGTTGATACCACCGACGATCCGTACACGATGGAATACAAGGTAAACACCATTGCTTCCGACGACGTCTATAAAGTCACGTTTCGGCTGGGCTTCCGCATTGAGCAGCGCATCAACCTCTTCTTCCGCAAGGTCATTGAAGACATGGTGAAAAATAAGGAGGTAGACATCACCAGCCGCTACGAGTCGCTCAGCCGCCAGAATGTAATCGGTGACTTCCGGTTTGTGGTGCTGGAGAAATTTCTCTCCTACGAAAACGATCTTCCATTTCGGGAGCGGTTTGTGATGGATATTTACTTCTACGTGAAAAACTTCACGACGCCCGAAGACCGCTGGTTCGGCCTCGATACCAGTGCCGTCAAGATCGAAAAAGTGCCGCTGGTGATTCGCCCGGTTGGCAACGTCAAACTCAAACGAATCGATACTTAATATCCATACGTTAGCTGTCAACGGTTTTAATTTTGCCGAACCGTGGATTGACCGCTAATTAACTTTTACCTGAATGAAAATACTGATCACTGGCGGAGCCGGTTTTGTTGGCTCCTCACTGGCTTTATCCCTCAAAAGCAACTATCCACAGTACGAAATTTTTGTTCTCGACAACCTGAAGCGCAAAGGCTCCGAACTGAACGTGGCCCGTCTGACCAAAGCCGGGATTCAGTTTGTGCACGGCGACATCCGGAACAAGGAAGATTTCGACCCCATTCCGCCCGTTGATACCCTGATTGAAGCCTCCGCCGAACCGTCGGTGCTGGCGGGCCTGACCGGAACGCCCGACTACCTGATGAACACCAACCTGTTCGGTACGGTCAACTGCCTGAACTTTGCGCTCAAATCCAAAGCCAACGTTATCTTCTTATCCACGAGCCGGGTTTATCCGATCAAAACCATCGAAACGCTGAATTTCGATGAATACGACACCCGGTTTGTCCTTTCCGACACCCAACCCGTACCGGGCGTTTCGTCCAAAGGCATTGCCGAAAATTTCCCGCTCGACGGCGCCCGTTCGCTCTACGGCACCACCAAGCTGGCGTCGGAGCTGATCATTCAGGAATACAACGAATTTTTTGGTCTGAAAACCGTCATCAACCGGTGCGGAGTGATTACCGGCCCGTGGCAAATGGGCAAGGTGGATCAAGGCGTGATGGTGCTCTGGATTGCCAAGCACTATTTTGAGCAGCAACTGGCGTACATCGGCTACGGCGGCACCGGCAAACAAACCCGCGATATGCTCCACATCGCCGATCTCTACCGCTTGATCGACTGGGAGTTGCACAACATCGACCAGGTTAACGGCGAGATCTTGAACGCGGGCGGAGGCAATGAAAGCAGCGCGTCGTTGCAGGAGTTGACCAAAATCTGCCAGGAAGTAACCGGAAAGACCATCCCGATCAACAGCGTAGCCGAAAACCGGGCCGCCGACATCCGGCTTTACATTACCGACAACACCAAGGTAACCAAACTGACGGGCTGGAAACCGGAGCTGGGCATCAAAGAAATTGTTTCCGACATCGCGCAGTGGCTCGACGAAAACCGGGCGGCTCTCGAACCCATTCTAAAGTAAAATCAAAAAGGCGGGTCAATGATCCGCCTTTTTCAATCCCTTTATTTCACCGCAGCCAAAACCCGCTTGATGAACTCGTCCGGGCTGCCGTCGTGCCACCGCCAGACGATTACCAGGTCGTGCTCCGGGTCAATCCAGATCGTGTTGGAACCCGCGCCGATGGCCGCAAAACTGCTTGTCGGGGCGCTGGGCCAGGCTTTCTTTTCGGTGTTGAGCCACCACAGATAACCGTAGTCCGGGCCAACGGGGCCGCGTTGGACGGCGGCTTTAAACCAGTTTGCCGAAACCAGTTGCTTTTCCCGCCAGCGGCCATTCCGTAACGCCAGGTACCCAAACCGGGCTTCGTCGCGGGTGCTGATCCAGAGACCACCGCCCCAGCGCGTTCCGCCACTGATCGATGACATCATTTTTCCGTCGATAGCCACCCGCGCGTTGGGATAACCCACGTATTGCCACGTATTCGACGCGCCAATCGGGTCCATTATTTCGTCTTTCAGCACGTTGGGCAACGGTTTTTTCCACAAACGCAGCAGCGACAGCGCCATCCGGTTGATTCGCACGTCATTGTATTCGTAAAAGGTACCGGGCGGCTGCAAGGCCCGTGGTTTTCGTTCCCCTCTGCCGTAAGCTTCCTTGCCGACGAAATCGTGCTTTTTATCCCACAGTTCCCCCTCCCACTCGCTCGTCTGCCGCAGGTGGTGCTCCCAGGTAATGTTCCGGTTTTGCTCCGAATCGTAGCCGCCGTCCTGGATGTAGTTCGCTACCGGGTCGTGAACATCCTTGATCAGCCCCCGGTCGATGGTCAGCCCGGCCAGGGTAGCGAGCACACTCTTGGCGACACTGTACGTGGGGTCGGGCCGGTCGGTTTCGCCCCATTCGGCCACGATATAGCCGTGCCGGAGAATCAGGCCGTTGGTTTGGGCGCGATCCGACGGTACGGGTCCCAACAAGGTTCCGAAAATTTCCTCCTGCGTTGAAAAGTCGCGGGGCATTTGCGTGGTTTCCCGTTGCCGGGCAAACGAAACGGCCTGCTGGAGCAGGGCCGCATCCATCCCAACGTCTTCCGGTTTGTGGTGTTCCCAGGCATCGCCAGCCGCCGGAAAGTAGTCGGTGGCTCGGTTGGTGGTCCGCTGGGCAGGTCGCTGACAGGCGGCCGTCAGGAAGAAAAAAGCGAATGCAACAAGTTTAAAACGATTCATGCGGTTGGGGCAAACGGCTCGCCCGGGAGATAACTACGTTGATTTGGGCAAATTAATAGAAACGAAAGAAAACAAGCGGCACAGGTAAGCAATAAACCGCCCATTTACCGCACAATTTGCTTTAGTCACCGTAATAGTGTTATATTGACCAGAGTATACACTCAAACTACGGTATTTTAACTTGAAATTCTCAGACTTTGGCTTCGATGACCGGTTGATGGAAGGCATCGACGCCATGAATTACGATACACCCACACTGGTTCAGGAACAGGTCATTCCGCTTATTTTGGCAGGCAAGGACTTAATCGTCTCCGCGCAGACCGGGACGGGAAAAACGGCCTCCTACCTGCTGCCCATTCTTCACAAAATTACGACCAGCGGAACCGACGACCACATCAAGGCGCTCGTCATTGTGCCCACCCGCGAACTGGCGATCCAGATTGCCCAGAACCTCGAAGGGTTCTCTTATTTTACATCCGTCAGTTCCATTGCGGTATACGGCGGGGGCGACGGCGCATCCTACAGCACGGAACGGCAGGCGCTTTCGGGCGGAGCCGACATTGTGATTTGTACGCCGGGGCGGATGATCAGCCACCTGAACATGGGTTACGCCAAAATCGAGCATCTGCAATACCTCGTGCTCGACGAAGCCGACCGGATGCTCGACATGGGCTTTTACGGCGACATTATCAAAATCATTTCCTTTTTGCCAACTCATCGGCAGAGCCTGTTGCTGTCGGCTACAATGCCGCCCAAGATTCGGGAACTGGCGCGGAAAATCCTAAAATCGCCCGAGGAAATCACGCTCAGCCTGTCAAAGCCGCCGGCCAAAATCGTGCAGGAAGCATTTGTGCTTTACCAGAAACAGAAAATTGCGCTGGTAAAGTATTTGCTGAAAGAACACAGCTTCCCGTCCGTGCTGATTTTCTGTTCGCGGAAGGAAAACGTCAAGCAACTGACCCGGGAACTGAAACAGGCCGGATTTGCCGCCGAAGCCATTCACTCCGACCTCGAACAATTGGAACGGGAGCAAGCTTTGCAGGCTTTCCGCAGCCGGAAGCTGAACATTCTGGTGGCTACCGATATCCTGTCGCGCGGTATCGACATCGATAACATTGATCTGGTCATCAACTACGACGTTCCGCACGACGGCGAAGATTACGTTCACCGGATCGGGCGTACGGCCCGGGCCGAAACCACCGGGATCGCCTACACGTTCGTCAGCGAAACCGAGCAGCGTAAATTTGCCGCCATTGAACGGTTGATCGGAACGCCCGTCACCAAAGTGTCGCTACCGGCTCATCTGGGCGAAACGCTGGAATACAATCCGGGCAAGAGCGGAGCCCATTCGCAGCGAAAACGCCGGGTGAATGCCAAGAAACGACCGGCCCGCCGGAAAAAAAGCAGCGGCAGTCCGGAGCAATAACCTGTTTGTTACCCCTACCCTTTCAGCTCATGGATCAGCAAATCATCAATCTGTACGACGAGTACACACACAAACCGCTGAAGCGGGATGTTTTTCTGCAACGACTGGCGAAGCTGACCGGCGGCATGAGTGCTGCGCTGGCGGTGTTATCGACTTTGGAAATCAGCTACGCTCACGCCCAAACCGTATCCGGCCAGGACGACCGGATCGTCACCGAACGGATTACCTACCCCGGTGCCGACACAACGATGAAAGGCTACCTGGCGCGCCCGAAGGCCAACGGCAAGTACGGTTCCGTGCTGGTGATTCACGAAAACCGGGGGCTGAATCCGCACATTGAGGATGTTACCCGGCGACTGGCCATAGCCGGTTTTCTGGCAATGGCACCCGATGCCCTGTCGGCCGCCGGTGGAACGCCCCCGGATGAAGCCCAGATGCGCGAACTATTCAGCAAGCTGGATCCGGAGAAAACCCGGCAGAATTTTCTGAAGGGGCTGGATTACCTGAAAAGCCGTCCAGATAGCAACGGGAAGCTGGGTTGCGTCGGTTTCTGCTGGGGTGGAGCAATGGCTAATCAGTTGGCCGTTCATGCGCCGGACTTGAAAGCCGCCGTGCCGTTTTATGGCCGTCAGCCCGATGCGGCCGATGTACCCAAAATCAAAGCCACGGTTCAACTGCACTACGGTGGCCTGGATGAGCGGGTCAACGCGGGGATTCCGGCCTACGAAGAAGCCCTCAAAAAAGCGAAGGTTCCGTACCAATTATTCGTTTACGAAGGAGCCCAGCACGCTTTCCACAACGATACGGCCGGGCCGCGTTACAACGAAGCCGCAGCCAAACTGGCCTGGGAGCGCACCATCGGCCTGTTCAAAGAAAAATTAGCCTGACCGAATGCCGTTAACGTACCGGCTCGCTACCGAAGCGGACCTGATCGGGATTGTCAACTTGCTCTCGGATGACAAACTGGGAACCCAGCGGGAGCAATTTGAAATACCACTGCCGAATGCTTACCTCCGCGCTTTCCGGATTATTGCGGCCGATCCGCATCAGGAGTTAACCGTTGTGGAGTCGGGCGGGGAACTGGTGGCAACGTTTCAGTTAAGTTTTATTCAGTACCTGACCTACCAGGGTGGCATTCGCGCCCAGATTGAGGCCGTCCGGGTGAAGTCGTCTTACCGTGGTCAGGGAATCGGCACCGCTGTTTTTCGGTACGCCATTGAACGGGCCCGGACCAAAGGCGCTCACGTCGTTCAGTTGACCACTGACAAGAAGCGGCCCGAAGCCAAAAAATTCTACGAGTCGCTGGGGTTTATCGACTCCCACGAGGGCATGAAGTTCCATCTAAACTAAAGCCGTCAGCCTGATCAGGCTGACGGCTTTACAAACACTGGCTTTCGCCGTGAAGCGTATGGCCTTTTATACCGGTGGCTCCCAGCCTTTTTCGTACTCCCGGCCCCACAATTTCATGGCTTCCCGGTCTCGGATACGGCCGTTTTTCGTGTCAATTTCCAATGATTTATTCGTCCGGTAGGCGATGTTGGCCAGGTGGCAGAGCAGCGTACTTTTAGCGCCCTCGTCGATGGTCGAATTCTGTTTTTCCTTGCCCCGGATGGCGTTGAAGAAGTTGACTACGTGGCGCGTTGTCATATCGCCCCCACCACCCAGCGCCGTTCCGGCTTCCGAACCGCTGGCTTTGCTGTCTTTGATCATTTTCCCTTCCCGGTTGAACAGTTTGTAACCGTCCCGGTCGACATAGACGCTGCCGGTGCTGCCGTAAATGATCGTTCCGCGGTCGGTGCCGTAGGTTTTATACCCGCTGCGGCTCTTGCCGTCCCACTTAATGATTTTGTTGCCCGGGAATCGGAACGTGGCATCCATGGTGTCGTACATCGACCAGCCGTCTTCCAGAAAGTGCCGTTTGGCGGCTTCCACCGTCACGAATTCCGGGTACTCGACCTGCAACGCCCAGCGGGCTACATCCAGTTCGTGGGTGGCGTTGTTACCGCTTTCGGCGGTTCCGTAGTTCCAGCCGTACCAGTGCCAGTTGTAATCCCAGGTGTCGTGCATGTAGGGCGTGCGGGGAGCGGGTCCCTGAAACAAGTCCCAATCCAGGCCGTCGGGTACCGGAGCCGCTTTCGGAACGGGCACTTCGCCCCGCTGGGCTGTATAAAACGCAACGGCTTTGTAGGGTGTCCCGATGGCCCCGTTATGAATCTGGTTAATGATGTCGATTGACTCGGCGGCTGAGCGCTGCTGGTTGCCCATCTGAATCACCTTGCCGTATTTTTTCTGGATTTCGATCAGAATTTCACCTTCGCGCGGGTTCTGGCTGCACGGTTTTTCAACGTAAACGTGTTTGCCTGCCTGCGCGGCCAGCCAGGTGCCGGGTGCGTGCCAGTGGTCGGGCGTCGCATTAATCAGCACATCCACGTTTTTGTCGGCAATGACTTTGCGAATGTCGTTTTCCAGCTTCGGCTTGTAGTCGATGTGCTTCGAAAATTTCTGCAAACCCGCTTCACGCTGCTTTTTCATGACGTCGCACAAATACACCAGTTCGACGTTGCTGTCCTTTTTACCGATTGGTTCGTAATAAGCTCCCAACCGCCGGCCCAGACCGGCGATGGCCACATTCAGCCGCTCGTTGGCCCCAATGATTTTTGCGTAACTCTTTGCTGACATGCCCGTCGCTAACCCGCCAAACGTAAGTCCGGCGGTGCTCAGAGCGGCTTTTTTGATAAAATCGCGTCTGGAATTTTCCATTGAAAACTAATTCTTAAAATTTATGGCTGCCGAATGCCCGGCCGCTGTTTGCAGCGCGAAGTCCGCAAGCCAATCTACTCAGTAAGTACGTCAGCGGAGAAAAATACTGTTGTCGGAATGGATTTTCGGCGGCAATCTGCGCGTGGGGGAAATTCAAAACCGTATCCGGCCATGGGCCGCGCCTGGGCTGGTGGCCGGATACGGTTTTCGTTTATACCAACGTCTGGCGGGCAGATGTCAGATGCAAGCGCGAAGGTTCGGTGCGTAATTCCAGGTCTATGTGGTCATATACGTCTTCAAACAAATCCTGAAGCTCGTGTACATACTGCAGATACCGGCGCGTCTGAACGCACAACCAGCAATTCATGCCGGGCACCAGCCGGACTTCTTCCAGCATCCAGGAGTTGGCCGACGGATCGGGCCAGAAACCAAAGGCAGTCAGCCAGGGCTTTGTTAATTTTATTGGTCGGGGACGGTTGGGCGGCTGAAGATCGCGCAACAGCTTTTCAGTTAGTAAAACAGGCTCGTTATGAATGAGGTAATACCGATTGGGCTTGGCGCTATTAGCCATCATACTGAATAAAAGAGTTTTACCAATATAGCTAGAAATGTAAGATACCAGATACGTGTAGGCAGTAAGCGGTACGACGGTTTACTAACCGGTTATCCTATAATCTGATTTTAGCCCAAAATTGTTTTACAACAAAAGCGAATCTACGCGGTGGGCGTGCACCATCTGATCATTCGGCGACCAGGCAAATATGGTAAATCGCCCATCCTGTGACGCCACCAGCGCCACGGCATCGCGCTGGTCGTAGATAAACTGGGCCGCCGACAGATGGCGGGTTCCGCCCATCTGAGCCGGATGCACCACCACGGCTTTGTTTCCCACGATTGGCTCCGTGACAATAATCTGTTCAACCCGGTCGCTCATGGCAGAGCGGCCAATTTTCGCCCCAAACGCCAGCACCTCATACCGGTCATTGATAATGGTAGCCCCATCGACGGCCGTCAGCCCAGCCGTACTTTCGATGGCCAGTCCCACGTCACGACGCCAAACAATCTGCTCCTCTCCTTTGGTTTCGTGTTGCAATAATTCTGCCAGTTGGGAGAAAACAGGGACCACTGGATAGGAAATAGGCTGGATGATAGAGTCCCGCCAGGCATTACTTACCGAAGGAACGACCAACAGCGATCCACCCCGCCCGTGGGCCCGCATGGATACCGCCAGCTGGACTAGAATATTCATCGAATTATTCCAGAACGAAGGCAGCGTAAAGCCCAGCATCGAGGTTACCACGATGGGACAGTCAAGCGAACCGGCCGTACTTTCGTCCACAATTTTGATCTGGTCGCCCTTCAGAATGGCAACGTTAACGAATTTACCAAAACCGTCGAGCCGACGGTGTTTAACCACCAGCAGGCCCGGTTCAATGACTTCCAGCACGAAGCAGTTCCCCGGAATCTCCCGGGTGGTTCCCCAAATGTAAAGCTCATCGGCTTCACACCAGACGCCAAGGTGAATACCCGGTCGCTCAACGGCCGGGGCCAGCTTGGTCAGACTATCGGGCGTGAACCGCAGGCGGTGGCCAAAAATAAGCGGCCGACCGGCCTGCTCAGGGGGCAGAAAAGCCAGCGTTACTTTTGGTGGATAGCCTTCTTCGTGCCGCAGGCTGGCCCAGAAAGCCGTATCGATCATCGCTTCGATTTCGGGTGCATGCGGTTGATGAACGGCTTCGGGGCCGCCGTTCAGCGTGGCCGTAGCAAAATGATGGTCAAAATAAGACTCTATCGTCCCAGCTACCGTGCGAGCAGCCTGATAGGTGGCTTCAAAGGGCATATTCTTGGTGACTCCTAGCATGTATTAACAAGAAACTAAGCCGAATTTAAGTTCCTCTCACAAGTTACGGTTTGTGGTATTTGATGTATGAGTAAGGGTCACAGCGGCTTGTAGCTGTTGATTACTAATTTAATAAAGGATTTCTATACGAATTTCACCTGAATTGAACGTAGGCTTCCTTACCGTCCGTTAAAACAATTTTACAGTTCTTTGCATTAGCTTTTTGGATGCATTTGGATACCTTTAAATTACATTTTTAAAGCGTAAAGCGGGGGATAAGTTTGTGAATACCGACTCAGGAAAGACGAACGAGTTATTTGAATTACTGACAAAGGCAACTCGGGACGCTGTCTGGAACTGGGACCTTGAGGCCAATACCGTCTGGTGGAACGAAGGATATACTACTATGTTTGGGCACCCCGTACCACCGGCCGGCTACGGCCCGGAATCCTGGTACGATTACGTGCATCCAGAGGATAAGGAACAAGTTCTGGGCAGTATTCACCACATCATTGATCAGGGGGGCGAAAACTGGTCGGCCGAGTACCGGTTTCGCCGGGCCGACGGTTCCTACGCGATGGTCTACGACCGGGGATATGTCATGCACCGTAACGGCCAGGCAATCCGCATGGTCGGCTCTATGCAGGATATTACTGAACGCATCGCGCTACAACAACTGCGCACCGAAAGCGAAGAACGCCTGCGCTTTGCGCTGGAATCCGCCCAGTTGGGCACTTGGAACCTGGACCTCACCCGGAACGTCGTCAACTCCGACGACCGCTGCCGGGCTTACCTGGGTCTGGCGGACGGCAACCAACAAACGTTTGACCAGATTCTGCACGCGATTCATCCCGACGATCAGGACCGGGTCAGTAAAGCCGCTCACCGGGCCCTGACTCCCGAATCGGGCGGTGGTTTTGACATTACGTTTCGAACCATTGGCGTTCAGGACGGCAAACTGCGCTGGGTCCGCTTCATGGGTCAGGCGTATTTCAACGCAACCGGACAGCCTTACCGGTTTTCCGGAGTTGCCCACGACACAACGGACGACGTACTGGCGCAGGAGAAAACCGCCCTTTCCGAGCAACAGGCCCGTCTGGCTCTGGAAGGATCGGGGTCGGGGTCGTTTTCGGTCGATCTGGAAACCAACGAAATTCTTTATTCTCCGGCTCTGGCCCGAATTCTGACCGGTACAGATCAGTTAGGACTGACTCGGGATGCGCTGGTGCACCACCTTCATCCGCAGGATGTTCCGATTCGGGAGCAGGCTTATCAGCTGGCGCTGCGCACCGGCACTTTAAGTTATGAAGCGCGTTATGTCTGGGTAAACCAGGAGGTCCATTGGGTGAAGGTACTCGGTCAGTATCTGTATAACACGGCCGGAAAACCGGTTTCTTTTTCCGGTATCGCGCTCGACATCACCCAGCAAAAAGAAAACGAGACGGTTCTTAAAAAAGCCGAAGACCGCTTCCGGAATCTGGTTATTCAGGCACCGGTTGCTATTGGTATTCTAAACGCCCAAACATTTGTTGTTGAGACCGCGAACGAGGCCATGCTGGACTTGTGGGGAAAAGACGCTTCCATCATTGGCCTGCCGCTGCTGAAAGCCCTGCCCGAAATCCAGGGGCAAGGATTTGCGGAGTTATTGCAGCAGGTTTCTGCCACGGGTGTTTCGCACTATGGTTTTGAAACCCTGAGCCGCCTGTACCGCAACGGTCAGTTGGAAGACGCTTACTTCAATTTTGTGTACGCTCCGATGCGCGACGAGAACGGAAACATCACGGATGTGATGGTGCTGGCCATTGAGGTTACTCCGCAGGTGAAGGCAAAACTGGCGCTGGAAGAGAGCGAGCAGCGTTTTCGTAACCTGATCGAACAGGCTCCGGCGGCTATTTCGCTCTTCACCGGGCCCGATATGGTGGTTGAACTGCCAAACGAGATTATGCTCGGGTTCTGGGGGAAAGATGAAACCGTGAAAGGAAAACCGCTGCGGGAGGCCATTCCGGAGCTGGAAGGCCAGCCCTTCCTGGATATTCTGGACAAGGTTTACCAAACCGGCGTCGAGTACGCTTCGCAGGAATCCGAAGCCAAACTCATGGTAGACGGCAAGCTGCGTACGTCCTATTTTAACTTCACGTATAAACCGCTGCGTAATTCCGACGGCGAAGTTTACGCGATACTGGATGTGGCCATCGACGTTACCGAGCAGGTCCAGGCCCGCCGGGAGGTTGAAGCAAGCGAGGCCCGGTTTCGTACGCTGCTCGAAGCCATTTCGCCCATGACCTGGACCAACACACCCGCGGGCGAAATCACGTTTTACAACCAGCAGTGGTATAATTATACGGGTTTGGACGAAGAACAAACCAAAACTCGGGGCTGGCAGGCGGTGGTGCATCCGGATGATTTACCGCCCACCCTTGAGGCATTTCAAAAAGCCCTGGCGTCGGGGGAGGTTTTTGTGATTGAAAACCGGTACCGACGGGGCAGCGATGGTACATACCGCTGGCACCTCAACCGCGCCTTACCCATCCGCGACAAAACCGGGGCGATTACGCGCTGGGTCGGCACGGCCACCGATATTCACGAGCAAAAACGAATTGAAGCCGAGTTGGAAAGTCAGGTGCAGGCCCGCACCCAGGAATTGAATGAATCGAACCTGGAGTTACGCCGGTCTAACGAGAACCTGACGCGGTTTGCCTACGTGGCCTCCCACGATTTGCAGGAGCCGTTGCGCAAAATTCAGTCATTCGGGAGTTTACTCCAGACCCAGCACGCTGCCAATCTGGGCGAAATGGGTCAGGACCTGATCAACCGGATGCAGGTGTCGGCCGGGCGGATGTCGGAATTAATCCGGGATTTGCTGGCATTTTCGCGCGTTTCGACCCACCAGAAAGTTCACGATCCGGTTTCACTTGCGGAAGTCGTCGCCACCGTACTGGAGACGCTCGAATTGCAGATTCAGCAGTCGGGGGCTACCATTCAGCACGATCCGCTGCCGACCCTTCAAGGGGATGCTTCCCAGTTGGGTCAGCTTTTTCAAAACTTATTGTCGAATGCGATCAAGTTCCGTCGGCCGGGTACAGCGCCGTTCATTCAGATTAGGTACACGACCCTGATGGCGGAGGATCTGCCGGAAAAAGTTAAATTGCCCCGGCCTGCCAGCCGCTACCATCTGATCAGCGTGATTGATAACGGCATTGGTTTCGACGAGAAGTACACGGACCGGATTTTCGAGGTGTTTCAGCGGTTGCACGGACGATCGACCTACGGAGGTACCGGCGTTGGGCTGGCAATTTGCCAAAAAGTAGTCGAAAACCACGGGGGGACGATTACGGCCAACAGCCAACCCGGGCAGGGCAGCGTATTCAGGATTTATCTTCCTCTCTGATCCAAGCGGTTGTTCATTTCAAAACCGCTTGGGATAAGCAGCCCGCATAGGTTACGGGCAAAATCCTGCCAGGCCGTATAGTTGTTCGGCTTAACCCAGCACCAGGCCACATTCAGTTTCTGGCAATAGGCCTCCCAGCTGGGGTCAATCTCGGAACTCATCCAGGCCAGCGGAACAGGATCCAATGCGGATTTGGCCCGCAGGGCATGGGTCAGTTCCAAGCCGTCCATTCGGGGCAAACGGTAATCAATCAAAATCAGATTGGGTAGCATTTCAGGTCCATCCAGATGCTGCAAAAGACTTGCGGCATCAGTAAACGGATTGATCTGACAAATTCCACCAATCTGTAGCATCGCTTTTTGCAGTAGCCACAAATCATCCTCATCGTCGTCTACTACCAGTATCAGTGGCTTCATAAAATCAATCAACTGCAAGCGTCTGATCAACAGGCTCACTATCTCATTTTTTTGGTCCGTAAAAGAACCCTTTTCCCATAAACACGTTTCTGGGCCGTTTGTTTGATTTTTCTGTGCTAGGAGCTGGCGCCTGCTAACGGAGGATCAACCTTTCACGCATACCCACTCACGCCAACTGGTAAGAGCGACACTTTATAACTAGGCTCGAATCATTTATTGCTGCGCAGGCTTCCCTACGGACGTTGTTTGTTAAATGAGACAACCGTTCTCTTATTTTCATTACAGACCAGGAAGCGCAACAGGAAGCGGGGATTACCCCCTTTTAACGGGGAAGAAACAGGGATTTGTCAGCAGACCGGTTGTCTGACAACTACTATGCCAAACAACCGGCAGAAACAACGAAGCCCCTGGAGTGATTTTCCGGCAGATAAAAACTACAAGGCGGTCTGAATATTGTGCTTTTTGAAAAAAATTTTATGAACTGAACTATAAACTACATAAAATGGCACTGAAATTGGATGAACTAAAATGAACCTTATTCACAACCTTACAACAAATTGCGCGAAAGGCAACGTGTTTTGTAGGGCAGGTGAGTTATCCTCCATATTTGAAATGTCTTTCTGGTTTACTCAACACAACCGTATTCAAACTGAAATTACAAAGACTCTTCCTGAGGTCGCTCCGCCGTCCCTTGATTTGGAAGTATCGGAAATCGCCAATGAAGCGTTCCTGAATCGTTGCAAGATCTGGGAACAAAAACGGCTTTCCTTACCACAGATTATGGCACAGGCCCGTTGGTTCGTCCTCTGGCACCAGCCTTCCGGGGGAGCGACTCCCTACGGATTTGCGGTTTTGGAGGAAGGCCCCGATGCGGTTTACGGCTATAGCCTGTGGGCCCGTCAGAGCGGTCGGACTCAACGAATTGCAACGGCAACCGCCAAAAATGTATTGGATGACTACTTACAGGCCGATCGCTGCGAACTAACAACGGAGGCAGGTCGGGTCCGTAAATTTTTACAGAACGTCACCCATCAATTGACGAGCCCGTTGTAATGCAACCCAAAACTGATTCATTACAACTTCGAGGGTATAAATCACCTTTACCGCTCTCCGACCTTATTTGGCTGGAGGGTAACAGTAATTACAGTTTGTTGCACCGACACAACGCGCCTAACTTGATGACGGCCAAAACGCTGGTCCGGTGGCAAAAACTCCTTCCTGATTTTATTCGTATCAGCCGGGGGGCGCTCGTTAATCCGCATCATATCCTGCGTTTTGAACGGTTATCGACTTACCAGGTCGAAATTACGCTGACCAACGGCCTGGTTTTATCGGTTGCCCGTCGGCGCATTTCGCATGTATTCAAAGAACTTCAGGAGTTGGACTAACCGGCGGAGGTTCCGTGCGGTCTGGCGTGATTCCGAATGTGGCAGTAATCCAGGCGGTTCAGGTAGTCCCCGCTCACTTTTATACTGCCATTTTCGGCGATGAGGGAAAGGCTGTTTTCGATTCCGCTATCCCAGGCAGCCGTCGCAAAGTTCAGGCAACCCGTTCCACCACCCGACACGTTGAACGTTACAAAACCGTTATCTCCCACGGCATTCGGCTGATGGACGTCTACCAGCCGGGCTTCGGCCGACCGGATGCAGCCAAACAGGTCATTCAGCAGGTCGATATAATAGGCGATGTGCGTATGCAGCGCATCGTCGGTACGTTCGCGGTGGCCAAACCAGCTTCCGGAAGTATAATACTGTCCGTCACGCTTCCAGTAACAGGTAATTTGTACGCGTTTGATCTCACCCAGTACCCCGGATCGGACGACATCTTTCAGCTGGTGCAAAGCCGTTGAATACCGATGGGGAGAACGGGCACCCCTCTCCTGCCCGCGCATTAGGGCTAGTTGTAGGGCCTGTTCTCCCCCCGGATACCGTGCCACCTCTTCAGAATGGGCTTTTCGGATAAGCTTGCATGGCACAATTACACCCCGAATCGGCTTTCCTGAAGAGTTCATCGTGTAATAGCTATAGTAAGATAGGACATAGAAAATGCTGTAATAACGTGGATCATAACAGTTGTCACCGCCATTGATCCTTCAATAAACCGGATGACTCCGCATCGCACTGGACTTCTCGTAGCCGGTCGTCTGGCCATTGTCGCGCGGATCACCAGACCAATAGGTATCCTGAACGGAATTGAAAACGATGTTCAGTTTAGGAAACCGGTTTTCCTGATAAAGCGAATCGATCAGTTTGAGGTAACGAAGCGGAGTGACACCCTGCCGAACGGTATACAACGTAACGTCGGCAAACGGCCCGATCAACTGCGCGTCGGTTACCAGACCAACCGGCGGTGAATCGATCACAACATGATCGAACCGCAGGCGAAGTTCCGCAATCAGTTCGCCCAGCCGCGGACCGCTGAGCAATTCGGACGGATTGGACAGCACCGGCCCGCCACTGATCAGGTTCAGGTGTTCGAAACCCGGTACCTGCTGAATCACATTAATCAGGTTTGCTTCTCCGGCCAGGTAGCTACTGCTACCCTGAAAGTTTAGCGCGTGCATCATTGCATGTAACCTGGGCCGACGCAGATCCAGGTCAACCAACACCGTTGAGCGACCTACCAATGCCATACTTGCGGCCAAGTTAAGCGCCAGAAACGATTTGCCTTCACCGCTCAAACTGGACGTCAGCAGCAGTACCTGGCTGTCGGCGGGGTTTTTACGCAGTAATTGCAGGTTGGTCCGCAACGCCCGAATTTGTTCGGCAGCCACCGACCGCTTTTGCCCATCGACGATAAGGGGCCATTTGTACTGGATATAGGCGATCTCACCCATGACGGGCGCAGCTGTAGCCTCGCCGATCTGGCCCCGCTCAGCAATCCGCTTATTAAAAAGCCTGGCAACGCTGATCACGGCCGTGGGAACCACCAACCCAACCAAGCCGAATGCCAACAAAACCAGAGCCTTAACGGGTTTTATCGGTTCCGGGCTACGGGTAGCCGCATCAATCACGTGGCTGGCCGAGGTTAGGGCCGCATACGACAAAGCAACTTCTTCCTGCTTCTGCAGCAGATACGTATGCAAACTATTTTTGATGGCGCACTGCCGGACGTTGTTCGTCAGTTTTTGGTCTTTCTCCGGCAATAGGCCGATCTGCCCATCGTACTGCCGATTGGCTAACCGAAGTTGGTTTTGCTCGTTGGTCAGGCTAGTCCGTAGAATAGCAGCGGTTTTCGCGATGCTGGATTTTGCGAAGGCAATCTGGCGGTCAAGCGACTGCACGATAGGATTCGATTCGGCGCTTATGCCGGCCAGCCGATCTCGCTGAAGTTCGAGTTCCCGAACTTTACCAATCAGGGCAATCAGTGTAGGATCACTAAACTCCAGGGTAGCCGGCACTGGCTCCAGACCCGTCTGTTTGTGCCGAACGTATTGTTCCACATCCCTTAGCGTACTTCGCTGAATGGCGATCTGACTAAGCTGGGCATCGTTGCTCTGTACACTGTTCAACAACAAACGGGCTTTTGCGCTAACATCGGCAACTCGATGACTGGTTTTATACTGCTCAACAGCCCGCTCCATGACAGTTATTTCACCGGCAACCACTTTAAGGCGTGTCTGGATGAAGCACAGGCTTTCAGCCAGCATCCGACTTTTATCTTCGGTGGCGGCCGAATGATAACTGGCGATCATCTGATTAAGAAGAGCCTCACCTCTTGCCGGAACGGCATCCTCCGCAGTCAGCAGCAAAACCGTTGATTCTTCGCTACTGGGTTCAATCGTCAGCCTACGCTGATAGTAGTCAATAGCTTCCAGATCGGGCATTACCTGGATGGTCAGCGGTTCATTTGCGTAATCAACCGGCTCTTTGACCAGTACCTGCAACTGCCCGAAAGGGGTGCTGATACTCCGGTTAGCAGGGTATATTCGATCGTTTAATTGGATGAAAGTGGGGCTGACAATACCGATGTGCAGATCGGCTCGGTATATATTGGCGGTCGGATTTTGCAGGATAAGCCGAAGGGGGCTGTCTTCATAAACTTCTCGTTTTCCAAACGGCGTGTCGCGAAAATAACGAACGTTCAGTCCGAGCGTATCGATTACTTTCTTCAATAGTGAATTTGATTTCAGTATCTCGAGCTCGTTGTCAATCACGGTGTTTGGATCATCCGCATGCGTCCCTTCTGTTGTAGTCTGTAGGGATGTTGCCGGTTCATCTTTCACCAGCAGACTCGCCTGAATCTGATAGATGGGTTCTGTAATCCAGATGTAGACCAATCCGGTAATCAGCATCGCAACCAACGACAGCAAATACCAATACCCGTGTTTCAGATAGGTCCGTAGCCTTCCCTGCTCCCGGGTCGACGTAATCTCACCTTGCGGATATTTTGTATATGAGTTTGATGAATTCATGGGACACACCTAACGAAACGGGAAAACCGGCCGACTTATCTGTCAGTGGGAACCGAACCCACTACCTATTACCCATCAGAGGAAATTACTCAAATACCCAAGCAGATTTTTCAACCAAAATTGAACGGAATCTTGGCCCAACAGGGCCTCAACGTAGCCATTGAATTAGTACGAAAGAGCAAAATTAGCCCAAGGGTTCTCTGATTGTGACTAGAATTAAACTTCTGCCTACAACAAAGCTACGTCAATCTTGAACTACCTTACAAATAGGATACGAGAATGTTATTATGTGGAAGCAAAAAAAATTTACCATTTTACAGCAATTTCTACGTTCACGCACTTTATTCAAACCATCCCTACTAATAGAGTCAGGTGCTTGGGCTGGCGTTTCTGATCATGATCGGTTTTATGCTGATTGCCGAAGGAGCTCACCTGGCGGAGATTGTCGTCTTCAACAACGCCATCGGTTCGGTTCCTAAAGGCTACCTTTACTTTGCCATTGCCTTCTCGCTGCTCGTCGAGTTTCTTAACATGCATTTGCGCAAAAAGCAGCAACCGGTTCAACTGCGCGGCTATGAAAAGCGCGCCAGACAACAGGGGGTTCTTTAGCAGAGACAAAAGAAGTGAGACAAGAGATGGAAGACGTTTCGGCACGGTTCTTTCATCACTTGTCTCACCTCTTTACTTCGCGTTATAACTTTCCACCACCGCCATCAGGCCATTTTCATCGCCCAGGTTCAGGTCTTTTTCCTTAATGGCTGTTTCCAACCGGTCTTTCTGATCGGACAATGCGGCCAGAACCGACTTTTTATTCTTCTGAATCCGCTGAACCGTTCCATCCGGTTTAACCACAAAATACAGTTCCTGCTTCTGGAATTCTTTCGTTACCGTGGCGGAATTGAACGGTTTATTTTCGGTCATGTTTACTTTGTACTGCTTCAGCAGCTTGGCCGGGCCATCCACCAGAATCTGGTAAAACGTGGTAGGCGTGTTGTTATTGACGGCGGCAAAACCGTTCCGGAAAACCATCTCTCCGCTGTCGATAATCCGAAATTCTTTCAGGGCTCCCGGACTCAGTCGGTAGGTCTGATTGTTCTGCATGTATTCCAGTTCACCCCCGTAGACGTCGTAGCGCAATTTCAGATTGGGATATGATTTGTTGTTGGCCGCCGTTACCGTCCCCTCCTTCCAGGCTTCGTTCAGATACGGCGATCCCTGCACGTCCACATACTTGGTAGCCCGCAGCACCTGACCATTCACATCCGTCAGAAAAACGCCCTGCGCTTGCGATCCGGTTGTCAGGCCCAGCAGGAGCAGGCCCGAAATCAGCATTGCTTTCATTAGAAAATCCTTGTTTAAACTGTTGATAGAGAGCCTATAGGCCGTATGGCCGTACAAGATAACGAACCAATCCGAAAAGCAGTACGCTTTTTTTGTACCTTTACCGCCGTCAAAATCTGCCCATTTTTCTTCGCTTTGCAACTCATTGATCAACTGAACGATAGTATACGGAGCCTGGCCGGTTTCTGGCCGGAGCTTGCGCTGGTTTTCGGAATTTGTATCGTTATTCTGGCGGATCTGGTGCTGATGCCCCGTTCAAAAGTCCGGCAGTTTGCTCCCAGTCCGGACCATGATCGTGATTCGTTCAGTCAATTGACTGGTACCCGAAACCGTTCTGTTGTCTACGCGCTTTCGCTAACGGCGGTGGTGGTGGCTGGCGTCCTGCTGGCCATCCAGTGGAGTCTGCCCCGGGGTTTTCTGTTCAGTTCGTCCCTGCTGCTCGATAACCAGGCGGTATTTTATAAGATGGTGGTTACGCTGGCGGCTTTTTTCGCCATTCTGCACGCCTGGCTGCTGCCCCCGCGAAACCGCTTCCCGCTCGACTGGCTCCCGATTCTGCTGGCCCTGCTCCTGGGCCTGTATCTGATGACGATGGCTGTCAATCTCCTGACGGTTTACCTCAGCATTGAGCTGGTTTCGATTAGTTCCTATTTGTTAACGGCACTTTCTGCGGACCGCAAAGCGTCGGAAGGAGGACTGAAATACTTGCTTTTTGGCGCCGTCAGTTCGGCCATCATGTTGTACGGCATGTCGCTGCTGTACGGTCTGACCGGCACGCTCTCCCTGGCGGAGTCGGCCGAGCCCCTGACCAGCAATAGTTCGCTGGTTATTTACATTGCGGGTTTTCTGACGCTGGCCGGTATTTTGTTCAAGCTGTCGCTCGTCCCGTTTCATATCTGGACGCCCGACGCTTACGAAGCCGCTCCGACGCCGGTTGTGGCTTTTTTCTCGGTGGGACCCAAAGCCGCAGCGCTGCTGGTTCTCATGCGGGTTCTGACGGCCCTACCCGTCAATTTTCAGGTTCCGCTGGCCGTTATCTCCCTGGCCAGTATTACGCTGGGTAACCTGTCGGCGCTCTGGCAGACCGACGCCAAACGTCTGCTGGCCTACTCGTCCATCGCCCACGCCGGATTTCTGCTCGTGGGGATTGTGGGATTCAATGAAACGGGGTTTGAAGCCGCTACGTTCTATGTCGCCACGTACGTATTTATTAATATGGCGGCTTTTCTGCTGATTGACCTGCTGGCCCGCCAACGCGACGGCCGGCTTACGCTCCAAGATTTCAGCGGTCTGGGGCACACCCACGCATTTCTGGGCGTTGCAATCACGGCGGTTATGATTGCCCTGACCGGCCTGCCACCAACGGTGGGCTTCACGGCCAAGCTGCTGGTTTTTTCCTCGCTGCTGGAAGCATACCAGTCAAACGGGAATCCGTGGCTGCCGGCCTTGTTTGGTTTCGGTCTGCTGAATGCCGTTATCTCCCTTTTTTACTACCTTCGGATACCGTTTCTGCTGTACTTCCGCCCGGCGGCCACCGACCTTTCAGCCCATAAAGCTATCAGCCGCCCCCAAGTGGTTTTAGCGGCTGTGCTGACGGTGCCGGTAGTCCTGCTGTTTTTTAAACCCGACTGGTTGTTGCGGTGGATCGAACGGTTATAAGTCCCTTCTATTCTGCGAATCCATGAAAAGCCTCATCCCTAAACTTTGCCTCCTGATCGGCCTGTTTTTCGTATGCCCGCTGCTCAGCGCCCAGACACCCGCCGACAGCCTGTTTCCTGTTCGGGGTTTCTGCATTGGTTCACCCCGCCCCGACCGCGTGGATGAGTTTGTAACATTCATTGAAAAAGAACTGGCGCCCCGGCAGGTAAACACGCTGATTCTGCGGGTTGATTTTAACTACGAATTTAAGAGCCACCCCGAACTGCGCGACAGCGTTGCCCTCTCGAAGCGGGACGTCCGGAAGCTGGTCCGGGCCTGCCAGGCTAATCGCGTTCGGCTGATTCCGCAGATCAATTTGCTGGGTCATCAGTCGTGGGCCAGCCAAACGCACAACTTGCTCCGGGTTTACCCGCAATTCGACGAAACGCCCCACGTCAAAATGCCGGAGAAATACCAGTGGCCAAACGCGGATGGTTTGTATTGCAAAAGCTATTGCCCGCTGCATCCGGAAGTTCATAAAGTTGTGTTCGATCTGGTTGACGAAATTTGCGATGTTTTTGAAGCGGATGCGTTCCACGCCGGAATGGACGAGGTTTTTTACATTGGTCACGACAAATGCCCGCGTTGTTCGGGGCGCGACAAGGCCGAGCTGTTTGCCGGGGAAGTCAAAACGATCCGGGACCATCTGGCCCAGAAAAACCGAACTTTATGGATCTGGGGAGACCGGCTGCTGGACGGCAAAACCACGGGGTTGGGTATGTGGGAAGCCAGCATGAACAACACCCACCGCGCCATTGACCTGATTCCCAAAGACGTATTGATCTGCGACTGGCACTACGAGCGCCCCGACCAGACACCGGTTTATTTTGCCATGAAAGGATTGAAAGTCATGACCTGCCCCTGGCGGATGCCGAAAAATGCCGTCTTGCAGGCACAGGATATGGTTAAATTCCGGGCCACGGCCACCAACGCCATGAAAGGTAACTTTTACGGGATGATCCAGACAGTCTGGTCCGATGCCGGTTCATTTCTAGACGAGTACTATGACCGGACAAAAGCCGATGATACGGGCAATACGGCCTCTAATTGTTTCAGGGCGCTTTACGAAGAAATGAACAGACAGGTTTCGACAAAATAAATTCGACGAAAACCGTCCTTACCAACAATAAGGCAGGTTTTTTGTACGTCTGAAATGGTAGACAAAAAAAGTCTTGTTAACGGTAAAGGTTCGACTTTGTCCTTTTCGTAACTTTGCCTTAACTTCAATTGAACGAAAATCAATCTTCGGAAGTTACCTTCATAACAACTAAAGCACCAGGCATGAGCGACGCCATTAAGCACGAGTGCGGAATTGCCCTGATCCGGCTCCGCAAGCCATACCAATATTATATCGATAAGTATGGCACTCATTTATACGGCATCAACAAACTGTATCTGCTGATGGAAAAACAGGTAAACCGGGGCCAGGACGGCGCCGGGGTTGCCAACATCAAAATTGACGTCCCCCCCGGCCACCGCTACATTAGCCGCTACCGTTCCGTAGCCAGCCAACCGGTCGCCGATATCTTCCAGAAGATTAACAAAAAATTCCGCAAAGCACTTAAGAAAAACAAGGATAAAGCCCGCGACGCCCGCTGGTTACAGGAAAACCTCGCCTTTACGGGTGAAGTTCTGATGGGCCACCTGCGTTACGGAACCCACGGTGCCAACGAAATTGAAAACTGTCACCCGATGCTCCGTCAGAACAACTGGCGCAGCCGCAACTTGGTGATAGCCGGTAACTTCAACATGACAAATGTCGATGAGTTGTTCAAGAAACTGGTTTCGTTGGGCCAACACCCCAAGGATGAAGTGGACACCGTCACCGTCATGGAGAAAATCGGCCACTTTCTGGATGAAGAAAACCAGCGCGTGTTTGACCGGTTCAAGGGTATCTACGAAAACCCCGACCTATCGGACATTATTGAAGACAACATGGACCTGAAACGGGTGTTGCACCGCTCCTGCCGCGATTTCGACGGCGGGTATGCGATGGTGGGCATGACGGGTTTTGGAGCCGCGTTTGTTGCCCGCGATCCGTCCGGGATTCGGCCGGCGTATTATTACGCCGATGATGAAGTGGTGGTGGTAGCCTCCGAAAAACCGGCCATCAAAACCGCCTTCAACGTTGAGTACGATCAGATTCACGAAGTGAAACCCGGTCATGCGCTAATTGTTGACAAGTACGGCGAATACGGCGAACACGAGTTCGTCAAACCGACGGAAAAGCGGTCATGCAGCTTCGAACGGATTTATTTCTCGCGCGCTTCCGATCCTGATATTTACAGCGAGCGTAAAATGCTCGGTAAGCTGTTGATTCCGCAGATTTTGCAGGAAATCGATTATGACCTGGAAAATACGGTGTTCTCTTACATCCCAAATACCGCCGAAACCGCCTTTTTTGGCATGGTGGAAGGGCTGGAAGAACACTTGGCAAAACAGCGCAAAAAAGCCATTATGGAAGGCATTCTGTTCGAGAAAGATCTCGACCGTGTGCTGTCGTTCCGGCCGCGGGTTGAGAAACTGGTTTCGAAAGATGTCAAACTTCGGACGTTTATCACCGATGATTCTCAGCGGGACGAGATGGTCTCCCATGTGTATGACACCACTTTTGAGGTGATCCGGAAAGGGGTCGATAACGTGGTTGTCATTGATGACTCGATTGTTCGGGGTACTACGCTGGAAAAGAGTATCCTTAAAATGCTCGACCGGCTGGGTCCCAAGAAAATTATTATTGTTTCTTCTGCCCCACAAATTCGCTTCCCCGATTGCTACGGTATCGATATGTCCAAAATGAAAGAGTTTGTGGCATTCCGGGCAACGTTGCAATTGCTGAAAGAAAGCGGTCTGGATAACCGGGTGGATGAAATCTACGCACAATGTGTCGCGGCCATCGAATCCGGCAACGCTTCCGCCGTCAACTACGTTAAAGCGCTGTACGAACCGTTCACTCACGAACAAATCTCGAACAAGGTTGCGGACATTGTGACACCAAAAGACCTGAAAGCGGATGTGGCGGTAATCTTCCAAACGGTCGAAAACCTCCGCAAAGCCTGCCCTAATCACTCCGGCGATTGGTATTTTACGGGTGACTACCCAACTCCGGGTGGTAATAAAGTTGTCAACAAAGCCTTCGTTAATTACATGGAAGGTAAAGGCGTACGGGCCTACTAAGAGTAAGGCGGGGCCATCCGTCAGTAAGTACAGAGTGATGAGTTGGCTAGTTCCCTACTCATCACTCTTTTTATTTCTCCCATTTTAGCCCGTTGATGTTTTGCCCGATTAACTTTCCGGTACTCAGGCCGGTTTCGTTATCCTGCCGGGTGTGGATTCCGCCCAGGTACCGCGAATACGCCGACTCTTCAGCCGCCTGCCAGAACGAGGTAAAACTGCGCGCTTTGAAATCCGTATTCCGTTTCACATCCCGAACCCGGCTAACGTGGGAGTCATCGGTAAATGAGAATGATTCGCCATAGATGCCGGTTAAAACGATGGCCGTAGCCGCTGATTGCGTCGCGTGTCCGGAGGTGTATCCGGGAAAAGGCGGAGCCGGCCAGAACGGTATCCAGGTCGGATCGATCGTTCGGCGCACAAAGGTGTAGGGTCGCTCATTGTTGAAAACATATTTACATTTCCAGCAAACCGTAAAAGCATCGGCCACGGCCATTCCCGTCCGCGCGAACGTTTCTGCCGCCGTGCCCAGATCGGCCTTGGCCGTTTGAACCGCTATTCGGGCCAGGCTGTACGAATGCCCCGGGGGCGTAAAGGTTTCACTGGGGTCGTCGGCCCACCAGATTGATATTTCCTTCTCCGTCTGCGTCAATGACTTATTTTTAGTGTACACTTCCAGATACTGAGCGAAGTATTGCGATTTCACATCGGCCGATACCAGAAGCGGCTTGGGCATCGGAAGCACAGCATTGCTAATCAAAAAGGTTCGGTTTCTGCCCCAGTACGGCTGCATCGGAATTTTCCGCCCGTTTTCTGTTGTTTGCCAGGAGCCATTGAAAAGTGGAAGTTTGTAATCGGCCGGAAAATTTCGATTGTAGCCTTCATGACCGCCATCGGTTTTAGACCATTCGAAAACTGCATCGGCAACTTGTTTTCCAAAAGCTGTCGATCGATCCAGGATCACATCGGCCGTGTTTTCAGCCCGGAACTCAGTCAGGAACCGGTTTTCCAGCGAGTCAATTTTTGCCTTATTGATTACGCTGGTATTGGCAAAGAGTTTGCGCAGGATTTGGGCTTCAGCCGCATTGGCCGCGGCCGCCCAATGATAGTCAACATTTGCCTCGACCCGTGGTAAATCCTTCAACCCGTTTAACTGGCCGGCCAAAGATTGATGCGTTGGCCGGCCCGGGACAACGGCTTCGTACATTACCAGACCACTGTAGCCCAAGGATCGGGAAGCAACCGGTGGCGTAAACCCCGCCGTATGCTGAATCAAGTATAATTGTAGTGTCGACCACTGTACGGCCACACTGGCTCTGTATTGATCAGCCGTTTTCGACTGGGGCGCTAGTACATCAGCATCGTCACTCCTGCGACAACTGTTTAATCCAGTCAAAATAAGGCTTAGTAACACTATTTTATTTGCTTGGTTAAGCAAGCTTTTAATTAAAAACTTTGTGGATCGCTGTCCTATAAATTTCATCATGCTGAAAGAGGATTAACAGTGGATGGGATTAATGAAGCTCAAGCGTCGAAGGTACAAAAACATTGCCAAAACCGACCGGAGTTGCGTACCTTTGAGTTATGCGTATTCCGGAAGAAACCATCGACCGCATCCGTCATTCTGCGGATATTATCGACGTTATCAGTGATTATGTCTCGCTTAAAAAGCGGGGGCAAAACTGGATTGCCTGCTGCCCTTTTCACAACGAAAAGACACCGTCGTTCAATGTATCTCCCAGCCGGCAAATTTACAAATGCTTCGGCTGTGGTAAAGCGGGCGATCCTGTACGGTTTGTGATGGACATCGAAAACATCGGCTATCCGGAAGCGCTGCGCCATTTAGCGAAGAAATACGGCATTGAAGTAGCTGAAGAGCAGCTTACGCCGGATGAGCTCATCAAACAGAATGAGCGGGAGAGCTTGTTTATTGTCCTGAACTTCGCGAAAGATTATTACCAGTCTCATCTGTTAACCTCCGAAGAAGGGCAGAGTATCGGATTGAGTTATTTCCGGGAACGCGGCTTTTTGGATAATACCGTCCAAGCTTTTGAGTTGGGGTATAGTTCAGACCAATGGGATGCTTTGCTTCAGGAAGCCAGTCGCCGGGGTTATCGCCAGGAGCTGCTTGAAAAAGCCGGCTTGGTCGTATCGAGAGAAGGTGGAAAAGTATACGACCGGTTTCGGGGCCGGGTTATCTTCCCCATCCACAACATCTCCGGCCGGGTTATTGCCTTTGGTGCGCGTATTCTTAAAGCCGATAAAAATCAGCCTAAATACCTCAATTCTCCCGAAACCGAAGTCTATCACAAGAGCCAGGTTCTGTATGGTATTTTTCAGGCGAAAAACACCATCCGTCAGGAAGATATTTGTTACCTAACGGAGGGCTATACGGACGTGATCTCTCTGCACCAGGCAGGGATCAAAAATGTGGTTGCTTCTTCGGGAACATCTCTAACGATAGAGCAGATACGCCTGATTAGTCGCTTTACTCAAAACGTAACCATTCTATACGACGGTGACGCTGCGGGTATCAAAGCGGCTCTACGGGGTTTAGACATGGTCTTGGAAGAAGGGCTAAATGTAAGCGTGGCAACGTTCCCTGATGGGGATGATCCAGATAGTTACGTGCGAAAGGTAGGCGCTGAAGAGTTTCGGAAATACCTCAGCCAGCACTCCAACGATTTTATCACGTTTAAAACCGATATCCTGCTGAGAGAAGCGGGCGACAATCCGTTCAAACGAGCGGAGATTATTTCAGAGATCATTCAAAGTATTTCAAAAATACCTGATCCGATCAAGCGGCAGGTGTTTTTTCAAAAAACCGCGCGCCAGCTCCAGGTTGATGAGCAAACGCTGATTTCGGAAAGTAACCGGATGTTGCTCAATCAGCAAAAGCAGCAGATTAAGCAACAAGAAAAAACGGGATCTTCAAACCGGGCCAATCAGCAACCTTCCGCTTCCCCTCCGCCCGATTTGACCGATTTATTGAACGAGTTTCCGGTCGAGTCGGCCCCGGTAGCTCCTAAGAATGCAGACCCCTTAAATTCTAAAAACCGCTCTTCCCTTTCCTACCAGGAAGAAGAATGCATTCGGCTTCTGGTTAATTATGGTGCTCATGAACTGGAGCCGGACATTTCGGTCTGCCATTACATCCTGAGTGAACTAGGTACGATGGAATTCGTAACGCCAGTGTTTAATAAAATGCTGAATGAGATTCGGGAAGGTTTTTTAGCCAGTGAGATTCGAACGGCCGATTATTTCCTGCGTCACAGCAACCAAGAGTACCAGCATCAAGCGATCAGCCTGGTTACGGTTCGACATCAGCTCAGCGAAAACTGGCAGAAGCACGAAATCTATGTGCCAACAGAAGTTGATAAATTAGCGGATGCCGCCTTTGGTAATATCCTGCGCTTGAAGAAAATGGTTGCCGAACAGCGGATGAGAGAAATAAAGCAATCAATCAGCCAAACGAACGATCCTGCAGAAAGCGATCGGCTTATGCTGGAGTATATGCACTACAAAAAAGTAGATATTGAAATCGGCCGGTTGCTGGGAACCGTTATTTCATAATACTGATGAATAACTAACCCGGAAAGCCATGGAGGTGACTTACGATTAGGTATTCATCAGTACTGGTTGATAATCAGGCAGCCATGCTGTCTAATCTCGATATTTTCTTTACAAAACGACGTAAAGTATCCTGGCTGATAGGCTTAGGAAGCTGGTGGTTGATCTGCTGCAGCGCCTGACGTGGTTCTTTTGGAAACGACTTCATCGCTTTCATCACTTTTTCAACGTGCTGCTGATCGTCTGGGTTCAGTTTCGGCTTCAAACCACGACCTGGTTTGTCCTGCAACCCCTGAACACCATCTTGCTGCCAGCGATTCATCCAGTTATAGATACTGCGACGATCTACGGCGAACATCTCCATTAGTTCGGTAACCGTTAATCCGTAGTAGCTATAGAGTACACACTGGCAACGTTTTTTCAATACATTGCTCTGGCTCTCACGAATCGTCTGACGGAGTTGCTCAATTTGTTGTCCAGTTAAATTTTTAACGTTCCGCATTGTTATTGATTTAGTAGTTGAGTTCTCTTGAGTCTCGCTGGTGAATTACAAGTGAAAACTACGTCGTCAATTACTATATAAAAAGTCATTTCGTACAGAATAACCACTTTTCCGCGTGAAATAAACAAAATTGCCGTATATAGCACCCAATTTTTCTGTCGGCCCCCTCCACAAATCTTATGTCATTCGTAAGTAAGAAGACCCAAAAGAACCAAAGCAGTATTTTGTTGATTTCACACAGAAAAGTAATGATTTCAATTTGCTCGATGAATATCTAAGGACTGTTAATTTGTGGCTTCAAAAGAAAGGCTGCTATCTTTATCATGAACAATACAAATTCAAAACTGGAGTCGTCTTCACCTTCGTTTTCTCTTAAACGAAAAGACTTTTCCATCTTAGTAGCCCAAGCGGAATTGTTCACTTGTGAGGTATTGTGTCAATTACTAAAAGAACAAGGGTATAACGTAGTTGGGAAGGCAATAGAAATGGAAGATACGCTTCAGCAGATCAGGGTAAAGCAACCGCAGTGTGTGATACTGGAGTCTGAAATCTCCGGCCGACGGAGTGTTGATATTGTTCAGCAGGCTCGCTCGGATAATCAACGGACAAAATTTATATTATACACGAGCAAACCTGATTTGAAGTTGGTAGCTAATGCTATGCAACAAGGCTTTTACGGATTTTTGTACGCAAATGATGGTTTGGACGAGCTTTATAAATGCTTTCAAACCATTAGCAGCGGTGGTTACTACTATAGTCCGGGCTTTTTGCTGCTACTGAAGAATTATGGAATGAATGTGATGACCGATGAAGTAAAGCAACAATTGAATCGGTTGACGGAGCGGGAGATTGAAATACTTCGCCTGATAGCGGAGGGCACACCTGGGCATGAAATTGCGGACCGGCTATACATCAGCTATCGGACCCTGGCGAATCATAAGACTAATATGGCCCAGAAGCTAAACTTGGGAAGTTGCCGTAATTTGGCGCGGTTTGGAATTTCTGTAAAAGATTACCTGTAAGAACAAACTCAGGCTATAGCGCACTTTTACAGAATTTCACTTTTAGGGGGAAGATACTCAACCTCTTGGACAGAGAACCGAACAAGTCGGTTTTTGAAATCCTGAAGTCGGGCACGGGGCATATCGGTTTCGTCATTGTTGGGAGTCCGCATTCGGATAATGTATTTACCATTCTCCCAGTGAGCGTAACTCGTAACGAAACTTAGATTGATGATGCAATTACGTTTGGTTCGGAAGAACATTTCCGGGTTCAATTCCGCTTCCAGTTCGTTCATCGTTTTAGTTATGGCAAACCGGCCCGACGGATGAACAGCGTAGTAATAGCGATCTTCGGTTTCAAACCAATAACAATCCTGAACAGCAATGATGGTTTCACCATGAGTGCTTTTCACCTTCAAGTGTGTCAGATGGGAGCCAGCTTGCGGAATCAAGGACTGAAAAGGATTAACGGATTCACTACTCCGTTTACGTTGCCGGCGTTTTTCGAGTAGATCAACCAGCAAAGATCCGTTCACGGCTCCGTATCCCATGATCAGAACCGGTATCAGATACATAAAATAAACCTTGATGTTGTATGTGCCTTGAAGGTAATTTTCTAAGTAAAAAGAAAAGCTATAATTCGGAAATTCTACCAGCAGATACCGGATGGTTTGCGTTATCGGATTAAACAGAAAGAACGCAAGCAACATGACGGGTAAAATTTTCACCTCATAATTCAGAATATTTTTGGGAGTCAGCTCAAGATTTTTAATCCGGCAGGCTTCATGAAAAGTATTCAGTAGCATCAACAGAATGATGAGGGTAGATACTTCCGGCAAGAGCATACCCCGAAATATAATCCATACATAACCCAAAAAGCCGCCAAACTTCTGGACTATGTCCAACTTCTTTTCAAAAGCGAACAGCCAGTTGAATGCCTCAAAAGTCAGTACTGCCAGTAGCAGAATACTCAGACTCTTAAAAGGCCTTCTTACATACGTCAGATTTAGCGGTACTTCGGTCATATTTACTCTAAATCTTGTTCTTTCTAATTGAACTCTGCTAAGTTACTAACAAATAATAGTAATTAGTTACTAGAGCCGCATAAATTTTTAGCCAAAACCTGCTATTCTCTAGCCTCCCTTAACCCGGTAATTTTGTCTTAATCAATCGGCAGAATAATCCCGGGTAAAAATGGTCGATTGATGAATTGTTTCATTAAATCACTCAATATCATCTATCGTCATGAAAAAGAACTTTGTTATCAAATCAGCTAAACAAATGTTGAACGCGGCTACTACGAACTTGAATGTAATAGCCAAAAATGAAACCAATGACAGTGCCTGGGTAGCCGCAAAAGGCTCAAAAGAACAGGTTTGCTGCGAATGGATTCCCACATTCCTCGGCCTACAGCCGAATGCTGACCAATTGGCACTTTCTTAATCTATACTGTTTATGAGCAACTTCGTGCATCAATATCAAAGAGAATTGGATCGTTGCCGACAACAATTCGAATCCTTGGACCTTCGGAAGCAGAAAGGTTATCTCTTTAAATTCACTACGTTCTCAGCAAGTGTTCAGAATATCTTGCCAGAGATTCCGATTGAGAAGCACGAGGAACTTTTTCAGAAATTGCTGCTTCAACAGGTCTATACCACCTTTGATCAGCAATTTCTGACCGCTAACGATCTGATTCAAACGAAAGGACCAGTTCAGGAACTGATTACTAGCCCACGGCCAAATATTTATTGCACTTTTCACTTAGGCTCTTACCGGCTAATGGCTACGTATCTATACCGAAATGGCCTTGACGTTACGCTGATGGTCAGTAGTGGTACCTATCAACAACAGGGAAAGGACATCTGGACAACCATTAAAGGGCTTCAGAAAAAGCATAAGCTAACCAACTCCTTTCAAATGCTGGATGCTGAGCAGCCTTCATCGACTCTTCAGGTTATCCGTGCATTGCAAGCCGGAACGTCACTGGTTATCTTTATCGACGGTGTTACCAGTACTACTGGAGTAAACCGCCAGGAAGATAAAGAAGTCCAGGTACGGTTTGGAGCCCAGAATGTCTGGGCTCGTAAAGGAGTTGGTTTTCTTTCTCATTTGACTCAAACGCCCATTATTCCGGTGATTGGTTATCGGGAAAAAAACATGAACAATGTGTTATCCTTCCTAGATCCCATTATCCCCGAGGCTGGTTGCGACCGCGAATCGTATTGTCGGCGCAGCCTTCAACAGATTTATGATCTGTTTTGGCATTACTTAACCAAGTACCCCGAACAGTGGGAAGGATGGAATTACATTCACAAATTCCTTGACCAACACGAACTAGAACAACACGCTGATTCTCACAAGTTGCAGCGTCATCGGCTCACTAAAAGGGTAGCTTTTAATCACGAGCGTTATTCGATTTGTGATTTAGAGGAAGCTCCTATTCTCTTTGACCGTCGGCTGTACCTCACCTATGAAATTTCTTCCGATCTGCGTGATTTTTTGCTACAGATAGGAACAATCGAAACTCCTGAAGAAGCACTGGGTACTGATTTATACCTCGACCTCCTATCCAAGCAGATTATTTCTTAGTTCTGCTGCCTCTACCAAAGTTACTTAATGTTACCCTTTAAGTCGGATTGAGAACATCTGTTCAAATCCGACTTTTCTTTTGTACTATCTCAACAATACTTCTCATTACTAACTTGACTGGCATAAATTTTGTAACCATTCAAGTGGAAATGTATCAATGAGTGTCCGGCAATTCAAAAAAAGGCAACTTGACGAATTCCAACTCTATAGAAGTTAAATAACAAAAATCCTATTTAACGTTTATTTTACGGACGGACCTCTTGCTTAATAACAATTTTTACTAAATTTGAATTAATAATTACGAACAAGCAGTTTTGAGATTATTATATCTGAATGACTGATAATTCTCTTAAGCTGGATGACTAGAAATATGGTGGTTTGATACGTTATAATTAGATCAGCAGTATTTCCAAATAGTTACTTACTTTAGCTGTAAAGCTCTCTATCTCTGTCTGCTACATATTTCATTTCAACAGATGTTGAAATTATCAAAAGCCTAATGAATGGTCGTCAATGGAGACGAACGAGAACCGTTTCTTGAGGTATTAGACAGCATTTTATGCTAGCTAATTGATTGATGAAAGGTTTGCTCCGATGTAACCGGTGCGAAATTGTCCGTCGCGGTTACGGCAGGGAAATTTAATTGTAAAAGGGTCAGAATTTTTGCCAAGGTGCCATCGCGCTGCCAGCGACGGAAACGATCATAAATGGTTTTCCAGGAACCGTAACGTTCAGGCAGGTCACGCCAGGGCGCCCCGGAATTTAAGATCCAGAGAATACCATTAATGGATTGACGGTGGGAACGCCACGGACGACCCGGGCGATTGTTAGAGGGCATCATATCCTTTAATTTTTCCCACTGGGAGTCGGTCAATTCATACTTTCGCATGGCAAAAGAGACAAGAGATAAAGATTAATACCAGAATATCGGACTAAGTAATTGCAAAAATAAATTCCTAGTTCGTACACTGCCGATCGTGAAGTCATGCCATCTGCCGGACAAAATCAACCGGTGAAAAGTCTGATAACTCAATCGACACCGAAAAATGAGAAAATATTTTTGCAATTCCTAAAATCGACAGCCATAAATTTAGGATACGGTACGTATTTTGTTACTATGAAAATGAAACACCTAAGAAATTTTTTTTGCGTTTTTCATTCTTACTTTAAATAAACAGGCTAGAAAGGGCTTCTGATGGGGCAGTAGGCTCCTGGGACACGTCTTTCTGTCGGATAAATCAGTATCTATAAAGGTTATTTAACATAAACACATGAAGAATTGGAATAGGCTCGTATTCGGCTTAATGGTTATCGGCTTCTCGTCCTGCATCTCCCAAAAACAGATCACTTATTTTCAAGGTCCCTCCTCTGACAGCACGGCAATCGTTCAGGAGATTACAAACCGCTATGTACCAATTATTCAAGTTAATGACTTATTGGGTATAAACGTTAATAGTCTAAACCCGGAGGCCAGTAGCTTCTTCAATCCCTACGCCGGTATCGAACAGCGTACAAACTTAAACTCTTTCCAAGGGCAGGTACCCGTAACAACCGCTGTGGGTTACCTGGTGGATGCAGAAGGCAATGTTCAGTTACCCTTAGTTGGTAAAATAAAGATAGTGGGTCTGACATCGGCTGGGGCACGGGATGTAATTCAGCAAAAACTTAAAAATTATTTGAAGGAACCGACCGTAGCGGTCCGATTTTTGAACTTCAAAGTATCGGTACTGGGTGAGGTATCCCGGCCGTCGATGTTCAGCGTTCCAAACGAACAAATGACGCTCACAGAAGCTCTTAGTTTGGCTGGCGACATTACCATTTACGGTCGACGCGACAATGTGTTAATCATCCGGGAAACGAATGGGAAACGGGAATTTGGCCGTGTTAATATGAACCAGCGCGATTTGTTTAAATCACCTTACTACTACCTACATCCCAACGATGTAATCTATATAGAACCGGGAAAAGCCCGTCTGGCGTATGCAGACCGCTTTTACACAATTCTACCGTCGATTATTGGTGCACTGTCTTTTATAGCAGTTATTCTTCGTCGTTATTAACCAAGTTGCCATTAAGCAGCTAAATCCAATTCGGATCAACTGCTATTTAACAAGCTTCCAATTACTCAAAACGTTATGATTACGACTCCCTACGTTTATCAGCAGGAAGAAAAAGAACCTGACCTGCAGCTAATCCTCTTCCGGTATTTAAAGAACTGGAAGTGGTTTCTCCTCTCGCTTGTTGTTGCGCTTGCACTTGGGTACGCTTACATTCTTTATCAGGTACCTATCTTCAAAGTACAGAGCAGTATTTTGATTAAGGATGAGAAGAAAGGAATCTCGGCAGACAACATCATGAAAGAGATGGATCTCTTTACGGACTCGAAAGTTGTCGAAAATGAGATCGAGATTCTGAAATCCTATACCATTATGGAGAAGGTAAACGATGCCCTGGCGCTTGATGTTACCTACTTTCATGATACGCCCCTGGGCGAACGTGAGATCTACAAAGATTCTCCTTTCCGTCTGGTGATTGAGCAATCGAACTCGTTGTTGTATGAAGAACCACTGACGATTACGTTTGTTACTCCGAATACCGTTAAGATTGGCGATAAAATCTATCCCGTTAACCAGAGTCTAAACACGGATTATGGCCGGATCCGGATTTTCCCAAAAGCAACGGCGGGACTTGATACGATACCGGTTATCGTACACGTAGCTCCGAAACAGGAAGTTATTCAGAGCTACGTCGAAGATCTGAAAGTAGAAGCTACCAGTAAGCAATCAACGGTTTTGATACTCAGCCTCGAAACGGCCGTTCCGGAAAAAGGACGTAACATTCTTGATAAGATTATTGAAGAATACAACGACGCTGCATTGAAAGATAAAAACCTGGTAGCTTCCAATACGCTTGACTTTATTGAAGAACGTCTTCAACTGATCTCTGGTGAATTGGCAACCGTGGAAAAAGATGTGGAAGTTTACAAATCCGCTCAGGGTATTACGGATATCAGTACCGAGTCGCAGATTTTCCTGCAAAGTGTTCAACAGAACGATGCTCAGCTGAGTCAGGTTAACATTCAATTGGGTGCACTGGAAGATGTAGAACGCTATATTCATCGGAAAAATGGAGAAAGTGGTTCGGCCCCCTCTACCTTGGGCTTAAGTGATCCTACTTTATTGGGGCTGATTACAAAAGTGTCGGAATTGGAGCTCCAGCGTGAACATATGGCTAAAACAACTTCCGAGAACAACCCCCTTCTGCGTTCTTTGGATGATCAGATTCGTTCTACTAAGGCCAATATTGATGGAAATATCCAGACAATGAAAAATATTCTGATGGGAACCCGGCAGAGATTGTTGGCTCACAACCAGAAGTTTGAAACAATGATTCGGTCAGTTCCCCGCAAGGAACGAGCTTTATTAGATATTACCCGTCAGCAAGCTATCAAAAACAATCTGTATACTTACTTGCTTGCAAAACGGGAAGAGACAGCGCTCTCCTACGCATCAACGATAGCAGACAGCCGGACTATTGACCGAGCAAGAAGCACTAGTAAGCCCATCAAGCCTAAAAAAGCACTGGTCTTTTTACTATTCGGAGTTTTTGGTCTTATGATTCCGGTTGGTGTACTCGCCGGCCGTGATATGCTGAACAACCGGATTAGCAAACGCACAGATATTGAGGAACTGACCAAAACACCTATTATTGGCGAAATCGCTTATGCAAAGCATAAATTCCCGATGGTTGTTACGTCCAATAGCCGATCAATTGTTGCGGAACAAGTACGTGCCCTGCGTACCAACTTGCAATTCCTTCGTTCCAACAATGAGAGTTTGGCGATTCTGTTCACGTCCAGTATGAGTGGTGAAGGTAAGTCGTTCATCTCACTGAACCTTGGTGCCAGCTTAGCCTTAATTGATCGTCCAACGGTAATTCTGGAGATGGATTTGCGTCGTCCGAAATTGCATTCCATGCTCAACATGCCAAACACGGTTGGGCTTAGCAACTTCCTTGTTGGTCAGGTATCTTTGGATGAGATTATTCAGCCAGTTCCGGGTATGGACAACTATTTCATCTTAACCAGTGGTCCCATTCCGCCAAACCCGGCAGAGCTATTAGTTAGCGATAAAGTGGAAGAGCTATTCCAACAGTTACGCGAACGGTTCCAGTACATTATTGTGGACTCTCCTCCGATTGGTCTGGTTACAGATGCACAGATCCTGGCCGACAAAACAGATGCAACGATGTACGTCGTCCGACACGAGGTGACACCGAAACAGCACCTGAAGATGGTAGATGTTATGTACAAAGAGCAACGGTTCCGAAAGCTAAGTCTTGTTTTAAACTCCATCCAGGAGAGTGGTGCTTACGGCTACGGTTATGGGTATGGCTATGGATACGGCTATGGTTATGGAGCCGGTGGGTATTATGAACAAGATACCGTTAAAAAGAAATCCTTTTTGAAACGTCTGTTACCAGGAAGCTAAGTTACTTAGCCATTTACTCAACGAACGTTAAGGCAGCTTACTGACCGATATAAAAACCGGTCAGTAAGAACTTTGCCAAACCGCCCCAATCACTCAACCTGGAAGCGTTATGATTAACTTATTACAACCAAATTCTTCGTACTATGTAGTCAGTGAGACTACTGCGAAGAAATCTCAACCAGCGGTAAAACGATGCTTCGATATCATCGTATCTCTTCTAGTTGCAATATTTATTCTTTCGTGGCTTTTACCTTTAATTGGGATTTTGATAAGATTAGAGTCAAAAGGTCCTGTATTGTTTGTTCAGCTACGATCAGGAATTAATGGGCGGCCTTTCCCCTGCTTGAAGTTTCGGACAATGAGGCATCAGAAAAATGCTTCCTTTAAACAAGCCACACAAAACGATATCCGGGTAACCAAAATTGGCCGGATACTCCGTAAAACTAATATGGACGAACTTCCTCAGGTACTGAATGTACTAGCGGGCCATATGAGTATAGTAGGCCCACGTCCTCACCCAATCCCGCTCGACGTACAATACCTACCGTTAATACCTGAATACAAACATCGGTTTGCGGTAAAACCAGGCATCACTGGATTAGCTCAATCAAAAGGATTTCGCGGTGAAACTGCAGAACTGAACCAGATGCGTCACCGAGTCCGCTATGATGTCTGGTATACGAAATATGCCTCTCTTTCTCTAGATATCAAAATATGTTGGTGGACTATTGAGAAAATGGTTAAGGGTAATAAGAACGCCTGGTGATAATAAATATAAGTGAGCTAACATGTTCTGTCAAAGGCTATTTGTGGAAAATATATACGCTTTAAAAGGATTAGATATCGTAATAGGTCATTCTGAACGGATTTACCTATCTGGTGAATACATTGGACTTGTGTTTGATACAATCCATAAACAATAACTTCAGATTGACAGATGCAAATGGTTACAGCAACCTTTAAAAATGAAAGTACAAAATATGTTCTTAAAGAGAACATAATATATTTATTATCAAAAGTATTTTCAGGAATACTTAGCTTACTGGCTTTATCATTAATAAGTTATTATTACTCAGATGTTGAATACGGCTCATTCTCTCTAATCGTTGCTAATGCTAACATATTAACAATTACATTCTTTTATTGTATTAAACTTTACTACGTAAGGTTTAACAAAAATAAAATATTCCATATTCAATTTAAAGAAATTGACTCACTAGTAAATCTTATATCAATAATTTTACTATCAATAAGCCTCATCTTTATAAAAATAGATATAAGTTATATTATAAGCGCCATTTTAGCCATCCTTCAGATAAAATTTGAACTGTACCAAGAAAAACAAAGAGCCGAATTTAAGGCTTTGAAGTATCTAATACTTAATATATCTAAGTCAACTTTATATATTTTATTAATTTGGGCTATAAGATCTTTGAATATCGCTGGTAACTTTCAGCTAGTTTTTACATATATCACACCTTTGCTTGCTTTGTATACTATAAATTTTAATAAGTTCTCTTTCAACATAAAATTTGATTTTGAAAAAATAAAGAGAATTTACCTTTACGGTTATGTGTTCGTTTTTACACCAGTCTCTAACGCTTTACTCTACAACTATTATAGAAATTTAATAAACATAAAATTAGGAGCAGAGAATCTAGGCGGATTCGCTTATGTAAGTGATATATGTGAAAATACAGTTCTAGCTGCCATGATGGCAATCAACTTGAGCGGTTATCCCAGATTGATAAAACATTACGAAGAAAAGAATGATGAGCAATTTGAAAAGCAAAGCAAATTAAATTTAAGTTTTCAATTAGTAATTATTTTGACAATTCTAATAGTGTACAACACATTGATGCCTTTTATTGGAGGAAAAATATTTTATAACAGCTATCTTACGTATATAAATAATTTGTTCCTATTAATCTTGGCAGGTTCTTTTATGAAAGGATTAAAGTATTATTACATCGATCAATACTTACTAATATTTACAAATAAATCCATAAATGTTATTGCAACCACTTTATATCTATTGATCTCATATTTTACCTTACCTATACTAATTGATAAATATAAAATTTATGGAGCAACATATTCCTTTATATTAAGTAACACGATTTACTTCTTATCAGCTTTTATTCTTTTTAAAATTAAATACAATAGATGGCTTTTAAATTATAAATATTTTTTACTATGCCTATGTATTATCACCAATATGTTATATTTTGGCAACAGCTTACTGTTATATATTTTTACTCTTATCGTCTTAATATTAATTACTAAAAAATGAATATTGGCATATTCTTGCAGGACTTAAAAAGTGGAGGTGCAGAAAAAATAATGGTTGAATACGCAAACTACTTAGCTAGACATACAACTGACAATGTATTCTTGATACTTGTAAGACGCGTAGGCCCATACCAAGCTTTAATTGACAAGAATGTCAAAGTTATATACTTAGATAAAAGCAAAACGCTATACTCTGGTTTTTCATTAGCTAGACAGTTAATATTAAATGATATTGACTACTTATATACCACTCTTGTTAATATAAATGTTTTATCTTTAATAGTAGGAAAAATAACCGGCACAAAAATCATAATTAGAGAAGCGAACACTATAAACGAACAAAAGCGAAAAGAAAAAAGATTTTTCATAAAAATAGCTAACTCTTTATCTAGATACTTGTACAATTGGTGTTACAAATGCATTGCAATTTCAAAATCAGTAAAACTAGATCTTGTTAAGCATACCAATTGCGACGAAACGAAAGTCCATGTAATATACAATCCAATCATCATTAAGGATATTTTAAATTCAGAGTACAAACTAGATTCTACATCTTTCCATATTGGATTTGTATCAAGGTTAACTTACCAAAAGAATATAAAAACGATCTGTAACATTGTCGAAGTGTATTTAAAGAAAAAAAGAAATATCACCTTTCACTTTTTCGGAGAAGGCGATACATCTGACTTGGAAAAACTGATTGAAAAGTATGACGCAAAAAGTAAAATAGTATTGCATGGCTTCGTCTTATCCTACTATTCATACATCAAATATATGAATTTATTCATACACATTCCATTCTGGGAGGGTTTAGGAAACAGTGTATTAGAAGTTTATAATTCTGGTATTCCGATGATATTGAGCGACATCAATTCTGGTTTTTCAGAATTAATATTGAAAGACAGTAATAACGTTCACTATGTAGATCCCATTGATACTACTTCAATTATTAAAATAATTGAATCTTATTTAGATAATCAGATCTATATATCGAAAGATCGGAAGCCTTTAAAAATAACCAGAGATGAAATATACACCTTATACAGAAGTCTTGCAATATAGAGGACCTAATCCGTTTCGGACAATACTAAATGATATTCTTATTATTAGCTATCTGCTGCTGATAACCAATGCCTTCTTTGCCCCAGTTTTATTCAATTACGAACAAGATGAAGTAGAAAACTCCTTCTTCTTTAAAATATTAAAGTACATAATTTTACTAATATTCATCACAATAAATAAAAAACCCTCATTATCGATTAGTAATCTTTCACTAGGCAATAGGCTTTTCTTCTTAATCTCTATATTTTACTGCTTCTCATTTATTTGGTCAGAAGCAAAGCTTGAAACGCTTACTAGTGCAATACAATTTGTCTTTTTTGTATATTTTTGTTACAATATTTCTAAAAATAAGAATGTAGATTTAATAAAAATATTAAAGTATTATGTAATATTCGTACTATTAGCTTCATACTTATTCTATTTTTTTGTACCTAGTCTAGGCAGAATGACAGGCTTCCATCATGGGTTGGCTAGAGGAGTGTTTTTACATAAAAATGTCTTAGGAACCATCCTGACGACTATACTTCCTGTCTTTTTATGTAATTTAAAAAGCGTAAAAAATTGTATCTTTGTTGTGATAACACTTTCTCTAATTTATTTATCTGGCTCTTCTGCATCATTAATAACGAGTACAGTTATATTTTCGCTCAGTTTATTCATAAAAAAGATAGGTACTAAGAAATTGACAATACTTCTTATTATGCTTTTTACTTTTTCCATATTGCTATACAATAATTACTATGATATTTTCTTCAAAATGCTTGGTAAATCAGAAGATTTAACTGGCCGAGTAAAGCTTTGGGAGAATCTATCTGACGCCATTTACCAGAAACCTTTTTTTGGCTGGGGATATTGGGGATTTTGGAAGAGCTCTGCAAAGATGAACGTCTTTTCTGATATGGATTGGGTAACAGGCAAAGCTCACAATGCTTTTTTAGATATATTACTTTCAGGTGGCTTGACCCTATTGGTTTTAAGTTTAGTGTTATTGATATATATATTTATGAATATATTAAAAACTGATGACAAGAATATAAGAGCTTTTGGTATACTAACTTTTATATCTACATTTATACTATGCTTGACAGAAATAAGCTTGCTCCAACATAATTCAATAAACTTGCTCATTTTATGCTGGTTGATGAACTATAATAATCAAATTTATAAAATTCAGCCAGGGAACACTTTAAATCTTGAGAATACAATTAACGCTATATGAGACTTTTAATTATCGGACAATACCCTCCCCCAATTACTGGACAGAACTTACAAATCAAAAAAATACTAAATGTACTCTCCAAGAACAACCTTGATCATGAATTCATACGTCTAGACTTCACAGAAAAGTCTAGCGACTATAGTAAATTTTCTTTAAAGAAAGTTTTTCGTTTACTCAAAATCTTGTTCAAGATCTTGAAGTGTCTTATAATTTATAGGCCAGATTATATATATTACCCTCCTGCAGGTCCTTTCAAAGTTCCCATGTATAGGGACTTTATTTTATTGTTTCCAATTCGTTTATTGAACAAAAAAATAATTTTTAGATTTCATGCAGGTGGTTTAAGTGATCTATATCCTGATCTAAGTTCTCTTAATAAGAGGATTTATAGATTCACTTATTTTAATGCTAATTACTCTTTATGTATGAGTTTAGAAGGAACGAAAGATCCCACCTTCTTGAAATCTGAAAATATCATAATCATACCTAATGGAGTAAAAGGTGGTGTCTTTCAATCAAAAAAGAAGAAGGAAAAATTCAATGTTTTGTTTGTTGGCTTATGCAAAGAGAGTAAGGGGATAATTACTTATATTAATGTACTAAGGAGATCGCGTGAAGTAAACTCAAATATTATTGGAACTGTAATTGGTGATATCCACTCTGAAAAAGAAAGAAGCTATATTAACTCAGCGGTTGAGGCAGGAATAATTAATTATGAGGGAGTGAAGTCGGGTCCTGAAAAAGTATCCGCATTTAAAGATTCAGATTTACTTTTATTTCCGACATTTTATGAATCGGAAAATTTTCCGACTGTTATCATTGAGGCATTTTCTTATGGTCTTCCAGTCATCTCAACGAACTGGAGGGGGGTAAAAGATCAAGTTATTAACGGTCATACTGGATTTCTACATGATATTCATGACATAGATGGGATGGTTAAATCTTTACTTCAGATTTCTTCAGATTTCAATTTGTATGAAAGTATGTCAAGTAATGCTAGGGCCGAATACCAAGCTAAATACACGATAGAACAATTTGACAATAACTTTTTAGCCTTTTTCAATTCGTTAAAATAGTAATAATACAAGTTATGCATAAAAGTATTAGGAATGATTTATATCGGTATACTGGTAAGGAAGATCTAAAAACTTTAATTTCTACTTTTTGGAAATCACCGGGCTTTAGATTTACATTTTTCTTCCGATTAAGCCAATTGACCACAAAGAGGTCTATATATAGGATAATATTAAAAATTTTTTATAGAAGATATTTTTTTAGATATGGAATTCAGCTTCCTCTCTCGGTAAAAGTAGGAGGGGGTTTGATGTTACCACATTTCGGTGGCATTGTAGTAAATTCAAAAGCAAAAATTGGTAATAACTGTAATATACTACAAGGAGTCACCATTGGTAATGCAAAAAGAGGAAAGTTAAAAGGTGCTCCAACAATCGGCAATTGTGTATACATAGGCCCAAACGCACTTATTATTGGTAATATTACAATAGGTGATAACGTACTAATTGCAGGAAATTCTTATGTAAATTTTGATGTTCCCTCCAATAGTATTGTTATAGGAAATCCAGGCAATATTATTAGCAATGAAAATGCAACTAAAGGTTATATTGAAAATATAGTTATTTCTGCATTTGTTCCTCGGTAGAGTTTCGAACTTCGTAGTTCCAACCTAGTACACATCCTTAATTAGTTTCGTAAAGATCCACTTTGGGGTTCTCCCCTAAAGCGTACCACTCTGAGGTCCTCCCGAAAAGCGTACCGCTCAAAGATTGAGGATCGGACGTTCATTTGTTTGTTTTCCTTCTCCTTTCCAACCTCATCCGGGGTTAATCCACCGAGCGAGCTGTGAGGTCGAAAACTATTATATTCTTGCCGCCAGTATTCAATTTTTTGGCGGGCATCTTCCAATGATAAGAACCAGTGCGCGTTCAAACATTCATCCCTGAAACTACCATTGAAAGATTTAATAAAGGGGTTGTCAGTCGGTTTGCCAGGACGCGAAAAGTCTAACGTCACTTTGTTGTCATACGCCCATTTGTCTAAGGCTTTGAAAATAAATTCGCTGCCATTGTCGACCGCCGGGCGGCCCCGTTGAATGCGTTCAGGAACAGTTAAATATAACGATTGCAACTGACTCATCACAGCTACCACATCCTCGGATCTTAAAGACTGACCAACATGAATCGCCAAGCACTGACGACTATAGTTATCCACTACAGTTAAAGACCGAATTTTGCGGCCGTCAAAGAGCTGATCGGCGACGAAATTCATGCTCCAGCATTGATGGATACTGGAGAGTTGAGGGCGTTCCAAACGGTGTGCAGCCGCTCGGTTACGACGAGGACGCTTGCTTCTGAGATGCAATCCTTCCTCACAGTATACTCTATATACCCTTTTGTGGTTATCCCGCCAACCTTCTCGGCGCAGCAGCACATAAATCCGCTGATAACCGTACCGAACTTGTACCTGGGCAATTTCTTTGATTCGTTTTCGAATCACGGAGTCATCTCGACGACGAGACTTATAGTGTAAAGAGGATCGACGGAACTGAATAACAGAGCATGCACGACGAACCGAGACCCGATAGTTCTCTATTAAACTTGTGGCCAGTTTTCTTTGCTGGACCGCCGGGCGGCCCCGTGGCCTTGGAGCTTTTTTTTGAGCACATCCTGAAGCATTTGCTTGTCTAGGCTCAGGTCTGCAACCAACTGCTTTAGCTGCTGATTCTCCTCTTCAAGCTGACGAAGTCGGCGCAGTTCAGGCACTTCTAAACCACCATATTTTTTTCTTCCAGTATAAAAAGTGGCTTCACTGATGCCCATCTTACGGCACACTTCGGCGACGGCTGTGCCAGTCTCAGCTTGGCGAAGCGCAAAGACAATTTGGGCTTCGGTGAACTTGGACAGTCGGCCGCTCATATCTTTATCTTAGGTTGATTGTGTTCGAAAAAGTGCAATTTTCGAATAAGAACTGACTCGGGTTGCTAGTATCTCGCGTCGGCCGCTGAGACACCCTTGAGTGATCTTGAACAGGCTGCTTGCGCTGGCTCCCTGGGCACTTTCCAAAAGCTCCGACAGTACCCATAGACGCGGTTACAAACCGTTATCTGCCATCGATGTGCCAGAGCCAGGAAAGTCGTCAGTTGATCATTATTCACTTTTTATCCCCTTTGTTTATGAGTTCTTTTCTGCGCTATTGTGTAGGTTTGGACATCAGCAAAGATAAGCTCCAAGTCTGCTTGTCGATTATTGATCAGACCGGACGTGTAAGCGTCAAGGCTACCACCAAAGTGGCCAACAAGCCCATCGGCTTTGCTAGCCTATTAACTTGGGTGAGTCGCCATTGCAAGTTCAACTTGCCCTTGACCTACCTGATGGAATCGACCGGCGTTTACCACGAAGCCGTCGCCTGGTATCTCCACCAGCATGATCAATCAGTAAGTATTTTACTGCCCAATAAGGCTAAATACTATCTTAAGAGCCTGGGCTATAAGTCGAAGAATGACAAAATCGACGCTCAAGGGCTTTCTCGGATGGGCCTGGAGCAGCAGCTTCCTATCTGGAAACCCCTCTCCAAAAACCTTTATGCCCTTCGCTTACTGACTCGCCAACACCAGCGCTTACAGGAACTGCGGACTCAGTCCACTAATCAGCAGCATTCCCTGGAATATAGCGCCTTCGATAATGGCTTTATCGCCAAGCAGCTTATCAACCTGGTCAAGGTCTATGACCAGCAGTTAACTGCCCTGGAAGCCGCTATTGCTCAACTTATTGCTGAAGATTCGGTGCTCAAGCCCCGCATTGAGCAGCTTGTTCGGATCAAAGGCCTTGCCCTGTTATCGGTGTCCGTGCTAGTGGCTGAAACCAACGGCTTCGAAGGTTTCACCAACCAGCGGCACTTGGTCAGTTATGCGGGTTACGATGTAGGAGAGAACCAATCGGGCAACCATTCGGGTAAAACACGCATTTCCAAGAAAGGTAACAGTCGACTTCGTCGCATCCTGCATCTGCCTGCTTTCAATGCGGTTCGCTTCAACGAACCGACCTGCAAAGCTCTCTACGAATGCGTTTATGAGCGAACAGGCATCAAGATGAAAGCTTACGTGGCTGTTCAGAAGCGCTTGCTGCTGATGGCCTATGCCTTGTGGCGTCACGGGGGCGATTACGACCCTTTATATTTATTGAACCGAGCTGGCGGAGACAAAAAAATAGTCCCGACCAGCGGGACTACACAGGATCAACTGACGCAAGCCGAGTTGTCCTACTTGTAGACCAAAGATATGAAAAATCCTACTTCAAAACTTGCTTTTGACGACAGTACCAGCCGTCTTTTTCATAGCGATTTCCGATTGTTTAAGTTATCAAAATCGCCAGATTCTCTACTTTATATTGGAACGCTTTTCCGGGGGGACGTCAGGACGTCAAACACTTGCTCAACTCTCAATTATATTTGGAGACCGATTGAAACTGAGTTTATAAGGCACTTGACACACTTGTTGTAATACATCCTACTCAATTTTTAGTATCTTATTCCTTTGCCTTCCAATTAATTTTCAAACTATCTGTTTTATTAAAACGATACTTCGGTCCATTGATCAAATCTATTTTGTTATCATCAACCGTCATCATCGAAGATGATTGATCAAAAAAAATTCCACAATTGAGTGCGCCTATGGCACTCTCGGATCGTACTATATTATGAATATGATTCCCCTTTATTATACAACCCGGTTGTTTACCTAGCGTATATATACCTCCTCCATCTGCTAAATCTTCCATTACATTATAAATCTGATTATAGGTCACTTTGTTATCTTTTGTAAAATTAGCAGATTTAGTCCAAGTCCAGCCAATACTAATACCAGAGTATGGAAAATTATATATCGTATTGTGCGTGACTAAATTTGAATTAGCTTGCATGATAGCGATCGCCACGCTTGAAGGATGTACTTTACCACCATTGTAAATTTTACAATTTTTAATAATATTTTTATAAGGGGAATTAGACCAAGGTACATTTTTCATAACAGGATCCTTTTCATTAAAGCCTATTAATACTCCGCCTCCGCCAACATCCTGAATTACACATTTACTCAGTATAATATCATTAGAACCTTTACCAATATTTACAGCGTAAGAACCTAAATTCGAAAACTTACAGTCCTCAAATTTACAATTTTCAGCATACGATATGGAAATGGCTTGACCACAGTCAGGTGCTGTTTGTGCAGAAGCATATCCATCACTAAATTTCAACCAAGGATTCTCTTTTACTAACTTATACTTTACTTTCTCATTTAAATCATTTATACCTAGCGAATAACTTGAATGTTTAAACTCTATCCCTTTGAAAGTTAAGTTTTCAACATACTTTTTACTATACGAATTTCCAGCAATACTAATTATTTGATTTAATATAGGGACATAAAAGTCTTCCTCATTTGGATTTTCACCTTCATGAGCAAGATACCACAGTTCTTTCTTCTTACTATTGTAATACCATTCACCTGGCTCATCAAACACTTTACTATTATTCTCAATACGGTATCTGTTGTTGTCACTAAAAAAGCCTACTGGATATCTAGAAGGAGATGTAAAATAGATACATTTATTAATGTTATCTAATCTCAAGACTTTATGCCAAGAGCATTCCCAACTGTGGTAAACTATTATTTCAGTATCATCATCAAAATAAAAGCTATCTAAATCTGAACCTTTATAGGCAAACCCACAGAATGCTTCTATGTCAGTACGTCTCATACTATCAATAGAAGAAAAATCAAACCGTGAAAAACGCTTAGTAAATTTTGTTAAAGGGCCCTTCGTATATAAATCCTTGGATGCCGCCCTTTTTAACCTTTTGTTGTTAGCAAACAGCTGACGAATAGATTCAGTAGTTTGCCCCATATATGATAAATCAAGCTTCCATAGATTAGAAGTTGGAAATGGCTTATTCCAAATCTTCGGCAATAGTTTGCCTCCACTGACTACAACTTTTCCGCCATTAAACGCGATGTACTCTATTATCTTACCTTCCTTACCGCCATCATCATGTCTAAAAACTATAGTAGAATCAATAAAATAATGACCTTCTAACAGATACACTTTTACATTGTGAAATCCATTCAAACTTTTGACTGCACTCTGAGCTCTTCTGATAGTTGCGAATGGACTATTTTTAGTACCCGAATTTGAATCTAATCCATTAGTTGAGACGTAAAATGTCTTTACTTCATCATAGTTATCAAACAAAATGGTTAATACAAACAACAAAAATTCGAAAAATTTTACCATAAAAATTTTGCACTTCTTATCCGACTATTATATCATCAAAGTCTCATGTAAATTATAGTCCGAAACCCATCCATACTTTACTCAAATTTCTAAAATATATACGTAGGTGTAAGGCTTGATACTTACATCAAGCCTTACACCTACGTATATATTTTAGAAAACAGCCTCCGCAACATTTTTCTTCTTATTCTCTAAATACCACTCAACAAATTTGCTAATCCCATCCTTGACCTTTGTATTAGGACGATAGTCGAACAACTCAGCCGCTCTAGAGATATCTGCATAGGTTTTGTCTACATCACCCATCTGAGAAGGCATCCAATTTATTTTAGCCTCTTTTCTAAGGCTCTTTTCAATATAATAAATCAAATCTTTAAGCTTAGTAGTTTCAGACTCACCTAAATTTAAAATCTCGTACTTAAATTCTTTCTTTGAAACATTAACCAACCCCTGTATTATATCATCTATATATGTATAATCTCGTTCTGTGCTTCCATCACCGAAGGCTGGAATTGGCAATCCGTTATCTATCATATTCGTAAATTTATGAATAGCCATTTCTGGACGTTGTCTAGGACCATAAACAGTGAAGAATCTAATACAAGCTACATTTAAGTTATAGAGGTGGTGAGCGACATAGCATACTAATTCACCAGCTCTTTTACTTGCTGCGTAAGGAGAAATAGGCAATTCCACCGGATCAGATTCGCTAAAAGGAACTTTACTATTGCTTCCATATACTGATGAAGAAGATGCAAATATTAGCCGATTAACATTATGCTTCACCATTGCATTGATAACATTTTGAGTGCCATTGATGTTTGCTTCATAGTATTCATTAGGGCACTGTATTGATGGTCTCACTCCAGCTTTAGCTGCTAGATGAAATACGACATCTATCCTATTATTTTTAAAAAGGTCATCTAAAAAGTCTTGGTCATTTATATTACCCTCTATCAAAGAAAAATTTGTTTTTTTTCTGACAACCGACAAATTTCCTTCCTTAATTCTCCTATCATAGTATGGATCAAAGTTATCGATACATATTACTTCATTACCAGCCTCGGCAAGCAAAGCTTCACAAAGATGAGAGCCAATAAACCCAGCTCCACCTGTAACAATAAAACGTTTCATAAATTGTTGAGTTTGAATATTCGAAAGCTAATAAAACCTCTTCGGGGCTACAATGGAAATTGTTAAAGGTCCAAGTGCTTTTTAAAACTTATCCACACTCCTAAAGAATTTTTATACAAATTCCCGTTATCAAGTGAGACGGAGCTTATTAGCTCTGTTCCTCTTAGCCAATTTGTATTCCACAATAATGAAGCTACCCCTGAAAACTGATTGACAGACCTGCCAAATGGGTTTCGGTAAGTCCCATAATTTTGACTCAATGACAAACGAGTTTGGAAGCTTAAATTTGATCCTAACTCCCCTTCCATACCTAAGTAAAAAACTTTTACTCGATTGTTAACAACAGTTAATCTGTACTTACCTGGCCTATTTTGCCAAATAGATTCCACTTCCTGCTGGCGGCTAATGAATGGAGTCCCTAAGATAGATCCTGAGTGTGTCCATCCATCTTTGTATTGAAAATTATTAAAATAATCATCTATACCCTGGTATTGTGCATACTTTGTCTCCATTGTATGACCGCTTTGATTCATAGTGGTCAAATATTCAATTAATAACTTATTTATTTTGAAGGCATATTTAGAAGTAATGGATCTACGTTTAAACTGGATGCCATATAAACCATCCGGTAAATTCATCAAAGCAATCCCTGACTTATCTTCAAAAGGATGTTGATGATAAAGTAAAACAGTCAATGGCTTACTCTTTATTTCAGCTCCTATATCCAAAGAGCCAACATGGTTCCCGAACTGATTAACTCTATCATGGAAGGATACTTGGCTGGTCTGGCTAGGCTGCTTGGATATAATTACATGAAGGAAGTCTCTGAATGACGATGGCAACTGGCCATTAACGGAACTTCCTGCACCCAAATATCGAGACCTTCCTCCCCATTGTACATTGTGCAAAATACCTCCATAAAATTTAACTTTCCAATTTGGCTTTCCTATTCGCCCGTATAAAGCTTTCTGATGTAAGAAAGATCTTTTTATTGAATCAGTATTGGTAAACCAACCATGTGCAAAGAATGCATTGATGGCAATTAGACCTTTCGTAAAGTGTATGGGAACGAAATCTTGTGTACCAAATTCGATTTTAGAAATGGGCAAGGCATTACTCGACCATGAGTAAGATCCACTTGAAAGTGTACTATCAGCCAGACCAAATATCCTTCTTCTACGACCAACAACTAATTCCCAATGTGCTTTATCAACTTTTATAAAAGCTTCTGGAAATATAGCTCTGTTTACTGCTCCCACATTACCGGCTAATTCGATACCGTATTTAATGAGCCAACTTTCGCACACAGTATCCTTATGAATGGTCCCTGCACTTGCCAATCTAATAATTCCAACTGGTGCATTGAAAGGTACGACTCCAAATTGATTAACCCTAAACCAGAAAGGCATTCGTTGGGTCGAAGTGGCTATAGCACCAAATTCAGTGGTAAAACGGGCCTTGTGTGCCCACTTCTGTTGAGCATACAGGTTGCGCTGAATAAGCAGTACAGCACAAAAAGCAAACAAGCAAATCCGCATAGTCACCTCTGCAATTTCAGCTAAAACTGTATAGGGACACCATATTTCTGATCTTGATTACTTCTTACCAACTGTCTTACAAGATACCACGTGTACAAACTATTGGTAACTGCATACCGTTTGAATAGACGCCGGGGTTCCATGACGAACCGAAACAGCCATTCCAAACCCGCACGTTGCATCCATTCCGGAGATCGTTTTACATCACCAGCCAGTACCGGTAAAGCTCCGCCAATCCCTAACAATACCGCAGGAATCCGACCCCGCATTTTTGCCATCCACATTTCTTGCTTGGGGCATCCAAGTGATACAAATACCAATCCAGCTCCCGATTTGGTGATTTGTTTAATCACCTGCTCATCTTCTTCCGGAGTAAGCGGTCTGAAAGGAGGAGACAAGGTTCCAGCAATGCTTAACTTTGGATGTTTCACACGGCATACGTCAGTTGTTTGCTGCAGAATTTCAGGGGTTGACCCATAAAAGAAAACAGATACCCCTGTCTTTTCGGCAGTTTGCAACAAATCCGGCAACATATCCAATCCTGTGGCCCGGTTCTGTTTTACACCATAAAGCCATTGTAAACTCCATAGAAGAGGTACTCCATCACATAGAACCCAGTCGGCTCCATTCACAGCTTCTGCAATGCCCGAATTGAACTTTGCCTCGATGGTCATATGCACATTGGCAAAACAGACGGAACCCGCCTGTCTTGCCTTTGCCGCTGTGATAATTTCTTCCTGAAATTGCTGATAGTTACCTAGAGAAAGATTCAGGCTTATAACTGTCGCCCTTTTTTTCGAGGTTAGTGACATAACTTAAGCAAATTTTTGGGTTCAATCCCTAGCTAAGTTGGTTATTCAAAGTAATTGGGCACCAGGTGACCTTGCTCAGCCAGCAGCTGATCCCGCCGGAACAAGGCCACATCCGACTGCATCATGTCCTTGACCAGACCCGCCAGATCATACTTGGGCTGCCACTGCAACTGCGTCATAGCCTTGGTCGGGTCCCCCAACAACAAGTCCACCTCCGTCGGACGGAAATACCGCTCGTCGATGCTGAGCACTTCCTGACCCACCGCCACCGGAAAGTCCGGATCACGGGCACTGACCACGTACGCCTTCTCGTGGACACCCTCCCCCTGGAAGGCCAGCTCCACGCCAATTTCGGCAAAAGCCATCTTGACAAAGTCCCGGATGGTGGTCGTCACCCCCGTGGCAATCACAAAGTCCTCGGCCCGCTCCTGCTGCAAGATCAGCCACATCGCTTCCACATAGTCCTTGGCATGGCCCCAGTCCCGCAGCGAATCGATGTTGCCCAGAAACACCTTCTCCTGCAGACCCAAGCCAATCCGAGCCACCGCCCGGGTGATCTTGCGGGTCACAAACGTCTCCCCCCGCAAGGGCGACTCGTGGTTGAACAGAATCCCGTTGCAGGCATACATGCCGTATGCCTCCCGGTAGTTGACCGTGATCCAGTAGCCGTAGAGCTTGGCCACCGCATAAGGCGAACGCGGGTAGAACGGCGTCAGCTCCGACTGGGCGTGGCCCTGCACCCCACCGTAGAGCTCCGAGGTGGAGGCCTGGTAGATGCGCGTCTTCTGGCTCAGCCCCAGCAGCCGCACCGCTTCCAGGATGCGCAGCGTGCCGATCCCGTCGACCTGGGCCGTGTATTCGGGCTCGTCGAAGCTCACCCGCACGTGCGACATGGCCCCCAGGTTGTAGATCTCATCGGGCTGCACCTCCTGGATGATGCGGATGATGTTAGTCGAGTCCGACAAATCGCCGAAGTGCAGCTTGAAGCGCACGTTTTGCTCGTGGGGATCCTCGTAGAGATGGTCGATGCGCTGGGTGTTGAACAGCGAGCTCCGGCGTTTGATGCCGTGCACTTCGTAGCCCTTCTCCAGTAAGAGTTCGGCCAGGTAGGTGCCATCCTGGCCCGTAATGCCCGTAATTAATGCTTTTTTCATAGATAATCGTAATTCATGTTGTATAGATCCTAAACGTATACCTCCTGGTTAGCCAGGAAATCCTGGTAGGTAGCGGCAATGCCTGCTGACAGGTCGATGCGGTGCTGCCAGCCCAGGTGGTGCAGCCGCGACACATCCATCAACTTGCGGGGCGTGCCATCGGGTTTGTCCGGATTCCAGCGCAGTTCTCCTTCGAAGCCCACGGTCTGTTTGACCAGTTCGGCCAGCTCCCGGATCGTCACATCCTGGCCGGTGCCGATGTTGACAAACAGCTCCTCGTTGTAGCCTTCCATCAGGAACACGCAGGCGTCGGCCAGGTCATCGGCGTGCAGAAACTCCCGGCGCGGGGAGCCCGTGCCCCACACTTCCACCACCGGCTCGCCGTGGAGTTTAGCCTCGTGAAACTTGCGGATCAGCGCCGGCAAGACGTGCGAACCGTTCAGATCGTAGTTGTCGTTGGGGCCGTAGAGGTTGGTGGGCATGGCCGAGATGAAGTTGCAGCCGTACTGGCTGCGGTAGGCTTCACAGAGCTTGATGCCGGCAATCTTGGCGATGGCGTAGGGCTCGTTGGTGGCTTCCAGGTAGCCGCTCAGCAGGTAGTCTTCCTTCAGGGGCTGGGGGGCCAGCTTGGGGTAGATGCAGGAGGAGCCCAGAAACAGCAGTTTCTGGACCCCAAACTGGTAGGCGCTGTGGATGATGTTAGCCTCAATCAGCAGGTTGTCATACAAAAAGTCGGCCCGGTAGCGGTTGTTGGCCCAGATGCCGCCCACTTTGGCCGCTGCCAGCAGCACGTAGTCGGGCCGTTGGTCGGCAAAGAAGTCGGCGACGGCTGCCTGGTTGCGCAGGTCCAGCTCGGCCGAGGTGCGGGTGACCAGGTTCTGGTAGCCTCGGCGTTGCAAGTTGCGCACCAGCGCGGAGCCCACCATGCCCCGGTGACCCGCTACGTAGATTTTTGCGTCTTGATTCACTCCTGATTGAGGTTTATGAAATGCGGTTTCGAATCTGTTTTACTTAGGCGGGTTGCTTCACATCCGTACCGATGGCTTCCCGTCCGATGCTGTAGTAGGTGTAACCCAACTCCTTCATCTGATCCAGCTCGTAGAGGTTGCGACCATCGAAGATCACCTTGTTCTTCAACAGCAAAGCCATCTTGCCAAACTCCGGCGTGCGGAACATCGGCCACTCGGTCATGATCACCAGCGCATCGGCATCGTCCAGGGCCGCATACGAGGTGTGGGCATAGGTGATCTGGTTGCCCAGCACCTGCTTGACGTTCTCCATGGCTTCCGGATCATAGGCCGTCACCTTGGCTCCGGCCGCCAGCAGCGCCTGGATGTTCTCCAGGGCCGGGGCCTCCCGGATGTCATCCGTGTAGGGCTTGAAGGCCAGCCCCCACACCGCAATCGTCTTGCCCTGCAGATCCCCGTTGAAGTGCTGGTTGATCACCGGCAACAGCTTGGTCTTCTGCTGAGCGTTGACCTCCATGACCGACTTGAGGATCTTGAAGTCGTAGGCGTACTCCTCAGAGGTCTTGGCCAGCGCCTGCACGTCCTTGGGAAAGCAGCTGCCCCCGTAGCCAATGCCGGCAAACAAAAACCGCTTGCCGATCCGGCTGTCGGTGCCGATGCCCCGGCGGATATCATCGACGTTGGCTCCTACCTTCTCGCACAGGTTGGCAATCTCGTTCATGAAGCTGATCTTGACGGCCAGAAACGAGTTGGCCGCGTACTTGGTCATCTCCGCCGAGCGCTCGTCCATGAAGATAACGGGGTTGCCCTGGCGCACCAGCGGAGCGTAGAGCTTGGTCATGATGGCCTTGGCCCGCTCCGACTGCGTGCCGATCACCACGCGGTCGGGTTTCATGAAGTCTTCGATGGCCACGCCTTCGCGCAGAAACTCGGGGTTGGACACCACATCAAACTCCACCTGAGCCGCCAGCGAGATGTACTCGTGGACTTTCTCGGCGGTGCCCACCGGCACGGTGCTCTTGTCGACGATGACGGCGTATTCTTTCATGATCTGGCCCAGATCGCCGGCCACTTTGAGGATGTATTTCAGGTCGGCCGATCCGTCTTCACCCGGCGGAGTGGGCAGGGCCAGGAAGATGACCTCGGCGCCTTCGATGCCTTCGGCCAGGTTGGTCGTAAACTTCAGGCGTCCTTCGGCGGTGTTGCGGTTGAAGAGGACATCCAGACCGGGTTCGTAGATGGGGATGATGCCATTGTTGAGTTTTTCGACCTTGCGTTGGTCGATGTCAATACAGGTAACCTGGTTGCCGGTTTCGGCAAAGCAGGTGCCGGTCACGAGTCCCACGTAACCAGTTCCTACAACTGCAATTTTCATAACATTGAATAAATATAAGATAATAGAATAGGTACTCAATTATAAGCGAACGGAAAAATTCTATCAATTTATGTCCGTACGATAATAGATGGCTGGCCTGTTTAATGTGCAAATAAAGCGCTAAAATCAGACAACCGTTCAGAGATGCCGTTTCATTACTGCCCTTCAAAGTTAAATATCCAAAAAGACACTAACTTAATAAATTGCAACAATTTCGGCTTGGACAGAGAGGAAAAATTTGTATAATACAACAAATCTATTTTATTGTATGATATTACAGTTTGAAAAATGATTGGAGTGGAAAATTTGTCTTACTGACTTTTATTTATTTACCAGACAATAAAACAAAAACTATGCCGTATCGTGAAGTGTCTTAAATAAATATAAAAACATTACCTAAGAGTAATAATGGAGTCATTCAAATCCGCATTGAAAGTAACTAGAAGTTAAAGCAACGAGGAATTCATAAAGGTATGCGATTGTATCAAAGCTAGTTCTTTGGATTGCAGCAGTTGCCCTAACTTCTCTCCATCCCGAATTCGGTGCAAATCCGAACCAACAAAATCGATCAGCGATTCGTCCAGCAACTGCTTAGCCTGCTGCTGCGCCCGGCCTCCATATTGGCCAACCAGTGACAAAAGGTTTAGCTGCAACATGCAACCCTGTTCCTTCAGCTTATGGAAACGCTCAGGCTGGTCTTTGAAGTATGAGTATCGTTCGGGATGCGCCAGAATGGGCTGGTAACCTCTTGTCTGAATCTGAAAGATGATATCGTCTAAGTTCATTGGCGCAATGGCAAACGATAATTCGACCAGCACATAATTTGGGCCAAACGTCATTAGGTTGTTAGCCTGAAGCTGCGTTACAAAATAATCGTCAATTAGGTACTCGGCAGCCGCTTCAACCTGAATGGTCAGATCGGTTTCGGCCATGGCATGACGGAGTTCGTCCAAACCACGCCGGATGATATCGCTATTGTTGGGATAGTAATCACGGATAATGTGCGGTGTCGTAATCACCTTTTTATATCCCAGGCTTTCAAAAGACCGTAAACAGGTCAGAGCAGTTTCGAGGTCGGGAACGCCGTCATCAATCCCGGGAATGAGATGCGAGTGAATATCAACCCCCAGAAATCCGAAATCCGAAACTGTGGCCTTTTCCGGCCGACGCTTAAAAAATGAGAACATAGATTCAAAGGAAGCCATCTGTCTTCATCAGCCTTCTGTGGGCAAATCCGACCGGTGATTAACGTATGAAAGATTGATGACTTTATGTTGACTAACGACCTGCTCGAGCTCCTGCTGAAGTAAGTCGTTGGTTTGCTGTAACAAAGCTACACGTTCGTTTAACTGAAACAAAAGAAACTCCATATTTCGAAGCCGGTCGTCCAACGTAAGAGCTGACAGGGGCGTTTGCGGCAACGTGCGAAACATGAGTCCTTCTCCCCGCAGCAACCAGTCGGCATTCAGGTCGGGGTACGTTTGCAGTATTTTCTCTAAGGTCTCGTAACGCGGCTTCAGACGTCCATGCAGAATATGGTATATTTTCTCACCCCGTTTTTCGCCTAGCTGCCGGGCAAACTCCAGTGCACTGATATTTAGCGCATCAATCAACTGTTGTAAGCGGTCACCAATAGGCATACGACAAGCAAGAACTTACACAAAACTATGTAATATTTCATTCCACTAATTCTACAGCGTCTCTTTAGAGCGTGAAAATGAACTCAAAACCTATTCGTCAGCGATAGCATATAATAGAAAACGAGGAGAAATAAAGTAGCTCCTGTAAGCCGGTATCAACCAGAATAAGTTTTCAGCAACCTTTTTGTATACGATTTTGTATTATACACAAAAGTATGTATATTTAAACTTAAATATAGACCCCGTAAAAAGGCAAAAGGGATCGCATAGCGGTCCCCCTGTCCGAACAGTAAACAACAAATACTAATGAACACACAAAAAAACAACACCGGCGCAACAAATCAAAATGGTTTGGAAGTGAAACTTTATCAGAATGTTAGCAAGGTGACGGATGAAGTCGTTAGTAATTCGACCGTTGGTCAGTTTAAATACCTGGAAGGACACCCCCGTCAATACCGTTTTGACGCTAAAGAAGGCATTTTTAACATCAATGGAACCGAAAAACTAGGTGGTTCCGCCGATGGCCGGACCCTGACTTTTCAGCCAATTGCCTGGCGTATCTTTACCGATAATATTTTGAACATGGGCACCAAAAATTGGGCCGAACTATTTTTCGTCGACGAAAAAAGTTGCGTTTCGGCAATTCTGTTCCATGGATACTCGGTCGACAACATCTTTCGGCTGATCGAACCCCTGTTTTACGACGACCTGACACTGGCCGATGTGGTAGTAACTGCCACCGCCGAGCGGAAAGAGAATACCAAAATTCAGCCGAAAGGTGTTTACTACGTCGCCAATTTCAGCTACCGGCTGGCGGACCCGGAGCAGACGAAAAAAATGAAGGCTTTTGGTCAGTCAGCAAAAATCTTCCGCCAGGAAACCCTGACGGATATTGCCACGATTAAAACGGCTTTCAATTACTACAACCCATTCAACAACCCCAGTGAAGATCTGTTGACAAGCAACGGAATTCACCTGTTGAATTATTAAGCCGTCGCCAGCCCGATGTTTGGCAGAAGCGGCAACGCACCTCCCTAAACGCGGGCTGATTACCTGTTTCATTTCATGAAATCCAATTCCGTTATGATTACCGAACTCATTGACTATCGTTCCATTCCGCGCGTTTCAAATTCTGATTTAACCCGCCTGAAAGAAGAGTTTCTGGGAACCAACCGGTTCATTGGGCAACGGGCTCTGCAGTTTGGGCGAGCCTTTCATTCGCATCTGCTGGAACCCGAAAGCGTGGGCGGAATTATCGAGCAGCTTCTGCCCGATCTCAAACCGGTTGAATCAGGGCGGCTGGAGCACCTGACGGAGCAGGTCCGGCGGGATTCGTTCTGTCGTCGCTACCTCCGGAAATCGGAGCGGGAACGAGTGGTTCTGTTTACCGATCCGCTGACGGAACTGGCCTGCAAAGCGCGGCTGGATATGGTATATACCAGCCCGAAAAGCCGTCATGCGCTGATTCTGGATTTTAAAACCACGTCGGCCCGGACGCAAAGCCAGTTTTTGCAGAGTTGTTACGATTACGATTACGACCGACAGGCGGCTTTCTACATCGATGGCCTGCGCCACGCCGATAGCCGGGAGTGGGATCAAACCCGGCAGATTCGGTTTATTCTCATCGGCGTTCAGAAACAGAAACCGCACCGGCTTTTCGCCATCGACGCAACGTCGATTCCAGACTTTGTGGAGTACGGCCGAAAAAAATACCGTTTCTGGCTGCGCAAATGGAACGAACAACAGCAGGTAAATGCCACGCCCTGGCTACGGCAGGCATCTTAAAATAGTTGGCAAAAAACCGCTTCCAGAGGAACAACGGTTTTATAACCAACGTTTTAGCTATATACAATCATGACAGACAAGACAGTTATAACCATTCCTGCCGAACAGTCTGCTTCCCATCCGTTATTCGATTGGGGAACCGACGGATTGGTGATCTGGATCGAAGAACTGGACGGTTTTGGCAGCTTAATGGCATACATCGACGAAGCGTTGGCACAAATCGCCTTCGCCATTGAACTACAAACGGGCTGGGATCACCGCACCGACGGTCATACGTACCACCCGCTCTACGGCTACCGCCTTTTGCTCCGCGATGCCACGGGCTTATGGTACGCCATCCGGCTGGATGAAGCCGGAAAATTTGCCGAGTTTGTACCCCTGGAAGAACTGGATTACACCACCGCTTACGAAAAAGCAATCTGGATTCCGTAAGTCTTCTTATTCAATTATGTAAACGCCCTGATCTACGTCAGGGCGTTTTTTTTGACCGAAAATTAGTTCGCAGTAGGTCATGCAACCTTTTCGGGTTGATTTTCATCCTTGAAATAAACAGATCAACTCCTCGATGAAAACTCTACTGACTGCCCTGATGCTGGCTGCGACTGCTCTTCTGCCCTCCTGGGCGCAACGCACCGTTACCGCCAAAGAGATTCTGGACAAAATCAACCGCCGTGAAACGGTTTCGTATGAAAACGCAACCATCACCGGCGACCTTGACCTAACCGAACTGGACAACAAAAGACGGGTGAGCGACAACCGCTGGGCCACCAACGAAGCCTATGAAAGCGTCGTTGAAACCCCCATCACGTTTCGGAACTGCACCTTCAGGGGGGCCTTTCTGGCTTATAAAAATCTTGAACCCGTACGGCTAAAAGGCAATGGTATCCTTTATGCAACCCACTTTAACGAAGCCGTAACGTTTGAAAACTGTAAGTTCGAGCAGGAATCGGAGTTCAAATACTCTGATTTTAAACAACGGGCACTGTACACCGGCTCCAGCTTCCGGAAAGAAGCCAATTTTAAGTATGCCAGATTCCGGGCAGCCGCAGACTTCGCAGACGTTCGTTTTGGAGCATTGGCTAACTTTAAATACACGGCCTTTAAGGAAGATATTGCCTTCCGTAAAGCGCGGTTTGAGGAATACGCCGATTTCAAATACACAAAATTCGACGAGGGGGCTACTTTCCAAAACGCACGCTTCAACGGCATGGCGGATTTCAAATATACCCGTCTACCGCGCAATTCCAGCTTCGAAGACACGGTTTTCGACGGTCCGGCCGACTTCAAATACGCAACGCTCAACGGTCGAAAATTTTCGCCAGCCCTCCGGTAGCCCGTAACCGTGGCCTTTATTTGCCAAAAATACGGACTGAAGGCTGGGGCTGCGTATAACCCTTCCGCCACTTTTGGGTTTTATAAGCAGCATTAACCTTTGTTGCTTTGAAACGATCCACGAAAATTGTTCTGGCGCTGATCGTCTTGCTGATCGTCGCCAGATTGCTGCTGCCGTATTTTGTTTTACGCTATCTCAATAAAATGATGGCCGACATGGGCTCCTACACGGGCCATGTTGAAGATGTAAACATTGCCCTGATCCGGGGTGCGTACCAGATTGAGGACCTGCGCATCCGCAAAATCAACGGAAAGATCAAGGAGCCCTTTCTTTTTGTGCCTAAAATAGACCTTTCGGTTGAGTGGGAATCTTTGTTCAAGGGAGCCCTGGTGGGTGAAGTGGAATGTTACCAGCCTGAGCTTAACTTTTCGTTCAGCGATAACGAAGAAGTCAGCCAAACCGGTGAAGAATTGGACTGGACGAAGTTGGTGAAAGATTTATTGCCGATTCAAATCAACCGCTTTGCGGTTTACGGCGGTAAAGTCGATTTGCTCAATCTTTTTGAAGCCACAAAAACCAATCTTTCGCTGGAGAAAGTTGCCGTAGAAATTCGGAATATCCGTAACGTGGAAGACAAACAAAGCCGTCTGCCCTCCCCCGTTACGGCTTCGGGCGATGTACCGGGCTGGGGCGGAACGATGAAACTGGGGGCAGGGATGAATTTGCTGAAGGCCTTTCCGGATTTCAATTATAACCTGAGCCTTAACAACCTTCAGTTGGTAAAACTCAACGATCTGGCGCGGGAATACGGCAATGTTGACTTTGAAAGGGGAACGGTGAGTGTGATCAGCGAGATGGCCATGTACGACGGTAAATTTGTCGGCTATTTCAAACCGCTGACCAAGGACATGAAGATTTTCAAGTTAAAGGAACCGGGTGATAAACGTACGGTTGGCCGATTTTTTACGGAATTGCTGGCCGAAGGCGGTAAGGCTATTCTCAAAAATCAGAAACGTGACCAGGTTGCCACCCGCATACCCATCCGGGGAACCGTCGACAATACCGAAACGGAAGTTTGGACCATCATCATCGGGGTGCTGCGTAACGCCTACGTGAAGGCATTCACCGCCGAATTCGACAATACCGTCACGTTCAAAGATGCTGTTGAAAATTTAAAACAGGATTTCAAGGAAAAGCGCGCGCAAAAGAAAGCCGAGCGCAAAGAACGACGGGAAGAGCGCAAACAGGAGCGCCAGCAGAAGCGCGAGGAACGGAAAGAAGCCCGGAAAAAAGAGAAAGACCGTTGAGAAAGCCGGAAAACCCGTAGCTTCGCAACTGCACGACGTAGTTTCTGTTGTTCCGATCATTTAAACCATGCTTCAACCTAAATTCGCCCGCGAGTCGCTGACCACCATGACCGAGATGGTCTTGCCAAACGATACCAATACGTTGAACAATCTGATGGGCGGCCGGCTCCTGCACTGGATGGATATTTGTGCCGCCATTGCCGCCCAAAAGCATTCGAACCGCATCGTAGTAACGGCTTCCGTAGACAATGTTTCCTTTTCGGAGCCTATAAAGCTTGGCAATATTGTAACAATGCAGGCCAAGGTCACACGCGGTTTTAATTCATCGATGGAGGTGAATATCGAAGTATGGGCCGAAGATATTCCGGCGGGAACGCGCGTCAGCACCAATCGGGCCTTTTACACCTTTGTTGCCGTCGACCAGAACGGACGACCCATTGAGGTGCCGCCGGTAACGCCCGAAACCGAGGAAGAGCACGAACTGTTCAAGAGTGCGCTCCGGCGTCGGCAGCTGCGTCTGGTCCTGGCCGGGCGAATGAAACCGCAGGATGCAACGGAACTGCGCGCTCTGTTTGGAGTCGGCGACCAAACTCCGTAACACCCGATCATTGCACCCTCAACTTCGTTACGCCCACCACCGGCCGGCCTTCGGTTGTAATGCCCTGCACAACGACCCGAAGCGTCCGGACTACGTCCGAAAGCGGGAACGCCAGATTGGTATTCCCCTTCGAATCGGTTTGCATCAACGGTTTCCAGTACAGAACATCCCGGCGGTCGATCGGCGCAGTCGGTTCGGCCAGAGCCGTGCCCGACGAGTCCTCGTAGCGCGGAACGTAAAATTCCCGCTGGGGCGCAAGACCAATGAGCGGTAGTTGATTAAGCCCAATGCCGGGTGCGGTCTTTTTCTGGGTAAACCCGCGTTTGGTATAGAACGCAATAACGCCGTTTCCTCCGCGAGCACCGTATATGGCCGTCGTGGAAGCGCTTTTTAATAGTTCAATTCGTTCCACATCGTTGGGGCTCAAACCCAGCAGGACATTCCCGTCCTGACTTTCGGTCAGATACGACCCGTCCAGAATATACAGCGGAGGCTGGCTCTGCGCCGAATTACCCGCACCAAACGATACGGCATTCCGGATGTTTACGCTGTAGTTGCCCTGGGAGTTTTGCGTCACCTGAACGCCCGGCACCCGGCCCCGAATCATTTCGTACACATTGGCGTAAGACTGCGACCGTTCGTCAAACAGAATCAGGGCGTCGGGCGTACCGTGCAAACTCATGCGCTCAATGTGTTCAGGACGCGGCCGCTGCGCCCTGATGGTGACTTCTTTGAGTTGCCTGGTTTGCCGGTCGCGATAGAGCTTTTGATCAGACTCCTGCCGCAGCCGGGCCGTTTCGAGTTGTTGCTGAAACTGCCGCCAATCCGGTGAATCCTGCTCAAAAACCGGCTTCACTGCCGACCAAACGCTGCCTGCTGTATCGGTTTCAACGGTTCCTTTGATGGCTTTGAACTGGTTGTTCATCACCTGAACCAGCAGTTGCAGAGTATCGGTCACACCCAAACCCGCCATCCGAAACCGTCCGTAACGGTTGGTTCCGACGGAAGATGGAATGGCCTGTCTGGACGACGGAGCGGCTACCAGAAGCTCGGCATACGGAATGGGCTTGCCTTTCTCGTCCACCACGCGCCCGCTGAACACCACGCCCCCTAGTGTATCCGCCGGCGTTTCCGGTTGCCGCAGCCCGATCCGGCGCCAGCCCTGGGTCAAAAGCAGATCATCAAGTGCCCGACGGGTTGCCAGCGTGGTGTCTTTGAAGAAAAAACCGGGCCGTTCGACGCGTCCGCGCAGATCGCCCGTCAGCAACAGATGAGTCCGAAAATCCGCAGTACTGGAGTCATCCGGAACCTGGTCGGCATCGGTTACGGCAGCTGAAAGCAGGGCTACCACCGGAGTTTCCGGCTGATCGGCCAGCTTCAGGTTCAACACAACCCGTTCACGGGGCGTATAAATCGATTTGTCGGCAGTTACGTTGACCCGGATGGGCGCGGTTTGTTCCCGCACAAAAACCAGTCGCTCCGCCCGGGGCTTACCGTAAGCATCGTACAAAGTGACCTGGCAAAGACCGGCGGGCAGCACCGAGAGCGGTAAGTTTAGCCAGGCTTTGCCATCCTGTAACTTCATTTTGGCTCGTTGCACCAATTGCCCCTGACTCTGGAATGTCAGATACACAACCGGATCGGACTGGGGCAGGTTGGCCAGAATCCGGATCATCAATCCGGTTGTATCGCTCACCGCATCCGCCGTCAGCACGAAGCCCTCCGGCTCCACGGCGGGTAGCGCAACTCGTTGGGTTAATCCGTTGTACTGAATTTCGGCCTGATACGTCTGCCCGGCTTTTGGCCTGATCAGCACGCTGCCCATTCCCAACGGATTACTCGTCAGGGTAGCCACCGGCTGCCCCTGCCCGTCCACAATTCGACCCGACACGGTTTGTCCGCGCCCGTCCGGACCAGCGGCTTTAAAAGCCAATCGGTTTGGTAATTCGGCCACCCAGCGCCCTCCTTCTGGTAAAAACTGAACGTCCAGTTGGGCGGTTGCCTCCGGCTGTTGGCGGGTAGTCGCGCTGGTCAGGAGGTTATACACGGCAACAGAGCGTTCAAAAGCCGGGCGGATTGATGCGTAATCTTCGTCGGTGTAAGCGCGGAGCTGATACATACCGGTTTTCAATGTATCCGAAAGCCGAAAATCGCCCACCGCCCGACCTTCACGGATGCGCAGCCACTGGTGTTGCACCACCTTGCCGCCTGGTGTCAGCAGATCGACGTGCAAAGCGCCTTCGCCAAACAGCGTTTGGTACGTGCTGGCTTCCAGTACATACGCGCTCAGCCAGAGCCGGTCGCCGGTCAGGTAGAACGGTTTGTCGATGTGGGCAAATACCGTGGGAGCCTGGTAAGGATGCGCCTGCTTCCAGTGCCGCACCAGGGAGTCAAGCCGGTAATCCGTAGCCAAAATGTGGCCCTCGGTGGGGGGTATTTCCACGGAATCTGTTTTGACGTTACCAGCGCTGGGTTGCCAGTCGGCGGGTAACAGAACCGAAAACCGGTCATTGCCCAGATAGCCCATCGCCAGCATACCAAGCGGCAGCGTCACCCGGCCATCGACGGTCACTTCGCTCATGCCCTGCGGAAACCGGAATTCGGTAAAGGCATACGGCGCATCGCGGTAGGGCGATTCCACCGAGAAAGTCCGACTGTACAAAACCTTCAGAGGAGTTGCCGTCACGAGTTTCCGTTCAAACGCCAAGCGTCCCGGCCGAATCAGGGAATCGATCTGAACGGGCAGCAAATGGCGGTTGAGGTCCTGGAACAGACTCGTATTGCCGGGATCTTTTGGGTATTCGGGATTGACCCGGTACACCATAAAACCTTCTTTCTCGTAAGTTCCGGCAACCAGGCTGGCAATGAGGTGGCGGGTTGAACCGCTATAAGCCCGCTGGCGATTACTCCGCCAACGTTCGGCCTGTCGGTTGTCCGTGGGCCTCAGTTCTTCGAAACGGGTAGCACCGGCGAAATACATCGCTCCATTGTCCATCACCTCAAAATACTGCATGTCGTATTGAATGCGGTAGCCCAGCGCCCGGTTTTCGATGAGCACCGGCTCGGTCGCCGTGGCCCGCAGCCGATGGCGTTCGTCCGTAAATCGCAGGGCGTTCGGATTCAGGATTTCGCATTGGCTTCGGAAAGGGGTCCGGCCAAGCAACTCCCGTTCAAAGGTCCGGAAATTCCGCTCCCAGGTCTTGTCCCGCCGGGCTTTGACCGTGACATCGGTGAGGGTCACCCCCGCACTTTTCAGCGTTAGATTAACCACACGCTCCCGGCTGTTTTCCAACCGGATGGACTGCTGAACGGGTTGGTAGCCCAGAAACGAAGCAACCAACTCAACGGTGCCGAGCGGAACGTTGGTAAGCCGGTAATTCCCTTTTTCATCCGTTGTGGTTCCCCGGGTGGAATTGTTGAGGTAGACGCTGGCAAACGGGAGCGGTTGTTTGGTTTGCCCGTCAATGACCCGGCCAGTCAGGGTTGCCGTAGGCCCCTGTGCCCATCCCCTCGTCAACAAAAGACCGGCCAACAACCAGACAGCCGTCAGTCGGAGCATACTGCTGGCAACAAGGGCGTTCATAGGGCTTAGGAATAGAAGTTCTTAAAAATAAGATTTTCCCTACAAAATACCACTAAAAACCTAAAAGTGCCTATTTCGCTTTACATCACAGGCTAACCGTTTCTACGGTTTCCAATGAAAAGGCCGCGGGCCGGTCGGCAAACAGCGCCTTGGTGGCCGCCCAGGTCGTTATGAAAAGGTCCGAACGACGGTATTGCTCCAGCGCTTCCGGCGACTCCCAATGGCTGTAGGTGACATAAACAGTCGGCTGGTCGAGATCCCGGAGCAGTTCGAGGTGCCGACAACCGGGGAACGCCCGAATGCGCTGCTTCGACGCATCAAACAGGGCCAGAAACTCACTTGTTTTTCCTTCCTGAAAAGCCATCCGAACAATACGTACCAACATTATTTTAGTGAAGAGTTAGGAGTTAAGAATTAAGCGTTAAATCTTGCGCGACAAACATAACCACTCGTAAAAGCCGTCCGCTATTTTAGCGAAAGGCGTTTTAAATTCTTAACTCATCACTCTTAATTCTTCACTAACAATGCAATACCGTACGTTTGGCCGAACTGGCTGGCAGGTAAGTGACATAGGTTACGGCATGTGGGGCCTAGCTGGTTGGACGGGTTCCGAGCGGGAAGAGGTCGATCAGGCCCTGAACCGCTCCGTGGAACTGGGCTGCAATTTTTTTGATACGGCCTGGGGCTACGGCGAAGGGCTGAGCGAGCGAATCCTGGGCGATTTGCTGAAACGCTACAGCGACAAACGGCTTTACGTCGCCACCAAAATTCCGCCCAAAAACCGGAAATGGCCCTCCAGACCGGAATTTTCCCTGGATGATGTCTTTCCGGCCGATTACATTGTTGAATACACCGAAAAAAGCCTGAAAAACCTGGGGGTGGAGACGATTGACCTTCAGCAGTTTCACGTCTGGGAAGATGGCTGGGCCGACCGCGACGAGTGGAAGGAAGCCATTACGAAGCTGACCAAAGAGGGAAAAGTACAGGCCTGGGGACTGTCGGTAAACCGTTGGGAACCCGACAATTGCCTGAACACCCTGCGGACGAATCTGATCGATGGGGTGCAGGTAATCTACAACATTTTTGATCAGGCTCCGGAAGACAACCTGTTTCCGCTTTGCCGCGAACTGAACATCGGCGTCATTGCCCGCGTTCCGTTCGACGAAGGCACGCTGACCGGGACCCTGACCAAAGAAACCACTTTCCCGGCCGACGACTGGCGCTCAACGTACTTCGTACCGGAAAACCTCAACGCCAGCGTTGATCACGCCGAAGCGCTGAAACCGCTGATTCCGTCGGACATGACGATGCCGGAAATGGCCCTGCGCTTCATCCTGAGCAACCCGGATGTTGCCACAACGATTCCTGGTATGCGTAAAATCCGGAACGTAGAAGCCAACATGGCCGCCAGCGATGCCAAAGGGTTGTCGCCCGAATTACTTCAACAATTGGAAGGCCACCGCTGGGATCGCACGCCAACCGAGTGGAGCCAGTAGGGAGTTAAAAATGAAGAGTTATGAGTGAAGAGTTAGCGGACGCATTTAACTCTTCACTCATAACTCTTCCCTCTTAATTTTCCTTAATACGTGTACCGTATGGTTACGCCGTAGGTGCGTGGGTCGCCCACGATACCGGCGTACTGGCCGTAACTGCCGGGAGCAGCCAGTAGTTGCTCATAGTAATCTTTGTTGAAGACATTTCTTCCCCACAGAAAGAAAGTCAGGCCGTTGGAAGCCCGGAAACCCAGCCGGGCGTTGGTCAGCGCATAGCCATTGATGTTCAGGTACTGCGAAGGCGACGGGCTTGACGAGAACTCCGACCGGAAAAATTCATCAACACCCAGGAAATAATTTCCTTTCAGGCCCATGAAGGTGCCCCGGGTGGTTACTTCACTACCTACGGAACCCGACCATTTGGAGATACCGGGCAGCCGTCCCCCCGAAACATCCTTGAAAGCCTGCTCCCCTCCTACTTCTTCCAGGGGCACAGGTGCGTTGGTAAACCGCACATATTTACCATCGGTATAGGCTACAGCAGCATTCAGGGTCAGGTTATTCAGACGGACATTACCGTCTACTTCTAACCCCTGCACCCGCACCTTTTCGGCATTGGCCAAATACCCCCGGTTTACCCCCGGCTCCGGCGTTTGTACCTGGGTCTGGTAATCTCTGATATCCGAGCGATAGAGGGTGAGGTTCAACACCGAGTTGCCCGACGGTCTGGTTTTTATCCCGAACTCTTTGTGGTCGACGTATTCAGGTTTCACGTTGGCCAGGTCAATCAGAACCCGTCCGTTGGCCGTTGGCAAGCCACCCACGTTTACACCAATGGGTTTGTAACCAACGGAATACGTTGCATAGGCGTTGAAGTTAGTGCTGTGTTTGTACTGCACAGAAAGCTGTCCTGAGAAATTTCCCTGCGCATAATCCGTGTTGAAAGCCTGGTTGGTATAGACGCCGTTTTTCAGGGCGATCAGGGCCGGATCCGTCGTTTGCAAACCGCCATACGTTACGCGGCTGTAATCCACCACCTTTTTGTCGTAGTTGTAGCGCACACCGGGCAGGATGTGAATCCGGTCGGTCACCTCCCAGTCCGCCTGGGCAAACACGGCCAGACTGGTGCTCTTGATTTCGTTGGTGGTCCGGATACCGAAATTGTCAAACAACCCGGGTGTTTTCCAGAGCGCGCTGGTCGAGCTCTGGGCAAACCGCCATTGTGCAGAACCGGCTTCTTCCGTCTGCACCGGATCGGATTTCAGATCTTGCCAGAGACCGAACACCCCAACCACTCCACTCAGCTTCGAGGAAACCTTGCCGGAGTAGCGGATTTCCTGCGACCACTGATCGTGCACGGAATTACCGGATGAGATGGTAAAGACGGGCAAACCGATGTAATCGCGGTCGTTCAAGGGAGTCCAGATCCAGTAACGCCAGGCCGAAGTAGCCGTCAAGGTTCCATTTCCGATTTTGATGTCGGCGTTGACCGAAACGCCCCCCAGCTGGTTATCTGCCTTCGATGGCGTATCCAGGTCGACGATTCGCTCGAATGCACTGGTGTAGGGAAGTTTGTAATTTAAATCGGCGATGATGGCATTGAACTGGCGGTAAGCGGCTCGCTTTGTCGGAACCACGCCCGCTACCGGCCAGCCGTACCCCGTGGGCTTCTGGTCAGAGACATCTCCGATGACCGTGATCTGGACGTTATCGCTGGGGGTGTATAACAATTGACCTCTGATGCCGATGTTGTTAACGTCGTTGATAGGCAACTGGGTATGTGCGTTGTAGAACAAGCCATTACGCTGGGTACCCGTAAAGGAAACACGGGCGGCCAGTTTTTTACTCAGCGGTCCCGTCAGCGATCCCTTCGCCTGAATAAAGCCGTAGTTGCCGTAACTTAATTCCATGTTGGCCCCGGTTGTGAAGCTGGCCGCCCGCGTCGTAATGTTGAAAGCTCCGGCCGTGGTGTTCTTCCCGAAAAGGGTTCCCTGAGGTCCCCGCAGGACCTCGACGCGCTCGATGTCAATAAAATCAAGGGCGGTGGCCGCCGGACGCGCATAATAAACGCCGTCGACATAAAAACCCACTCCCGGATCTACGCCATCGTTGGTTAAGCCGTAGGTTGACCCCAGGCCCCGAATGTTCAACGTTGTGTTGCGGGCATTGGAAGCGTACAACTGAACCGTGGGCACCAGCTCTTTGAGACGGTTTACGTTGAAAGCCCCGGCGTCTTCGGCCCGCTGCCCACCGACCACCGAAATGGGAATCGGTACCTCCTGGGCGGCTTCCTGCCGACGACGGGAAGAGATCACAACATCTTCCAGCTGATTAGCCCCTTCTTCGAGTTTGATTTCAATGTCATTATCGTTCAGAACAAGCTCCTGGGTTTTATACCCAATAAAGGATACCACGACCGTAAAAGGAAGCCTTTGCCCGGTGAGCAGGTTAAATTGTCCATTCGCATCGGTAGCCGCGCCGTTGGTAGTGCCTTTGATGGTAACGGTTGCGCCGATCAGGTTTTCACTCGTACGAGCGTCAACGACTCTCCCGGAAACGGTTGAATTAATGACGGGTGGATTTTGAGCAAATAGGATTGCGGGCATAAGAACCGCTCCTATCCAAAAAGTTATCTTGAAAATTTGCTTCATTATGGATTGTGTTTGGTATTGATCCTGTGTTGGGTAGATGGGGCTAACCGGAAATCCAGGGACACTCCGGCGGTTGATTCGATGAGGTTGGCAAAGGCAAATTGAAGCGTCAGAGGAGTCAACAGGCCATTGTCCCGGGTATTATAGCGGAATGGACACCGGCCACGCACGGCCCAGGCAGAAGTGTAAAAATGGTACAAGTAGGACGCCGTGTTAATTTGTTCATTGGCTTTTTCGTCACAAACTCCTATTAACTCCTTCTCTAGATAGACTATCAGGAATAATAGTACTTAAAATCTATTGACTTAGTAGTTTAAAATGCAAAAAAAGAGTGCCATTCTGCGATTTGCAACAAATGGCACGAAAACTTTTTAGGGGAGCTGTATATTCTTCAAAAAATCCAATTCACGTTCAACCTTAATCCAACTATCAACGCAGGGTTTAAGCTACTTTTTTGATTTGCGTCCGTCGGTTGGTGCGAATGGAATCATTTTTGGCGTCTTCCAGTACCGAGTCGGAAATGATTTCCAGCTGGTGAGCGCGCTTCAACACCGATTCGAAAGGCAAATTGAAGTAATTGGATACATCCATCCGGAAACTTTCTGGAAAGCGCGACAACCGAACCCCGAAGAAACTGCGGATTTCAGTTTCGGGAAGCAAGGCCGCCAAAGCTACCTTCTCGGCTTCGGCCAGCAATTCCGTACGGTTGTTGTACAGGTGATCCAGCCCGATGGAAGCTGTCAGAATGTGCAGATAAAGCTGTTTGTAAGCACCCGACAGCTCGTGGGGCAAAATAATCCAGCCCTGCTCCCGGAATTTCGCGGCAAAGCCCGACAAGCCCGGAATACCCCGCAAATCACCCGCAATGATCTCTTCCGGAAACTGCAAGCGGTCGTCGGTTTTGGACAACCGGTACACCACGGCTTCAACCGGGCTTTTCTGAAAAAGCAGGTCGGCCGGTAACTGCCGGTTGTTTTCCCACTGATCGCTTAGCTTGACAAAAATCGTCTCGTGGACGAGTGTATTCTGAGAATCCCCCAAACTAACGAGCATACGCCGAAACGCAGCCAGAAAGTCGATCTGAAATTGATTCGGGTTAAATTTTGTGCGTCTCATAGCGTTTTGTTCCTCTGGCGTGCTATCCGCCGGGATTCGTGAACATCAGGGAGTTAAAGCCCCGAAAAGGATTATAAAGATACGAAATACCGAACATATTTGCAATCCTCCGCTAGCCGATCCAAGCTGAAAAATTAGGTTACTTCACGTGCCTGGCCACCCGCTCGCGTTGGCTGCCTGACGGTTTTTCCTTTATTTGCATACTGGTACGTTTTGCACTAGCCGAGACCCGGTTCCCGTGGGTTACTTTCCCATTAACTTCTGATGGAGCTCAACACATTTTTAAAGCAGCGGGTTTCACTTTCGCCGGACATGGAGACCGTGCTGGATCAGGCTTTCAAACGGGAACAATACCCCAAGCACCACAAACTGCTGCACCCAAATAACCGTTCTCAGAAGGTGTTTTTCATCGAAAAAGGGCTGGCCCGTACGTATTACCTGAAAGATGAGGGCAAAGACGTGACCCACTTCTTTTTCGCGGAAAACGCCTTTGCGATGCCCATTGAGAGCATCTTCTACAACAACAGCTCGCCGTACGGCTTCGAACTGCTGGAACACAGCGTCATACGATCCATTGCCTACGCCGATCTGGAAAAATACATTGAACAGTCGGACGCGCTGGAAAAGCTCATGCGCCTGCTGCTGATCGACGTGTTAAAAGCTTTTTCCGACCGGTTTTACGCGTTGCAGTTTCAAACCGCCCAGGAACGTTACCGGATCATGCTGGAAACCTACCCTGATATCCTGATGCGCGCCCCCCTTGGTCACATTGCCTCCTACCTGGGCATCACGCAGCAGACACTCAGCGTAATTCGGGCGCAGCGGTGATTTTAACAGAGTCTGCTCCCAGCCCGGATACAGGGTCTGCGAGCCCCACGACAACGGCTTTTGAAAAGTCTTCCCCACCCTCTGGGCAAGCCTAGTTTCAGACACAAATGGAGTTAACCACGGTCCGTTAACAATCTAGAGGCAATGCCGTTACTCTTAAAGAGGATCGGTTCGATGATCGAGCGGTTCGCTTTTTGCAGATTTTATGAAAGACCAATCTACCCCCATAAACAACGAGAGTTTTGCAGAGCGCATTTCCATTTTTGTCGGAATTACAATCTTATTTTTAGCTCTTGTTGCCATATTCATTGTCAGCTTTGAAATCATTCTCTTGATCATTGCGGCTTTATTGATTGCCTTGCCGTTACGGGCTGGTGCGAAAAAACTGCATGACAAATTCGGCATGAAAGAAAGCATCAGTTTAGTCCTGGTGATTTTGGGGGTATTGGCCGTGCTCACGGGCATGGTCTGGCTACTGGCAGACCGAATCAGTACGCAAATTGTTCAATTTCAGGAGCAGACGCCGGATGCCATCGAAAGCGCCCGGCGGCAACTGACTCACTCCAGTTTTGGAAGACAACTGCTGAATAGCATTCCATCGACGGAGGAAATCCGGCAGAATAGCTCAAAACTATTATCGCACGCTTCCGGGCTTGTATCCGGCACCTTTGGGACACTGAGTAATCTGTACGTCGTCTTGTTCATGGCGGCTTTTATTGTGGTCAATCCAACCATGTACCGCTCGGGAATCATCACGCTCGTACCGAAGCCGGGACGGAAGCGCACCGGAGAAATACTGGATAATCTAAATCAAATTCTGGTTAGTTGGTTGCTGGGCCAGTTGTTCTCTATGTTCGTAGTGGGCGTTCTGACGTTTATCGGTCTTTGGATACTGGGCGTTCAACTGGCGGGTGTTCTGGCACTGTTTGCGGGCTTGATTTCGTTTATTCCCAACCTCGGACCGATCATCGCGCTGGTTCCCGCCCTGCTGTTTGCCTCACTCGACGGCTTCGACCAGGTACTTTACGTGCTAATTCTATATCTGGCCGTACAGACCATCGAGAGCAGTGTCGCTACCCCAATTGTGCAGAAAAGGATGATCAACATGCCGCCCGCGCTGGTTTTTGGTTCACAGTTAGTCATTGGCGCTTTTGGTGGGTTGCTGGGTTTGACGCTGGCTACGCCAATCATGGCGATGCTGATGGTGCTGGTCAAAATGATTTATGTGCAGGATATGCTCGAGGATGATTCCGTGCAAGTTCAATCCTAATACGTTCTCAAAGAGTAAAGCACCAACCGACTGCGTATCAGATTATTATTCCTGAAATTTAGTAACAGCCTCTGCACTTTTTACGATAGACGAAAAGAAAGCCTTTCCGGCTTCCGGTCGTTTGCATGGTAGATTTTAGCGGCCATGCAGAACAATCATCTAATCCCAACTTCCCCTTTCATTTTCAGCGCCGATGAAGCGGGCAGCGGTGAGGTCTTTCCGCTGCCATTCTGAACAAAAACACCCGCGACCAACCCTACATCTCCCTGGATGGAAGCGACGAGTTCGTGCTTTCGTTTCAGAAACAACTGCATTTTCTGGGTGTCGAAAAAGACGCCATTCACCCGCATTTTTTAAGATAGATGAAAAGAAAGGCCGTACTAACCGGCCAATTTTGCATCGTCATTCTACTAAACAGCAACAGCAATGATACGGAGAAATTTATATTCCATACTGGCACTAGGCCTATTGTTAGTCGGTTGCCAGCCGAAAAATACAGAAACCGAAGCGGTAGAGACGGCTTTACCCGTCGTTACAGAACCCGTCCATAGGTTGGCTACCAACCGCGACATTTCGATCAGCGGAAATATTGAAGGCAGTAAAACGGTTCGGCTGGGATTCATGGTTGGGGGCAAGATCAATTTCATTGCTGCCGACGAAGGCCAGTTTGTTCGCAAAGGCCAACTGCTGTCGAGCCTCGACCCAACCAACTACGGCATCGCCAAAGAAATCGCCGACGTGCAGGTCAACCAAGTTACCGACGAGTTCAACCGGTTGAAGCTCCTGCGCGACCGGAACAGCCTCAGCGAAAGCGATTTTGCCAAGGTCAACTTTGGCTTGCAGCAGGCGAAAGCGCAGCAGAAACTACAGGGCAAATATCTGTCCGACACAAAATTATACGCGCCGATCAGTGGAGTTCTGCTGAAAAAGATGGCCGAAGTCGGCGAGATTACGGGCGTCGGCACACCGCTCTTTGTCGTTTCAGACATCAATACGGTGAGTGTCAACGCTTTTATTCCCGAAAACGAACTGCATAACATTAAACTCGGGCAATCGGCTTCGGTGCTGGTGTCGTCTTTGAATGAGACGTTTATCGGCAAAGTGACCGAAGTGGGTTCGGCGGCTGACGCCAGTTCGCGGGCCTTTACGGTCAAAATCCAGTTGAAAAATCCCAAACAACTGATCCGCCCCGGCATGATTGCCGAGGTGAAGCTGGCTTCCAACCTGAAAGCCGACCTGCTGGCCCTTCCCGCCGAAGCGGTGTTGCACGATCTGGATAACCAAAGCTACGTTTTCGTGGTCGATTCAGCTCAGCAAAAAGCGTTCAAACGCAAAGTCAGCGTTGGCCAACTCATTAACAATCAGATTGAAATTACGTCGGGATTAAACGACAAGGAACTGGTCGTCACCGGTGGCCAGCAAAAGCTCAGCGACGGCACTTTGATTTCACTCTCTAAATAACCACAGCGATGAATTTTGTTCAGGCATCTTTAAAATACAAACAGGTCACCCTGTCGGTGTTGCTGTTGCTCTTCGCGGTGGGCATCAACTCGTTACTGACCATGCCACGCCGGGAAGACCCGAAAATCACGGTTCGTCAGGGGCTGGTGCTGGCCTTTTACCCCGGCGCCAACTCGGCCCAGGTTGAAGATCAGGTAACCAAAAAGCTGGAGCAATACCTGTTTCAGTTTGAGGAAGTTCGTAAAGACAAAACTTATTCGACCACGCAGGACGGGATGGTTGTCGTGAACGTCGAACTGGGCGAAAACGTCAAAAATCCCGACGTGTTCTGGAGCAAACTGCGCCACCAGTTGCTGGTGGTCAAAACGCTGGATTTGCCGCAGGGCGTGCGCGGACCGATTGTCAATTCCGACTTTGGCGATACCGAAGCGCTGGTCATCGGGATCGAAAGCGATCAGGCCAGTTATTCCCAACTAAGAGATTACACCCAAAAACTGGAAGATAACCTGCGGACGATCAGGGCAGTATCGAAAATTAAACGCATTGGTGAGCAGAAAGAGCAGATCACCGTTTCGTCCAATTCGGAGAAATTATCGCAGTACGGTGTCAACCTGCAACAGGTGGTGAGATTGCTGCAATCGCAGAACACCATCGGTGCGACGGGCGACCTGAAAACGGAAAACAGCCGGACTCCGCTTTACACCAGCGGCTACTACAATACCGAAAAAGAAATTGTCAACCAGATCGTCGGCGCTTCCCGGTCCGGGGCAATTGTGCGACTGGGCGATGTGGCTACCGTTCGCCGGGAATATGCCGAGCCAACGAGCAAAATCAGCGTCAACGGACACAAAGCCATGATCCTGACGGTGCAAATGCACGAGGGCAACAACATTGTTCAGTTTGGTCAGGAAGTAAACCGGAAGATCGCGGAAGTATCGAAGCGGTTACCAGCCAACGTGAAACTGACCACCATTGTGAACCAGCCGCAAATGGTTGATGCCAATGTGTCGCACTTTATCGGGGAGTTTTTCCTGGCTATTTTCTCGGTTGTGGTAGTGGTCATTTTGCTGCTGCCATTCCGCATTGCCGCCGTGGCTGCGATGGCGATTCCGATGACGGTGGCCGTGACGTTTGCGCTGATGCACGCGTTTGGCATTGAGTTGCACCAGGTTTCGCTGGCCGCCCTGATCGTGGTGCTGGGCATGGTGGTGGACGATGCCATTGTGATTGCCGACAACTACGTCGAACTGCTGGACGAAGGGCTGGATCGCTGGACTGCCGCCTGGCGCAGCGCGAGCGATCTGGTCATTCCGGTGCTGGCCGCTACGGTGACGATCATTGCTTCCTTCATGCCGATGGTGCTTCTGACGGGAGCCGTTGGGGAGTTTATCAACGCCCTGCCGTGGACGGTAGCGATTGCGCTGGCTTCCTCGTTCATCGTGGCGATGGTGCTGACCCCGTTGCTGTGTTACACCTTCATCAAAAAAGGGCTACATGATCCGAGCGCCGAAACCAACCGCGAGAAGAAATTTTCGCTGCTCGACCGAATGCAGAACGGCTACAATGCCGCGCTGGAATGGTCGGTCAAACACCCGGTCCCGGTGGTGAGCGTTAGCCTGATTACCATTGTTTTGGCAGGGTTGCTTTACTTCGGTGGGGTGCGTCAGAAATTCTTCCCGGCTGCCGAGCGTAATCAGTTTGTGGTGGAACTCTGGATGCCAACGGGCACGAAACTGGAGAAAACCGAAAAAGCCATCCAGAAAGTGGAAAATCTAGTCAGAAAGGATCAGCGGGTTACGTCGTTTGCCACGTTTGTCGGCACCAGCGCACCGCGTTTTTACTACAACTTTTCGCCGGAAGTGCCCGTCAGTAATTACGCCCAGATTCTGATCAATACGACTTCGGAGCAGACCACCGAAGCCTTGTCGGATGAACTGGCGCAGAAAGTTGGTCAGTTGATTCCCGAAGGAATGCCGCAGGTAAAACTGATGCAACAGGGCCAACCCCTGAAAGCGCCGGTCGAGGTGCGGATTGTGGGCGAAGACATTAACCGCCTGAAACAGATTGGGCAGCAGGTACAGGAGATCGTAGCAAAAGCGCACGGCAGCGCCCTGGTTCGGAATGACTTCCGGGAGGATTACTACGGCATCAGCATCCAACTGAAAGACGAGGCCAACCGCCTGGGATTCACCACGTCCAGCATTGCGCAAATGGTATACACCGGCTTTAGCGGAGCACCCGTTTCAACGCTTTACGAAGGCACTAACGGCGTGGACATCGTATTGCGCCTGAACGAGCAGAACCGGCAGACCACCAACGATTTACAGAACACCTATCTCGAATCGCCGGTAACGCAGGCCCGCGTACCGCTTCGTCAGATTGCCAATATTCAACCGGAATGGCAGACGGGCAAAATCATGCACCGCAACGGTGTTCGGACGCTGACCGTCCAGAGCGAAACCCGCCACGGAGTCCTGGCCGCCGAACTATTGAAACAGATTCAACCCGACGTTGCCAAAATCCAACTCCCGGCGGGTTACCGCATCGAATACGGCGGGGAGTTTGCCAACAAGCAGGAAACCTTCAGCCAGATGATTACAGTCCTGGTCATCAGTCTGGTACTCATCTTTTTCATCCTTCTGTTCCAGTTCCGCAACCTGAAAGAAGCCGCCATTGTGATGCTCACCATCCCGCTGAGTCTATTCGGCGCCCTGTTTGGGCTGTTCATTACCGGCAACAATTTCGGGTTCACGGCTTTCGTCGGCCTGATCAGTTTGTCGGGCATTGTGGTCCGCAATGCCATCATCCTGGTCGATCATACCAATGAGTTGCTGCGGCACGGAATGGACATTCGGACGGCGGCTATTGAATCGGGTAAGCGACGCTTGCGGCCCATTTTCCTGACGGCGATGGCTGCCGCGATTGGCGTTCTACCCATGATTTTGTCCGGTTCGCCGATGTGGAGTCCGCTGGCCAGTGTGATTGCCGTCGGGGTGGTTTGGTCCATGATCATGGCGCTCCTGACCGTGCCGGTTTTATACATCGCCTGGATCAAGCCCCGTGATAAACAAGAAAGTCCAATTGTTGAGCGTCAAGCTGCACACCATGAAATCGACTAATCGAGTAATCAAACATACTGCCACCGCCCTGCTGGTGATGGTGGCGACGCTGGCTCAGGCGCAGCAACCCGAACCGCTGAGCTTGCAGAAAGCCGTTGATATGGCTTTGGAAAACAACCGATCTCTGCACATCAAAAAATTGCAGGTAGAGGAAAAACGGGCGAAAGTTCGGGAAGATGAAACGAGAAAATACCCGTCCGTGACGGTCAATTCAACCTATCAGTATAACGCCAATCTGGGTCGGCTGGTCATTCCAGAAGGGTCTTTTGGCGCGCTGCCGGTAAACCAGACCACAATGGTGCCGCTACCAAACGAGGCAAAAACGTTTAATCTGGGCGAGCACCATACGTTCAACGCGGGCGCGACGGCCTATCAACCGATCACCCAATTGGGAAAAATAAAAACCGGTATTGCCATCGACCAGACGGACGTGCAGATTTCGGAGCAGGAACAGGCCAAGGTCGCGCTGCAAATCCGGCAGGGGGTCGAACGGTTGTATTACGGCATGCTGATTACCCAAAAGCAGCAAGAAGAAGCCACCGCTAAATTGGAACTAGCTAAACTCAAGCTCTACGATGTAGAAAGCGCCTTACAGTCCGGGAAAACCATCGACGCCAGCAAGGCGGGATTGCAGGCCAGCATCGCCGACGAAGAACAAAACCTGCTGAAACTGACCATTCAAATGGACGATTACCTGGCGGATTTGAAGCACCTGACGGGGTTAACGGCGGATCAGGTTACGCTGGAAGGCGTCGATCTGTCGGCAACGCCAACCGCCAATCTGGAAGAAACCAAGGCTATTGCCAGCAAAAACAACGTCGATTTGAAACTGGCCTCGTTAGGCCGCGCCAAATCCGAACTGGCCATCAAAGCCGCGCAGCAAAGTTACCGCCCCGATGTCGGGCTGGTGGCGGGTTACTCCTATCAGGTTGGTAATTTGCTTTATCCGACACATAACCCGTTTGCGGGCATCAACCTTAAGTGGAATATTCAGGATTTGTTTGCCAACAAGCAAGTGTTGAACCAGCGCCATTTTTTGCGGCAGCAGGCCCAGGAAAATATCGCCAACACGCAGGAGCAGGTGAACAACAGCATCGAAAAAGCGTATCGCAAGATCAATCAGGCAACGGCTTTGATCAACGTGGCGCAACGCGCGGTGCAGTATCGAACCGAAGAACTGAACGTGCAGAACGACCGCAAGGCCGCCGGGCTTAATCTTCCGTCCGACATTCTGGTCACGCAATCGCAACTGGCCAAAGCGCAGGCTGATTTGCTGTCTGCCCAGTTGAATTACCGGCTGGCGCAGTCAGAGTTGAAAATCCTGACGGGCGATATAAAGTAACGGGTTACTTCCAGCGCAGCGTTTTAAGCAAATGCAGCACGTCTTTGCGGACATAATCGATCACCGGGGCCAGCGAATCGTTGCGGGTTGCCGTATTGAAATACAACGCTCCGCGCAAAAAGTGGGTGGTGGTATCGGTCGTAAAAAACTGTAACTGGCTGGGCACTTCGCCGGTAATCGACAGGACGTCGGCTTTCAAACCACTGGGCAACTGGATGACTTCCTCTTTGAAAGCGTAGGCTTTTTCATTGTGCATGGCCGCCAGTTTGTACGAATCGGCAATCATGCCTGCCAGCCGCTTTTCGCTGTTTTGCACGGGGTGATAGGTCAGCTGAACGCTCGCTTTAAAGGCCGGATAATTAATAAAAATCCAGTGCGGCTGCGCACCGCGGAAGGTATCCGGTAAAATTCGGGCCTGTCTGGAATATTCAAATGCATACGGATGCGCTTCGGTCAACGGCTGGTAACGATGCGGAGGCAGGTCGATGCGGTTGAAGCCCTTGGGCTTGGGAACATAGTTGTCGGCGTTACGCCCCCCACAGGCGGCCAACCATACCGCCAGTACAATGAAAAGTGATTTTGCCACAGAAGAGAATGAGTTACATCAGCGATAACGAAAAAGCCCGGCGGTTTCGTGCCGGGCTTTTAACGAGTAGCAGGTTTTAAAGCCGTACCGGTCGATCAGCTTTACGAATTGATCATTTCCAGCTCTTCCTGCCGGACAGGCAGACCCAGCAGCGTCCGGAAGCGGTTGATGTTGAACGTTGGCTCAAACCAGACTTCGCCCAACACCGGATGCTTTACCGGCACATCGGGATTCTGGATTTCGGCCAGCAGCACGCCCGTTTCGCCGTTGGTGTGGCGTTTCACCATCCGAACGGTATACATCTGGTCGGCCTTGGGCGTTTTAACGCCAAATTCGGCATAAAAAGCCAGTACCGGCGCCGGAAAATTGTCGTTTACGCAAATGATTTCCATAGTAGTAGTATCTGAACAGGAAGGACACGGATTAGAAGCCAGCAGAGCAAAGATCCGCTCTACTTTTTAATCCGCACAATCTCCGTTCAAAACGATTTAATCTTCAAATAAATTCCCAAGTCCACCCAACACCGAGCCGCCTTCCTTACGGGCTTGTCCACCGCCCGGCGACAGCCGGTCGACCAGTTTGGAAATTGGCATCGACTGAATCCAGACTTTGCCCGTTCCGCGCAGCGTAGCCAGAAATAAGCCTTCTCCGCCGAAAATCATGGATTTTAACCCGCCCGAGCGCTGGATATCGAAGCTGATGGACGGTTCAAAACCCACCACGCAACCCGTATCCACCCGCAGCGTTTCGTTATTCAGTTGCCGTTCCATCACCACGCCCCCGGCATGGATGAACGCCATCCCGTCTCCCTGAATTTTCTGGAGGATGAAACCCTCGCCCCCGAACAAACCGCTGCCAATCCGCTGGTTGAAGTGAATGGCCATTTGCGTGCCCAGGGCCGCGCACAGGAAAGAGTCCTTCTGAACAATCAACTGATTACCGTAAATTTTAGCCAGATCGATCGGCATAACCGTACCCGGATACGGAGCGGCAAAAGCTACCTTCTTTTTGCCGTACCCCCGGTTGGTGAAGTGGGTCATAAACAACGACTCACCGGTCAGCAAGCGCGTACCGGCCTGAAAAAGTTTTCCCATTAATCCCTGGGTTGCCTGCGAACCGTCGCCCATCTTGGTTTCAAACTGAATGCCGTCTTCCATAAACAACATGGCACCGGCTTCGGCAATTACGGTTTCGTTCGGGTCCAGCTCAATTTCAACGACCTGAATATCTTCGCCAATAATTTTGTAATCGATCTCGTGAGAACGCATGAGAATTAATTGTGTTAAGGCCTAAAACTTAGCGATCAAAGTCTTTATCCGCATCCTCTTCGTCATCGGTGTACTCATCGTCCTCATACTGCTCACCCTCTTTCAGATCCTTCCGATTCCGAAGCTTTTTATCGTCCACGGTTTTGTTTAAAAACGCATTGATCTTGTCAATGTCATAACTGGTCGTTATCTCGCCGAACGTGTTGATTTTGATATCAAAACCCTCCAGTTCCTTATGAACCCGCGGTTTATCGCTCGACTGTTCTTCCGGTTTTGCGCCTTTCTTTGCCATATCTTTTTCGGTTATGAGTCAAGAATTAAGAGTGATGAGTTGCTCCGCTCGATTAGCAACAAAAGTGGCAGCGCAACTCATAATTCTTAACTCATAATTCTTAACTCTGTTAAAGCTTTTTGCAGCCGGTCGATCGTGGCCTGTCTGCCGATGATTTCCAGCGTTATCATCAGGTCCGGACCCGCCCCAACGCCGGTAATGGCCAGCCGGAGCGCTTGCATGATTTTGCCCTGTTTGATGCCAATGGCAGCCAGAGCTTCCGCCAGCGTTGTTTTCGCGGCTTCGGCCGTCAACGGTTCCGCTACCGAAGTTAACGCATCTTTGAATGCGGTCAAAGCCCGCACGGCGTCCTCGTTCCACTTGGATGAGGCAACGGCCGGATCATAGCTTTGCGGCTCCCGAAAAAAGATGGCTGACTCGGCGTAAATCTCGCCCGCAAAGTTGACGCGCTCTTTCAGCAGACCGGCAATTTTAGCGGCTTTTTCCAGCGAGCATTCAAAACCGTCGGCAGTGGCCTGGGCCGCAATGGTTTCGGCCAGTTGCTCGTTGGGTTGCTGGCGCAGGTATTCGTGGTTGAACCATTTTGCCTTCTGGATATCGAACCGGGCACCAGCTTTGTGAATCTGCTCCAGACTAAAAGCCTGAATCAGCTCATCCATCGTGAACATTTCCTGTTCCGTGCCGGGGTTCCAGCCCAGAAAGGCCAGAAAGTTGACCAGCGCTTCGGGTAAATAACCGTCTTCGCGGAACCCACGGGCTACCGTGCCGGTGAACGGATCGGTCCATTGCAGCGGGAAAACCGGGAAACCGCCCAGATCGGCGTCGCGTTTACTGAGCTTGCCGTTGCCATCGGGCTTCAGCAGCAACGGTAGGTGCGCAAACTGTGGCATGGTGCTTTCCCACCCCAGAAACCGGTACAGCAAAACGTGCAGGGGGGCCGATGGGAGCCATTCTTCCCCGCGAATAACGTGCGTAATGCCCATCAGATGGTCGTCCACGATGTTTGCCAGGTGGTAAGTGGGCATCCCGTCCGACTTGAGCAACACTTTGTCGTCAATCTGCGAGGAATGGACCACAACCCACCCCCGAATCAGGTCGTTCAGCCGAATATCTTCTTTGCGCGGTACTTTCAACCGAATCACGTACGGCGCCCCCGACTCGATCAGGGCCGTTACCTCTTCGGGCTTCAGCGTCAGCGAGTTCTTCATTTGCAGCCGGGTAATGGAATTGTACTGCGCCGACGGGGCGTTGGCTTCTTCCATCCGCTTCCGCATGGCGTCGAGTTCTTCCGCCGTATCGAAGGCATAATAGGCTTTGCCTTCGGCAACCAGCCGTTCGGCGTGTCCTCGGTAAATTTCCTTGCGCTCCGACTGCCGGTAGGGCGCGTGCGGGCCACCCGCCGTCAGCCCCTCATCAATTTCAATTCCGACCCATTTCAGCGATTCAACGATGTAATCTTCCGCACCCGGCACAAACCGGTTTTGGTCGGTATCTTCGATGCGAAGCAGCATTTTTCCGCCGTGCTTGCGGGCAAACAGGTAATTATAAAGAGCCGTACGAACCCCGCCAATGTGTAGGGGGCCGGTTGGACTCGGAGCAAAACGAACGCGTATTTCGGACATAAAAAAGGAAGAAAGAACGAAGGAGTAGAAAAGACAAAAGGAGGTTGATGACCGGCACCGCTCCTCCCCTTGCCCTTTTCTCAAATTTACTGGTTAAACGACGGCAATGACGGATATTTCCACATTCACATCTTTTGGCAAGCGCGCCACTTCGACGGTTTCGCGGGCGGGTGGGTCGGTCGTAAAAAAGCTGCCGTATACTTCGTTGATCGCGCCAAAATTATTCAGGTCCTTCACAAAAATGGTTGCTTTTACCACATTCTCGAAGGAAAGTTCGGCGGCTTTGAGAATGGCGCTGAGGTTTTCCATCACTTTGCGCGTTTCGGCCTGGATGTCGCCGGATGAAGCTACGTCGAGCGCAATCTGGCCGGACACGTACAACGTTCCATTCACCAAAACAGCTTGGTTGTAGGGACCGATGGGCGCCGGAGCGTCGGGGGTAAATATGATTTTTTTCGTTGGCATACGGGATTCTGAGTTTCTGCAAATCGTGCCGCAAGTTAGCAATCAATTCTATCGGATGGTAACTAAAAAGACCCGCCGGAGCATCAAATTCCGGCAGGTCCGACTATTTAAAACCATCCGGCTTTATTCTACCGTTACCGACTTGGCCAGATTTCGCGGCTGATCGACGTTGCGGCCCCGCATCACGGCGATGTAATACGACAATAGTTGCAGCGGAATCACCGAGATCAACGGCATCAGCATTTCGTGTACGTTCGGGATCTCGATCACAAAATCAACCATTTCCCGGATGTGCGAATCGCCCTCGGTCACGACGGCAATCACGCGGCCTTTGCGGGCTTTTATCTCCTGAATGTTGGACACTACTTTTTCGTACGAACTGTCTTTTGTCGCAATAACCACCACGGGCATATCTTCGTCGATGAGCGCAATGGGGCCGTGTTTCATCTCGGCAGCCGGGTAACCCTCGGCGTGGATGTACGAGATTTCCTTCAGCTTCAGGGCGCCCTCCAGGGCTACGGGAAAGTTCAAACCCCGGCCCAAGTAGATGAAGTTTCGGGCGTACGTAAAAATGTAGGCAATCTCTTTCACCTTCTGGGCATCCCGCAGCACCTTTTCCACCAGCGCAGGAATGCGCTCCAGCTCGGCCAGCAACTGCCGGAACACCGTATTCGAAATCGTTCCTTTCTGCTGAGCCGCTGAAAGGGCCATGAGGGTCAAAACCGTGACCTGCGCCGTAAAGGCCTTGGTGCTGGCAACCCCGATTTCCGGACCGGCGTGGGTATAGGCTCCGGCGTGTGCGGTTCGCGCGATGGACGAACCCACCACGTTACAAACGCCAAAAATCGTAGCCCCTTTCGACTTCGCCAGTTCAATAGCCGCCAGCGTATCCGCCGTCTCGCCCGACTGCGAAATGGCAATCACAACATCGCGCTCCTTGATGATGGGGTTGCGGTAGCGGAACTCCGAGGCATATTCTACTTCGACGGGAATCCGGGCCAGTTCCTCAAAAATGTATTCGGCCACCAGCCCCGCGTGCCACGACGTTCCGCAGCCGACAATGACCACCCGTTCGGAAGCCGCCAACTGCCCGAGGTAATCGCGCAAACCGCCCAGTTGCAAATGCTCTTCTTCAGCCCGCACACGGCCCCGCATGCTGTCGGCGATGGAACGGGGCTGCTCGAAAATTTCCTTCAGCATGAAATGCTCAAAACCACCTTTTTCAATGGCTTCGAGCTCCAACTCGACTTTCTGAATGTACGGCGTTGTCGGCGCGTTATCGAGGGTAATTATTTTCAGCTCACCCGCCCGCACAACGGCGATTTCCTGGTCGTTCAGGTAAATTACGTCTTTCGTGTATTCGATAATCGGGGTGGCATCCGACGCGAAGAAGAATTCATTCCCGCCCACCCCAATTACCAGCGGGCTGCCTTTGCGGGCGGCAATCAGTTGCGTGGGGTCCTCCTCCGAAAGAATGACGACGGCGTAGGCCCCCACCACTTCCTGCAAAGCCAGCCGAACGGCTTCTTCGAGCGAGGAGCCGGTTTCTTTCCGAATGTCTTCGATAAACTGAATCAGCACTTCCGAATCGGTTTCGGAGCGAAAAACGTGGCCTTTCCGAATCAGATTCTGTTTGATGGCCGCGTAATTTTCAATGATCCCGTTGTGGATGATGGCCAGTTTGCGATCCTGCGACTCGTGTGGGTGGGCGTTGACATCGTTCGGCGCGCCGTGGGTAGCCCAGCGGGTATGACCGATACCGATCTTGGCCGCCAGCTCTTTGCCCGCCAGTTCGTTTTCCAGGTCGGCGACTTTTCCCTTCTTTTTGTAGACTCTCAACCCGGACGGGCTGGGCTCGGCATCCAGCAAGGCGATACCCGCGCTGTCGTAGCCCCGGTATTCCAGCCGTTTTAATCCTTTCAGCACCAGAGGAGCGGCCTCACGATGACCGACGTAAGCGACAATTCCGCACATTGGATTTATCAGTTAAAATGGTGTTGCAGCTGTCTATTTTAAATTATTTAAGAAAACCCCAATTCAATTCTAAAATCTCGCTAAAACAGGCTTATTTTCTAGGAAAGATACAAAAATCCTTATAAAACAATCGGAATTTTGATTAAAACGTACAGTAACAAAAAGGCCAGCCCCGCAAGAGGCTGGCCTGAAATTTTGCTATGCTTCGGTCACGGTGTATACGTGTAGAACACGACCAACTTGGCCGTAAGCGGCCCACCCAGAATCGCGCCGTTTAGCTGATTGTAAATAAAAGGCTGAACCTGATAAACAAGCGCCCCTGTTGTATTAGACTGAGCTACCAATTGACCTTCACCCGCTGAGGTCGGCATTAGTACCAGCGCGTTGTTAGGCTGGAAACCGACCAGAGAAGCCTGCAAATGCGTCGTAACATCGAACGCATAGTTCTTCAGGCGGCTGTTGTAAGCTTTAACCTGTGGATAGTACCATCGAGCAACCGTTTGAAAAGTCCTTTCCCGTACTTGTAACAGGTGAAACAACTGACTTCCAGTACTGGCTTCGTTCGTACGCAAAATCCGGTTATTGTTATCGGTTTGCGCCAGCGTCAGGAGCGAAGGTACCGGCCCGCCGGGGCTACTGCCTTTCACGAAGAATTGCAGCTCAGCCCGGTTAATGGCTACTCGGCCCGTTTCTTTCTTCAAATTTTCGAGGGTCGGGAACTGCACCTTCGTCGTCAGTCCCGTTGCACTCTGAAAGAAAACCTCTCCGTCTGTTGCTGAACTCGGCAGCGGCTTGGTAACGCTCAGGCCCGCCAGCTTGGTTGCCGAACGATCCACCTTAATCTGGCTGAACAACTGCCGGGCCGTAGTGGTGTAGAACACTTTTCCCGTGGATACCGTATCACCCGATTTATGGTAGAATAATTGAAGCTGGACGTATTGAGGGCTGAACCCAAAAACTGTTGTATTGTTCGCACCGGGAACTAGGGCGATTCCTTTAAAGAACTGTTGAAAATCAGCCTGCGTAAAACCCGCCCCTTTCGACTTTTCCAGCAATTCACGACCCAGTGCATCCGACAAACGGGCGGTTTTAATGACACTGGCGGTTCCGACAGCTGTTGGCTTAACATCCATTTTGCCCAGTGGCTGAGCCGTATACGCAATCGATTCTGACGATACGTACTGACGGGTTGAGTCCATATCCTCCGTCAGACGGTGGAAAAACAGCTCCTGAACTTTCGTCGTATCGCCGTATAGGTACGAACTAAGATCATAGCCAACTCCTGCCCGCAGGGAGTCATATATAACTTCCCCCTCCGTTTTGAAGGTGCCGCCTTGTACCTGTAATTGCCCGAACGTTTTAGCCGTTACTTTACCAAAAACCGGATCGTTGTATTGCCCAACTAACTGCCGTTCGTTCCGGCTGGTCACCACCGAATCGAGTTGAACCGTGGATGTCTGAACCGTCAGCGTATCCGTGTACAAAACGCCGATGGCCGTAACCGGCGGCAAACCGATGTCTTTGGGCTCTTCACAGGCGACCAGACCAACCACCAGCGAAACCAAACCCGCCAGGATGCTCAGCCGAACCGGATTCTGATTAGCCCGCCAGTTCCGTGTAAAGGTTGTAATATTGGTCAGCAACTTCCTCGCCTTCTTCGGTAAGGTCAACTTTCTTGTCGGACAAATCATTCAGGATGCTATTTAAACTCTCGCTATAATCTTCGTTGGCTTTCACTACAACATCCGCATAGGTGCATCCCATCCGGATAAAACCGTCGTAATCAGCCGATTTCAGATATTGTAACATATCTTCATCCACGTCCAACGCTTTGGCTTTTTCGACCAGACCGGCGTCGAAGCGGTACGAAAAGGAATTGTTGTAGACCGAGAATACCGACTTGGTGTCCTTAAACATCGGGTCGTTTTTGTAGGTCGTTTTCAGGTACAGCGGAATCAGCGCCGTCATCCAGTCGTTACAATGGACGATATCGGGCGACCAACCCAGTTTTTTTACGGTTTCCAGTACGCCTTTGCAGAAGAAAATCGCCCGCTCATCGTTATCTTCGTAGAACCGGTCGTCCTTGTCAAGAAAAACGTGTTTCCGTTGAAAATAGTCTTCGTTGTCAATAAAATACACTTGAAGCTTGGCGTTGGGGATTGATGCCACCTTGATAATCAGTGGTTTTTCTTCGTCGCCCACCGTAATGTTGATTCCCGATAACCGAACTACTTCGTGCAGCCGGTTTTTGCGCTCATTGATCAGCCCGAAACGTGGCACCAGAATGCGAATTTCCATGCCCCGCTCCTGCATCGCCTGCGGGAGTTTCCGAACAAAATCGGCAACAGCAGAGGTCTGGAGGAAAGGGTTGATTTCACTGGCAACGTAGAGAATCCGAAGTTTGCTCATAACACGATTGGGGGGCTTTAGTGAAATACACCGCCGTAGCGGAACGAATTAAAAATCTGCAAAATTATACAATTTTTTCTGGTATTTCAATAGAATTTCGCCAGAAAAACTCCTGTTTTGTCCTAATGAAACGCTCGACGGCAACCTTCCTCCGGAAATAAGGTCCCCGGGCAACTGACCAAAATTCTTCCCTATTGAGCATGTACCTTTACGAAACCATTGCCGACCTTCGGCAAGCGATTGATAATCAGCGCAAAAATAACCTATCGGTGGGCCTCGTACCCACAATGGGCGCTCTGCACGCGGGTCACCTGTCGCTGATCGATGCGTCCAAAGCGCAGAATGACCTGACGGTTTGCAGCATCTTCGTCAACCCGACCCAATTCAACAACGCCGACGATCTGGCCCGCTACCCGCATACGCTGGAAGCCGACTGTGCGTTGCTGGAAGCTGCCGGCTGCGACTTCGTCTTTGCTCCCTCTGTGGAAGAAATGTATCCGACCAGCCCCGTGCTGAAATTGAACTTCGGAGAACTGGAGACGGTCATGGAAGGCGCTTTCCGGCCGGGCCACTTCAACGGCGTCGGTCTGGTGGTTGCCAAATTATTCCACATCGTCCAGCCCGACCGGGCGTATTTCGGACAGAAGGATTTGCAGCAGGTTGCGGTGGTAAAGCGGCTGGTTCGTGACCTGAGCTTTCCCCTGGAACTGATCCGGATGCCAATCGTGCGGGAAGAAGACGGCCTGGCGATGTCGTCGCGAAACCGTAATCTGACGCCCGACGAACGCCGGGATGCGCTCGAACTGTACCAGGCGCTGAGCAAGGCCCGGGAGATTTTGCAAACCGGCAATTCCGTCGAAGCCGCTAAAACGGCCGTAAACGAGCACTTTCAGGCCCACCCCGCTTTCCGGGTCGAATATTTTGAAATTGCCAATGCCGATACCCTGCAACCCGTCGACCAGCTTCAGGCCCCGGGCGCAACGGCCCTGTGCATTGCCGCGCACCTGGGCAAAACCCGTCTGATCGATAACCTCATTCTCTGACAGGCGTCTGGCTGAACTAAGTCGGTTTGTGGTCTGTTTTTGCGGTAACTGCAACGGGTGGCCTGTTTTTCACTATTTTTGATGGCCCGTTTGAACCGGGCAGTCAAGACAACTATGTTTATTACTGTAATGAAATCCAAGATCCACCGGGTCCGGGTGACGCAGGCCGAACTGAATTACGTCGGCAGCATCACCATCGACGAGGACCTGATGGATGCGGCTGGTCTGATCGAAAACGAGCAGGTCCATATTGTTAACAACAACAACGGCGAGCGCCTGATCACCTACGTAATCAAGGGGGAGCGCGGTTCGGGCATCATCTGTCTGAACGGGGCGGCTGCCCGTCGCGCGCAGGTTGGCGACATCATTATCATCATCTCCTACGGCATGATGACTACGGAAGAAGCCAGAGCCTACACGCCACTAGTGGTCTTTCCGGACGGCAACAACCGACTCGTCTAAATTCTGGAATGATTTTTATGGTAATGAATGAAGATAGTCGAATGGTTACAAAATGAGTACTTGGTTTCTACGGACAGGACGGTCGGATTGGTACCGTCTTTGCCTGTTCTAACCACGCGGCCATTCCACTTTTATAATCACCAATAACCATTTTAAACCAGCCTGAATTTTGAAAAACATTTTAAAGTACGGCATTTCGCTCAGTATTGCGGCCGGGCTGCTCTGGTACGTATTCAAGGACATTGACCGGGCGGCTATGTTTGAGGCATTCAGCAAAGCCAACTACAGCTGGATTATCGTATCCGGTTTGCTCACCGTCGTTGCCCACTGGAGCCGGGCCTACCGTTGGGGGTTGCTGATGGAACCCGTTGTGGGTCATCGTCCTTCGCCGTTCAACACCACCGTATCGGTTCTGACGGGCTATTTCGCTAACCTGGTGGTGCCGCGCATGGGCGAAGTAACGCGCTGCGGTACGCTCAATCGCCTGGAAGGGGTGCCCGTCAACGTGAGTTTCGGGACAGTCGTTGCCGAGCGGATTGTCGATGTACTGGTTCTTTTGCTGCTGCTGGGTGCTACCTTCCTGATCGAATTCAGCCGGTTGAGCACGTTTCTGATGGACTTTTTCTCGACCAAACTTAATGTAACGGGTTTGCGGGATAATTCCTGGCTGCTGGTTCTGCTGGGGGGCTGCCTGCTCGGATTTGCGGTTATGGTCTGGTTTTTCTACAGCCGCTACAAAGAAATTCTCCGTCAGAAGCCGTTCTATCAGAAGATTGAAAAATTTATGGCCGGTTTGCTCGACGGTCTGCTGAGCGTTCGTAAACTGAAGAACCCCGGCGCTTTCGTGTTCCATACGGCCCTGATCTGGACCATGTACTACTTCATGTCGTTTGTCCTGATCTTTGCCATGCCCCAAACTGCGGGTCTGGACTGGCGCGCCGGACTGACCATTCTGATCATGGGGTCAATTGGGATGGCGGCCCCCGTTCAGGGCGGAGCCGGAGCTTTCAACATTCTGGTTGGGGCGGCCCTGGCGCTGTACGGCCTGAGCAACCAGGATGGCGCTACGCTGGCAACGCTGATGCTGTTTACGCAGTGGTTCTACATTGTGGTGCTGGGGGCACTGAGCTTTCTGGTCGTGATGATCAAAGGGAAAAACCCACAGTCGCAAACCAGCCCGGTTTCTCAGCAAGTCGTCAACGCCAAACCCTAGTCTGCCGGATGACTGAATGACGGAAAACCGCCCAGTCCTTCAACCCGTTTGAATCCACTCGTCCTAAAAAAATAGCATGACTGAATCCAAAATCCTGACCCGCGAACAAGCCGTTGAACAGGCTAAAACCTGGCACGCCGAAGGCAAACAGATCGTGTTTACCAACGGTTGTTTCGACATTCTGCATTTGGGGCATGTCGATTACTTGGAAAAAGCGCGGCAGGCCGGAGACAAGCTGATTCTTGGATTAAATACCGATGCTTCCGTGAGCCGGATCAAAGGCCCGCTGCGGCCTGTTGTCAACGAATACGCCCGCGCCCGGCTGATGGCGTCGCTGGCCTTCGTCGACGCCGTTGTTCTTTTCGACGAGCCGACGCCCCTTGAACTCATTCAGGCGGTTCAACCGGATGTGCTGGTGAAAGGCGACGACTACGCAGTTGCCGATATTGTGGGCGCCGATTTCGTGCAGCAAAATGGAGGTCGGGTGCAAACCATTCCGCTCGTGGCGGGTTATTCTACCACGGCCATCATCGGAAAAATCCGCAAGGCTTACGCCGAATGACAAGCCTACCAAAAACGTGATCAGCGGTTTTGGACATGGATGAGCAGTGAACTGTTTTTTTAGTGATATTTGTTAAGTAAGTAAAGTCATCCACCCAATTGTTTGACCATAACCCTAATTGTACCGGTAAACCGGTCTCTATTCAACTATGCCTGGAATCTGGATTATTTTCATCATTTTCGCTTTGCTCAGTGCTGGTGTTAGCTGGCGGTTGAGAAGCAAGTTCAATGAGTACTCCCAAATCGGACTGAGTAACGGTCTGAGCGGTAAGGAGATTGCCGAACGGATGCTCCACGAAAACAACATTTACGACGTTCGCGTCCTGTCGGTTGAGGGGATGCTGACGGACCACTATAACCCGCAGGACAAAACCGTCAACCTGAGTGCCGACGTTTATTACGGGCGAAGCGTTGCGGCTGCGGCTGTGGCGGCCCACGAATGCGGCCATGCCGTGCAACACGCAACGGCGTACGGCCCGCTCAAGTTTCGTTCAGCGATGGTACCGTTCCTGACGATTTCGTCCAGCTACCTGCAATGGATTATTCTGATCGGTATTTTGCTGATTAACACAACCATTATTCCGCTGGCGATTGGGGTGGCCCTATTTGCCGTAACGACGCTGTTTAGTTTCGTGACCCTGCCCGTTGAGTTCGACGCCAGCCGTCGGGCGCTGGCTTGGGTGCAAAACCGCAACATTGTCAACCAACGGGAGTATGGTTATGCCAAAGATGCCCTCTGGTGGGCAGCCATGACCTACGTTGTTGCCGCACTTGGTTCGCTGGCAACACTGCTCTACTACGCCAGCCTGCTTATGGGTGGCCGCCGAAGCGACTAATTCTTGATAGACCGTTTATTATAAAAAATGCCCCAGCATGTGCTGGGGCATTTTTATGGTACGATAGATAAATCGACAAAAAAGCCTAGAGGGATGCCCCATAGGCTTTCTACCTTATTGCGAGATGTAAATTGACCTTACTTGTTGCGTTGAAGTCAGCCTTGCTATCAAAGATCGTTAGCAAATATATACACCTAAATTGTACATACAAATATAGCTTATGGTAAACTGTATTAACTGATGTAGCTAAGCCATGAAACGGCTGTTTTACTGATTGTTTTCCATCGCCAGCTTGCTTTTCCGGTAGCCGTACAGGAAGTAGATAACGAGGCCGATAATAAGCCAGATGACAAAAATAAGCCAGTTGCTAACCCCCAGTTCGGTCATCAGATACAGGTTGGTCAGGATACCCAGCACCGGCAACAGCGAGAAGTTTTGACGGAACGCCAGAACGGCCAGAACCGCCCAGGTAAGCCAGAAAAAAGCCAGCAGCGGTTTTTCTTCGATTCCGCTCACAAGCCCGCCCGCCCGGACCACCAGCGTCATGGTAATCAGCAAGGCGATCCCGATGATGTACTTGCCGTTGACGTAGGGAACTTTAAACTTCGAATGACGGGAAAGCCCCTTTGCATCCAGGTACAGAATCCCCCCGCATACCAGAATAAAAGCGAAGAACGTACCCACGCTCGTCAAGTCGATAAAGAACTGCATGTCCAGGAAAAGCGAGGGGACCGCCACCAGAAAACCCGTTACGATGGTTGCGAAGGAAGGAGTCCGGTAACGCGGGTGGATTTGCGAGAAACGCGGCCACAGCAACCCATCGCGGCTCATGGTCATCCAGATGCGCGGCTGGCCCAGCTGGTACACCAGCAAGGCGCTCGTGATGGCCACAACGGCGCTGACCGAAATGATACCGGCCACAAAGTTCAGATCCACTTTCTGGAACACATACGCCAGCGGATCATCCACGCCCAGTTCCTTGTAGTTGACCATACCGGTCAGCACCAGGGTGATCAGGACGTACAAAACCGTGCAGATGATCAGACAGTAAATCATGGCCCGGGGCAGGTCGCGCTGCGGATTACGGCATTCTTCGGCGGTCGTCGAGATGGAATCAAAACCGATGAACGCAAAAAACACCGAAGCAACCCCGCTCAAAACCCCGCTAACGCCATTGGGTGCGAACGGCGACCAGTTTTCGGGTTTGACGTAAAAAGCCCCGGCGGCAATTACCAGGCCGATAACGGCCAGTTTCAGCACCACCAGAATGTTGCTGGCGGTTCGGGATTCTTTGATACCGATGTACACCAGGGCCGTAATCAGAATGGTAATCACCCCGGCGGGCAAGTCGGCAATGAGTTTCAAACCGCCGATGGTCGGAGCGTCCTGGAAAGCCTGGGCCAGTTCCCGCGTGTTGGCGGGCAGGCTACCGGGCGACGCGCTGGCCTGCACTTCCGCGTAAGCCCGGGCGGCCGATCCGTAGTCGGAGGACCAGTATCCCGGAAAATGAATGTTAAACCCGCCGAGCATCGACGTAAAATATTCAGACCACGAAATAGCCACCACCATGTTGCTGACGGCGTACTCCAGGATAAGCGCCCATCCGATGATCCAGGCAAAAATCTCCCCGAATGACACGTATGCGTACGTGTAAGCGCTTCCGCTAACGGGCACCGTCGAGGCAAACTGCGCGTAGCTAAGCGCCGTAAAAACGCAGGCAATGGCCGTAAATACAAACAGCAGGGAAACCGCCGGACCGCCGTTGACGCTGGCCCGCCCGATGGTACTGAATATTCCGGCTCCGATGATGGCGGCAATCCCGAAGGAAGTCAAATCGCGAACACCCAGGACTTTGTTCAGGTGGGACGAATCCCCTTCGTCGATATCGGCGACGGCTTTACCAACTGATTTCTTCCGGAATACTGAATCACTCATACGTCAGGCAGCTATTGTCTAAGTTTACGTTCGGCTATTAGTTCTTTTAGTTCGTTAATCCGGTTCAGGGTTGCGGCTTCTTTGCAATTGGCAAGCACCATGCTCAGCATGGAACCGCCCGCGTACATTTTCTCGTAAATCTTGCAGTGAGCATCGCGGTAAGCCAGCCATTGACGCTGGGCCTCCACCACCATCATCTTATCGTCTTTAGGCAGCAACTCGAGCAATTGCTTGTAGATTGCATTCAATTCCTGATCGGCTTTCTGAAACCGCATCTGGGCGCATAAGTTCAGCTCGGTCTGTGTCTGGGCGCTGTCGCAGTTGGTAAAAACTTCCGGCGGATGGTCGTCATTTCTTCGGGTCGGCGTTGGAACTCCCGGTTGCTGCGCCCAGGCACTGATGGTCATCAGGCAGCCCACTACCGTACCGATGTGTTTCGTCCTCATTGCAGTTTGTTCAATCCGTTTAAGGATGAACGAAAGGCTAAAAATAAAAATTGTTTTCGGTTTTTAAAGCGGTTTGGCCAAAACACCGTTAATAGAATACCGTTTATTCGCTGATTCTAACGGGATTATTTTTTAAGCAGTCGTTTTTGTTTTCCCGCGTAAGAAAGGGGTTGCATTCCGTACACCGGACTCCCTGCTTGTGCGCAGTGGCAACAAATGTTCGGCTGCTTTCGTACCTTGCACGTTCGATTTTTCGCCTTTTGTCCTGATCAATGTCCATTCTGGTACAAAACCTGACTAAACTCTATACCCGCCCGGGTGCTCCGGCCCAACGGGCGGTCGATGCCATTTCCTTTGCGGTTCAGCCGGGCGAAATTGTGGGCTTTCTGGGGCCAAACGGGGCCGGAAAATCAACAACCATGAAAATTGCCACGGCATACCTGCCGCCCACCGAGGGTACGGTAAAGGTCAACGGGTTCGATGTTCGCACCCACTCCATCGATGTCCGGCGCAGCCTGGGTTACCTGCCCGAGCACAATCCGCTCTACCTGGATATGTACGTGAAGGAGTTTCTAAACGTTGCGGGTTCGCTGCACGGCCTGCGGGGCGCGGTACTGCGCCAGCGGGTAACCGATATGATTGAACTGGTCGGGCTGGGCCTGGAGCAACGCAAAAAGATCGGTCAGTTATCGAAGGGTTACCGGCAACGCGTCGGGCTGGCTCAGGCGCTGATTCACAATCCGCCGGTGCTGATTCTGGACGAACCCACTACCGGATTGGACCCCAACCAGCTTTCGGAAATCCGCCAGGTGATCCGGACCATTGGGCGCGAAAAAACCGTTCTGTTTTCCACCCACATCATGCAGGAAGTCGAAGCCCTCTGCGACCGGGTCATCATCATCAACCGGGGTCGGATTGTGGCCGATGGAGAGTTGAGCACTCTGCGGGAAACCTCCGACGGCTCGGTGGTTGTAGTGGCCGAATTTGAGCGGGATCTGGCCGACGCAACGGTTTTGAACGAGCTGCCCGGCATCCGGCAGATTGATGCGCTGGGCGAAAGCCGTTACCGCCTGACCGCTGACAAGGATAGCGATCTGCGGGCGGCCATCTTCCGGTTAGCCGCCGATAAAAACCTGACGCTGGTTGGCCTGAAACAGCAGGAAAGCAGCTTGGAAGGTATTTTCAGGGAGCTTACAAAAACAAACAGCGAACCATAAGTCAACTTTTGCGCTTACGGTTCGCTGTTTGAAGACTGAGTTGGCCCGCTATTTTCGGGCCGAAGCCATCAAAGGGTACTGATCAAAAATGGATCGGACAATGCCCTTGAAGTAATTATTCTTGAAGTTGGGATTTCGGGTAACACGGGAGGCATAGCCCTTCCAGATGACCTGGTAGGTTTCTGCATCGATCAATGAAATCATCAGGGTACCTTCGTCGAGGTTGTAATCAATCCGTTTGTAGGTTGCGTCCCCGTCTTCACTCACAACCCAGTCTTTGATAACGGGTTGCTGATACCCCCGGAAACGCAGGTCGTTCCGAAAAATGTTGTAGGAGATAAGCAGATTCGGAGCCCGGTTGGCTACTTTATAGCCCCGAGCCTCCATCTGGTGGCGAATGGCTTCCTGAATGTCCGAGCAAAGTAGCGTTGAGTCGATGTACTCACATTCCAGAAAATTAAAAGACTCGTAATTTTTAAAATGCCCCTCGTAGCTGTAATCGTGTTCGACAAATAACTTTCCGGGCATGCAGCCGGCGAGCGAAACCACGGCCAGCAACACAAGGACGCCAATAAAATGTTTCATAAACGGACTGTTTAACGGGGTTGTAAAGTTGACACTTATAGACAAAAATGGTTAAGAAAACACACTTGAATTAATTGATATTCTGTCTGTAAGGTTCGAAAAACCGCGCAAACGGCCCACTTACAGTTTAGGTTCTATAGTACTCCAATGCCCGGCTCATTTCGGCCTTGGTAACCGGCACGTCGAAGGCACAACTTCCCGGTCCGTCGAGCAGGGCCATCCGCACCTGACCGTTCCGATTTTTCTTGTCCTGTAACGTTAGCGCCAATACCGGCTCGAGGTCCGTATCTGCAATCGTGACGCGGCCATAGACCGCAAAAAGGTATTCTTCGATCTGTTCCAGCAGCTCTGCCGGAATCATTCCTTTCCGGTAAGCAATAAACGCTTCGGCAATCATTCCGGCAGCAATGGCTTCTCCGTGCAGCAACCGACGTTTCGGATCGGCCAGAAAATGCGTTTCGAGTGCATGGCCCAGCGTGTGACCGAAGTTCAATATTTTACGAATACCCCGCTCGTTTGGATCTTGCTCAACAATATTTTTTTTGATCGCCACCGAATGCGCCACCAGGTCATTCCAGTCCTGCTGCTGCAGATCACGACGGCGGATGACATTCCATTTGGCCGCATCGGCAATCAGGCAGTGCTTGACGATTTCGGCAAATCCCGACCGGAGTTCCAGCTCCGGTAAGGTCTGGAAAAATACCGTGTCAATCAGAACGGCTTCCGGCAGTTTAAAGACCCCAATATGGTTCTTAAATCCGTGAAAGTCAATACCCAGCTTTCCGCCCACGCTGGCGTCAACCTGCGACAGTAAAGTGGTTGGAATCTGGATAAAATCAATGCCACGTTTGTAGGTTGCCGCGCAAAAACCGCCCAAATCCCCAATTACTCCCCCACCGAGATTGATCAACAGCGCGTGCCGGTCAAACTGGGCGTCCGTCAACCCCTGCCAGACGGTTTCGCAGGTGGCTAAATTCTTGTGATGCTCACCCGCCCGAACCGTAAAAATTTTATGTTTCGGTAAAAAATTTTTGATGGCCGGATAACAATGCCGTTTGGTATTCATATCGGCAAGTACAGCAATGGCCGAATAATCATGCTGTTTTAAAAAGGCAGGCAAACTTTCGGCCAGGGGGGAAATCTGAACAGACATAAGCAGGTATAAAAAGAAATCGCTCCCAAAGGTAAAACTTCGGGAGCGATTTCAACTCAGGTTATCTGATACTTTCGTACGTGAACTCGTTTTAGGAAGCAAACCGTCTGTTTTTCAGAAACTCTCCCGGATTCCAGCCCGTCGGTGCGTCAGGAAACAACTTTCAGCGCATCGGCAAAGGCTTTCATCTGGTCCATCGTGCCGAGACTGACGCGGCACCAGAACTGGCCGTCGAATTTCCACTGGCGAACGCTTACGCCGTTGTCCATCATTTTCTTGGTGAAATCATCGCCCTTCATCCGGATCGGGAACAGCACGAAGTTTGTGCCCGAGGGCAGGTAAGTATATCCGTTCTGTTTCAGCGTCGCGTACAAAAACTCACGGGCTTCGAGGCCTTTGCTCAGCGAATACTTGATAAACTCGTCGTCTTTGTAGCAGGCCAGAGCTGCCCGAAGCGTCGTCATGCTCAGGTTGCCGACGCCCCCGCCCCATTTAGAAATGGCCTTCAGCGTATCCGGTTGGCCAACCATGTAGCCCATCCGCAGGCCGGCCATTCCGTAGATTTTGGAAAAGGTCTTGGCGACCATCACGTTCTGGCCTTTTTTGATGTTTTCGATTACCGTGTATTTTTTCGGATCGCCCGTGTAGTGGATGTACGCTTCATCAACAAACACCGGTTTTTTGGCCGAAACGCGGTCAACAAACGCCCGCAGACTTTCCGGGTTGATCGTTACGCCCGTGGGGTTGTTGGGATTACAGACATAGACAAGACTCGTTTTGTCGTTCACCCGCTTCTCCATTTCCTCCAGGTTATGGTCGTAGGTTCCGGATGTCAGGGGTACTTTGTCCCAGGTCATACCATGCTGAACAGCCGCCCGCACCAGCGATTCGTACGTCGGATCGGCCGACAGAACGCTTCCTCCGGGATTCGTGTACGCATACTGCAAAGCCGTTGCATGCAACAAGGCTCCCGAACCCGCCGAAAGCAGAATTTGCTCCGGTGCGACGCCTTCCTCATCGGCAATCATTTTCTGCAATTGCATTCCGTATTGAAACGGATACAGAAAACCTTCCGGGGCGGCTTCGGCGATGGCTTTCAGCGCCTTTGGCGACGGACCATACGGGTTTTCATTAGCCGACAAACGGGCTTTCAGCGCGACCTTCGGAGCGGTCGGCGGCAAAGCACCGGCCAACTCGGGTTTGTCCAGCCAGGGTTCACAATAAGCGGCTGGGGCAGCGGCTAAGCCTACACCGGCCAGCAGGCCAGACCGGAGCCATTCGCGACGATTCAGAGACATAGTTGAGAATTGGTTAGATGTTGGTTTGTTAAATCAGTTTATAAGCGGTGATCAGCCGTTCATCTTTCCACTGTCCGTCAGAATCTGACGACTCAAAACAGAAAGACAAACGACTGACAGATGGTAGGTACGAAACGGGTCTACTTCACACCCTGCACCCGCGACAGACGGGTAAAGGCTTGTCCCTTGTGTTCACCGACCCAGGTCAGCGAAACGCTGCTGCCGACGGCGGGTGCTGCGATGCCGAGTTCGGCCCAGGTCTTGGTCAACGTGGCCAACCCGGTATTGTCGGTCTTCAGATCGGCCAGCACCGTTCCGTCGCGTTTGGTCAGTTTGAGCGCCAGCGAGGCAACCGGAATCGAGTCGATACCGACTTTGTAATCCAGAATACCGCTTTTGTCGAGCTCGTAAACCTTAACGCTCATGGTTACCGGCGCCGTGATGGTTTGCGAGACGACGGGTTCGGCGGTTTGACCGCCCCCATCGGCTGCGCCCTGAACCACCACCAGGACGGGGGCCACCACGCGGTCAACAAACGGATCCTCTTTTTTCTCGCATCCGGCGAGCAGGCCACCTGCTGCAAGCAACCCACTCAATATAAATACTTTATAGCTTTTCATGAACATCTTCACGGTTTATTGGCGTTAGTTCTCAACCCACCACAGTTTCGTCTTCATATCGTCGGCTCCCCCCAAAAGCGAGATTCCTTTGTCCAGGCTGGCTTTGTTCAGCGAATATTCCGAGGTGGGGTATTTAAGACGGGTTGGCATCACACCGTCGTTGGAGAAAACGGCGCGGGCATCCTTCGCGGGCAGCACCGGCAAGCCGGTCCGTCGGTATTCGGTCCAGGCTTCGATGGCTTGCCCGAACAACGCAATCCACTTCTGCTCCAGAATGGTGCTTTTGGTTGCGGGGCCAATTTTAGTCAGATAACCGGCCGGAACCGTCAAACCGTATTGCTCAAAAGAAGCCGTAACGCCTTTCTCCAGGTACGTCTGCGCACTGCCTGAGATGTCGCCGTCGGCGGCTGCTTCGGCCAGAATCAGGTTCAGCTCCGAAAACGTCATGAGTACGCTGGGTGCGGTGGCGGCCGTGAAGTAGTTGCCCAATACGGAACTGGTTCCCAGGTACGCCGTAGCGACGGCATCGGGCAACCCGTTGGCGTGACCTTCGTACTTGCCTTCTTTGTTGGGCTGGGCGTAGACCGTAATCCGGGTGTCGCCCAGTTCGTTTAGCCGGTCGGCAATGGTTTTGCTGACGTTCCAGTCGGTCCGGCCGTCCTGAATCATCACCTGATGCCACTCGTTGTTACTGGGCAATACCGCCGAATTAGCCAGTCTGGCGTTGTCAGCATTACCCGTAAAAATCGGGTATTTGGTGGCATCGCCCAGAATTTCGGCCATGATGGCTTTTGATTCGGCCGGTTTTTTGGCCGCCTGACGGTTGGCTAACCGCAGCCGGAGCGAGTTGGCAAACTTTTTCCACTTCAAAACATCACCCCCGTAGAGAATATCGCCCGAAATGGCCGCCCCTCCCACCGTCAGCTTTTCGTTAGCCGTTTTCAAATCCGCGAGAATGCCCGCGTAAACGGCCTCGACGGGATCGTAAGTCGGCGTGTAGTTTGGCTCAGCCGCCGTTCCTTTCAGGGCGTCGTTATAGGGAATGGGGCCGTACGTATCCGTCAGCAGGGAAAACACCCACGAACGCATCACCAGCGCAACGCCTTCGTAGTTTGAATTTTCGAACTGCCCCCCCGGCCCCGACAGCGCGATGATCCGCTGGAAGTTCACCTGCGAGTCGTTGAAAAAGCCCTTCCAGTTGTTGTTGTAAAAGCCAACCGAGACTTCGTAGTTGTCGCCCTCGTTCGAGTAGATGTTGCGCGTCAGGTACTGCATCCAGCACATGGCCCCGTCCAGATTCAACCGTTCGAAGCGGGTGCGAACGCCCCAGTACCGGTCGATGGACGATTCGAGGGCGTACGGCAGCAGGTACTGCGGAGAGATGGAAGTTGGATCGTTCGGGCTGATGTTTATTTCGTCGAAATCCTTCGTGCAGGAACCCGCCAGCGTCAGAACCCCGAGACTGATAAAAGCTGCTTGTATGATCTTCATAGACAAAATCTTTTTCCGGAATTAGAATGACAGACTCAGGTTGGCACCGATGCTGCGCGAGCTGGGCAATTCACCGTACGCAAAACCCTGTTGATTTCCGCCGAAACGGTCTACTTCAGGATCAACATGAGTGGTGTTTTTGAACAGCATGAGCAGGTTCCGGCCCACCAGCGAGATTTTGGCCGAGCGGAGTTTAATCCGATTCAGGAAAGCCGTCGGAATCTGGTAGCCAATCGTGGCTTCGCGGAGTTTGACGTAGCTGCCGTCGTAGATCGACGCTTCGTGGTAGCTCCTTGGGTTGTTGTATCCGATGAGGTTTTTGGCCGGGACAATCACCGTGTTGGGCACATAGTTCGGGTTTTCGGCCGTTCCGGCGTTATAAACTCCCTTTCCAATGACCCCTTCTTCGCGTCCGAGGGCCGTTTCTTCGTACTGGCCGGTCCAGCGGGCCGTTCCGGTTCCTTCATCGAAGAAGTCGCCACCCCATTTCACGTCAACCAGCGCCGACACCGAGAAGCCCCGGAATGACAGGCTATTCAACCAGCCGCCGGTCCATTTAGGCTGAATGTTGCCCAGAATCCGGGGCGTTGACGAAACCACCGGATAGCCGTTGGCTCCGTAAATGATCTGTCCATCGGGTGCGTGCTCGAAACCAACCCCATAGAAACTGCCGTACGGTTGTCCTACGCGGGCTTCCGTAATCAACCCCTGGCGCGTGGTCAGGGTGTAGGTCGTCAGACCCTCCGCCAGTTCCAGCACCTTGTTGCGGTTCCGCGAGAAGTTGACCGTCGTTTCCCAGTTGAAACCGCTACCGGTTTTGACGGGTGTCCCGGTCAGGACCACTTCAAGACCTTTGTTGGTGATTTTACCGGCGTTCAAAAAGCGGGAGTTGTAACCGCTCGCCTTGGAGATTTCGACGGCCAGAATCTGATCACGCGACACCTGGTTGTAATATGTCAGATCCAGGCCGACGCGTCCTCTCAGAAAACGGACATCCAGACCCAACTCGGTACCGGTCGTAATTTCCGGTTTCAGCGTTGAGTTGGCAATCTGCGTATTTTCGTAAAACTCCGGAGTTGAGCCCGCCCAGGACGTTCCGGCCCGGAAGGTTTGCAGCAACTGATACGGCAGGGCGTCGTTCCCCACCTGCGCCCAACTCGCCCGGACTTTACCGAAAGAAATCATATTGCTCTGCACATTCAGCAAATCCGTGATGACGGCGCTGGCCGATACCGACGGGTAGAAATACGAACGGTTGTTGGACGGCAGCGTACTCGACCAGTCGTTACGGGCCGTTGCGTTCAGGAAAAGGGCGTTTTTGTAACCCAATTCGAACGATCCAAACACGCTATTAACCTGTGATTTTTCAATACGGCTCTCGGCGGTATTCCGGCTCGGGTTGGCGTTGGAAGCGTTGTATAAACCGTCAACAACCAGTTCACCCACACTGAGGTAATTGCGTTTGTAGTAGTTGGTCCGTGAAATTCCCCCTACCTGAATATTTGTCGTGAAATCCGTGCTGAGGGCTTTGTTGAAGGTCAGGATTGCATCGTGGTTGGTTTCCTGCCGACGCAGGACTTCTTCGGTAAAGGCGCCGGGCGTCCGGTTGCCGTTCCGGACCCGCTCAAAATTGTTGACGCTGATTCGGGTATCCGTCCACACGTCGGTTCCGCTCCGGACCATCAGGCTCAGCGAAGGCAGGATTTTGTAATTCAGGGCGATGTTGCCTACTAGGCGGTCTTTCTCGTTGTTGTTGGGTAACATTTCCGACGAGAAGAACGGGTTCGTGAAAAACGTGTGCTGCCAGTTCGGCGGATCGGTATCGGCGGGTTTGCCAGCAACGGCACGCTGAATGTGAACGCCCGTGTAATCGCGCCAGTTGCGGAGCTTGGCCCAGTCGTTCTGCCGGTGTGACCAGATAAATTCCTGACCGCTGCTGTAGCTCCGGTTACCACCCGATTTAATGTATTCCGCCGAAATGGTCGCGCTGAAGTTCGACGTAAAATTGTACGCCGAGTTCAGTTTGAAGTTGTTCCGGTAGAAGTCATTGAAATAAACCAGCCCTTTCTGATCCAGACGGCCCAGGGATAACCGGAAGCTGCCTTTGTCATTGCCGCCCGAAAGCGCGACGCTGTTGGTAATGGATTGACCGGTTTGCCAGAAATCTTCCCAGCCGTTGGGGTTTGGCGTCAGCGGAGCCACGTCTTTGCCGGTCCACCAGTGACGAACCAGCCGTCCATCCATCGGACCGCCCCAGCTTTCGTCGGTTCCTTCCGTACCGGTCAGCGGAGCATTCGGGCCGTACGCAGCGCGGTATTGCTCAATTTCCAGCGGATCGGTAATGGCGCCCGACCAGCCGTCGTTGTACCAGGTGCGGTAACCGTGTCCGCCCCCGTAGATATTCTGAAATTTCGGCTTGATCCACGGACGTTCGAAGGTCACATTGGAGTTGATTTCGACCCCGATTCCCTTCGTTCCGGCGCCGTTTTTCGTCGTGATCAGAATCACCCCGTTGGCCGCCCGCGATCCATAAAGAGCTGCTGCGTTCGGGCCTTTCAGCACGCTCATTTCCTTAATGTTGTCCGGGTTCACTTCCGAAATACCCGAACCGTACGTCTTGTCAAACGACTGCTGAATGGGTACGCCATCAATAACGATCAGCGGCTGGTTGTTGCCCGATACCGACGCAGCACCCCGAATCTGAATCGTGGAGCCGCTGCCCGGACCGCCGTTGGAACTCACCCGCAACCCGGCCACTTTACCGGATAACGCATTCACGACGTTCGACGAACGGGCTTCGGTGAGCGACTGGCCTTTGATTTCCTGGACGCCGTAGCCCAGCGATTTTACTTCTTTTTCTACGCCAAAAGCCGTCACGACGACCTCCGCTAGCGATTTCACATCCGATTTCATCGTCAGGTCAAGCGTCGAGCGGTTGCCAACGGTCACTTCTTCGGTCAAAAAGCCGATGGAACTGATAATCAGGGTGGTGTTTTCACTGGGAATTTTCAGGCTGAATTTGCCTTCATTATCGGTTGTCGTTCCGGTCGTACTGCCTTTAACCACCACGTTGGCACCCGGGAGAGGCCCTTCATCAGCCGCCATAATTGTCCCGGTAAGCGTGCGGGTCTGAGCCGTGGCCACGACCATGGATAGCCATATCATCCCTACTATCAGAAGTAGCGTTCTCCTCATACAATCAGTTAGGTTAGAAAGATGAATAGTTGAAAAGATCCGTTGTCATGCAAACCCGGTGCGTCAGACGGCCGGACACTGGCCGCTTCGCCGAACCGCCTTTCGCAACCGGGCGCATGGCAATGGCTGATTGCCAGACAGTGCTGGCGTTCAGTTTCTTTGTTCGCCCGTTTCGGAAATCGGGATGCGCAACGACAAAGCGCGGCCCGACCGACCAGAACGTCGGCGACATGTCAGGATTATGGATAAACGGAATTACAAGATCTGCACTGGTTGTTCAGGCAGATTCTCCGAACCAACTTGCTCCATGCAAGAGCATTTCATTCGGCTTGGGTCCATCCGGTAGTGCGGCCAGCGGAAAGTCCCAGTAGAAAAGATGAGATTACTGTGGTTTGTTGATAAACCAAAATTAAGCAAAACATTATTTACACCAAATTTATCAACTGTTTTTTTAAGTATTTACGTACAAAATTTTCAATAAGTTTTCATTTACCAAATACTATCATCAAATAGAGAAAACAATTTCTACCTAAAGTGCAACTTTCAGGGCAGGACGGACAAGAACGGCTATTGGCGGGCAATTTGTGGTGGATGCACCCTTTCTAAAAGGGATCGTTATCCGTTAATAACCGTTTTTATTCTTCTCACTGAGGGAAAGGCCCGCATCAGTCCAGCGGCAAGCAAAACGGGCGGAAGTTGCCTCCCGCCCGTCGGTTACTGTCTGCTATTTTTGTCGCCCACATACCGTTCGAAAAATTCGTAGATCCGCAGCAACCGGTCGATGCGCTGACGCACGTTGCCCGTTCGGCTCAGTTCGTGCGTGCCGCCCGGCATCCGGACGTACTCGACCGGACGACCCAGAATTTTCAGGCTCTTGTACATCATTTCGCTCTGAATGACGCCCGTCCGCAAATCGTTTTCCCCGTGCTTGATCAGCAGGGGCGTCCGGATGTTTTCGACAAACGTGTACGGCGAATTTTGGTTCAGGACTTCCTGCACCGATTTTTGCCACGGATACCCGCCGAAATAATTCGGAACCAGCCGCCAGGCGTTACCCTCTCCCATGAACGTCGTAAGCTCGTAGACTCCGCGCTGCGAGAAGGCCGCCTTGAACCGGTTGTCGTGGGCCACAATCCAGGCCGTCAGGTAGCCCGCGTACGAACCACCCGTAATCACCTGCCGGCTCGTATCGACCCAGGCTTCGCGGGCCGCATCGGTTGCCGCGGCCAATACGTCCTCCGTCGGACCCGTCCCCCAATCCCTGATGTTGGCGCGCTGGAACTCGATACCGTATCCGCCCGATCCCCGGGGATTGGCGTACACCACCCCGTACCCCTGAGCGCAGAAATACTGGTGTTCGTGCCACATCGAAAATTCGCCCGGCCCCCACATCGCTGTCGGGCCTCCGTGCATGTTGAGCAGCAGCGGATATTTTTTACCGGAACCGGTAGCCTTACCGTCCGCCAGGGCCGTCGGCTTCATAATCCAGTACTCGACGGTTTGTCCTTTGGAATTTTTATAGGTGCGTTTTTCCGGAAAACTCAGGGCTTTGCCCGAAACCCAATCGTTGTGGCTGCTCAACTTGACTGCGCCGGTCGTAATCGGTCGTTGGGCCGCAGCGCCGGTCCAGTTTGCTACGTACAATTCCGACGGGTTGGCTACTTCGGTTTTGGCAAAAACCACCTGATCGCCCGCCAGATCGAAGGCGTTGATGCCACTATCAAAATCCGACAATTGTGTTACCTGCCGGGTAGTGGGGTCCAGCCGGTAAAGCGGCATCCCGCCGTTCGACGGAGCCGTAAAAAATACCGCGTAGGCCGTAGCCCCCTTTTTCTTTTTTGATTCCGCCCCCGAGGCCGTCCCCCATTTCAGGTTACCCGCCGACCGGTCAAAGGCGATGGGCTGCCAATCAGAAACGGCTGTTCCGTTCAGCCTGCCCACGGCAATCTGTCCGGTGTTGACGCCCTGCGCCGAGCTGGTCAGCACCGCCAATTGCCGACCATCGGGCGATACCGCCGGAGAAAGATAGGTTTTGCCCGGTTCGGATAAGACACGGACCTGCTGGCCGGAACCGTCGGCGGCCAGCCAGATCAGGGCGGCATCCTGTTCCCGGTCGGGGTGCTGAAGCGTATCGCGGTCCGTAACGGTCAGAACGCCCCGGCCGTCGGGCATCCAGACCGGAGCGCGGAAGGAGTAAAAACCACGCGTCAACGGTTGCGGGGTTGCGTTGTCGGTTACTTCAATGCTGTACAGGTGCGTAAAACTCAGTTCCGGCTCGGTTGCGGCTTCGCCCTGAAAGTTCAGCCGGTTGATGACTTTGGCTTTTTTATCCTCTACGTCCTTATTGAGGTAAGCCCGGATTTCGGCCAGCGAACCATCGGGATTGGGCTTTACGGTTTTGTCCGGTTTGATAAAACTATTGTCCGGAAAACCCGGCTTTTCCAGCGACCAGGCCGGAACGGTTTTCGCCGGATTCAGGAGGGAATCTTTCAGCAGTTCCGACAACGAAACGCTGGCGGTGACTAAAATGCACTTGCCATCGGGCGACCACTGCGGGCTGGAAGCGCCGTAGCTCAGGTTGGTCAATTGCCAGGCTTCTCCCCCATCGAGCGGCATCACAAAAACCTGCGACTTTCCTTTCACGGTCCGCACAAACGCAAGGGACTTACCGTCGGGCGACCAGTCCGGCTGGCGGGCGCTTTCACTGCCGTTGGTCAGGGCTTTGGCGCTGCCGGGTTTCAGACCGGACAGATAAAGGTGCGTTCTGTATTCGTATTCGTCTTTTTTGTCCGGGTCCGGTGCCGTGGTCGTCAGGGTGTAAACGGCCTGTCTACCGTCGGGGGAAGTCTTAATACCGCCAATCTGTTTAATGCGGGTCAGGTCGGTAACTACAATTTTTTGTTGAGCCGTCTGCGCCCGGATGCCGTGAAAGGCCAGCCCGAACGCGACCGCCAGCAGAAGTTTTCTCATGGAAAGTTTGTTGCTGAATGAAACCCGAAAATAACAAAAAGCCGGAATTATCAGTCAGCCGAGAGCAGCAGGCTTACAGGCCAACGTGGTAGTCGTAACCGCGTTCGGCCCAGAAGTCGCGGGGGCGTTCGTCGCTGAACCAGATGCTGCCGATGCGTTTGAGGTTCTTGACACCGTATTTCACCGGGATAATCAGCCGGAGCGGGGCACCGTGTACGTCGGTCAGTGGCTCGTCGTTCATTTCGTAGGCCAGAATGGTCTGCGGGTGCAGGGCGCTAGGGGTGTCAATGCCGACGTAATAACCGCCATCGGGCGTTTTCATCCCGACGTACGAGTACCATTCGTCCGACCCGCTTTTCTTTCCGAGCTGGTATTTCTTTACGAAATCGGCAAAATTGACTCCGCCCCAGTGCTGAATCTGGCTCCAGCCTTCGATGCACTTGAATTGAAAAATAATTTCCTGCTTTGGCAGCGTCTTGAGCTCATCAAGCGAGATAGACAGCGTTTTTTTGCCGTTCCGTTCCACCTGCAGGCGCCAGGCGTCTTTGTCCAGGGCGCTCCGTAAACCGTCTTTGCCGTTGACCCGAACGTTCTTTGCCGCCATTTCTTTGGGGAAAGTCGGGGCCAGGTGCGTGTTGCTGAAATACCCGTTGGCAAGCTGCTCATTCGTCTTTAGCACCTTGCGAAACACCCCGGGCAGACCGGCTTCTTTCGGCTGCGACTGAATCCACTTCCAGACGCCGTATGGCACCAGGCTGGCCAGCCCGAACAAGCCAATTGCTTTCAGCGTCCGCCGACGAATCTGCTGTTCGGTGGTCAGTTCCTCGCGCTCCGGCTTTTTGTCAGGCCGCTTTTCCTCAAGATTGTCTCTAGTCGCCATGGAATCAGGAACGGTTTTAGGCCGTTCGCATTACCTATTTATGGTTTGGGCTTATGAATAACGAATTTCCATTATTCATTGGTTTACTCCGCCGTGTTGGAGGAAGTCCTTTCCGGCATACGCTTCTCCACTTCAAAACCGGTAATCATCGACCGGAACGTGTTCCAACCGGCCCGGATGACCTGCGCGACGTGAATAACAAAAAACAAAACGTAGCCGATGGTCAGTATAAAATGCCACAGCCGGGCACCCTCGTAACCACCCAGCAGGCTGGTCAGACCCGCGAACTGCGTGGGTTTGTAGATTGCCAACCCCGTCAGCAGCGAACCCAGCCCCATCAGGATAATGGCGGTATAGGCAATGCGCTGGGCACCGTTGTATTTTGCCTGCAGGGGAGCGGTTTTGCGAATGCCCAGATCATGAAGCAGCACCTGCCCGGCTTCCCGGAACGATTGCCGGTTGGGCACCAGTAGCCGCCATTCGCCGGAAATCAGGGTGTACAGAACGTACAACATCCCGTTGATGGCGAACAGCCACATGAACACAAAATGCCACGACATGCCCTCGGCCAGCCGCCGACGCAGCTTCAATGCCTGGTAAAAGGAATCCGGGAAAAACTGGATCAGTACCGTGTCGCCAAGCTGAATTTGGTACGGGTCCCAGGCCCAGTAAATGAGCAGACCGCTCCAGATCATGACAAACAGGATCGGTACGTTAATCCAGTGAAACCAGCGAATTGCCAGCGGATGCTTGTGAATGATTCGTTTCATTTGCCGACCAGTTCCTGCACCAACCGGGTCGCTTTGTAGATATACCGCATGGATGCCACGATTGCGCCGGTATTGACCGATACCGTCCGGTTTTTATCAGGAACGAAAATAAAGCTTCCCGGCAAACTTTCCATATTACCGTCGAAAGCCAGCCCAACGGCTTCCCGGTTTTTGTTGATCAGCGGACTTCCCGAGTTACCGCCGATGATGTCGTTGGTGGAAATAAAACACATCGGCTGCCGCAGCAACTCGGCGGGCGGGTTGAGCCAGCGCTTGGGCAACGACCACGGAAATTTACCGTTGAATGAATAATACCGGTCATACAGACCCGCAAAGGTGGTTTGGTAGGGTGCAACGGTTCCGTTATAAGGTACGCCTTTCACCACGCCATCGTTGATCCGCAGCGAAAAAGTAGCATCAGGTGGAATGGCAGTGCCGTATACTTCATACAGCAAACGCCCCAGATTACTCCGCAGAACCGCCTGCCGCCGGTTGATTTCCTGCGTAGCCAAAGCCGCTTTCTGGTAACGCGGCACCGCAATCCGGGCCAGGGCCAGCAGTGGGTCGTTGTCGGCGCTGATCGCGGCCGGGCCTTTCGTAATCAGGTCGTTGATGTAGCCCTGATCGTTCATTTTGGTATTGTTGAGCAGGTAAGCAGCCGCTTCTTTGGGCGATTTCCCGTTCAGGGCTGCTTTTACGTACGGATCGTCGTTGCCCAAAGCCGCCTGTACTTCGCCCAGGTGAGCGGCCAGATAAGCTTCTTCCAGCGAACGATCGGTCAGCCTGGGGGTCTGCAACAATTCCTTCATCTGCTCGGCCCGACCCGGTGACTGACGGGCGGCTTCGGCGTACATCGCCAGCAGATGGGCAAAAACCAGCAAGTCGCCCCGGGCCAGTTCCAGCGGTGCGAGGTAGGTATTGTCCTTGTAGTATTTCCGCAGATCCGCCACATTGTTGGCCAGATCGTCCCACAGCTTGAGGTTGATATCAACGCGGGAAGCGGTATTTCCGACCGCCGATTCGTTGCCAGTTGCCCCATTGCGCCCCGAACCGGTACTGACTTTCGACTGGCCGCGTCCTGCTTCCAGGCGCTGGGCGTCGGCTTTGAACTGCTGCTCGAAAGCCGCTTTCCGGGCCATCAGGTATGGATCGCGCAACCCATCCAACTGCCCGCCGTACGCTTTCAGGCTGTTTTCCAGACTAAAAATCTCATTCTGAATGCTGTCGTTTTTGGCCTTCGCGTTGTAGGCCTGCAGGGCATCGGCGCGGTTGCGGAGCAGTTGCAGCACGTACTGAATTTTCAGGTCGCGGTCCAATTCCAGTTCGGCCACGGTTTTGAGCCGCTCCGTACTGCCGGGATTGCCGGTCACAAATACCGGCTCTCCTTCCTTGATGCCGTTGGGATTGAATTTAAAGAAATGGGTAGTCCGCAACGGCTTGCCGTTGTCATAAACCCGGAAAAACGAGAAATCCAGCGCGTAGCGGGGGTAGGTAAAGTTGTCGGGATCCCCTCCGAAAAAGCCAAGCTGTAACTCGGGCATCAGCACCAGCCGGACGTCGTTGTACCGCTTGAAACCGTACAGCGAATACCGCCCGCCGTTGTAAAAGGTGATTGTTTGCAATTCCAGCCCTTTCCAGTCGGCCTGGCTACCGTATTCCTGTTTGATGGTGGCAAATTCCCGCTCGCGGAGTTGCAGTTGTTCGGCTTCCGACTTGCCAAGGGCCATAGTGGCCTGCACCCGGGTCGTTATGTCTTCAATTTTCACCAACTGATCGACAAACAGGTTCGGCACCTTGCGTTCTTCGGCCGGGGTTTTGGCAAAGAAACCGGTACTGTTCAAATCCTCGCCTTTGCGCTGCACGCCCGTACCTGACTCGCGGGCACAGTGGTGGTTGGTCATCACCAGGCCGTTGGCCGACACAAACGAAGCGGAGCAGTAATCGGCAAACCGCAGCGACGCAAGCCGCACCTCGTCAAACCATTTCTGATCGGGCGTAAAACCGTAGGTTTTCTGAAAATACTCCTGGGGCGGTGTATCAAACGTCCACATTTTCCCCATATCGAACTGACCGGCTTTCACCGTATCGGGATTCAATGTGGGCTGGGCCGAAACGGCGAACGTTTTAGCCAGTAGTAAAGCGGTCAGCAGGATCCTCATTTCTGAACTGGAATTAACATCTGAACTTGGATGACACGGATCAAAACAGTCGGCGCGGGGTATCCCGCGCCGAAGCGGAGTTAAGCAGGAAGATTCGCCGTTGATTGAATTTCCGCCAACCCATCGATTGAGATGACCTCCGTTCAGGACATTTCATTCTTTACAACAAACTCCTGGGCTTCCTTGTCGTCTTTTCGGACGAAGGGCCGAATAATAAGTCGCGTTCCGCGCTCGTAGGTAAACAACCGGTAAATCCAGTTGCTCAGCACCACCAGCTTACTGCGGAACCCAATCAAATAATAAATATGAACAAACAGCCAGGCTACCCAGGCAATGAAGCCGCCAAGGTGTAAGTTACCGGGCAAATCGGCTACGGCCCGTACGCGTCCGATGATGGCCAGCGAGCCTTTGTCGAAATAATCAAACTTAGTCATCGGCTCCCGGCGAAGCAGTCGGCGTAAGTTTTTCGCCAGGTGTCTTCCCTGCTGAATGGCGGGTTGCGCTACACCCGGGTGCCCATTCGGGTATTTTTCGGTTCTCATCAGGGCAATGTCACCGATGGCAAAAATATCGGTGAAGCCCTCGACCTGATTGAATTCGTTGACCATTAGCCGACCGCCCCGGCCAATGATTTCTTTCGGCAGACCGTCGATGAGCGCGCCCGTGACGCCAGCCGCCCAGACTACCGTCTGTGCCCGGATTTGCTCCCCGCCTTTGAAGGTAACCACCTCGCCGTCGTAGGATTCAACCAGCGTTTTCAGTTTGACGTTCACCCCCAGTTCTTCCAGGTATTTATGCGTTTTGGCACTGGCTTCGGGCGACATCGGCGGCAGAACCCGGTCCAGCCCTTCCACCAGGTAAATATTCATTTTGCTGAAATCCAGGCCCGGATAATCACCCGGCAGCACGTGCTTCCGCATTTCCGCCAGCGAACCGGCCATTTCTACCCCGGTTGGCCCCGCCCCGACAACCACAAAATTCAGCAGCCCTTCACGAAGCTGCGAATCAACCGTGATGCTGGCCTGTTCGAACGATTGCAGCAACTGGCTGCGCAGGTCCAGCGCTTCGGGAATGGTTTTGAGCGAAAATGAATACTTCTGCACCTGCTCATTGCCAAAGAAATTAGCCTTGGTTCCGGTTGCAATGACCAGATAATCGTAGCGCAGGTCACCGATCATCGTCTTCACGGTTTTCGCCACCGGATCAACGCCCAGAACCCGCACCAGCCGGAAGTGGAAATCCTCGTAATCTTCGTCGAACATTTTGCGGAGCGGCTCGGCAATGGCGTCGGGTTCCAGCCCCGCAGTAGCAACCTGATACAGCAGCGGCCAGAAACCGTGGTAGTTCTGCTTATCGAACATCACAATCTGGAAATCTTTGCCATTCAGTTTTTTAACCAGATTGAGCCCCCCAAATCCACCACCGATGATAACCACCCGTGGTTTGGTCGTTTCGGGAATATTGAGTGAAAGTTTATCAAAATTCAGCATAACTGTCGTGTGTTAATCAGGTCGTTGCTATGATAACTCTACTTCGCCTAAACTGTTAAGTTCTGTCTTGTTATACTTTTTGAACGCCCTCTGACGTAATAACAAATAGTACGTTCAATGAATGCCCGAATGAAGCACTTCTTCCTGTTTTGCCTGATTTTTTTTGGAATTGGAACCCCAGTTCTGGCCCAGCCATCGCCCGGCCGACCCCTTGTAACGGTCAGTGGCTACGTTTACGAAACCGGCAGCCGGGAAGCGCTGATTGGCGTGAATGTGTACCTGCCGGGCACCTCCACCGGCACCACCACCAACACCTACGGCTTTTACTCGCTGACCCTACCCGCCCGGGACAGCCTCACGCTGGCGTTTTCCTTCGTCGGCTACGAACCCGTTCAGCAAACCGTCTCGTTGCGGAAAAACCAGGACGTTACGGTGTTGCTGACGCCCGGCCAAGTTCTTTCGGAGGTTACCGTGAGCGGCAGCCGCAACCAGGAAAAAGTGAGCGAAAGCCCTCAGATGAGCAAAGTAGACATCCCCGTCGCTCAAATCAAAAAGATACCGGCTTTTCTGGGGGAGAAAGACGTGCTGAAAGTGCTGCAACTCATGCCGGGGGTGCAGAAAGGCTCTGAGGGCAGCACCGGCATCTACGTGCGCGGGGGCGGACCCGACCAGAACCTGATCATGCTCGACGACGCCATTGTGTACAACGCCAACCACCTGTTTGGCTTTTTCTCGGTCTTCAACGGCGATGCCCTCAAGAGCGTGGAACTGATCAAGGGCGGTTTCCCGGCCCGCTTTGGCGGACGGCTTTCCTCCGTTATTGAGATGAACATGAAGGAGGGCAACAAGGAGAAGCTGCACGGCGAGGGCGGCATTGGCCTCATCGCGTCCCGACTGACGCTCGAAGGACCCATCACGAAAAAGAAATCCGGCGCGCGTTCGTCCGGGACACGTTCGTCTTCGTTTCTGGTGTCGGCCCGGCGGACCTACCTGGATTTTCTAGCCCGGCCCATTATCAAGCAGCAAACCGACGGGCAGACCGTCGCCGGTTATTACTTCTACGACCTGAACGCCAAAGCGAATTACGATTTCGGCCCCAAAAACAAGCTGTACCTGAGCGGTTATTTTGGCCAGGACCGGTTTTACGCCGATGACAAGGAATCGCTGACCAAAATCAACCTCGATTGGGGGAACACCACAGCCACACTCCGCTGGAACCACCTGTTTACGCAACGGCTTTTCTCCAACCTCTCGCTGATTTTCAGCAACTATAAATTTCAGATTCGGGCGGACGAACGGGACGCAGTAACGGCAGACCTGTTTTCGCTGCGCTACAGTTCGGGTATCCGGGATTTCTCGCTGAAGTACGACGTTGACTTTTACCCGTCTCCGCAGCATTCGTTGCGGTTTGGGGTTCAGAGTACCGCACACCGCTTTACGCCCAGTGCCGTGGTGCTGCAAAATACCCTCATCAACCAGTTTACGACCGAAATCGACGCCATCGATGTGCTCGAATCGGGCTTGTATGCCGAAGATAACTGGCGACCCAACGCCCGCTGGCGCATCAACGCGGGCATCCGGCTGAGCCATTTTGTGCAGAAGCAAGTCAACTACCTCCGGCCCGAACCGCGGATTTCGGCGGCTTACATCCTTAAACCGTCGCTGTCGGTGAAGGCGTCGTATGCGCTCATGAACCAGTACGTCCACTTGCTGTCGAACACCGGGATTGGGTTGCCGACGGATTTGTGGGTACCGACTACCGATCAGGTAAAACCGCAGCAGTCGCAGCAGGTCGCCATCGGTCTGGCGAAGGATTTCAACGATCGGCAAACCGGCCGCGGTCTGACGCTCACCGTTGAGGGCTATTATAAAACCATGAACAGCATCATCAATTACCGCGAAGGGGCCAGTTTTTTGCTGGTCAACGATCCGACTTCCGCCAACCAGGTGCGGTGGGAAGACAACGTAACGGCGGGCCGGGGCTGGTCGTACGGCGGAGAGTTTCTGTTGCAGAAAAAAGCCGGGCGGTTTACCGGCTGGACCGGTTACACCCTTTCCTGGACGCAGTGGCAGTTTCCGGAGCTGAATTTTGGCCGGAAGTTTTTCCCGCGCTACGACCGGCGGCACGATATTTCGCTGGTAGGCATTTACGAGCTCAGCCCGCGCATTACCTTGTCCGGTACGTGGGTGTACGGCACGGGCAACGCCCTGACGGTGCCGCTGGCGAAGTATCAGGCCGCCACCCACCAGCCCAACCCGATCATCAACAATGACAACTCCTTTATCAACTCGTTTTTCAGCTACGGACGGGCGGTCAACGACTACAGCACCAAGAACAGCTTTCGGGCCGAAGCGTATCACCGGATGGATTTTGGCATTCAGTTTCACAAGAAGAAGCGCCGTCATGAACGCACTTGGGAGGTTAGCGTGTATAACCTCTACAACCGCCGAAACCCGTTCTTTTACCAACTAACGACCCAGACCAAAGAGCAAACCAACCAGCCGACGCGGACGGTTTTTCAACGGTATTCGGTTTTTCCCATTGTTCCGTCGGTTACGTACGGCTTTAAATTTTAGGTTCTTATGTTTCTTCGTTCGCTCTTTTTGTGTGTCCTGACTGCCTTCGGAATAACGGCCTGCCAGAATCTGGTCACCGAGGTTGATCCGTCGAACCTGCCCCAAATGGACCGTAAACTGGTCGTTAACGGATATCTGTCGCCCCAGGATACAGTTCTGGCCGTATCGGTATCCAGTTCCCAGACGGTTTTGGGCGAGGTAGTCAGCGATTCGGTCAACGCGGTTCGGGATGCCACGGTTCAGCTCAGCAGTGAGGGGAAAACCGTTACGCTAACCTTTGATCCGCAGCAACGGGTTTATACGGCTGACGCCCGGCAGTTTCCCATCCAAACCGGAAAAATATACACGCTCCGGGTCGGCGCGCCGGGTTTTGCATCCGTAACCAGTTCCTGTACGGTTCCGAAAGCCGTTCCGATCAGTGATGTTAAGATTGACTCCACCCGGACTTATTCCAGTCCCGGGTCTGATCCGATCTGGACGTATCAGTTTCGGGCCATGTGGCAGGACCCGGCGGGCGAACCCAATTATTACCGGGTTGCTGGCTACGGCGAATGCCTGAACTGGCCGCCCCGCTTTCCTTCCGCTCACATAGATACCAGCGAAGCAAAAATCGTAATGCGGGGCATAATCGCCTTCGGACGACAGGAGCAGTTTGTCGCGGATCAGAATCAGGACGGCCAATTGCTTACCTCAGCCCGTGGCGAGTTGCCCCAGTTTTTTGACTTCTCTTTTTACGATAGTGCTGAGCAGAAGAATTATTCCGGCGAGCATCCATTTTCCAGACCGCTGACAATCCGGGTTTCCGTGTTACAGACCGACGAGAATTACTACCGCTATCACCGGGCACGTCAGCAGCAGCGCCAATCGCAGAACAACCCGTTTGCCGAACCCATTCTGATGCCGTCGAACATTCAGGGCGGGCTGGGTTGTTTTGCGGCTTACAACCGTTCGACTACCGAACTTCGTCTGTAATCTCTACCAGCTCCGATGAACCTCCAAGATTACCTTGTCCGCTGGAATCTCGTTCCGGATGGAGACCTTCTAACGACCCACAGCAGCCGTCTTCTGCCCGTCCGGCGGAACGGCGAACCGGCCATGCTCAAAATTGCCGATGAAGCCGAAGAAAAGTTTGGCGGGCTGCTGATGGCGTGGTGGAACGGACAGGGAGCGGCCCGCGTGCTGGCCCACGACCACGGGGTTCTGCTGCTGGAACGGGCGGAAGGGACGCGGTCGCTGGCGGCCATGGCCCGGAACGGTGAGGACGATGAAGCCAGCCGTATACTATGCAACGTGATCGCCCAGCTCCATGCGCCCCGGCCCCAGGTATTACCGGACTTAGTTCCGCTCACCCACTGGTTTCGCGACCTGGCGCCCGGCGCCGAAAAATACGGCGGTGTTCTGGTGCAATCGGCCGCCGTCGCCCGTTACTTACTGGCCGAGCCGCAGCAAGTAACGGTTCTGCACGGAGACGTGCACCACGGTAACGTCCTCGATTTTGGGCCGCGCGGTTGGCTAGCAATTGATCCCAAACGACTGATTGGCGAACGGGGGTTTGACTATGCCAATCTTTTTTGCAACCCTGGACGCGAAACAGCGCTGGCTACCAATCGATTACAAAACTAACTGGACGTTGTGGTGCAAACCGCGGGGATTGACCGCAAGCGGCAATTGCAGTGGATTCTGGCGTATGCGGGTCTTTCGGCCGTCTGGTGTCTGGATGACGGTATTAATCCCTACACTGATTTATCCATTGCGGAGATCGCGGCCGCCGAGCTGACGAAGCTTGGAGAATAGAAAGAAATATCTGTATCCAAATCAGAAGACCGTATAATAACAATCTTTCTTGCGCCATTTAATATAAAAATCACAATTTATGCCTGACAATTAGTTACTTTAGTTCCCGCCCATCCACGACATGCTGTCCTATGAAACATCTGGTTATGATGCTATGCCTTCTCCTTTCCGGTTACTGTGGCTGGAGTCAGCCACAGTATACGATCCGTGGAAAGGTTTCTGAAGAGGGACGCGGCACCGTGCTGGCCGGTGTGCACGTGTATGTCCCCGAAAACATGCTCGGCACTACGACCAACGTCCGGGGGGCGTTTGCCTTAACGCTGCCCGCTCAGGACAGTCTGACGTTGGTCTTCTCGCACGTGGGTTATCAGACGGTCCAGAAAACGATTGCGTTTCAAAGCGACCAGGAACTGGAGATTGCGTTGCCGGTTGGACAGCTTCTGGAGGAATTAAAGGTTCGTGCCACAACGGAGCGGGTCGCCGAAAACGCGCAGATGAGTCAGATTGGCGTTTCGGCGGAAGAGATCGCCAAGATTCCGGCCCTGTTGGGAGAAAAAGACGTTTTGCGGGTCCTGCAATTGCTCCCGGGTGTCCAGAAAGGCTCCGAGGGCAATACCGGCATTTACGTCCGGGGCGGGGGCCCCGACCAGAATTTAATCCTGCTCGACGACGCCGTTATTTACAATTCCGGGCATTTGCTGGGCTTTTTTTCAGCGTTTAACGGCAGTACCGTTCGCAGCATCGAACTCACAAAGGGCGGTTTTCCTGCCCGCTTTGGCGGACGGCTTTCCTCCGTTATCGAAGTAAATACCCGGGAAGGAAATTCGGAAAAACTGGCTGGCGAAGCCAGTGCGGGTCTGGTTTCGTCACGGCTGTTGCTGGAAGGGCCGCTTGGCAAAAAGAAGGCGGATAAATCGCCTGCAACGTTCCTGATCGCGGGGCGCCGAACCTACATCGACTTGCTCAGTAACCTGCTTATGCCTTCTACTCAACCGCAGGCGGTTCAGAGCAATACCTTTTTTTACGACCTGAACGCCCGGCTGAACTACACGCTCGGCCGGAAAGATAAACTTTTTCTAAGCGGCTACTGGGGCCGCGACGCCTTCATCAACAACCAGGCGACGAGTGGCAGTCCGTTACAGGGCAGTCTGAACTGGCGAAATTCCACCGCCACGCTCCGCTGGAACCGCATCCTTTCGGACCAGGTCTTGTTTAACGTTTCGCTAATCTACAATCAATACCAGCTCAATGTTGCCAACGAAGGCTTGGCTGAACTTGACACGACCGGACTGCGGTATTCGCTCCGGTATCGGTCCGGCATTCGGGACCTCTCCCTGAAATACGCCGTTGAATTTTACCCGACCAACCACCAGATTCGGTTTGGCCTCCAGACCACGCAACACCGCTTTACCCCCGGCGCCGTGGTGACGGCAGGAGACCGCGAGCCTACCTCGCCCGGTGTGTTTATTGACGCCCTGGAATCCGGTCTGTACGGCGAAGACACCTGGCATCCGGCATCCCGCTGGCGGTTGAACGCCGGTTTCCGGCTCAGCCACTTTCTGATGCTTCAAACGGGGAAGCTGGCCACCGACGGCAAGGCAATGGACCAGACCAACTTCCCCATTCCAATCATCGGTCTGCTCATCGGCTTAGCCCCCAGAACCAGCCGCCCCGTTCAGTATTTCAGGGCGGAACCGCGGTTGTCGGCGGCTTTCCAGATCGACAGTTCCACGGCCATTAAAGCTTCGTATGCGCTGATGAACCAGTATGCCCACCTGCTGTCGAACAACGGCATGGGGTTGCCCGCCGATTTGTGGATCCCCACTACCGCGCGCATCAAACCCCAGCAGGCTCAGCAGTTTGCCGTTGGCCTGGCTAAAGATTTCATCCATCCCACCAATCCCAGCCGAAACCTGACTTTTACGCTGGAAGGTTATTACAAACTTCTCCAGAACACCATCAGCTACGCGGAAGGCACCAGCTTCTTGAACACAGAAACGTCAAAGTCGGCCAGTCCGACTCCGTGGGAGAACAATATCACGACGGGCCGGGGCTGGTCGTACGGCAGTGAAGTTTTTCTGCAAAAGAAAACCGGACGCCTGACGGGCTGGATTGGCTACACCCTTTCTTGGACCTGGTGGCAATTTCCGAGCCTGAATGGGGGCGCGAAATTTACCCCCCGCTACGACCGGCGACACGATGCCTCCGTGGTGGGTATATACGAAATTAAGCCCGGAATTACGCTGTCGTGGACCTGGGTCTACGGCACCGGCCAGGCCCTGACGCTGCCCATTTCCCGGTTTTCGGGCTACGAAAACCGCCCGACCTACTACGTCGGCGCGGGAAAACCGCATCAGCAATTGTTCGGCCTCGGGCCCAACGTCAAGGAATACAGTGGTCGCAACGGCTTCCGGGCTGAATCGTACCACCGGCTGGATGTAGGCTGCCGCTTTTTTAAACAGCGAAAGCACTACGCCCGCACCTGGGAGGTTGGCGTTTATAACCTGTATAACCGGCGCAATCCGTTTTATTACTCCCTGGAAGGGAAAGATCAGGGACCGGGTAAACAATCAAAAAGCGTGTTATACAAATATTCACTGTTCCCGGTGGTTCCGTCGGTTAGTTACACGATAGCTTTTTAATTCCGGTTCTATGAAACGATTCAGCTTTCTGTTTGGTGCCCTTCTGTTTTTCTCCTGCCAGAGCCTTCGGCAGGAAGTGGAGCCTCAGCAACTGGCCGACGAACCGGTTAAGCTGATCGTGGCTTGCTTTATTTCACCCCAAGATACGGTTTTAGCCGCCAAAATTTCCCGTTCGCGCCCGATTCTGGACGATGATCCGGTGAGTGGACTCAACATTACCAGCGCTACCGTAACGTTACAGACTGGCTCGCGCTCCATTGTCCTGAAGTTTCATTCCGGCCTCCAATACTACCGGGCCGATCCGGAAGTCTTTCCGATTCGGGCTGGTGAGACCTATCAGCTAAAAATTAAAACCCGGGACGGCCAATTGTTACAGGCCCAGACGACGGTACCGGACGCGGCTAAGTTGCAACGGGCTAAACTGGATTCGGAACGGGTGGTTGAAAACAACGAAGTGAAAAAACGTTTTTTTACCCGATATTACTGGACCGACCTTCCCAATCAGAGCAATTATTACCAAACCGATGGAGTGATCACCTACCCCTGCCTGACGTGTACGCCCATTGAAACCATCCGTCAACCAGTACAGTTTATGACCGGCGAAGGCACCCAGGCGCTCTACACCGATGAGGACAACCCGAACGAACCCATGACTTCCGACAAAGGATACATGGGCGCTTCCATTCCCTCGAATAAGCACTTTTTCCCCGTATTTTTCAGCAGACCGTTTGTGCTGACGGCCAGTTTGCTCCATGTAAACGACGATTATTTCCGCTATCACCAGGCCCTGGCCCAACAACTCGAAATCGAAAGCAACCCGTTTGCCGAGCCGGTGCCCATTCCAAGCAACATCCAGGGAGGTCTGGGCTGTTTTGGAGCGTATAACCGTTCGACGGTAACCGTGAGGTTGAAATAAAGCCGAGCGACTGCTTCTTAAATACTGTTAAATTCCAACCGTTTTATACTTTTTCTACTCTTTCATCGTGTAGACTTCGAACTCCTTCCTCTACACCTTCGATGAAACAAACATTACTGTCTCTATTTTTCCTCTGGCTCTCCTCCGCAACCATTTGGGCACAAAACTCAGGTAACCGCTACACGATCAGTGGTTACGTCCGTGAAAAAGGCAGCCAGGAAGCCCTCATCGGCGTCAACATCTACCTGCCGGGCACCTCCACCGGTACCACCACCAACACCTATGGTTTCTACTCGCTGACCTTACCCGCCCAAGATAGCCTCGCGCTGGCCTTTTCTTTTGTCGGCTACGAATCCGTTCAGCAAACCGTCTCGTTGCGCCGTAACACCGAACTCAACATCCTGCTGACCCCCGGACGGCTTTTGTCCGAAGTAACTGTAACGGGCAACCGTAGCCAGGAGAAAGTCAGTGAAAGCGCCCAGATGAGCAGCGTCGAAATTCCCATCGATCAGATTAAGAAGATACCGGCTTTTCTGGGGGAGAAAGACGTGCTGAAGGTGCTACAACTCATGCCGGGGGTGCAGAAAGGCTCTGAGGGCAGCACCGGTATTTATGTGCGCGGGGGCGGACCCGACCAGAACCTGGTGATTCTGGACGATGCGGTGGTTTACAACGCCAACCACCTGTTTGGCTTTTTCTCGGTCTTCAACGGCGATGCTCTCAAGAGCGTGGAGCTGATCAAGGGCGGTTTTCCAGCGCGGTACGGCGGGCGGCTTTCCTCGGTCATTGAGATGAACATGAAGGAAGGCAACAAGGAGAAGCTGCACGGCGAGGGCGGCATTGGCCTCATCGCGTCCCGGCTCACTCTGGAAGGACCCATTCAGAAAGGCAAATCGTCGTTCCTAATTTCGGGCCGCCGAACCTATCTGGATGTGCTGGCCCGGCCCATCATCCGGGCCGAAAGCAACGGAGAAGCTATGGCCGGTTATTACTTTTACGACCTGAACGCCAAAGTTAATTATGATTTTGGCCGCAAAGATAAAGTGTATCTGAGCGGTTATTTCGGTCGCGACCGGTTTTTCGCCCGCGAAACGCCCCAGGCCGAACAATCGACCAAAACCAATGCCGGATTATTCTGGGGCAACGGAACGGGTACCCTGCGGTGGAATCACCTGTTTTCCGAAAAACTGTTTTCGAATGCTTCCCTGATTTTCAGCAATTACACCTTTCAGATTTTTGCGGATGAAGAATCGTCCCGGCGCAACGGGACGCAACTAGAAAACCAGCTGTACCAACTGCGGTACAATTCCGGGATTCGGGATTTTGCGGTCAAATATGATCTGGATTACTACCCCAATCCGAAACACGCGATCCGGTTTGGGGTGCAAAGTACCTACCACAAATTCACCCCCAGCGCCGTTGTCCTGAAAGATACGGAGGCTGAACAGTTCCGCGACGAAGTGGATGCGATTCGGGTGGTTGAGTCGGGCGTTTACGCCGAAGATACCTGGAAGCCAACCCACCGCTGGCGGGTCCACGGGGGGTTGCGCCTGAGTCATTTCCAGCATAAAGCCGTCAATTACATTCGGCCCGAGCCGCGGCTGTCGACGGCTTTTGTTCTTAAGCCGGACTTCTCGGTCAAGGCCTCCTACGCGCTCATGAATCAGTACGTGCACCTGCTGTCGAACACCGGTATCGGCCTGCCGACCGACCTTTGGGTACCGACTACCGACCGGATCAAACCGCAGCAATCGCAGCAGGTAGCGGCCGGTTTCGCGAAAGACTTTACGAAAGCGGGCAGTTTGTTCGAGGGCCTGACGCTCACGGTGGAAGGGTACTACAAAACCATGAAAAACATCATCAACTACCGGGAAGGCGCCAGTTTTCTGCTGCTCGACAACCCCGAATCGGCTAATGAAGTACGGTGGGAAGACAACGTGACGGCGGGCCGGGGCTGGTCGTACGGCGGAGAGTTTCTGTTGCAGAAAAAAGCCGGGCGGTTTTCGGGTTGGATAGGCTATACGCTTTCCTGGACGCAGTGGCAGTTCCCGGAGCTGAATTTTGGCAAGAAATTTTTCCCGCGCTACGACCGGCGGCACGACATTTCGCTGGTGGGCATTTACGAGCTCAGCCCGCGCATTACCTTGTCCGGTACGTGGGTGTACGGCACCGGAAATGCCCTGACGGTGCCACTGGCCGATTACCCATCCCGACCGCACCAGCCGGTCAACAATCTGTTCAACAGTTATTATCCGGGGGGCTTTTACCCCTTTTCCCGGCCTGCCAATGATTACGGCGAGAAAAACAGCTTCCGGGCCGAAGCGTATCACCGGATGGATTTTGGCATTCAGTTTCACAAGAAAAAACGCCACCACGAACGCACCTGGGAATTCAGCGTGTATAATCTGTACAACCGCCGGAATCCGTTCTTTTACTCTTTGCAGAACAACGACCAGGGCCAGGTGGTGCTGAAACGATACTCCGTTTTTCCGATTGTTCCGTCGTTTAGCTACAACTTTAAGTTTTAAGTCTTATGCGGTTTTCTTTATGGGTACTTTTTGCCGGTCTGCTGGGATTAATGACCGCTTGCGATAGCCTGATTAACGACGTCGATCCGAATCGTTTGCCCAAAGTGGATGGCAAAATAGTGGTACAATGTTACCTTTCTCCGCAGGATACGCTGCTGCTGGCCACGGTTGGCCGGTCCCGGACGGTTTTGGGCGCTAGCCCTACCAACCCCGTTGTGATTGGGAACGTGAAGGTAATTCTGTCGGAAGGAAGCCGGTCGATTGAACTCCGGTTCGATCAGAAAATGTTGGCTTACACCGCTCCCGCGCGCGCGTTTCCGATTGAAGCCGGTAAGACCTATCAGCTGCGTGTCGAGTTGGGTAACGAGTCGGTGTCGGCTTCCTGTACGGTCCCGGAACCGGTGCCGGTTTCTTCCGTTCACTTGGATTCAACGCAGGAGCGATCCTGGTCGGGAGGTCCGTTACGCTGGGTATATACCTCCCGGATGAGCTGGCCAGATCCAGCCAATCAAGCCAATTATTACCGGGTAGCGGGCGAAGTTTCATCCATGCAATGGATTACACTTCCGTTGTATAGGCCCGGCCAAACCACCAGCGATACCATTCGAAGGTACGTGCCTATGCAATCGGTCGTCTACTTTGATAACCGAACCCAGTACGTTTCAGATCTCAATCAGGAGGGTCAGTCCATTACGTCACCCAAAGGCACAATACCGGACTATCTGAACTATTCCTATCTGGATAGCGTAACCAAAGCAAATTACGGCGGAAATGCTCCCATTTCCCAACGTCCGGTTACGATCAACCTCATGCTGCTGCACGTCGACAAAAATTATTATGACTACCACCGCACGCTCCAGCAGCAGGGGGATGTTGATGAAAATCCCTTTGCCGAGCCGGTCCTGATTTCAACCAACATCCAGGGCGGGCTGGGTTGTTTTGGCGCCTACAACCGTTCAGCCCTGACGGCTACGCTGAAGTAAGGACAAAAAAAGAGGAAAGACATCCTGACGACATCTTTCCTCTTTTCACACAGTGGATTTCAGCAATTACGCGCTTTGCTCGTTGCTGTTCATTACTTCCGTTTGCTTCCGGATGGATTCCATGTGGATGATTTTAAAGATTTCTTCCACCAATTCCGGATAGAGGCCCATTTTCTTGCCTTGTTTAGCCCGGGTTTCGTGCACTTCCTTCCAACGTTCGGGTTGGAAGACGGTCACGTTGTTATCCCGCTTGTATTCGGCCAGTTTCTCGACCAACGCCATCCGGGCGGCCAGTGTTTCTACCAGTTGCCGGTCAACGTTGTCAATTTTATTACGAATCTGCTCTAGGGCGTTCTGGAATTCCAGGTTTTGCGAATCGGCCTTCCGGATGTGCAGGTGTTCCAGCATTTCGCCGAAAGCCGCCGGAGTCAGTTGCTGAGCCGCATCACTCCAGGCGTTGTCCGGATCGATGTGTGATTCCACGATCAGACCGTCGTAGTTGAGGTCCATCTGCATCTGCGCCAGTTCCTGCAAATATGCCCGCTTGCCGGCCATGTGGCTCGGGTCGCCAATGATGGGCAGGTTCGGGAACGTCGATTTCAGTTCGATGGCCATTTGCCACAGCGGTACGTTACGGTATTTAGAAGCCTCGCCCGTTGAAAAACCGCGGTGGATGGCTCCCAGCTTCGTGATGCCAGCACCCGCGATCCGCTCGAACGCGCCGATCCAAAGGGCCAGATCCGGATTAACCGGGTTTTTCACCAGAACCGGTACGTCAACTCCGCGCAGTGCGTCGGCAATCTCCTGTACATTAAACGGGTTTACCGTCGTGCGGGCTCCTACCCACAGAATGTCAACTCCGTATTTCAATGCCAGTTCGATGTGCTCGGGAGTCGCTACTTCCACCGCAAACGGCAGCCCCGTTTCGGCTTTGGCGCGCTGAATCCACGGCAGAGCCGCTTTTCCCATGCCTTCAAAGCTGCCTGGGCGCGTACGGGGTTTCCATACGCCAGCCCGGATGACATGAACGGCGCCCAACTGGCTCAATTGGCGGGCCGTTTCCACTAATTGCTCTTCGGTTTCGGCGCTGCATGGGCCTGAAATGATGAGCGGTTTTCCGTTCGTCTCTACCCAGCTATTGAGCGGCAGGACTTCTAAACTTGGCTTCATACTGGTACTCTATGCTTGTGATTACTTCTATTACTCTATCGGAAACTTTTATTAAATTTTTTTAGTATACTAACTGTAGATACAACCGTTTTTCCGTTAACTTTACATCCCTTTTGCGCTGACAACAAAACGAGGTTAAAACAAGTTTACAAATCAGTGTTAGGATTACCGAAAACAAATTTTAACTTTCGGACCTCAAGTTGGTGCATCAGACAGTGATTATGTCAAACCGAAGTCCATCTTCTATGCCAACGGTCATTCAACGGGCTACTACATCCAAGTCCGTATCGTTTGAAGACACGTCGATTGCCTTTTCTTCCCAGTCCAACGCGAAACTCCTCAAAACGTATTGGTTATTTGCGTTGATGAACCGGGGTTGGCTGGTAAATTTAGGCACTTTTTTTATCAAACTGGCATTGAACCTCAAACTTCCCGTAAAAAAACTCATAAAGAGTACCATTTTCGAGCAGTTTTGTGGGGGAGAGACCATCCGTGATTGCGAAAAAACAATCCAAAAACTGCACAGCGGTCACGTTGGCACCATTTTGGATTATTCCGTTGAAGGAGAAGGCAATGAAACATCCTACAACGAAACCGTGCTGGAAATTCTGCGGACCATCGAACGGGCTAGCGAGTCCAATGATATTCCGTTCTGCGTTTTCAAAGTTACCGGCGTTGCTTCGACCGAACTATTGGAAAAAGTACAGTCGGGCGACTCCCTGACCCTTGAAGAACAGGACGCTTACGACCGGGTTCAGCAGCGGGTTGATACGCTTTGTCGCCGGGCCAGCGAACGCAACATCCGAATCTTTATTGATGCGGAAGAAAGCTGGATTCAGGACACCATCGACAAGCTCGCTTACGACATGATGGATCGCTACAACCACCAGCAGTGTATTGTTTACAATACCTACCAGTTGTACCGGTCCGATAGTCTAGACAACCTCAAGAAAAGCATTCAGACGGCCCGCAGCAAAAGCTATTTGCTGGGTGCCAAACTAGTTCGGGGAGCTTACATCGAGAAAGAACGCATCCGGGCCCACGAAGGTGAGTACCTGGATCCGATTCATCATACCAAGGAAGAAACTGACCGCGACTTTAACGAAGCCGTTGATTTCTGCATGACCAACCGGGATATTGTATCGATTTGCCTGGGTACGCACAACGAATACAGTTGTCAGTATTGCATCAGCCACATGCAGGAATTACGGATTGCGCCCAATGATCCGCACATCTGGTTTGCCCAGTTGCTGGGTATGAGCGATAACATCTCCTATAACCTGGCCAATGCCGGTTATAACGTAGCTAAGTATGTTCCGTATGGGCCGGTGGAAGCCGTTATGCCTTACCTGTTCCGCCGGGCCGCCGAAAACAAATCGATTGCTGGCCAGAGCAGCCGCGAGTTCCTCCTGGTGAAAAAGGAGTTGAAACGCCGGAAAAACTGCCAAAATAAGTAGATTCGCCGATCTTAGGAGTTTTACTCCGAAAACCTTCACCCGGCTGGCTGCTATCAAGTCTGACCAACCGGGTGATTTACGTTATAAATCATGGTAAAGAAAAGTCCGCTGAAGTTCTTTGTGTTGAGTCTGTTCTTGATCGCGCTGGATCAGGCGGTTAAATTGCTGGTGCATTTCAATATGGAACCCGGATTTGCTGGTCAGATCCGGTTGGTCGGCGACTGGTTTAAGTTACACTACGTGTTGAATCCGGGCATGGCTTTCGGTATGCAGTTAGGCCACGAATACGGCAAATTACTGCTCAGTTTATTTCGTCTGGTTGCCATGGGCGGTATTGGCTGGTATCTGGTTCATCTGGCTCATCGGGGTGCTCCCAACGGCTTGCTCTGGGCTATGGCCATGATTCTGGCCGGAGCAGTCGGCAACGTCATTGACAGCACTTTTTACGGCGTTTTTCTGGATAATGCTCCTTACGGCTCCACAACGCCCTGGTTTCATGGTCAGGTTATCGATATGATTTTTGTTGATATCTGGGAAGGTTTTTTGCCTGACTGGGTACCGGTTTGGGGTGGTCAGTATTATTCCACACCAATCTTCAACATTGCCGACTCCTGCATCTTTGTTGGCGTTTGTATCATTCTGTTTTTCCAGCGTCGGTTTTTCCACGATCAGCAGGAAGAGGAAGGCTTACTACCCGATGATCCGTCGCCGGAGAACGCTTCTGTTCTGCCCGCCGATGAGTTTGAGGGTACAACCGCAGTGAATTCCGAGAAAGACTCCGATCCCGTACCAACTGACGATCCGCCAACCAATCCGCAACGCCACGCGGCAGACGATGAACGTATTCACTGATTTTCACGTCATACAACTTAACAAAAAGCCCTGCCAGCAAATCGCTGGCAGGGCTTTCTTATGGTTTTGAAAACTAGTCAGATTCTACCGAGACCTATCAGTTTCGGTTATTGACGGTTTATTGGTAAACGGTTGCTGGTTTGCTCCTCTTCCATAGGTGAAAAATCCTTGAACATACGCTTGAGGGCTTTATCCGTTGCCTCCGTCTTGCTCTGCCAGGCAGCGTCCAGTTCCAAAGCTACCAGACCTGAAAGACTCATTGCCGCCCGGAAGTCGTCAAGCTTCTTGACAAAATCCGGATTTCGCCGGGTAGCCTTCAAAGCAAACTCACGCGCAAACACATCACCTTTGTTTTGCAACTCGCTTTTCTTGCTCATAACGTAATTGAAACGGTCGAGCAGATCTTTCATCGATTTTCCAATAACTTCGGTGGCTTCGAGCGTTCCCATCGTCAGAACGGCCGTTCCTCCCACCGCCGATACGTACCGCATGTTGGTTTGCACTTTGGTGTTCTGGTTATTGGCTACAATGGCCGGAGTGACGCCGGTCACTGCCCCCAATCCGGCGTTGGCTACCGATCGGTTTCGCTTTCCGGTTTTCGCTTTCCGGTAACTTTTCTTTAATTCTTCTTCCTTCTCGCCCAATTGCGTCAGCAGGTTCCAGGCCGTTACCAGCGACTGGCGGTATTGCGCGTAAAAGTAACGGTCTTTTTCATCCTCATTTTCGGCGTTGTATACCGTGAAATTGATTTTACGCTCGGCCCGGTTCTGTCCCTGATCAAGTACGAAGAACACAATCTGGAACGACAGTGAATCGTAGGGGTCCTTTACAAAGTTGTAGCCCGGAGTCCAGATAAACTCATAATTGGTTTCCGTATTTTTCCGCAATGCTCCTTTGGGTACATCCTGGCTACTTGATAGAAAATCAAACGTCTTGATGTCGTCGTCGCCGTTAGGATCAGCTAGGTAAAACTTCAGGTTTACCGTTGCGTTTTCCTTGATTCGAATCCGCGATTCGTCGGGAACCATCGTAATCTCGGGGGGTATATCCATCTGCGTAACTTCCAGCTTTAACCGGCCTTTCGTACGAGATTTAGCGGGCTGATCTTCCACATAAAATTCTATATAGTGCCCCTTATTGTGCTTGAGCTGATTGAACTGATTCAGAGAAGGATGCCAGGTTATCTCTCCCTGCGCGGTCATCTTGGCGCCTTCCGGCATCTGGTCCGGCAGGGGAATAAACACCAGCGGATCATTGTCTTCATCGCGAATAGCCGACGCGTCGATTTTGTAGACGTTCTGTGTTTTATTCCGAACGTAGAAAGGTCGTAAATCACCCACGATGGGCGCCCGATTGACGTGCTGTACTTTAAAATCTACCGATTGGGTTGCTGTTTCTCCGTGGCTATTGCGAATCTCAAAAATAACCGGAATGGATTTGGTAGTGTTGATTCGATCGGCAATATCAAAGCCGGGGGTCCACCGGAAATGGCCCAATGAATCCAACGTCATGCCTTCCATTTGCCCTTGTTTGATGGCATACGTCAGCGTATCGGATTTGCCGCCTGTCGCCTTTAGCGTAAACTCGACCGTCTGGCCTTCCGCCACCGAATTCCAGGTGGTATTCTGTCGATCAGCCTGGTTTGGTAGGATTATTTGAAGAGGCTTGCTGTCTTGCGCAAAGCTACTCAGTCTGGCAAATAGTATAAATATAGCAACTATACTCCCTATTTTGTACAACATGAGGAATCGTTACTGATGGTTTCTAAGTGTAACGCAAAAATACTAGATAGATTTTATGTAAGCCCTAAAGAGGTCATTTTATTAATCTAACTTGTTATAATATGATCTAAAATTGTATTTAAATCAGAAAAAGTTTACGACTTATGAAAGGTACAAATGAGGTCATAACCCGTAAAAAGACAAAAAGCCGCTCAAGCATGAGCGGCTCTCTGTTCGTCTATCCGTTTCTTAATTTTTCTTCGGAGTCGTAGCTGGCTTGGCAGCATTCGTGTTTGTGGGCTGTTGTGTAGTTTGAGCCGCCGGTTGCTTTGCCGGAATCGCTACACCCATTTTCTTGAATACCAAGTTGGTAACGTCATTTTCTTCCGGAGCGTACAACAGGACCGGAATGGTACCCGAACCGGCATCCAGGTTAAAAACGAAGTTGAAACCGCTTTCTTTCGCTACGGCGTCGATGTTCGTCTGGATTTTCTGCATTACCGGATTCACCAGCTGGTTGTATTTGTTCTGCAACTGGGCTGATGAATTAGACTGAAATTCTTGAATCCGTTGTTGTAACCCCTGCAGTTCTTTCTCTTTATCTGCTTTGATTACATCAGACATCTGCGCCTGGCCTTTTTCGTAAGCCCCCAGCTTGTCTTGAAACTCCTTGGTCATATCACCATAGTTCTTCTCCAGTTGCGTCCGTTGGATGGTAAGCTGGTTTTGAATATCCTTGAATTCCGGCATGTTCTGCAGGATATATTCCATGTTCGTATAACCGATCTTCACAGATGCCACCGGAGCCGCTGTCGTGGCCGGTTGTTGCGCCTGCGCCCACACCTGGCTTCCTCCTAACAGCAGGGCTACTGCCAGTGCAATGAGTTTGTTTTTCATTCTAATCGTATTATTTTGGTTGTTTTGATGGTTTACTTGTTGCATTAGATTTGGAATTACCCGCAGGGTTTAATTTCTCCTCCGGAGAATTCGTAGTACTGGGAGTTTCGGCCGCAGCGGTTGCATTTTTCGCTTTCGGGTCAGCCGTCAACCCCAGTTCTTCCATGACATAATCCGTATAATCATGTTTTGGATTCGTATACAGCATCACGACGCCTTCGCTGGCCTTATCCAACACCATGTCCAGCCGTTTTTGAGCCGCCACTTTGTCAATGGCCCGCATCACCGTTTCGGTTACGGGTTTCATCAACTCTTTCTTCTTTTCAAACAGCAACCCTTCGTAGCCAAACACCTTGTTGTTGTACTCCCGGGCCTCGCGCTCCTTCTCACTGATGATTCGCAACCGCTCCCGCTTCATGTCTTCCGTCAGCAGGATTTCCTCAGCCTGGTAGGTCTTTTGCAATTTGTCGATCTCTGAATACTTATCCTGAATATCCTTCGACCACTTTTCGGCGAACCTGTCAATCTCCGTCAGCGCCTTCTGGTAAGCGGGCATCTTGCTGGTGATAAATTCCGAGTCAACATACCCCAATTTCTGCGCCTGCACCGACCCGAAGGCCGAAAAGGAGAGCAAAGTTACAAAAATTAGTCTTTTTATCATGACATTTTTTGAGACAAAACCGAAACGCTCCGACATTATTTTATTCTGCATGAAGCAATTACCGCCAAATTGTTGCTTGTTTTGTATCTATTCATAACGTCGCGACCAACGGTTTGTTATCTGATCTGCTGACCAATTGTAAAGTGGAACTGCCCCCCCGGTCCTGGACGAGTCGGGGAACCCGGCATCCGGTCAAAACCGTATCCGTAGTCAATCCCGATCAAACCAAAGGCGGGCATAAAGATCCGCGCCCCAAATCCCGCCGACCGTTTCAGATCAAACGGATTGTAGTTCTTGAAGTTCCCCCAGTTGTTACCGGCTTCCAGGAAGCCCAGCACGAAAATCGTCGCCGACGGGTTCAGAGATACCGGATAACGCAGCTCCATGATATACTTACTAAACGCTAAACCACCCCGAGCTCGTTCCTGCTGCGTCGGCGAAATACCGTTGATGCCCGTGTAAACATCCCGGTCGTTGTAACCCCGCAAACCGATGATGTCCTGGGCAAGCGCAAACTGACCCGTTCCCGCCAGACCCGAACCACCCAATACAAACCGTTCAAAAGGGCTAAACTCCGTCCGGGAATTGTACCGGCCCAGGAAGCCCATGTGCGCCCGCGCGTTGAGGACCAGCTTGCCCGTAACCGTTGCAAACCAGCTCGCATCGAACATCCATTTATGGTATTCAACCCACTTGTACCGATCTCTCACATCAACGTTTGTATTTGTCGTCTTGTTAGAGAACGCTGAATAAGGCGGAGTCAGCGTGGCCAGCAACGAGATTGACGAACCCGAGCGTGGGAACTGCGGGTTATCGATGCTGTTCCGAGCCAGCGTTGTATTAAACGTAATACTGTTTGACGTTCCGTCCCGCAGACCAATCTGGAAAATATCGTAGTTATTCAGCTCATATCGCTGATAGGTCAGCGAGTTGCTCAATTGGAAGAAGTCATCCGGGAACCGCAACCGCTTGCCCAATCCTAATGAAATCATGGTGTTTCCGTAAGAACCGTAGAAGTTCTTGCCGTAAGCAGTCGGATTTGAATAAAGCAGACTGTAATCTGAAAGCCGGTAGATTGTCCGCGATAAGCTAACAGATAACGCATTCGGCTTGCGCCCACCTAACCACGGCTCGGTAAAAGTCAGCGAGTACGTCTGGAACTGCCGCCCGTTGGCCTGAAAGCGCAGCGCCACTTTCTGACCGTCGCCCGCGGGCAAGGGACGCCAGGCTTTCATGTTGGTGATGTTGCGCGCCGAGAAGTTGTTAAAAACCAGACCTAGCGTACCAACAAACCCGACGTAACCACCCCAACCGCCCGACAATTCGATCTGGTCGCTCGGTTTTTCTTCTACGGTATACTCAATATCTACGGTTCCATCTGGTTGGGGGACGGGATTGATCCCGATTTTTTCGGGGTCGAAGTAACCCAGCGTGGCCAACTCGCGCTGCGTCCGGATGATGTCGGTTTTGCTGAACTTCTGGCCAGGCAGGGTCCGGATTTCCCGCAACACCACGTGGTCGCTGGTTTTGGTATTTCCGTTTAGAATGATCCGGTTAATGGTCGCCTGCTTGCCTTCAAAAATCCGGAATTCGAGGTCGAGGGAATCACCTTCGACACTTTTGATAACGTCTTCGGCATTGAAATACAGGTAACCACGGTCCATGTACGCCGAGCTCAGGTCACTGCCCGGAATACCGTTCTTCCTTTTCTCGATGTCTTCCTTACTGTAGAGATCACCTTTTTTCAGGCCAAGGACCTGCGTCAACTGTTCGTCCGTATACAGGTAATTTCCCTCCCAGCTGACGTTACGAACGTAATATTTCTGACCTTCGTCGATGTTCATCACGATGTTTACCGTCCGTCCATCGTGGGCATACACCGAGTCAAACGTGATGGTGGCATCGCGGTATCCTTCCTTATTATAATACTCGACTACCTTTTGCTTATCTTCTTCGAACTTCTTGGGCACAAACTTGGAAGGCGTAAACAAACGGCCAAAGCGCATCTGCTTGGTGCCTTTCATCTTCAGGCGAATCTTCGACTCTTCCACCAGCTCCCGCCCGCGAATCTCGATATTATTAATTTTCACCTTGCTGCCCTTGTCGATGGACACCCGCATGGTGGCCTGGTTGCGGGTACTGTCGGTCGGCACCGAGATGATTTTAACTTTCGTGTTCAGAAAGCCTTTCTCAACGAAATACTTTTTAACGCTCAGTTGCGTGTTTTTGATCAGCGTGTTGGAAATCAGACGACCCAGGTTTAGCTTCACTTTATCCTTCAGCGCGTCCTGCTCCGACTTCTTGATACCAACAAACGTTACTTTGTAAAGACGGGGCTGCTCTTTAATGGAAACGTTAAGGGAAATCTGGTCCCCTTCTACTTTCGTTGCCAGAATCTCAACATCTTCCAGCAGGCCCTGCCCCATCAGCCGTTTGATGGCGCTGTTGATGCTTTCACCCGGAACCCGGATTTTATCCCCTACTTTCAGTCCCGTCAACGACAGCAGCGAGTTCGGATCCAGATACTTATTACCCGTTACGGTCAAGCCGGCGATCTCATACTCTTTTGGATCGGCATAGTTCAGGTTGATGGGTGATGCCGTTTCCGTCGATGGGCTCGTCGTTATCCGTCCGCCCCCAAAACCGGGCCGAATTTGTGCCTGCGCGGGCAACCCAGCCAGCAGCATAAGCGAACCGACGGCCGCCAGTAAAATTTTATGTTTAAGAGATACCAACGTGGTAGGAGTTGATTTCATAGATTATTTGACAAGCTGTTCACTGATTTTGCCAAAACGCCGTTCGCGATTCTGATAGGTTAGAATTGCTTCCCACAAATGCGGTTTACGAAAATCGGGCCACAACACGTCATTCATAATATAAAGTTCTGCATAAGCCAGTTGCCAAAGCATAAAGTTGCTGATGCGGTGATCGCCACCCGTCCGAATCATTAAATCAACCTCATCAATTCCCTCCGTAGCCAGTGCACGGGTAAACACCTCGTTATCGATTTGGTCGGGCGCCAGCGTTCCTTCCTGCACTTGTCGGGCCAATTTTTTCGTGGCCTCCAGAATATCCCATTTACCGCTGTAACTCAGGGCCAGAATCAGGTTCAGGCCGGTATTGTTTTCGGTCAGGCGCATGGCTTCCGTCAGCTCCGAACGGCAGTCACCGGGCAACGTATCAACGCTGCCGATGGTCGTCAGCCGAACGTTGTTTTCCATCAGTGTTGGCACCTCCGCCCGGATGGTGTGCACCAGCAGATGCATCAGTGCATCGATCTCCAGTTTTGGACGGTTCCAGTTTTCCGTTGAGAACGTGTAAAGCGTCAGGTATTTTACGCCCAGCTCCGCACATCCCTCGGTCACCTCCCTGACGGCTTTGATTGCATTCCGATGGCCGAACACCCGTGCAGCTCCCTGCTTTTTGGCCCAACGTCCGTTTCCGTCCATAATAACGGCCACATGTCGCGGCAGATTGCTCAGGTCAATGAGTTCTTTCATTCAGCCAGATCCGTTTTAACAAACTTTAACATAAAGACGGCCCGACGAAGTGGGCCGATGAAAATTAGGTTGCAAGTTACTAAAAGGGACGGTTTTTTGAAAGAATAAAAAATGGTATAAAAAGAAGAACGGGAAAAGAAAATCGGGAAAGAACGAATTGGAAACGAGAAGAAAGACGAAAACCCAGAAAGGGAGAAATCCCGTTCAAGCGCCCTGTTTCCCCTTAGATCTCCATCAAATTTTTCAGATTATCCGTAAAACTGCTGCCGGTCAAGAGCTGCGTCGCCTTTTTATCCTGCATCACCACCACAAATTTCCCGTTGAAGTGCCGCTGAATTTCCCGAATGTGACGGGTATTGAGGAGCGTCGAGCGGCTGATCCGGGTGAAGGTGTCGGGCAGTTTGTCTTCCAGCGTCGTAATCGTATGATTGGTCAGAAACTGCTGTCCGTCCAGCGTATGCAGAAAAACATACTTGTCTTCCGCTTCAAAGTAAGCGATGTTACTCAGCGGAATCAGCAGGATTCGGTCGCCGGTTTTAACGGAGATGGAATGCAGTTCTTTTTTGGGCTTCAGCAACTCCAGGACGTGCCGCAAATCCGGATTGGCCCCCGCCGGTGCCGCCTGCGACTTCCGGATGCGCTCAACGGTTTTCTCCAGCCGCTCGGGTTCAATCGGTTTGAGCAGGTAGTCAATAGAGTTTTCCTCGAATGCCCGCACGGCGTAGGCATCGTAGGCCGTGGCAAAAACCACGATGGGCAGGTACGGCAGTTTCGCCAGCATCTCAAACCCGTTCAGACCCGGCATCTCGATGTCCAGAAAAACCAGATCGGGTTCCAGCGATTCAACGGCTTTGAGCCCCTCCAGTCCGTTGGCGGCTTCGCCCACAATCTCGAAAGTGGCTTCATACGGTTTCAGCAATCGGCGAAGCCGGTTAAGGGCTAGCGGCTCATCGTCCACCAGCAAGGTTCGAAGCGGCAATTGACTAGGCATGGTTCAGGCTTTCAGTTTTAACGGCCCAGGGCCGGGTTTGCGCGGCCCCACCGGGGTGCTTTTCTGCGGGCGGGCAGCAATCCGTTTTTTGACCACGTGCCCTTTCCAGAGCCAGAAGCCCGACAAGACAACCAGCGGCAGAATAACGGTTTTAACCATCGCAGCGGCTGCGGGAATTTGGGCCACCGGTCCGTAAATATACCCCAGAATAGGAACGCTGGCCAGGATGTGAAACCAACGGATCAGCAGGCGTTCGGTTGCAGCTTTCATTGCGCAATGGGTTTGGTTTGGCCTGAAACCGTCCTCATAACGTCCGGTGCGGCATTCAATCGGTCTATCTTGATCTGAACAACCACTTCTTTCAGCGGCTTATTTTCAACCAGCAGACGCGCGTCGTTGCCGTACAACAGTTTCAACTTATCCTGAATGCTTTGCAGGCCGTATCCGGCCACCAGTTCTTCCGGAAAAGCCGGCCCGTTGTCGTGAATCCGCCCGGTCAGCCAGCCGTTTTCTTCCGCAATCCGGAGAACAATGCCTCCCGGCCCGGCCACTTTCGAAATACCGTGTTTGATGGCGTTCTCCACCAGCGGCTGCAGGAGAAACTGCGGAATCTGAACCTCATTCAAAGCGGAGTCGGCCAGATCGATGCGGTAGCTCAGCCGGTCGCCGAAGCGAACCTGCTCCACGTCCAGGTAGGTGCGCACCATCTCCAGCTCATCCGCAACGGTATTGAAATACCGGTTCTTCATACCCGTCGTATAGCGAAACAGTTTCGATAACAGCAACACCATGCGTTCGGCCCGGTCGGGGTCATCGTGCACCAGACTGGCAATGGAATTCAGGGCGTTGTACAGGAAGTGCGGGTTGATCTTGGCCTGTAGGGCTTCCAGCTCAGCCCGGGCCTTCAACTGCTCCAGGTGCAGCAACTGGTATTCCTGCTCGGTAATTTTGCGCGTTACGTTGCGGGCCTGGCGCTGAAAATAATAGAGCAGATTTCCGATCAGCGGAGCTGGAATAATGTAAAAAACATTAACCCACTTGGGTAATTCCGTAGGACTCACCGACGGACCGCCAACCACCCGAAATAAAAAGATACTCTCTGTCATACCTAGCACCATGATGGAGACCGTCAGCAGGACGTGCCGCAACCAGACCGGCGGAATCCGTTCGCCAACCCGGAGAAACAGCTGACTCACCAACACGGCTACCAGCGCATTAAACAGGTTATTGACGACCACAAACAACGCCGGCGCAGCAACATTTACCCCTCCCAGCAGCAATTCATTGGTAAAGTAAATAATGGCACTGCCGCCGTAAACACCCATAATACAGACCAGCACAGAGAGCAGAATACCAACGGAGCTTCGTTGCGATATCTGACGAATGATGTTCATACGTTGGAAAAACCGGTTTTACTGCCCGCACTGGTTGAGCAGGTATTGATTGGTATCCTGGCCCCAACTGGGGTGAATGGTCGATGCGGGTTTGAAGGTAGCAAATTTTTCTGCGGCTTGTTTCAGCACCGGACAGGCCACGGCTTTCCCGCCCCCGTATTGCTCGGGCGTGTAAAACAGCGACTGACCCTGCAGCGCGTAGACCCGCGGATTTTCGGGATTTTTCTGCTTGGCTTTTGCGATGGCCTCTTCAAATTCTGGCACATACTGCTGCCAACGGTTTTCGGGATCAATCGACAGCCGGGCCGCGGCCAGTTGAGCGGCCAACACCATTGTCTCGTCGTTATCGGGCTGTTGCTGGGCCACTTTCTTGTAAAAATCGACGGCTTTGTCGAGCATCGCATCTTTCCGGGCAACGTCCGATTCTTTAAAGGCCAGCAAAATATACGTATACGAAGCCCAATAGGTGGACAACCATTCGGCGGTTTCGGCGCTGGCGATCTGCTCAAACTGCCCGGCTGCCTGCTGTAACTCCGGCGTGGGCGCCGTGTATTTCACCCGCGCAATGGCGCTTTCCATCGCCTTGGTATATTTATCGTTTTGCGCGGAGGTAGTGGACACAACCGCCAGCAGCAAGACCAGCGAAACGAGTAGCTTTTTCATGGTTTTGAGAAGGTTAAAACGGATGAGAAATTTGACTGCTTGGCTCAGAGGTTTCAGGAACAGCTTTTCGGAAAAACCCGGCGGCCAAACCGGCCAGCTGCAGACCAATACGGGTTGTTTCATAGCGGATTGCTGGAACACTGACGCAAAGCTATCCGGCCCCTGAAAGAAAGAAGAACGGTTTCCGACGAAGAAGGGATTCCTGGGAGTAAACCCCGGAAAACCACGGACGATCCGCCTTCAAATCCCTTTCTTATTCAAAAGTTTCTGTTCATCCACACCATCAACTTTCCCCAGTATTGCAATATATTATTTCAGCTTTCTAAAAATTATCAAAAAAAAATTTCAGAAAAAGGAGTATTGGATAGGTGTCGCTACATCTTTACTTCAAATCTGCAATATGTTCTATTGCACCGCACCCTAAGTGGGCCTAGGTTTGGGTGTCTCCGGAAAAATACGACCAAACTGCCGCTCCCTGCACCGACCAAAGTACACGGTCTACCGGTGTGAAGCATAACCCGAATCGATTGCACACACGCAAGACGTAGTCTTAGTAGTGGCTCTGTACCAACCTAACTATTCTACGAAAAATTACATCGCCTATGAACAGCATTCATTACTAACCTTTCAGCAAGCCGGTATGCTTATCCCGTCGCTCCACTGATCTCCCGCTCGTTGCGCTCCCTTTGCTACATCCGTTCAGCGGATGGATGAGGACCTTTTATGCCGAAAATAAACTCGACAAAACCATCATTATGTTTAAACCCAGACAATTTTATTCTGCTTTACGGAACACGGCGCGCCCTGCTCTGTATGCAGCCCTACTATCTCTACTGCTTAACCTGAGTGCGCTGGCTCATGACCTGCGTGGTCCCCGCGTTCTGGAACAAAAGATCACCTTACGGTTAAACAACGTTGATGTTGAAAAAGCCCTGGAGAAACTTGAAACCATGACGAAAGTCAAATTCATGTACAATCCCCAGATTTTCAGCAACCAGAAATACTCTTTCAAATTTCAGGAAGAAGCCCTGGCGGAAGTACTGGAAAAAATCCTGGCTCCCCAGAAAGTTGCCTACGAAGTGGTACAGGACAAAATCATCCTGAAGCGCTTACAGGCCCAACTGCCAACCCTGCCGAGCAGCCTGAAAGAAGCGCCCAAACGCAATGTGACGGGTAAAGTAACAGACGAAACCGGCGCCGGACTCCCCGGCGTGAGCGTCCTGGTGAAAGGCACCCAGCGCGGAACGTCTTCGGATGCGGAAGGGAAATACACCCTGGTGATCCCGGACAACGAAGTAGAAGCCGCCGTCCTGATTTTCAGCTTCGTGGGTTACACCTCACAGGAGGTTACGGTGGGAAACCAGAGCGTCGTTTCAGTTCAAATGGCGCCCGAAGCCAAGTCGCTGAACGAAGTGGTGGTCACGGCTCTGGGGATTGCCCGGGAGAAAAAAGCCCTGGCGTATTCGGTTTCGGAAGTGAAAGGAACAGAATTTACGCAGGCCCGCGAAACCAACGTCGCCAACGCCCTGACCGGTAAAATTGCCGGGGTGAACGCAACCGGTATGGCGACCGGGCCGGGTGGTTCGAGCCGGGTGATTATCCGGGGAAACGGTTCGTTGAACGGGAACAACCAGCCGCTGTACGTTATCAACGGGATGCCGATGGACAACAGCATTCCGGGGGGTGGTACGGCTGCCGATGGCAACGGGATGAACGTCGACCGCGGTGACGGGATTGGCGGGATTAACCCCGACGACATCGAGTCGATCAGCGTGTTGAAGGGGGGGCCGGCTGCGGCTCTTTACGGAGCGCGGGCCTCCAACGGGGTTATCCTGATTACGACCAAAAAAGGCCGGGGCCAGAAAGGCATCGGGGTCGAAGTGAACAGCAACACGACGTTTGAAGACATCGCCGTCATTCCGAACTGGCAGTATGAGTATGGTCAGGGCGTAGATGGTAGAAAACCGACCACCCTGACGGAAGCCAAGAGTACGGGACGGCTTTCGTACGGCGCCCGCATGGACGGCCAGCCGTATACGCAGGTGGACGGTCAACAGCACCCCTACTCGCCCCAGAAAGATAATCTGAAGAACTTTTACCGGACCGGTACCAACTACATCAACTCTATTGCTTTCACGGGCGGTAACGAATCGGTCAACTTCCGGCTGGGTCTGAACAACACGCAATCGAACAGCATCGTACCGAATTCGTCGTTCAACCGTAAGATTGCCAACCTGAACCTGAATGCATTCCTGGGCAAGAAACTGAGCATCGAAACCGTATTCCAGTACAACCTGGAAGAAGGCACAAACCGTCCGAAAGTGGGGTATGCCGATATGAACCCTCACTGGGCGACGTATCTGATCGCCAACACGGTAGATATCCGGACGCTGTCGCCGGGTTATGACGCTGCCACGGGCAAGGAATTGGAATGGAACCCGGTTCCGGCGGCTCCAAACCCGTATTTTGTGATCAACAAGTTTAAAAACGACGATACCAAACACCGGTTCATCAGCCAGGGAAGCGTCCGGTACGACATTCTGGATAACCTCTACATCAAAGGTAGTGTGAGCCAGGATTACTACAGCTTCCAGTCGGAATATGTGCAGCCGACCAACAACGCCTACCAGCCCCTAGGTACGTACGACGCCCGCAAGGTGACTTCTTCGGAAACCAACGGGATGCTGACGCTGAACTACAACACGAATTTCCTGAACGACAACCTGAGCTTTTCAGCGTTGCTGGGTGCCAACGCACAACGCGCCATCTACGACCAGACCGCCATTATCGGTAGCGAATTTACGGTGCCGTACTTCTACAGCTACACCAACCTGGCGACGTCGACCACCACTCCGACGTACATGAAGAGCGCCATCAACTCGGTGTTTGGTTCGGTTGACTTTGGTTACAAAAACGTAGCGTACCTGACGCTGTCGGGCCGTCAGGATTGGTTTTCGGTGCTGAATCCGAAGAGCAACAGCATTTTCTACCCGTCTATCGGTGGTTCGCTGATTCTGTCGGATGCCTTCCAATTGCCAAGGGCCATTAGTTTCGCCAAATTGCGGGCGTCCTGGGCGCAGGTGGGTGGTGCAACCGTCAACGCTTACCAGATTTACCAGTATTACTCGATGCAGCAGGGTGGTCACAATGGCCGTCCGGTACAGGGCCTTTCTTCTTCGCAGGTACCCAACCCGGATCTGAAACCGTTGACTTCAACCACTTCCGAAGCCGGTATTGAAGCCAAATTCCTGAACAACCGATTGGGCATCGACCTGACGTTCTACGACCGGAGAACCACCAACGACATCGTTACGACCAACATTGCGGTTTCTTCGGGTTATACCTCGGCCCTGCTGAACGTGGGTGAGCTGAGCAACAAAGGAATTGAGCTGCTGCTGACCGGAACACCCATCACAAAAAGCGGTTTTAGCTGGGATGTAAGCTACAACATGGCCTACAACCGGAGCAAAATCGAGCAACTGGCCGAAGGTCTGACCGGTATCGACGTCGGTTCTGGCGTTGGGGGCGGTCTGGTGCGGAACGTACTCGGCCGGCCGTACGGTACGGTTTGGGGCTATCGTAAGAAAACCGACGCCAACGGCAATGTGGTCTTCAACACGGCCAGCGGCTACGCCGTACGCGGTGACCTGGAAGAAATCGGACAGGGTACTCCTCCGCTGACGATGGGGATCACCAACAACTTCCGGTACAAAAACTTCTCGTTGAACTTCCTGATCGACGGCAAATTCGGTAGCATCGTTTACTCGAACCTGTACCAGTACGCCTACCGCTTCGGTCTGCCCCAGGAAACCCTGCCGGGCCGCGAAACGGGCGTCACCGTGACGGGCGTAACGCCGGAAGGCAATCCGTTCACCAAAACCTGGAAGAAAGAAGAAGTTGATACCTACTACGACAACGACAAGAACTACACCGAGATGTTCATGTTCAACAACGACTTCGTGAAACTGCGCCAGGTAGTACTGAGCTACAACCTGCCCGTCAGCAAGCTGTCGTTCCTGAAACTGCAGGGCGCGTCGATTTCCTTCGTCGCTCGTAACCTGGCCATTCTTTACAAGGATAAAAAGAACCAGTACTTCGATCCCGAATCAGGTTACACCAGCACCAACGCCCAGGGTCTGGAAGCATTTGGCGTGCCCAGAACCCGCAGCCTTGGGGTAAACTTGATGGTGAAATTCTAATTTACTAACATTCTGACGATGAAGCGTTTCTTTCATAAAATACTCTGTGCGGCTCCGTTGTTCCTGCTCTTGTCCTCGTGCGACAATGGCTTTGAGGAAATGAACGTTGACCCGAACAAATACTCTCAGGTTGTCCCCGAATACCTGTTTACCCGGGCGCTGCTGGACGGCGTGAGCACCAACTTTACGGGAGCGGCCTACCTGACCATCGGCCAATCCATGCAGCACTTTGCGACCTACAAGGAGGTTCCGGCAGCGGGTGATAAATACTTCAACTTCGGCTATTCGCAGGGTAGCTGGAGTGCCTACGCCGGAACGGCGGCCGGGCAGGGTGCGGTTGTTTCCATCCGCCAGGTGATTGATGCGGTTTCGACCAACCCGGCCGACGTAAATAAGCTGTCAGCCGCCCGCATCTGGAAAGCCTACATTTTCCACCGCCTGACCGACCTGTACGGTGACATCCCTTATTTCGACGCCGGAAAAGCGCTTTCCGACAAAAACTACGGCCCCAAATACGATACGCAGCAGGCCATTTACGCCGATCTGTTGAAAGAACTCGAGGAGTCAATTGCGGCTTTCGATGCCACCAAAGGAACCTTCGGCAACGCCGATCTGATGTACGGTGGCGACGTTACCAAATGGAAGAAGTTTGCTTACTCGCTGATGCTTCGGTTGGGTATGCGGCTAACGCAGGTGGAGCCCGCCCTGTCGAAAACCTGGGTCGAAAAGGCCATCGCGGGCGGTGTCATTCTTGAAGATGCTGATCGCGCCGTCATTGCCTACGTCGATGGTTCGCAGACCGCCAGCCGGAACTTCATCGCCAACGGTTTGCTGAGCACGGACTACATCACGCCCGGTGGCGACAACGTGGAAGGTGGCAAGTTCGCCAAAACGTTTATCGACTACCTGAAAGCGACCAGAGATCCGCGTTTAAATGTGTTCTCCATCGTCTGGACCACCACCGATAACAGAACCTATACCGCTGACACGACCACGGCGTTACAGATGGGGATGCCCAATGCCGCCTACAACAGCCTGCCCGGCAACTTCAACTCGTTTTCGGAACCCAACCCCAGCACCCTGCTGCGGTACAGCGCACCGTTGATCGTTCTGGGCAATGCCGAAATGAACCTGTTGCTGGCCGAAGCCGCCGTTCGTGGCTGGGCCAGCGGAACAACCGCGGCCACGGCCTACGCCAACGCCGTCAAAGCCGGTATGCGCCAATGGTCGCTGTTCGGAACGGGGGGCGTTATTTCCGAAGCCCGAATGAATGCCTATCTGGCGGCTAATCCCTACAAAGCCACGGGCAGTGTAGCGGAGCAACTTGAGCAGATCGGTACCCAGAAATGGGTGTCGCTGTTCCTGGAAGACGAATACGAAATCTTCGCCAACTGGCGCCGGACGGGTTATCCGGTGCTGACGCCAACCAACTATCCGGGTAACCTGACCGGCGGCAAGATCCCGACCCGGTTTGTAATTCCGGATTCGGAAGAAACTTATAACCGCGACAACTTTATCGAAGCCCGCACCCGCCAGGGAGGCACCAACACACTCTCCAGCGTTGTGTGGTGGGATAAATAAGAATTAACGATATACCGGTGTGTTCCGGGGACAATTGAATAGCGGAAAAGCACTGGGGCATCCCTGGTGCTTTTTTTGTTTTCAGACGATCGCAGGATTGCCTTTTCAGTATCTCCAAGCCCGACAGGGCTTGGCCCTGGGGCTTTCATACGCTCTTGCTTGACGGTTCATACCACCGCCGGCCCGGGCTGCCCCGCACTGCGTACGGGGTTATCTGCAATCAAGCTCTGTCGGGGCTTGGGAGGGTAAAGGGTATAAAAAAACCACTGGTCGGTTTTCGGGCCGACCAGTGGTTTTATGGATTTGTAGAGAGTTTCCTTACAGCGTTTTCAGCTCCAGGTTTTTCCAGCGAACTTTGATGCCACCTCCGTCGTGGATTTGCAGCGCGACTCCGCCTTCGCCTTTGCCAATTTTCTCGTCTTTCAGGTCCACCATTTGCTGACCGTTGAGCCAGGTTTGGACCCGATCACCTTCGGCCCGGATGCGCAGTTTGTTCCACTCGCCGGGTTTCAGGATGTTCTCTTTTTCGTCCGGAATCTGGATCAGCCAGCCCCGGCCGTAGGATTCATAAATACCGCCGGTATCGTGGTTGGGGGGGGCTACTTCAACCTGCCAGCCGCTTACTTTCGTTCCTTCTACCGTTGAGCGGATAAAAACGCCACTGTTGCCGTTGGCTTCCTGCTTGAACTCCACGGACAGGTCAAAGTTTTTGTAATGCTTTTCAGTTGCCAGATAACCGTACCCTTTGTCCGGGCCACTTTCGCAAACCAGCTCTCCGTTGTCGACGTACCATTTTTCAGTGCCGTAAACTTTCCAGCCTGTCAGGTCTTTGCCGTTGAACAGACGGACTTTTTTCGTGGGGGCCATAAAGCCGACGGCCACCGAAGCCAGGAGAACCAATACCAGCAATTTTTGTTTCATGGGGTTAGTAATCAAGTAAGTTTAAGAAAGGTTTTGATAGTTTTGCAAAGCCGTTTAACCGATTTTTTCGTTTAATAAACGCCGGACCGGATTCGTTTTGCAGTACGGCATAAAGATAACAAGCCGAAACGTCCGTCTGACCGGAGCAGGCACTTAATCTTCAATAATTGATAGCATTTACATGAAAAAACCGATCTTTTTTGCCTTCCAGGTCCGTACCCTGACACTGGCGGTTTTGGCCCTTATTTCCGTGTTTACAACCAGTTGCGGTCCCGAAGACGAAAATGCTTCTGCTCAGCCCAAAACGATAGCCGACTACATTGTTGAAAGCAACGATTTTACCATTCTGGAAGCGGCCATCCGGCAGGCGGGCCAGCTCGATGCGTTCAAGAATCCAAACCTGACGTTTTTTGCTCCGAACGACGCGGCCTTTCAGGCTTCCGGCATCACGGATGCCTCGGCGCTGGCCAACCTGCCGCAGGAACAGCTAACCGCCATTCTGCAATACCATGTCCTGAAAGCCGCGGTGGCTTCGTCCGGCTTTCCGATGGAAAACAATAAACCCGTTCAGACTTCCCTGACCCTGAACAATCAACCCACGGTTTTGTACATCACCAACGGGTCCGCCGGTTTGTTTGTGAACGGATCCAGGGTAGTTACGCCCGATGTTCAGGTTGCCAACGGAGTTATCCACATCATTGATCACCTGCTCTCTCCGCCCCCGCCCGGTACCGGTGGTGGTACGCTGGTGGGCGTTGTTGCGGCCGATACCAGTTTGTCGCTGCTCGGTACGGCCGCCCTGCGGGTTGCCGCCGAAAACCCAACGCTGGCGGGCGTGCTGACGGGTACGGATGCCTACACGGCTTTTGCGCCCACCAACAACGCTTTTCGGGCGCTGAACCTCAGCACCCCCGACACCATCAACAAAGTACCGCTCACCACCCTGGCTACGCTGCTGGCCAACCACGTGGTACCGGGGCGGCTTTACTCCAACGACCTCAAAACGGGGGAATTGACCGCCTACAGCACCGGTAAGCTGTCGCTCAGGTCGGACAGCACGGTTGTGACCGTAAAAAGCAATGGCATTGCCTCGCCAGCGGTCGTTACCCGGGCCAATCTGACCGCAACGAACGGCGTGATTCACAAAATTGATAAGGTACTGTTGTAAGCACGCCCGCTATGTATCCGAAGATTTTCCTGGGTCTGCTGCTTTTCATTGTCGTTGCGGTCGTCGTCCTTCTGACCATCGGGTATCTCATTTCGGCACCGGGCTACCAGGGTCCAGTGAGCGATCATTTCGACGGCAAACGGTTTCACAATTACAACGGCGCGGAGGCCAAGGGCTTTACCGAAGCCCTCCAGTGGATGTTGTCGAGCCGGGACAAAAAAGAATGGGGTCCTTTCCACCTTGTGCCGCCCGGCCCTCCCCCACCGGCTCACGTGGCCGGATCGCAGGTCCGGGTTACGTTTGTTAATCACTCGACGGTATTGCTCCAGTTTGACAACCTGAACGTGGTAACCGACCCGGTTTGGTACGACCGCACCAGCCCCTACCAGTGGATCGGCCCCGAGCGGCACCGCCCGCCCGGTATCCGGTTTGAGGATGTCCCCAAAGTTGACATTTTGCTGCTCAGCCATAACCACTGGGATCACCTCGACATCAAAACCGTTCAGAAAATTTGCCAGCGCGACCAGCCAAACGTTTATTGTCCGCTGGGGGTTAAAGCGTTTCTGGAAGAACAGGGCTGCAAAAACGTCACGGAGATGGACTGGAACGGTTCGCAGGTCTACAACGACAGCACAACCATCCACTGCGTTCCGGCGCAGCATTTCTCCGGTCGTGGCATGTTCGACCGTGACGCAACGCTCTGGTGTGGTTTTGTGATCGACAGCCGGGTGGCCGGGAAGCTGTATTTTGTTGGCGATACAGGCTACGGTACCTTTTTCAAGAAAATCGGCGAGCAGTACGGCCCCATGCGCCTGTCGCTGATTCCGATTGGTGCCTTCCGGCCCACCTGGTTTATGTCACCCATCCACTGCTCACCCGCCGAAGCCGTTCAGATTCACGAGGACGTTCGTTCGCAGCAGAGCGTGGCGATTCATTACGGCACTTTTCCACTGGCCGACGACGGCGAGACCGAACCCGTGGATGAACTCCGCAAAGCCCTCCGCAACCGCCCCGAGCTTGCCGAGCGGTTCTGGACGTTACCGGAAGGAGAAGGCCGGTTAGTGCCGTAATTTTCTGGGTGATTGCAACGGTTTAACCACCGCCGGGGTCCTTGGCTGTAGTCACTACTTTATCAATTCATTCTTTTTATCGTGAGCATGAAGTCCAAACAATTCAGTATCCTCATTACCTTACTACTTGGGGTCGGTATGGCCTCCTGCATGAAAAACCTTGATAATGCCGGCCTCGTTGAGGCCCAACGCAACGATCAGGAAATCAAAAATTACCTTCTTGCCAACAAACTACAAGATTCTGTAACGTCAACGCTAACGGGTTTATACCACATCATCACCCCGGCTAATTCGGGCGCGAAGCAAACCAAAGGGGGTGAAGAGCTCGAATTTACTTATGTTTTATCGTATATTGATCCGAGTAACACCAGCCGGGCGGTTGTGGTAGACACGGCCAACCGGACCAAATCGGTTTACATTCCCTTTTTGTCTGGTGTGGTGATTCCGGGTCTGCAGGAAGGCTTGTCGCTGATGAAAGAAGGACAGAGAGGCCGGTTGTATATTCCTTCCAACATTGGTTTTGGCAACGACACCCGGGATGGCAAGATGCCAGCCTACAGCGCCATTATTTTTGATGTGCAGCTCAAACGTTCACGGACGGAAATGCAGCAGATCGACGATTTCGTGAGAATTAAAAAACTGTCTAACCCGATCCTGGTCGCTTCCGGTATACCGGCTGATACGAACAAAGTTCGGGTGTACAAAACAACGCAGGGAACGGGCGAAAAAATCACCGCCGGAAAGACCGTAACCGTTGCGTTCACCGCCAATATGTTCCGGGCGACCACCGCCTTCAGCAAAAGCGACTCACTCACGTTCAAACTTGGTTCCGGTCAGTACATAACCGGTTTTGACAAAGGTGTTGAAGCCCTGAGCGTAGGTGACAAAGCCTGGCTGGTGTTTCCTTCCGCCCTCGGTTATGGCTCACAAGGCAGTATCAACCAGTCGGGTACGTACGTAGTAGCGCCTTATACGCCACTGGCTTACGAAATAACCGTGAAGTCAGTTAAATAAGAAATCTGCGGGGCCATTCCGTCTAAAAACGGAATGGCCCTCAATTTTTCTCACGGCTGGCTCATCCGTCCTTCAACCGCCAGCAAATACAGTTGCATCGATTCGCCGGTGGTGGCAATCCACTGATCGTACTCCTCAATCGCCCGCAAGCGCTCTTCTTCCGAAATATAGCCGTCTCTGACCAACTGCGGTCCGCGTATCTCGGCTACCTCCGCCCAGATACGGCTCGCAACGGAAAAACCGGCATCTTCTTTCCGGCTAATTTCAAACTGCGTTTCGACCGTTACCTCCTCCAACCCGTTGCGCTCGAAAAGGTCCCGCAGATGGTCGGCAATGGCATTGTTGAAACCGGCATCCTGGCGCCATTTCAGGAAAGCGGCATAGAACGTCTGCATGGCCGCGGGCGGTTCGGGCGACCACTCGATTCGCTCGTGATTGTAATCCAGCACGGCCAGAATACCGCCGGGTTTCAGCAGATTTTTCATGCGCACCAGAGCTTCTTCCGGCCGGTTCAGCCACTGCAATACGCGGGCGCAGGTGACCATATCGAAGCGCTCATCCGTCTCGAAGTTAAACAGATCCGCCTGTTGGAACGCCAGTTGCGGCACCTCAGCAGTATGCCGTTGGGCGTCAGCAATTAGCGTTTCACCCGGATCGATTCCCAGGACACGGCCCTGCGGCCCTACTCGTTCGGCAATGCCGCGCGTGATGGCTCCGGATCCGCAGCCCACATCCAGCACCGCAAGGCCGGGCTGCAGGTGTTTTAACAAATTACGGTTGCTGTTTTCAACGGTCCGGCGCTCCAGGATCGGATTGGCAACGGTGGGCATGGCAGCCCGGCGGTTAGCAGTTTCGTTCGACATAAGAATCCAATGTATGCATTGCGGACGATACCTCACATATGAACAAATAAAATACAATATATTGTTTGATTATTACCATAAAACGGCGTAAATTCATTGACACCATTCCCTGATACGATCATGAAAAAGCTCCTTATTTTATGCGTCGTTCTGGTTGGCCCAATGCTGCCCGTCTGGGGGCAGGATGATCAAGCGGCCATCAAAGCTCTTCTCTACAACGAAACGGTGGGTTTTTTTAAACGCGACAAGGCAAAATGGGCCGATTGCTGGGCACATACGCCTTACATTTCCTTTGCGGCTAATCTGTACGGTGGCGATTTTACCCTGATCAAAGGGTGGGATAATATGGAAAAGCAGTTCAGGAGTCAGTTCAAAAGCGGGCGACCGGCCGACAATGTCACCGTCAAGAATTCGAATTATACGATTCATCAGAACGGTAACATGGCGTTTGTATGGTACGACCAGACGCTGCTGGACAGCCACGGGAAAACTGACTCCAAAGAATCGCGGGTGGTTGAAAAAATCGGCGGTAAGTGGAAGATTATCCATGTCACGGCCCTGACCAACCTAAGTACCCTGGCGAGCCAGGCGGCCAAATAGCGCGTATTTACCGGCACCGGCAAAACTTCCTGGCAACTCGCGTTGTTATGGTCTTGCCGGTGTCTCTTTTGCCCGGTATTTTGCCATGAACAACGCCACAACCGGTACCCAAACCGAATCATTCCACGACATTATTCGCGGTGAAAAACCCGTTCTGGTTGACTTTTACGCCGACTGGTGCGGCCCCTGTAAAGTGCTGGCTCCCACGCTGAAACAACTTGCTGAACGGACGGGTGACAAACTCCGCGTTATCAAGGTCGATGTAGATAAAAGCCGCTGGGCGTCGAGTACGTATCAGATCCAGAGCGTACCGACGATGATCCTGTTCCATAAAGGAAAAATCATCTGGCGAAAATCAGGCGTTCTGTCGTTGCAGCAGCTCGAAACGATGGTGCGGCCGGTCATCGGCTAACTCACCCACGCCTTACTCCTTCCCAACCGGCTGAGTTGTCCCAACGGTTTTGCGAACTAAACCGGATCGGCGGGCGGTCCGGCCGGACGGGTGCGTCGGAACGTGACGGCGATGCCCAGCAGAATGACCAGGCCACCCAGAATCATCTGGAACGTAATTTTCTCGCCAATCAACAGCCACGCCAGAAAGCCGGTCACCACGGCCTGACTCAGCAAGCTCAGTGACACCTGCTGCGCATCGATGAAGCGCAGGGCGTGGCTAACCGCAAACCATCCCAGCAACTGGCACACCAGAGCCTGAACCGTCAACAAGCCCCAGACGCGCGGTTCGAAGCCCCACAGCGGCTCCCCCATCACCAGACAGACACCCAGGAGATAAACGCTCGAAACCGTCATGCTGCACGTCATGAAATTCAGGATCGGCACCTTGCTCAGCACCGTTTTGCTCACGACGATGTATCCGGCATAAAACAGACCCGAGAGAACGGCCAGGATGAAACCTTTGTCGAACTGCATGGTTAGAAAAGTCTCAACTCCCATCAGCAGCACTAGCCCGACCAGCGCCAGGGCGGTTCCCACCCAGAAGTAGCGGCTCGGCTTTTCGGGAAAAAACAGAAAAGCCCAGATGCCAACCCAGATGGGCGACAGATTGGTGAGCAGGCTGGCCTGCGTAGCGGATGAATACCGAAATGAGAGATTCCAGACGGCGATGTCGGATGCGAAGAAAATACCGCAGATGACAATCGGCTTCCAGTACCGAAACACTGCCCCGCTCCATTTTCGGCGAATGAGAACATACGGCCAGATGAGCAGGGTAGCGATGCTCATGCGGTAAAAAGCGTCGCTGATGCCGGATATGGGCGTAACCAGCACCAAAATCGGAAAAATACTGATGCAAAGAATACCAATGAAAAGACTCAGCCGGGCCGACATGGAGGTGCAAATGCAGATGGTGGACGAAGCCAAAGGTAGTCAGTCGTGCCTGTTCTGCCAATGACTGGCGGCCACAAAACCACGTTAACTCACGAAAGAAATGAAAAGACAAATGCGCTCCCAAACCGTGCTGGTGAGCCTGATGTTGCCGGTTTTCCTCCTGCTTCAAACCGGCTGCCGACGGCAAACACCCAACCGCCCCGAAGCCGGAACCGCGGAATTCTGGCTGATCAACCCCGACCAGTCGGCTCTGTTCGAGAAGCAAAATACCGCCCTTTCTTTCGGCAACGCAACCGGCCAGCAACCCACCATTGAGGTGAACGACCAGCAGACGTTCCAGCCCATCGACGGTTTTGGCTACACCCTAACCGGCGGTAGCGCCATGCTCATCAACCGGATGGGCGCACCGGAGCGGGCGGCTTTGCTTAAAGAATTATTTGCCACCGACGGCAGAAACATTGGTGTGAGTTACCTGCGGATCAGCATTGGCGCGTCGGACCTGGACGAGCGCGTTTTTTCGTACAACGATTTGCCCGAGGGAGAGACCGACCCCGAAATGGCCCGGTTCAGTCTGGACCCCGACCGGCCGCACCTGATTCCGGTGTTGAAACAGATTCTGGCGATTAATCCGGCCATCAAAATTCTGGGTTCGCCCTGGTCACCGCCGACCTGGATGAAAACCAACGGCAATTCGAAAGGCGGCAGCCTAAAACCAGAGTTTTATGACGCCTACGCCCGTTATTTTGTCAAATACATTCAGGGCATGCAAGCGGAAGGCATCCGGATTGACGCAATCACGATTCAGAACGAACCGCTGCATCCGGGCAACAACCCGAGTCTGCTGATGCTGCCGGAAGAACAGGCTGTGTTTATCAAGAAAAGCCTGGGGCCAGCGTTCAAAACCGCCAGCATCGACACCAAGATTGTGCTGTACGATCACAACGCCGACCGACCGGATTACCCCATCACCATCTTAAACGACCCGGAGGTCCGTCCGTACGTTGATGGGTCGGCTTTTCACCTGTATGCGGGCCCAATCGAAGCGTTGTCGGAGGTTCATAAGGCGCATCCCGACAAGAGCCTTTACTTCACCGAGCAGTGGATTGGCGCACCCGGCAACCTGAAGGGTGATCTGAACTGGCACGTCAAAAACCTGATTGTAGGGGCAACCCGCAACTGGGCACGCACGGTTTTGCAGTGGAATCTGGCCGCCGATCCGCAGCAGAACCCGCATACGGTGGGCGGCTGCGACCGCTGCCTGGGTGCCCTGACCATCGACGGCAATACCGTAACCCGCAATCCGGCCTATTACATCGTGGCGTCGGCGTCCAAGTTTGTCAGGCCGGGCTCCATCCGGATTGCCTCGAACCTGCCGCCGAATCTGCCCAACGTTGCTTTCAAAACCCCGGACGGGCGCCGGGCGCTGGTGGTCCTGAATGATAGCGAAACAGCACAAACCTTCGCGGTTCGTTTTCAGGGGAAAAGCCTCACAACCCGTTTACCGGCGGGATCGGTGGGGACGTACGTCTGGTAAGGTGCGCGTATTGACGCGGATTGCTTTCGTGAATACCGGGAATTAGTAACTTGCATTTGCCTAAACCGCTTTGCGCTCTTATGAAAAAAACGCTTCTGTCGTTCGTCTTCGCCCTTTTTACGGTGTTTACCCACGCTCAGCCGAAACCCAATATCGTCCTGATTTACGCCGATGACCTAGGCTACGGGGATTTAAGTTGTTACGGAGCGACGAAAATTAAAACGCCCCACATCGACCGGGTGGCCGCCGAAGGACTGCGGTTTACGAACGCCCACGCGACCTCGGCCACCTGCACGCCCTCGCGGTATTCGCTCCTGACGGGCCAGTATGCCTGGCGTAAAACTGGCACCGGGATTGCGCCCGGGGATGCCGCGCTCCTCATCCCGACCGACCGCGTAACGTTGCCGGGGATGCTGCAACAGGCGGGATACCAAACCGGCGTTGTCGGAAAATGGCACCTGGGACTTGGCCCCAAAGGCGGCCCCGACTGGAACGGCGACATCAAGCCGGGGCCACTGGAAATCGGTTTTAATTACTCCTTTCTGCTCCCGGCCACCGGCGACCGCGTGCCCTGTGTGTACGTTGAAAACCACCGCATTGTTGGTCTGGACCCGGGCGATCCGGTGCAGGTCAGTTACAAAGACCCCATCGGGACCGAACCCACCGGCAAGGCGAATCCGGAACTGCTGAAGATGATGTATTCCCACGGCCACGACCAGACAATTGTTAACGGAGTTAGCCGGATCGGTTACATGACAGGTGGAAAAGCCGCGCGCTGGGTAGACGAAGAAATGGCCGACGTGCTCACCGGCAAAGTGGCCCAGTTTATCGAGCGCAACCGGAAAAACCCGTTTTTCGTCTACTTCTCTACCCACGACATTCACGTCCCCCGGATGCCGCACTCCCGGTTTGTGGGCAAAAGCGGTATGGGACCGCGGGGCGACGCCATTTTGCAATTGGACTGGTGCGTGGGCGAAGTAATGAAAACGCTCGAGCGGCTGGGACTCAAAAATAACACGCTGGTCATCATCAGCAGCGACAACGGCCCGGTGGTGGATGACGGTTATCAAGACGATGCCGTGGCAAAACTAAGCGGCCACAAACCGTCGGGACCGCTGCGGGGCGGCAAATACAGCGCCTTCGACGCCGGTACGCGGGTGCCGTTCATCGTGCGCTGGCCCGGCCGGGTGAAAGCCGGTACATCCGACGCCCTGCTGAGTCAGGTGGATTTGCTGGCGTCGCTGGCCGCTCTGACGGGTCAGAAACTGGGAGCGACCGAAGCCACCGATAGCCGCAATACCCTCGACAGTTTTCTCGGGAAGGACCGCAAAGGCCGGGAGTATGTTATTGAACAGGCTCTGAACAACACGCTTTCGGTGGTGAAAGGCAACTGGAAATACATCGAACCCAGCCGGGGACCGAAGGTCATGGTCCACACCAATACCGAATCTGGATACGACCCGCAGCCCCAGCTTTACGATTTAAAGGCGGACCTGGGCGAAACGAGAAACCGGGCCGAACAGCATCCGCAGGTGGTTCGGGAACTGGCCGATTTGCTGAAAACAGCGCGGGGGAACGATCAAAAATAACGGCCATGAAAAAACAGACTGCTTTTTACGGGCTGGCCGTTTTGCTGCTGCTCCTGAGCTCCGGCCTGTCCGTTTCGGTTCAGCCAGCCGAGGAACCGCTGTTCACGCAGCGCCCGAACATTCTCTGGATTCTGTCGGAGGACATTTCAACGGAGCTGGCCTGCTACGGCACGCCGGTGGTGCAGACGCCGAATCTGGATCAACTGGCGAAGGACGGTGTCCGGTATACGAATGCGTTTACGACGGCCCCGGTTTGTTCGCCCAGCCGGTCGGCCATGATCACCGGCATGTACCAGACCAGCATTGGGGCGCACAACCACCGCAGTCACCGCGACGACGGCTATAAGCTGCCCGCCCCCGTCAAGCCCATCACGGACTACCTGCGGCAGGCCGGTTACTACACCGTTAACGTAAAAACGGCCGCGCCGGGCGTGGCCAGTCCGGCCAAAACCGACTTCAATTTCCGGCCGGATCACCCGGTTTTCGACGGTACCGACTGGAACCAGCGCCAACCGGGTCAGCCGTTTTTTGCCCAACTGACTATCGACGAAACCCACCGGGGCAAAGCCTGGAAAACCGTTGTCAAGCAGCATGAACCGCACATCCGGCCCGAAGAGGTGGTCTTGCCGCCGTATTATCCTGAGCATCCCGTGGCCCGCGCCGACTGGGCCACCTACCTGGAATCCATTCAACTGATGGATAGTTACGTCGGGAAAATCCTGCAACGCCTGAAAGACGAAGGCATTGCCGAGAACACCGTGGTCATTTTTTCGGGCGACAACGGCCGCTGCCACGCCCGCGACAAGCAGTTTCTGTACGAGGGGGGTATTCACGTGCCGCTGATGATCCGCTGGCCGGGCCACCTGAAGGCCGGGCAAGTCAACACCGATCTGGTTAGTGCCATTGATGTTTCGGCCACGATTCTGAAACTGGCCGGGATTGCGCCCCCGGCCTACCTGGACGGACGGGTGATGCTGGGCAAAGAGGCTAAAAAGCGGGACTACATCATTGCCGCCCGTGACCGCATGGACGAAACCGTGGATAAGATGCGCTGCGTGCGCGACAAACGGTTTAAATACATCCGGAATTACCGCCCGGAGGTGCCGTACATGCAGCCCAACGCCTACAAAGAAAACGAATACCCGATGTGGAACCTGCTGAAAGAACTCCACCGGCAGGGTAAGCTCACGCCCGCCCAGGCGCTGTTTGTGGCTCCCACCAAACCCGCCGAGGAACTGTACGACCTGCAGGCCGACCCGCACGAGCTAACCAATCTGGCGGCATCGCCCCAACACCGGAAAACCCGGGACAAAATGCGAACGATTCTGGACGTGTGGGTTCGGGAGACGAACGACCAGGGGCAATATCCCGAGGAGAAAATCTGGCTGCCGAAGAAGTAACTGGTGTAATTGGAAAATACTACTTGCGGCCTGAAACCGTATTCTTAAATTGTTGTTAAACACGTATGGACCAAAGCAGCATCCAATCTTTATTAACTTCTTTTAAGGAAGAAGCTCGACGGCTTTATCAGGACCGTCTTGCCGCGCTGTATCTATTTGGTTCTTACGCTCGTGGAGAAGCTAGTGAGTATTCGGATGTAGATATTCTGGTTGTCCTGAAAGACGAAACAATCTCTCCTTTTAAAGAACTAGAGGCAATGGGAAACTTCACGTTTGACTTGGAATTAACTCATGAAAAACTCATTCAAATTGTTCCAACTACCCAAAAGCAATTTAATAGGCTTGCTAGTCCTTTGTATCACAATGTTAAGAGGGAAGGCAGGGCTTTATGAATGACCTGATTACTCTTCTACTAGAAAAGTCTGATAGAGCGTTAGAAGACGCTCAATACCTTTATTTTGAGCGAAAAAGTTACGAAGCATCAATCTCCCGAGCGTATTATGCCATGTTTTATGCCGCAGAAGCGGCTTTGTTAACTAAAGGCGAAACCACAGTCACCCACAAGGGTCTATCAATGCTGTTTTCCAAGCACTTTATTAAGGGCGGCTTGCTTGAGCCCGAATACGGCCGAATGCTTTCAAATGTTTTTCGCCAGCGGCAGTTGAGTGATTATGAAATACGTTTTGAAGCAAATGCGCAGGACGCTGATCTAGTTATTGACAATGCGGAATCTTTTATTCAGCGAATCAAAAGTTTACTTGCTGATCCATTACATAGCCTTGCAAGCTAAGCTCTTAAGCATCAATTAATACTACCTAATTTTCGTGTATCTAGAATCCCACCAAAATCAACGTTCCTGGGAATCACTGCCCTAAAATCAAAAAGCCCCGAAAAACAGGGCTTTTTGACTAGATAGAACAATTTATTTCTCAGCTTCCACAAGCTTCGCAGCCTTCCGGATTATCCAGCGAGCAGATCATCGCGGCATAGGCAGCTTCGGCTTCGCTGACCTGCACCGGCTGGGCAGCGGCCCCTTCCTGGGCGTATTTCTCGTAGTTTAGCGGCTTTTCCATCGTTTCGACCAGCACCGGCTCCAGTTGGGCATCGGCCTGCTTTTCGACCGTGAACTTCACGGCGTCGGCAGCGGCTTTCGTGCGCAGGTAGTACATACCGGTTTTCAGACCGCGCTTCCAGGCGTGGAAGTGCATCGACGTCAGCTTGCCGAAGTTGGCATCCACCATGTGAATGTTCAGCGACTGCGACTGGCAGATGTACGCACCCCGGTCGGCAGCCATGTCAATAACGGTTTTCTGCTTGATCTCCCAAACGGTTTTGTACAGATCCTTGATGTTCTGCGGAATGCCCGGAATCTCCTGCACGGAGCCGTTGGCGGAAATCAACATGTTTTTCATGCGATCGTTCCACATGCCGAGTTTCACAAGGTCTTTCAGCAGGTACTTGTTCACAACCACGAACTCGCCCGACAAGACGCGACGAACGTAGATATTGGACGTAAACGGCTCAAAACACTCGTTGTTACCCAGAATCTGGCTGGTTGAAGCCGTCGGCATCGGAGCCAGCAGCAGCGAGTTCCGAACGCCGTGCTGCACCACTTCTTTCCGCAGCGATTCCCAATCCCAGCGACCTGATTCGGGTTTCACACCCCACATATCAAACTGGAAGATGCCCTGCGAAATCGGTGAGCCTTTCCAGGTTTCGTACGGTCCATACTGCTTTGCCTGTTCCATCGACGCAGTCATGGCGGCAAAATAGATGGTTTCGAAAATATCTTTGTTCAACTGCTTCGCTTCTTCCGATTCAAACGGCATCCGCAGCATGATGAACGCATCGGCCAACCCCTGAACGCCCAGACCAATCGGCCGGTGGCGCATGTTCGACCGACGGGCTTCTTCGACCGGATAGTAGTTGATGTCGATGATCTTGTTCAGGTTCTTGGTGGCCACCTTCGTGATGTCGTACAGCTTCTGGTGGTCGAACCGCAGAATACCGTCCTCGCCTTTCGTAATGTACTTCGGCAGGGCAATCGACGCGAGGTTACACACCGCTACTTCGTCGGCATCCGTATACTCGATGATTTCCGTACAAAGGTTCGACGACTTGATCGTACCGAGGTTCTTCTGATTCGATTTCGAGTTGGCCGCATCCTTGAACAGCATGTACGGCGTTCCGGTTTCGGTTTGCGATTCCAAAATCTCGTACCACAGGTCCTGCGCCTTGATTTGCCGACGATACCGGCCTTCGCGCTCGTATTGCTCATACAGTTGGACGAACTCATCCCCGTGCGTATCGGCCAGACCCGGACACTCGTGCGGACACATCAGCGACCACACATCGTTTTCTTCCACCCGCTTCATGAACAGGTCCGGTACCCAGAGGGCGTAGAACAAATCGCGGGCGCGGAGCTCTTCCTTTCCGTGGTTTTTCTTCAGTTGCAGGAAGTCGAAAATATCCGCGTGCCAGGGTTCCAGATACACCGCAAACGAACCTTTGCGCTTGCCACCGCCCTGATCAACATAGCGAGCCGTATCGTTGAAAACCCGCAGCATCGGGATAATCCCGTTCGAGGTTCCGTTCGTGCCTTTGATGTAGGTACCCGTTGCCCGAATGTTGTGGATGCTCAGACCAATACCACCCGCCGACTGCGAAATCTTGGCGGTTTGTTTCAGCGTATCGTAAATGCCCTCGATGCTGTCGTCTTTCATCGTTAGCAGGAAGCAGCTCGACATCTGCGGCTTGGGCGTTCCGGCGTTGAACAGCGTCGGCGTTGCGTGCGTAAACCACTTTTCCGACAGCAGATTGTAGGTTTCAATGGCGGCTTCCACGTCGTTCATGTGGATACCGACGGCCACCCGCATCAGCATGTGCTGCGGCCGCTCGGCAATCTTGCCGTCCATTTTCAGCAGGTACGATTTTTCCAGCGTTTTGTAGCCGAAGTAATCATAACCGTAGTCGCGGTCGTAGATGATCGTTGAATCAAGCAGGGCGGCATTTTTCCGAACTACATCGTAGACTTCCTTCGAAATCAGGGCGGCATTTTCCCCTGTTTTCGGATCGACGTAATTGTAAAGCCGTTTGATGGTTCCCGAAAACGACTTGTTGGTTTCTTTATGTAAATTCGAGATGGCCATCCGGGCCGCCAGAATCGCGTAATCCGGGTGGCGGGTCGTCATCGAAGCCGCCGTCTCAGCCGCCAGGTTGTCCAGCTCGGTGGTTTTTACGCCGTCGTAGATCCCGTTGACCACCTTCATCGACACTTCGATCGGTTGCACATAAGCGGGGTCCAAACCGTAGCACAGTTTCTCAATCCGTGCGGTGATTTTGTCGAGTTTGACCGATTCCCTGCGGCCGTCACGCTTGATTACGTACATAGTTATGTTATGGGATGGTGTATTGTAAATGTATGAATGATATGAATTAACTCAGATTCGATTCTTAAAGGTACTAAGCACTAGTACAACAAAACAAAGACTAATGTTCGCCCGCGTCCTACTAACTTAGAAATATTCTAACCTTCGGTGATGTTAAGAAACTGTTAAGACCTTACTCAGAACCACTTACCGAAACCCTACCGGAAAATGGGCCTAAAAAAGTTGATAGGATAATTTTAGTGAATGGTAGGCACCCAGGGCTAAAACCCTGACTCTTACTGAATTGTTAGCCAAATTGACGAAAAAGCCATAAAAAATCAATCTGGATTAACATACTTTTTTTGTTGAAACAAAAGCTAGCGAAGGGGTTGTAAACCAATTAGAAAGTCCTTATCTTTGCAGTCCTTAAAATCCACCACTCTATCCCAAGGCGTCGGTGGCAAGACATTCAACAACTGATTCATTTTTTGTATTTTTTATATTGTCATGAAAAAAGGCATCCATCCAGAGTACAGAGATGTTGTGTTCTGGGATCTGACCAGCGATCACAAATTTCTTTCCCGCTCGACCATTCAAACGAAAGAAACGATTGAGTTTGAAGGCAACACGTATCCAGTGGTTAAAGTCGAAGTAAGCTCGGAATCTCACCCCTTCTACACGGGTAAGAACGTTATGCTCGACACCGCAGGTCGCGTTGACAAGTTCTTGAAGCGGTACGGTAAGAAATAACCGCACTGAACGCATCGAAAAAGCCGTCGCCCGTATTCCGGGCGACGGCTTTTGCTTTTACCTCTTAAATGCCTAGCCAGCCAGGGCGGATTCTTCCTTTTTGCGCCCGCTTAGCCGCCGGACCACCACGCAGAGCACCACCAGCAGCACCGCCAGAATCAGCAGGTAAACATAACCTTTCGACAGATCCGGGGCAGCAACGGCTTTTTTACTGGTCAGCATTTCGTAAGCCGGAATAATCCAGGTAATCACGTACGCCTGTGCCAGCGTAATGAAACAAATGATGATCAGCATCAGGAAGCTATGCGCGACCGTAAAGCGAAAAAGCTGCGACTCTTTCCCGACCAGATCACCAGCCGCAGCCGCCACCGCAATGGACTGGGGCGAAATCATTTTCCCGACCACGCCCCCCGACACGTTGGCGGCCACGGTTACGACCGGATCAACGCCGATGGTCTGCGCCGTAGCGTACTGAAGTTTGCTAAACAGGGCGTTGGCCGACGTATCGGAACCGGTGATGAAAACACCCAGCCAACCCAGTACGGGCGCAAAAAACGGAAACCAGGAGCCAGTATTGGCCAGAACAGCCGCCAGCGTTAGCGTAATGCCGGAATCGTTGACGATGTAGGCAAATCCCAGCACAGCGGCAATCGTCAGAATCGGGAATTTCAGCTGACTGAGCGTATCCGCAAGAATCCGAGCACCCTGGCGGTAGGTCAGCCCCACGAGCGGGATAGCGATTAAATCGGCCAGCAGAATGGCGGTTCCGGCAGCCGATAAGTAGTTTACTTTAAAGATTTTGGGAATCGGATTGCCGTCCTGCCCCAGAATGGCGTTGTGCAACCCCGGCACGTCAAACTGAAACGCCCCCCACGAATTCAGCACATCCTTGATCGGCTGCATTCCCCAGGCAATGATGGTGATCGTCAACACGATAAACGGCGACCAGGCCCGCAGCATCTGTCCGCTGGTGTAGGCGCTGGTCGTTAGGAGGGTCGGTGCTGGTTCGTTGGCAAAACGCCAGACGCTCCTGGGCTTCCAGAAGCGCAGAAAAACCATCAGGCAGATGATCGACCCCAATCCGGCAATCACATCGGGCAATGAAGGCCCCAGGTAATTCGACGAAAACCACTGCAGGAAGGCAAACGACGCTCCCGACACCAGCACCGCCGGAAAAACCTCGGTCGCCCGTTTGAAACCCGCCACCAGCGTTACCAGGTAAAACGGCAGAATGATGGATAGAATGGGCAACGTGCGGCCCACCATCTGCGAAATCGGCATCTCCGGAATATCGGAAACCTGCGAGGCTACGGTAATGGGAATACCGATGGAGCCAAAAGCCACCGGGGCGGTGTTGGCAATCAGGCAGATTCCGGAAGCATAAAGCGGGTTAAACCCCAACCCCACTAGCATGGCCGCCGTGATGGCAACCGGTGCGCCGAAACCCGCGGTTCCCTCCAGAAACGAGCCAAACGAAAAAGCAATCAGCAGGGCCTGCAGCCGCCGGTCGCCCGTGATGGAGGCCATGAAATGCTTGATGATCTCGAACTGCCCACTTCTGACGGTCAGATTGAAAAGAAAAACCGACATGATAACCAGCCAGCAAATCGGGAACAAACCGTACAGCGCCCCGTGCCCGATGGACAAAACGGCCAGTTTTGCCGGCATTCCGTACACCAGCAGGGCAATGAGGGCCGCCAGCACCGTGGCCATCAGACTGGCTTGATAGCCCTTCATCTTTTTGACGATCAACGCCCAGAAAATAAAGAGAATGGGCACGGCCGCCACCAGAACGGACAAGGCAATGTTATGGAAGGGATCGATAACCTGTGTCCACTTCATGGTAATCAGGGCGTTTAGGAATACAGTGAAAGGAGCCAAACCAGCCGGATGCCGACGAATCCGGGCATTCCTCCGCGTAGACAAAGACACAACCGCTTGTTTTCTAATCAGATTGAGCGTTCCACTCAGCAGCAAGCCTTTGAATTGCCATTCCGGCTCCCAAGAAAAAACCCCGCTGAAAACATCCAGCGGGGTCGGGTTTAGGATACGTCAGAAAATTAGAAACCGGCGTTCTGCTGGAGATTGCGGTTGTTGTCGATCTCGCGCTTCGGAATTGGCAGCAGGAGCTGGTTGGCCGTGAAGGTTTTGCCGTAAACCGTCGTGTGGCCCACGAAATCATCCCAGCGCTTGGTAACATCGTTGCGCACTTTCCGGGTCCGGATCATATCAAACCAGATTTTGCTTTCAAAAGCCAGTTCGTAATACCGTTCCGCCCAAACAGCCTGCTCAAACGCATCCACGTTCGTCGTCGTCACCGGAGCCAGTTTGGCCCGCGCCCGAACGTCGTTGAGCGCCTTTTGGGCTGCTGCATTCGGAGCGCCTGTTGCCCGGTTCGACGCTTCGGCGAACATCAACATCACATCGGCCAGTCGGTAAATCGTGTAGTTGATGTTGGCCTTGGCGTCGTTGTCAACGGCTTGTTTGTCAAAATACTTGTAAATGTAGTAACCGCCCAGGGCCAGGGAATCCCGACGCGGATCGCCCAGTGGGTAATCCGACGGGTGTCCTTTGTAATACGTGTAGTAGAACTGCTTTTCCTGCGTGCGTTTGTCGCCTTTCTCGTAGCTTTCCACAAACTCTTTGCGCGGAATCAGCCCGCCGTATTCATCCGCGTAAGCCGCAATACCCCGGAAGGCGGGCAGCGTTACCGGCGTCATGCCGTTGTGCCGGATGTCTTTCTCGTGCTGCACCTGCAGAATGAATTCCCCCTGGTTGCGGTTCGCCGGGTTGATCATGTCCGTGTACTCCGTAAACAGCCTGTACGTACCGTTGTCGATTACTTCTTTCGAGCGTTTGGCCGACTCCGCGTAGTATTGGTTGCCTCCTCTGACCGGATAACCCGCATACGTCAGGTACACATCAGCCAGGATGGATTTGACGGCCCCCATCGAGATTCTACCGTCGGTATCGCGCCAGGGCAGGGTTGACTTCTCGGCTTCCAGCAGGTCCGGAATGATAATTTCGTCGTAAATCTCCTTCACGGGCGAACGGGGCGTCTGCACCTGGCCCAACTCCGTAATCTGGGAGGTAATTTTCGGTACATCGCCGAACATCCGAACCAACTGAAAATAGTAGAGCGCCCGCATGGTTTTGGCCTCTGCAATCATGTTGGTTCTGGTAGCCGCGGGCAGCGTCGAAAAATCGCCCAGCTTCTGAACGGCCAGGTTTGCCCGGGCAATGCCGGCATACAGCCCTGACCACCAGTTGTCGATGTAAAACGCGCGGGCGTCGTATTCGAGGTTAAAGAATTTGAACGCTTCGGTCTGGGAGTTGCCGTCGGCTTTGCCCGTCATGAATTCGAGCAGCGATGCGTTGTTGCCGCCCCAGCCCCCACCGCCGTTGTTCCAGGTGCCGATGGTCGAGTAAGCGCCGTTCACAAAAGCGCGGGCAATTTCCGGGCTGGATACCGGCGACGAGGTGGTCAGCGAACCGGTCGGATTTTCTTTCAAAAAGTCCTCGCAGGAAGTCAGCGTCAAACCAACAGCCGCCAGGGTATACATAATATGTTTTTTCATTGTTGCAGAGTTGAAGCCCGGCGTTTTCGATTGACGAATCCGCTGGACGTTGAACGATTAGAACTGAACATTCAAACCAAGGCTGAAAGTCCGGGGCCGGGGATACTGGAAAAACTCAATATTCTGAATCAGCTGTCCGCCAAAAGCCGTCAACGCTTCCGGATCGTACCCCGAATACTTCGAAATCAGGAAGAAGTTCTGCGCACTGGCGTACACCCGCAGCCGTTGAAAATTGAGTTTACCGATTTTGTTGGGCAGCGAGTAGCCAAACACGATGTTCTGACCCCGAACAAACGAGCCGTCTTCCATCCACCAGTCGTCCATAGCGGTATCATAACCGGCGTTGTAATGGCGAATTTCGGCAATCATGCTGTTTTGGTTTTCGGGTGTCCAGGCTCCCAGAACGCTCCGCGAACTGCTGGCGATGGCCTGACGGTCTTCCACCGAGTGTTTCGTAGCGTTGACGGTATTGACACCCATGACAAACCGAATGTCGAACGACAGGTCAAACTTGCCAAACTGGAAGGTGTTCCCTACGTTCAGGTTCCACTTGGGATAGGCCCGTCCGATGATGGTTTCGTCCGATCCGTCGATTTTACCGTCGTTGTTCAAATCCGCCCATTTGATATCACCCGGCAGCCGGTTGTACTTGGCCGCCAGATCCGCTTCCGCCGTGCTGAACGTGCCCAGTCGTTTGCGGCCCCAGAACGTACCGATGGGCTGGCCGACGCGCAGAATGTTGGTCTGGCCGAGGAACCACGGTCCCGGGAAAATATCGTCGTTGTTGATACCTAATTTCAGGATTTTGTTTCTGTTGGTCGAGAAAGCCACGTTGGTCGTCCAGGAGAAATTCTCCGTCGCGACGTTCCGGCTGTTCAAACCAATTTCCAACCCTTTGTTTTCAACCGAACCAATGTTTTGCGTGACCACCCCTAAACCCGTTGACCACGGAATGGGGGCATCCAGCAGCAGATCTTTCGTGATCTTGTGGTAGTAGTCCACCGTCAGGTCGATGCGGTTGTTGAGCAGACCGATGTCGGCGCCAATGTCGAGCTGGTTGGTGAACTCCCAGCGCAGATCCGGGTTACCGAACGAGCTCTGCCAGATACCGGTCTGACGCACCCCGCCCAGCAGCACATCGCCCGTACCGAGGAATTGCTGCGAACGGTACTGCCCGATTTCCTGGTTACCGGTTTTCCCGTAGCTGGCCCGCAGTTTGAGGTTCGACAGCCAGGAAACGGATTTCAGGAACTCTTCCTGACTCACGTTCCAGGCAACAGCCGCCGAGGGGAAGAACGCGTATTTGTTGTTGGCCCCAAACTTCGACGCCCCGTCGTACCGACCCGTAAACGTAACCAGATACCGATCTTTGTAATTGTAGTTCAAACGGGCAAAATACGAGTTCAGGCTCCACTCCTGATCTTCGGAAGAGGGTTTCTGCAAGCTCGTACCGACGCCCAGGTTATGGTAGCCCCAGAAGTCGTCAATGAAATTTTGTGCCGCTGCCAGATACCGTTCCCACGAGCGTTTCTGCCACGACAAACCCGCCAACCCCGAAATTGTGTGGTCGTTGTTGATGGTTTTGTTGTAGTTCAGGTAATTTTCAAACTGCCAGTAATATTCCTGGTTGCTCCAGATATCGGCAACTCCCCGCTGGTCAGCCGAAAGCGCGTTGAGGTCGCGGCCCGAATAGAAGTTGTTTTTCTCGAACTTCAGTTCGTAACCGAAGTTGCTCCGCAGCGTCAGGTCCGGCGTAAAGGTCAGCAACGAATAAATCTGACCCAGCATCTGGTTTTTGGGATTGATCCGCAGGCGCTGGTTTGCAATCCGAACCGGGTTTTCCCCGCCTTCCATGCCCGGCCAGTCTTTGTTCCGGCCCCAGCTTCCATCGGGATACTGAGTAGGCAGAATGGGGATCGCTTCCATCACCATCCGCGGAACGTTCAACCCGCCGGATGCATCGTCCACTTCGCGCTGATTCGTCCGGTTGAGGAACATGCTTCCGCCCAGTTTCAGCCACTTTTTCACGTCGGTGTCCAGCGTAAACTTGGCCGAATACCGTTTAAACCAGGAGTTCAGCATCAGACCGCCCTGATCGGTGTAGCCCAGCGACAAGCTATAAGACGTTTTCTCGGTACCACCGCGCACCCCCAGTTCGTGGTTCTGCGCCCAGGTTGGTCTGTACACTTGCCGCTCCCAATCCGTGTTGTAAAGGGGCCGTCCGTTTGCATCGAACAGATTCGGGAAGTTTTTCGGATCGTTCCGCACGTACTTTCCGCTGGCAAAACCTTCCGGGTCGTACTTCTGCGCGTTGTCGTATGCTTTGTTGTAAACCGACATAAACTCGTCGGCCGACAGCGTGCCGAGGTATTTGGCCGGGGTGATGTAGGAACCCCAGGTATCGTAAGAAACCTGCGTTTGGCCGGATTTACCACGCTTGGTCGTGATGATAATTACACCGTTTGCACCCCGCGCTCCGTAAATAGCGGTGGCCGATGCATCTTTCAGGACTTCCAGGGACTCGATGTCGTTCGGGTTGATCAGGTTGGCGTTTGTTACCCCAATGATTCCATCGACCACGTACAGCGGCTCCAGGCTGGAGTTGATCGAACCGACCCCCCGAATCCGGACCCGGGGCTGGTAACCCGGAGCCGACGAGTTGACGGAAACATCAACACCCGGCAGCCGTCCCTGCAATGCCTGCCCAATGTTCGCAGCCTGCCGATCGAGCAATTTTTCTCCTTTAATAGCCCCCACAGAACCAGTCAGGTCGCTCTTGCGCACGGTTCCGTAACCAATCACAACCACTTCGTCCAGGTTGCGATTATCCGATTCCATCGTTACGTCAATCGTACTGCGGTTGCCGACCGCTACTTCCTGTTTCCCATATCCGATGGAGCTAAACACCAGCGTGGCGTTTCCGTCGGTTACATCCAGTTGGAAAGCCCCATCAGCGTTGGTGTTCGTTCCGCGGCTGGTGCCTTTTTCAACGACGTTCACGCCCGGAAGACCCGCTCCGTTGGCTTCTTTCACCACACCCCGCACCGTAAACGCAACGGCTTCCGGCCGCTTTACGCTCACGGTTGGTTCAGCCACCAGGCTTGCCGTGGCCGGGGCTGCGGTTTCCCTTTTGGACAAGACAATCTGATTGTCCACCAATTCGTACGAAATGCCCAGCGGCATCAGCATCTTGTCCAGCACGTCGGCCAACCGGCCTCCCTGTGTCTGGAAGCTCACGCGCTGCTCCTGAACAATACGGCTACTGAATACAAATTTGATGTTTGCCTTTTTTTCAATCTGCAGCAAGGCATCCCGCAGGGTTACGTTTTCTACCTTCAGGGCTACTTTCCGACTCAATTCATCCTGACCGGGCCGATGGCCGGCGAAGGATGCAGAGGACAAGATCATCACCAGAAGCAGTTGCACGAAGGTCAACCGGAGCGGTGATGCATTGCCGCCTGGTGGGGCGTAGAATTGATTGCTCATAGCAGTGTTTAGTGAAACAGGTTAAAGAATTGGGGTTTTATTACAAAAAGCGCACGTTTAAAAGCAGCCCGGACCGTCAAGTGCAATCTGCTGACCATCGAGGGTATAGGACATATCGGTTGTTTTACAGAGTAGATTCAGAATAGCGGGCAGCCGCATGTTGGTAAAATCCGCCCGCAGTTTGCAGTTTCGAAGCGCCGGGTTGCGGAAGACAATCCGAACGCCAAATGTTTCTTCCAGTGCGTCAGCAACCTGCCGCAGCGACGCCCATTCGAACGCAATCGTGGTGGGCTCCCAGAGCTTGGGTTTGGCCGAACGGGGAAGGCCCGTTTTCGCCAGTGATTCAGCTGACGGATTGAAAAAAGCCTGTTGCCGGGCTGTCAGCAGAATTTTCTTCTGGTCGGCCACACTGACGGCTACTTTCCCCGTGACAACCGACACCTCGAATCGCGGACTGTTGCGGTAAGCGCGCACGTTGAAGGTCGTGCCCAGCACTTCGGTTTTGAGCTTTCCGGTCTGGATAACAAACGGGCGGGTGGTATCCCGGCGAACTTCAAAAAAAGCCTCCCCCTCCAGTTGCACCGACCGAACGGACAACGCAAACCGCTGCGGAACCCGCAGTTTCGTTGCCGGACTGAGCCACACGACGCTGCCGTCGGCCAGTTCGTGGCGCAGAATGGTCTTGCTTTTATTTTCCAGGGTAATCAGTTGGGACGTTAGCGGAGCAACGAACCGGGGCTTTTCCGCCTGCTCCGGACGCTGAAATTGCCAGACGCCCACTGCCAGAACAATGACCGCTGCCGCTACGCCACTCAGGGTCCAAAGCCAGTTTTTGCCCGGCCACAGCCGACGCACCGACTTCAGGCCGGATTCGTGGGCTTCGATGCGCTCCTGAATTTGTTTAAGCATCCGCTCGGAATGAGCCGACTCCTCGGTTTCAGGATGTGTCTGTGCCAAATCCTGACGGTTCTCGAATGAGTCATACCAACGCTCAACCTGACGGGCCTCTTCGGGAGAGCAGCGGCCAGCGAGGTATTTTTCCAGCAATTCAGGTGACGGGTAATTGTTCTTCATCCTACGCAGGTTAATAGATTATGACGTTAAAATCCAATCTATTTACCCTAAGACGAATAAGCTGGCTGAAAACCTTAGTCGATCTGTAGAAATTTTATAAAAAATTAAAAAAGGAGTCCACCGTTTTTGCCGGATCCTTTCAGCCCATCAGCAGGCTGGCCAGGGTGATGGTTACGGCTGAATAATCTTTCAGCAGGTGACGAAGTGTCGTGTGAGCTTTGAGCAAATGGCTTTCGACGGTCTTGGGAGCAATCTGGAGTTGCTCGGCAATATCATTCACCGAATATCCCCGCTGGTGCAGCGTGTAAACCTGACGGCATTTATCGGGCAGTTGTCCGACGGTCGATTCGTAGGCTCGTTGCAAATCGGCGTACAAAATTTGCTGTTCCGTCGCATTGGCAATCTGGTAGTCGGGTTGCGCCATTCGCTCAGCCGCAAAGCCATCCTGCCGGGTTTGACTCCGGAACCAGTCGATCACGGAATTGCGCAGCAGGGTTTGCAGGTAGCTTTCGGGATTTTTCAATTCTGGCAGCCGATGCCGTTTAAGCCACAGATTGACAAAAAATTCCTGAATGATTTCCTCGGTTGCCGCCCGATCCTGAAGCCGTTTGAAAGCTGTATTAGATAATTTTAAGAAATAACGGTAATAAATTTCTTCGAAAGCCTGAGAGTCATCCTGCTGCATTCGCTGAAACAAGCCAATATCCTCTTCATCCTGGTAGTATCGTTTCATCATCAGGTTATTAGTATAGGTTGGCGCGCTATCACAATTTGACTCGAAATTATTACTTTTTTCAGTAATATTACTACCATTCCAATGAGAAAAAGACCGTATAATCACAACAAAAGCATGAGCTTCTGAGCCGGTACCTAACCTGGATGAATATGAATCAGTAAGGAAGCTGCGGCTTCACAAACGAACCTTCGGACTTGGGGCGATTTACCAAATTATTTTACCTGTTTTGCGAGCCTTAACATAATTTTTTCACTGATATGTGGAACTACCGGCCAGAAACTCTTACCTTACGGCTCAATCTTATTTATCAAAGTTATGCCAACGGGTACCGTTAAATTTTTTAATGAAAGCAAAGGATTCGGGTTTATCGTACCCGATGACGCGAGTGGAGACATTTTTGTACACGTATCTGCTTGCCAGGATCAGTTACGGGAACGCGACAAAGTTACGTACGAAGTTGAGCGCGGACCGAAAGGATTGAATGCCAAAAACGTAAAATTGGCTCGTTAAAAAAACGAAAGGCCGGTTAGCATGGAAGCCCTTCCTTTCTGGGCTAACCGGCTTTCTTAGTAGCTCGGGAACTCAGCCCCCTCCAAGCCCCTCCTATTTTACTCGCCTTTACAGTATGTGCAACAGCAAGCGGTACCGTATTGGCGGCAAGAAGTATGCCCTACGCAAGCTGCGTTACCGGTCGCGCCGGGCACTTCGGACCGTGACGGGCGTCTTGAGGAGTTGCGCGGAAGCCGCATCAGAACCCGTTTCACCCTGCTGAATCCGGCGCACTACGTCCATCCCTTCCACTACCCGCCCGAAAGCCGCAAAGCCCTGACCATCGGGGTTTCGTTTCCCGCCAAAATCAAGCTCGGGCTGGTCGTTGATGCAGATAAAAAACTCTGAACTTCCGCTGTCGGGTTTACCACGCGCCAATGAAAGCGTACCGTCTACGTGCTTCAAACCCGTTGTTTGGGTGATTTCCTGCGGGATGGGCGGTAACTGCCGGATTGTATCGTTTTGCAGGCCGCCCTGGATTACCTCAATCTTTACGGGACTACTGGCCTGGTTATCCAGCCGGACCACGCGGTAAAACCGGCTTCCGTCGTACCGCTTCTCATCCACATACCGCAGGAAATTGGCCACCGTGCCGGGCGCTTTATCCGCGTACAATTCAAGCAGAATTGAACCGGCATCGGTTTCGAGCCGAACGCGTTGGGCAATGGTATTACCGCTGAGCAGCGCGAGCAGACAAAGTACAGTCAAGCGCATAGGTTTACCGGATTGACAGTTTTTGAAAATGGGTTGATTCCAAAATAAAACCGGGCGGCTTGCCAGAACTCTCTCTGATCAACCGCCCGGGTGTCTGCAAAGCCGGTCAGGAATTAAGCCGTGGCCCGACGAAACTTCGTTTTGAGGAATTGAAAAATAATCGGCGCAATCGACAAGCCAATGATGCCGAAGATGACCAGTTCAAAGTTATTCTTGATGATTGGAATGTTTCCGAAGAGGTAGCCGAGCATGGTAACACCCACCACCCACAAGATCGCCCCAACGATGCAGTAACCGATGTATTTTGTGTAGTTCATGCTTCCGGCCCCGGCCACGAAGGGCGCGATGGTCCGGACGATGGGAATAAACCGGGCCATAATGACGGTTTTGCCGCCGTGTTTGTGGTAGAAATTCTCGGTCTCGGTAATGTATTCGCGTTTAAAAAATAGAATTCGCTCCCTCATTTTTATCTGGTTCCCGAGCAGTTTACCGACAAAATAATTGACGTTATCGCCCATCAAAGCCGCCAGGATCAGCAACGGAATCATGAGCTTAACGTCCAGTGCCCCGGTTGAAGCGGCCAGCGCTCCGGCGGCAAACAACAGCGAGTCGCCCGGCAGTAAGGGCATGACAATCAGACCGGTTTCGACGAAAATAATCAGAAACAGGATAACGTACGTCAGCGTGCCGTATTCGTTGATGATATCGGCCAGGTGTTTGTCCAGGTGCAGAAAGAAGTCGAGAACCGACTGGATGAATTCCATATGAATGAGTAACTTGGTTGATTATTGGTGCGGCCCCAGACCGTTCTGCCCAAGGCCGTTGAGGAAGTGGCTAAATGTATCACCACGAAGCCCCAACCGGATGGTTTCCAGCGGAATAGCTTCGTTCGGAGAAATATTCCCTAAATTGACGTTAGCGCCCAGCAGTTTGACAAACCAAACCTGTTGTTCCTTTTGAGGGGCTTCCCAGATAATTTTTTCGGATGGAACCTGCGTTAAAATTTCTTCCACCAGCCCCTGACGCACTTCCCCGCTCGACCGGAACAGTCCGACGGTTCCGCCTTCGCGGGCTTCCCCGATGACTTTCCAGGCTCCGGCTTCCAGTTCGGCGTTCATCAGCTGAATCCACTTGTAGGGCGGAATGATCTTGGCTTCGTCTTTCGACCCCACTTCCGATAAAACCGTTACCTGCTGGGCCAGCTTGCTGATGTAACCGCACTTTTCGTCCTGCTTCATTTCGATGGAACCGTCCGAAACTTCGGCAAATTCCAGTCCGTAGACATCCAGCAGCCGCCGGTAATCATCAAACTGGTTCCGAACCACGAACGCTTCAAATAACGTGCCACCAAAATAAGCCGGAATTCCGGCATCCTTGTAAACTTGCAACTTCTCTTTCAGATTGGGGGTTACAAACGACGTTGCCCAGCCCAGCTTCACGATATCGACATAGCCGGCAGATGTTGACAGAAAATCCTCGACTTGCCGGATACTCAGGCCCTTATCCATCACCATCGTCAAGCCATGCTGACGCGGTTTCAGGGTCCTTTCCGGAATATGGGAAAGTGTATAATTCATTGTGAGGGGATAGCGTATAGGCGCAAAAAACGACCAAAAGTAACACAAGTCCGGCTACCTCCCAAGAAAATCCATAAATTATACTTGCTTAAACCCCATTCGACTTGGTTAAATGCTATTTTTACAAAAACATTTCCGCTTTATGTCCACATCCGAAACGAACCCGCGCTTACTCTTTTTTCAATCCCTGATCGATCAGGATATGGAGCAGAGCCCCTCACCGTTGGGCCGCTGGCTGAACGGTACGCTGCGGGCCGTGGAAGAAGGCTCTCTGACGATTGAATACACCGTGCGGGAGGATATGACCAATCCCATGCAGATTCTACACGGCGGAGCAACGGCGGCCATCATCGACGACCTGATTGGCATCACGGTTTTTGTACTGAACCGGGAGTACGTGTACACCTCTGTGAATCTGAGCATTGACTACCTGCACAGCGCCCAGCTGGGGGATATTATCACCGCGCAGTCGCGGGTTTTGCGAGCGGGCAAAAACATCATTCACGCCGAATGCCTGATTACAGACGAAGACGGCAGAATCATCGCCAAAGCCGCTTCCAACCTGGTCCAGACGTCCACCAAACACTAAAATCCGGTTTACGGTCAGGCCGTAAACCGGATTTTACAGCTTACACCGGCAGCGGATTCAGATCCGGATTTCCACGCTGGTGCCAGTACGGGTAGATCGTTGGCTTGTCACTGACGGCATCCAACCGGGCAACCTGCTCCTTCGTCAGACTCCAGCCCACGGCGCCCAAGTTCTGAACGAGTTGTTCTTCGGTCCGCGCACCGATGATGATGCTGGAAACCGTCGGGCGTTGCAGTACCCAGTTCAGGGCTACCTGCGCAACGGTTTTTCCGGTTTCGGCGGCCAGTTCATCCAGCGTATCCACGATCGAAAACCAGTAGTCTTCCGAGATCGGCGGCCCTTCGCCCCCACCCTCCGCAATGCGGCTTCCGGCGGGCGCGGTTTGTCCGCGACGGTATTTTCCGCCCAGTCGCCCGGCCGATAAAGGACTCCAGACCACGGTTCCCACCTTCTGATCGAGGCCTAGCGGCATCAGTTCCCATTCAAATTCGCGGCTCAGCAACGAATAGTAGGCCTGGTGTGCCACGTATTTTGCCCAGCCGTAGCGCTCCGAAAGGGAGAGAGATTTCATCAGGTGCCAGCCCGAGAAGTTTGAACAGCCGATGTACCGCACTTTGCCGCTCTGCACCAGATCGTTCAGCGCGCTCAGGGTTTCGTCGACGGCCGTATTGCCGTCAAAACCGTGCATGTAGTAGAGGTCGATGTAATCGGTTTTCAACCGGCACAGGCTGTCTTCGCAGGATTTGATTAGCCGGAACCGCGACGAGCCAAAATCATTCGGACCGTCGCCCATCTTAAAAGTCGTTTTTGTCGAGATCAGGGCTTTGTGCCGCTTCCCGCCCAGCGCCTGGCCGAGAATTTCTTCGGACATCCCGCGCGAATACACATCGGCCGTGTCGAACATGGTCAGTCCCGCGTCCATACACCGATCCACCATCCGGGTAGCTTCGTCAACCTGCGTTGTGCCCCACGCCTTAAAAAACTCGGTGCCCCCGCCGAACGTCCCGGTGCCAAAACTCAGGACCGGTATTTTCAGCCCCGATCCGCCTAATTGTCTGTATTCCATAGCAGAAGCTCTAAAAGATTAAAAATCAGGTTGTGGTTATTCGGCCAAACGCTCGGGTTGGCCGCCGTCAAGTTAGAAAATATCAGGCGCAAGTGCGGATCTTTGCCTAACTTTTCCCACCCCCACCGTTCCCGCAGACTTTCTTCCGCGGGATTCCGGATTTCAACCGATCAGGGGCGGTGACGGGCCTCTCCGAAGAATGAGTCTGCGGGGACGTGATTGTAAGTCTACGCGGGAAGCTTTAATTTGAGGGGCCAAATACGGTTTTGCGCACCACCGTTTAATGCCTTATGGAAATAGGTTCTTTTTTGATTGTCTTTTTCACGGTTCGGTACATCCGTAACTCGCTGCAAACCGCCGAGCGCTTTCCGGAGTGGGATCGGATGCTGACCATTGTGCAGTATGCAGCCACGGCCTTGTTGGTTTCCGATGTTTTTCTGGAGACGGATTTTACCAAATGGTTCTGGCATCTGCTGCTGATCGGGCTGGTGGGCGCGGCTTATCTGCTGAAAGATTTCCGACCGGTCCGCAACGTCTGGCTGGCCGTCGGACCGTTTATCCTGATCTCCCTGTTTGGCGACGTGGTTGAACTGATTTCGGAGGATTTTTACAAATCCATTAAGGACATCATCGACATTGCCGGAATCTTCGCCTTTATCTGGCTGATTGCCACCTGGCTCAGCAGTCAGAAGCAGCAGAAAGCTCTCGAAAAAGAACGGTTGAAGCGGCAACAGGAAGAGGAGCAAAACCGCATCATTGCCAGCCAGAACGCCATGCTTGAACAGATTGTTGCGGAACGAACCGCCGAGCTGACCCGGCAGAAGGAAGAACTTGAGCAAACCCTGATGGAGCTGAAAGCCACGCAGGATCAACTGATTCAACGCGAGAAAATGGCCTCTTTGGGCGAGCTGACCGCCGGTATTGCCCACGAAATCCAGAACCCGCTCAACTTCGTCAACAATTTTTCGGAAGTATCGGTCGAATTGATTGAAGAACTGAAGGAAGAACGGCAGAAAGCCGATCGCGATCCGGAACTGGAAGACGAAATCCTGACCGACATTACGCAGAACCTGCAAAAAATCACGCACCACGGCAAACGGGCCGACTCAATTGTGAAAGGCATGCTGCAACACTCGCGCGCCAGCACCCACGAGCGGGAACCCATCGACATCAACAACCTGGCCGACGAGTACCTGCGCCTGGCCTACCACGGGCTGCGGGCCAGCGATAAGTCGTTCAACGCCACCATGCTGACGGATTTTGACGACAAACTGGGGCGGGTTTCCGTTGTGCCGCAGGACATGGGCCGGGTGCTGCTCAACCTGTTTACCAACGCTTTTTACGCGACCGAGCAGAAACGGAAAACCGGCCTGGCCGACTACCAACCCACGGTGCAGGTCATGACGCGACGCATCGACAGCGAGAACATCGAAATCCGGGTGCGCGACAACGGCTGCGGTATTCCGGCACCGGTTCTGACCAAAATTTACCAGCCCTTTTTTACCACCAAACCCACGGGTCAGGGAACGGGCCTGGGCCTGTCGCTCAGCTACGACATTGTCACCAAAGGACATGGCGGAGAACTGATCGTTGATACGGAAGAAGGGAAATTTACGGAGTTCACAATTCGGCTACCAACATAAAGACCGACTTTGCGTATCTTTGATAGTAAACCCAGCATACTTTTTACTTAACCCGCAGCATGAAAGTCTTGGTTGTTGACGACGAAACAGACGTACAAACTCTCTTTGAACAACGCTTCCGGCGCGAGATCCGCGCCGGTGAACTTCAGTTCGCCTTTGCCCTTTCCGGCGAGAAAGCGCTGACGTATCTGAACGAACACGCTTCCGAATATGTCCTGATTCTGTCGGATATCAACATGCCCGGCATGAGCGGTCTGGAATTGCTGCGGCTGATCAGAACCGAACACCCCACGGCTCCACCCACGGTCATGATGATTACGGCCTACGGAGACGCCGAAAGTCACGATCAGGCCATGAGGCTAGGAGCCGATGCGTTTCTGACCAAACCGCTTGACTTTGCCAACCTGAAAGAAAAACTCAAAAGCGCCCTATGAAGTCTAAAATTCTGGTCGTGGACGACGAAACTGATCTGGAATTACTGATCCGGCAGAAGTTTCGGCGCCAAATCCGCGAACAGCAATACGAATTTGTTTTTGCCTATAACGGTATCGAAGCGCTGGTCAAACTCCAGGAGCAACCCGACATTGATATTGTTCTGAGTGATATTAACATGCCCGAAATGGACGGTCTGACACTGCTCGAAAAACTCAGCGAGGTTAGCCCGTTGACCAAAACCGTTATCGTATCGGCCTACGGCGACATGACCAACATCCGCACGGCCATGAACCGGGGCGCGTTTGATTTTATTTGCAAACCCGTCAATTTTGATGACCTTGACGTGACCATGCAGAAAACCCTGCGGCATGTCGCCCAATTGCGGGATACGCTGAAAGCCATCAAGGAGAACAACATTCTCAGGATGTACGTCGATGAGTCGGTTCTGAATTTCATGGATCGGCGCGAGTTTGAAACGTCGCTGATGATGAACGAAACCGTGAATGCCACGGCGGTTTTCATCGATATCTGCGGCTTCACGGCCATCACCGAACGCGAAAATGCCGATACCGTCGTCAAGTTGATCAATCTTTATTTTGACGTGATGGTGAAGGAAATCATCGCGCAGGGTGGTTTTGTCGACAAATTCATGGGCGACGCCGTGATGGCCGTATTCCGGGGCGAATACCACCTCGACCGCGCCATTGAAGCCGCGCTGGCCGTTCGCAACCACGTTGAGCTGCTGGAGAAAACCGTTCCCGGCGAACCGATTTATACACCCAAAGTTGCCATTGGGATCAATACCGGCGAAATGATTTCGGGCAACATCGGCTCGGCCACGCTCCGGCGGCTGGATTACACCGTTATTGGCGATGTGGTCAACACCGCCCAGCGGCTGCAATCGGTTGCGCAGGAAGGCCAGATCATCATCAGCGAAACCGCCTACCAACTGGTCAAGGATTCTTTCCGCTGCGAGCCACTGGGCGAAGTCCGGCTGAAAAACAAATCAAACCCCGTCGCAATTTACGCCGTTATTGAGTAAAAAAGAACGGGATACTGGCTTGCCTTCACATCCGGATTTTGACGCTTGACGGCCGGATTTAGGTTATTCATCCCCTTTTTTTACCGCCCAGAATAAACACCTCTTGTTTACTAAACAGTGTTCAGTACTTTTGTAACGTTAATTAACACGTATGGGAATTGTTGAGCGGAAAGAGCGCGAGAAAGAGGAAATGCGGAAACTGATCCTGGGGGCAGCCCAAAAGCTGTTTCTGGAGAACGGTTACGAAAAAGTGAGCATTCGAAACATTGCCGACGCGATTGAATACAGCCCGGCAACGATTTATCTCTATTATAAGGATAAAAACGAACTCCTCTACGCGCTTCACCAGATCGGTTTCCACAAAATGGTCGATGAGTTTCAGACGGCCCTGCAAATGGAAAAGCCGTTTGATCGGCTGGTTGAAATGGGCCGCCGGTATTTCCAGTTTGCCTTCGACAACCCGGAATTGTTTGACCTGATGTTTATCATGACGGCGCCAATGGACGCACTGGCCTGTAAGAACGACATCTGGGATGAAGGTAATGCAGCCTTTAACCTGCTGGTTACCTGCGTGCAGGAATGCATTAATACCGGTGTATTTAAAGCGCAGGATGCCGAAGTTGCGGCTTTGATGATCTGGAGCTCTGTGCACGGCTATACCGCCCTATTCCTGCGGAAACGCCTGGAAATGTTTGAAGAAAACCGTCGGAAAGAATTAATGGAAGGTGCTTTCAACCTTTTTATTGAAACGATCCGCCGGGGTCTCTAAAAAAATTTTAACGCTTACTGAACACTGTTTACTTTATTACCTATGATTATAAGGTTAACTATCAGCCGTTTGCTGGCTCTTATGCTGGCAATCATTTCGCGCCCGGGTGCCGCCCAGTCGGTCGAAGCACCCTCCGTTATCCTGGATGCGTACCTTCAGGAAGGTTTGCAGAACAACCTCGCGCTGAAACAGGAGTCGCTGGAAATTGGTCGGGTTACCGAGTCGATCAACCAGGCCCGGGCGCTATTTTACCCCCGACTTACGTTTAACCCGACCTACTCCGTGGCCGCTGGGGGCCGGCGGTTGCAATTTCCGGTCGGCGACATGCTCAACCCGGTGTATGCCACGCTAAACCAGCTGACGGGCGCCGAACGCTTTCCGACGAATATCCCCAACGTGAATGAATTGCTGGCTCCCAACAATTTCCACGACACCAAACTGAACGTTCAATACGCCATTTTCAATTCCGACCTCCAGTACAACTACCTGATTCAAAAAGATTTATTGACGGCCCAGGAGGCTCGGAAACGGGTTGTTGAAAACGAGTTGCGGTATACTATTGCGGCCGCTTATTACCAGTACCTGCAAACGCTCGACGCCGTTCGCATCTTCGAAAACTCCCGTAACGTCCTGCGCGAACTAGCCAGACTAAACGAGAAGTTGGTCAGCAACAACGTCGCGACGAAAGACGCCGTTACCTCGGCCCGCTACGAAATCAGCAAAATTGACCAGCAACTGGCGAACGCCGACAAAAACCGCCAAACCGCCAAAGCGTACTTTAACTTCCTGCTCAACCGCGACCTGACAGCTGACATTCAGGCTGATTCGCTTCTGACGCGGAGCCTGCCCGCGGCCCCTCCTGCCCTCACGGCCTTGCAGCAAACCGCCCTGCAGGGTCGTCAGGAACTGAAGCAGCTCGGCGGTTCGCTGCGGGCGGCTCAAAATGCTGTCAAACTCAATGAGGCTTCCATCAAATTACCCAGCGTCTACGTTGGCGGAAGTACCGGTTTTCAGGGGTTTGGTTACACCTTCGCCAACCAGGCTTACGTGGTCGGGCAGGTCGGGTTGTCCTGGGATTTATTCAAGGGCTACGAAAAACGCTCGAAGGTGCAACAGGCGAAAATCCAGACCGAACTGGTGCAAACCCGGCTGACGGAGGTAGAAAAGCAGATTCAGTTGCAGGTTTTGCAGGCGTATTATGACCTGGATGCGGCCAACGAAAGCCTGGCCGCCAGCCAAACCGGCCTCGCCAACGCCGAGCAGACCTTCCGGCTTATCGACAGCAAATACCGCAACGGCCAAGCGCTGCTGGTTGAGTACCTGCGCTTCCAGAACGACCGGCAAACGGCCCAGATTCAACAGGTGCTTGCCCGTTATGATGTGCTGACCAAACGGGCCGCGCTCGACCGGGCGACGGCGATTCAGTAACCACTCCAAAATTTACCTCTTGATACTTAACTGATTACTTCAATGAAAGCCGTACAGTTTCTGTTAATTTTTCTGCTGACGGGCGGTATGTGGGCCTGCGGTACGAAAGCCGAAGAAAGCCGCAAAGAGAAACCGGTAGAACAAACCGACGATACGTCCATCCCGGTGAAACTAACCAAAGTTGAATCCGTTGTCCGAACGGAACCCATCGTGGCCTCAGGCCTGGTTTCCTCTTCCGAAGAAGCCAAACTGTCCTTCAAAGTGGGCGGAATCATTGAAAAATTGTACGTCGACGAGGGCCAGCCCGTCCGGAAAGGACAACTGCTGGCAACGCTGAATCTGACCGAAATCAACGCCCAGGTGAGCCAGGCGCAGTTTGCGCGGGAAAAGGCCGAACGCGATCTCAACCGGGTTAAAGCGCTTTACGCCGACACAGCCGCCACGCTCGAGCAAGTGCAGAATGCCACCACCGGCCACGATGTTGCCCAGCAAAATCTGGCCATTGTGAAATTCAATCAGAATTACGCCCAGATCCGCTCGACGGTCGATGGCACCGTGACGCGCCGGACCATGAACGAGGGCGAATTTGCCGCGGCCGGATCGCCGGTTTTCATGATCTCGTCGACCCACAAGAACGACTGGATTGTCCGCGTTGGCGTATCCGATAAAGACTGGGCACGGCTCAAGATTGGGAACCGCGCCACCATTTCGCTGGAAGCTTATCCGGAAAAGACGTTCGCCGGAACCGTCCGCGAGCTGGCCCAGGCCGCCGATCCCGCGACCAAGCTCTACGATGTTGAGATTCGGATCGACCCGGGAGCGGTGAAGTTTGCTCCGGGCCTGTTTGCCAAAGTCACGCTGCAACCGGCCCAAAGCCGCAGCTATACCCTAGTTCCGATCGAAGCCATTGTGGAAGGCGACGGAAAGGATGGTTTTGTTTTCGCCTTGTCCGACGACCGGAAGCACGTCCGCAAAATCCCGGTTCAGATCGGCTTCATTGACGACAACAACGTGCTGCTCACCAACGGTTTATCGGGCATTTCCAACGTCGTCACAGCCGGCTCGGCCTACCTCACTGAAACCTCAACGGTACTCCTCAAATAACCCCTCCGCTAAACTCTGGTATCTCCGCTAAACTCCGCGAAATAGTTGTATCGCAGCGTCAAGCAGAGTCAAAAAGAGTTAAGCGGAGCAACAACTCTCGCCATGAATCTCTCCGAATTTTCCGTTAAGAACTGGCAGTTTATGCTGGTTGTCTTCATCGCCGTGGTGGCGCTGGGGGTCAATTCGCTGTTCAATATGCCCCGGGGTGAAGACCCTGAGTTTACGGCTTCCTCCTTCGCCGTGGTCATCGTTTATCCGGGTACCGACGCGCAGGACATGGAAGAGCTGGTGGTCGATCCGGCCGAAGCCCGCTTCAATGCCCTGGACGATATTAACCACGTCATTACCAGCATCGATGACGGGCTGGCCGTGCTGCGCGTGGAGTATGATTACAGCACCGATCCGGACGAAAAGTACCAGGAAATGGTGCGCGAAGTTAACGCCCTGCGCGCCCAGTTGCCGCCGGACATTTTCAACATCGAAATCCACAAATTCTCGCCAACCGACGTAAGCATCGTGCAGGTGGCCTTGCAGTCGGAAGTGGCTTCCAACAAAGAATTGGGCGATTACGCGGATGAGCTGAAGGAGCGGCTCGAAAAAGTGAAAAGTCTGAAAGGCGTTAAAGACTGGGGCTACCCGGCCAGCACCGTCCGGATTTCGCTGAACATCGAACGCATGGCGCAGGAAGGCATTCCCGTCAACCGGCTGGTTGGGGCCCTGCAGGCCGAAAACCTGACCATTCCGGGTGGGAGCGTACAGGCCGGAACGCGCAAATTTAACGTTAAAACCGCTGGCGACTACCAATCGCTCGACGAGATCCGTAACACCGTCGTGGCAACGAACGGCCAGAAAATCATTCATTTGCGCGATGTAGCCGACGTTGATTTCAACTACGAAGACGAAACCCACATTACGCGGCTGAACGGTCACCGGGCGGTGCTGGTCACGGCGGGCCAGAAGATGGGCGAAAACATTGCAAAGGTTGGCGAGCAACTAAATCCGGTTATCGAAGAGTTTGCCAAAACCCTGCCGCCCCACATCAAACTGGTTAAAAACTTCGATCAGGCGGCCAGCGTCAATGACCGGTTAGGCCGGTTTGCCAAAGATTTCGGCATCGCCATTCTGCTGGTCGCCCTGACGCTGCTGCCGCTCGGGATGCGGGCCGCCGTGGTCGTCATGATTTCCATCCCGCTTTCGCTGTCCATTGGGCTCTCGCTGCTGAATCTTTTCGGCTTCAGCATCAACCAGTTGAGCATTGTCGGCCTGATCGTGGCCCTCGGTATTCTGGTGGACGACTCGATTGTGGTGGTCGAGAACATCGAACGGTATCTGCGCGACGGTTTTTCCAAACGCGCTGCGGCCATTAAAGCCACCAGACAGATCACGCTGGCCGTTATTGGCTGTACCGTTACGCTGATTCTGGCCTTCCTGCCGCTGATGTTTTTACCCGAAGCCTCCGGCGATTTTATTCGCTCACTGCCCACGGCGGTTGTGACCACCATTCTGGCTTCGCTGCTGGTCTCGCTGACCATTGTTCCATTTCTGTCGAGCCGGATTCTGAAGGAAGAACACAATCCGGAAGGCAATATTTTCATGCGGTCGCTGAAACGGTTGATCAGTGGCTCCTACAGTCGGCTGTTGCACACGGCCCTGCGGCACCCGGTTCTGACGTTGTTCGGGGCACTGGCGATCTTCGCGGGGGCACTCGCGCTGGTCCCGAAAGTTGGTTTTGCCCTGTTCCCGGCTTCCGAAAAACCGCAGTTTCTGATCAACATCGAAACGCCCGAAGGCACCAGTTTGCAGGAAACCAACCGTGTGGCCCGCTACATTGAGAGCCAGTTGGGCCAGGAGCCGGAGGTGAAGTATTTCACAACAAACGTTGGCAAAGGAAACCCGCGGATTTATTACAACGTCGTTCAACGCAACGAGGCCACCAATTTCTCGCAGTTCTTTGTGCAGTTGCACGACATGCCGCCCGCGCAAAAACGCCAGTTGATCGACAAACTGCGGGACCAATTCAAGTTTTACCCCAACGCCAAGATCGAGGTCAAGGACTTTGAGCAGGGGCCGGATCAGGAAGCGCCGGTAGCCATCCGTGTGTTCGGTGAGAACCTCGATTCGCTCCGGACCGTGGCCGCGAATGTGGAAAACGTGTTGAAAACCACCCCCGGCTTGATTTACGTTAACAACCCACTGGCCACCCGCAAAACCGATCTGCGCGTGAAGATTAACAAGGAGAAAGCCGGGATGCTGGGCATGTCCGTTGCCGACATCAACCGCACGATTCGTCTGGCGATTGCCGGTTTGAATGTCGGTACGTTTAAAGATGCTAACGGCGACGATTTTCTGATTAACGTCACGCTGCCCAAAGGAAAAACCGCCGATCTGCGGGCGCTCAACAACCTGTACGTCAACACCCTGAACGGTGGTTCGGTGCCGCTGCGTCAGATTGCCGACTTGCAGTTCGAGACCACCACCAACCAGATTCGCCACTACGACAAAGACCGCTACGTGACCGTTACGGGATTCGTCAAAAGCGGTTATCTGGTCGACAATGTTTACAACCAGGTGATTCAGAAACTCGACGGGCTGAAATTTCCGGATGGATTCCGTTACAAAGCCGCCGGGGAGCTGGAAAGCCGGGAAAAGTCATTCGGCGGCCTGGGAACCATCATTCTGATCACGGTTTTCGGCTTTCTGGCCGTCCTGATTCTGGAATTTGGCACCTTCAAAAGTACGCTGATCGTGCTGTCGGTCATTCCGCTGGGCATCATCGGGGCCATTGCCGCCCTGCTGCTGTCGGGCAACCCGTTCTCGTTCGTGGCCGTCATCGGGTTGATTGCCCTGATCGGTATTGAAGTAAAAAACTCCATTCTGCTGGTCGATTTTACCAACCAGCTCCGTGAGGGCGGGATGCCGCTGATCGAAGCCATTGAACAGGCGGGGGAAATCCGTTTCGTGCCCATCGTCCTGACGTCGCTGACGGCCATCGGCGGTCTGATCCCGCTGGCGGTGGAGGGAAATCCGCTGTATTCGCCCCTGGCCCTGGTGCTCATCGGCGGCCTGATCAGTTCAACGTTGCTGTCCCGGATTGTTACGCCGGTATTGTACAAATTGCTGCCGCCCCGCGTGGAAATCAAAACGGTTGCACTGGAGCAGGAACCCGAGCTTGTGTAGACGTGTCAGGCGGTTGAAATTTCAGACAAAACGGCTGCTTTCGGGCGGCCGTTTTCATTGCCTTTAATGGGTCCTGCCAATAGATTCTCAACGGTTGTAAAACATCAGATCGCTAATCGCGTTTATCGAACTATGAAGACTATTCCATTCCTGCTCCTCGCCTTCTTCGCGTCAGCCTTCAGCTCGTACCGCGCCGAAACCAAATTAATTATTGACGTTCAGAATATTAAGGAACAGAAAGGGCAGCTTCGGGTGGGTCTCTACAAACCCTGCGACAACTTCCCGACGGGTTGTAAGCCCATTGCCAATCAGATTGTTGCCGTAAAAAGCAGCAGTACACGCGTTACGTTTACCGTAGCGCCAGGCGATTATGCCGTTGCACTTTTTCATGATGTGAATGATAATGGTGAAATGGACAAGAAAATGTTCGGCATCCCAAAAGAACCCTATGGATTCAGCAATAACTTCCGCCCGCGGGTTTCGGCGCCAAAATTCGACGATTGTCGCGTAAACGTAGAAGCTTCCGGAAAAACGATTTCAATAAAATTAATCTAAGTTCAGAAGTTTTTTGTAACTTTACCCGGCAAATAACATATCCTGTTGATTTGCCATGAGCTTAGACTCCTCCAAGTTTCTTTACGAAGCGCTTACCTACGACGACGTTCTTCTTTTGCCTGCCTTTTCGGAGGTACTTCCCCGCGATACTCAGACAACGACCCAACTCACCCGCAACATCCGGCTGAACATTCCGCTGATTTCGGCGGCTATGGATACCGTGACGGAATCGGAACTGGCGATTGCGATGGCGCAGGAAGGTGGTATCGGAATTATCCATAAAAACATGAGCGTCGAAGCGCAGGCCGAACAGGTTCGGAAGGTGAAACGTTCGGAAAGCGGCATGATCATCGACCCGATTACACTCACGGAAGGTGCCACGCTGTCCGACGCCCACCAGATCATGCGGGAAGCTAAAATCGGCGGTATTCCCGTCGTGGATGCTTCCAATAAACTGATCGGTATCCTGACCAACCGTGACCTCCGCTTCCAGACCGAATTGTCAAAGCCGGTTACGGAAATCATGACCCGGACAAACCTGATCACGGCCCGGGAAAAAATTACGCTGGAAGAAGCCGAGAGCATCCTGCAAGAATACAAAATTGAAAAACTGCCGATCGTCGATGCGGATAACCAACTCGTTGGGCTGATTACCTATAAAGATATTCTGAAGAAGAAGAATCACCCCAACGCCTGCAAGGATGCCCTGGGCCGGTTGCGCGTTGGAGCCGCCGTTGGTGTAACCCCCGACCTGATCCGCCGGATTGAAGCCCTCGTGAAAGCCGGCGTCGACGTAATCAGTGTGGATACCGCCCACGGTCACTCGCAAGGCGTTATCAATGCCGTTCGGGATATCAAGGAGCGGTTTCCGAAGCTGGATGTCATCGCCGGAAACGTTGCCACAGGCGAAGGAGCCAAAGCCCTGGCCGATGCCGGTGCCGACGCTGTAAAAGTGGGTGTCGGGCCGGGCAGTATCTGTACCACCCGGATTATTGCCGGTATTGGAATGCCGCAGTTAACGGCCGTGTACGAATCGGCTAAAGCCCTGAAAGGCACCGGTGTTCCGGTTATTGCCGACGGCGGTATTCGTTTCTCGGGCGACATTACGAAGGCCATCGCGGGCGGTGCGTATACGGTGATGGTGGGTTCCTTACTGGCCGGAACCGAAGAAGCGCCGGGCGAAGTGGTGCTTTACGAAGGGCGCCGGTTTAAAACTTACCGCGGTATGGGCTCGGTTGAAGCAATGGAAGAAGGATCGAAAGACCGTTACTTCCAGGATGCCGAAGATGATATCAAAAAGCTGGTGCCGGAAGGAATTGTTGGCCGGGTACCCATCAAAGGCCGGGTCGCCGAAATTATTTATCAGTTGGTCGGCGGCTTGAAAGCCGGAATGGGGTACTGCGGAGCCAAAGACATCGAAACGCTGCACGACGCTAAATTCGTAAAAATCACATCGGCCGGGGTTCGCGAAAGCCACCCGCATGACATTCAGATTCAGAAGGAAGCCCCGAATTACTCGTCCCGTTAATCAATTGTATCTACGGAAAAAGACCCATTTTGCACCGTATTCTTGGATATGCAAAAATACGAGTGCATACTTTTTCCGTAGGTACATAAATTTCGTTTATATTGTGCAACATTATCCGGTAGTTTTTCAAAGCAGGCAATAAAAACCAGCTTTGTCCGTTTATGAGGAAACAGTCGCACACGATATACGAAGTTACCGTCCACTACGTTGGCTCTCTCAATGCGCTTCGCCAGCGTGAACCATTTACCGTTTTTTTCTCCAATCTCAAAAAAGCCGTTGAAACAATCGTTGGGCAACTGGCGCTGAACGGCTGGCCCATCAAAGTGAATTACACGGCTGTTTACCGAAGTCTCAAACAGCGCGGCACCTATCAATGTGATTTTGACGTAGCCGGAGCCAAAGTTTTCCGCATCCGAATCGTTCCCCAAACCCTGAATCCTGTTCTGACAACGATGGGAATTGACGAAAAACCCGCCGAACCTACGCGTAAAAGATAGTCTTCATCGAATCGCCTGCTCAGTCGCTGCATCGAAAAAATGGCACCTGCCGCAATCCCAGAATAACTCAACCGGCTGCCCGAATGCCAGGTTCTGTTCCGCCGAAAGCCGGGCAATAAACCGCTGGCCTTCCACGGGAAAATAAGCCAGCGTTTCGCTCCCCATATTTTCGACGGCTTCAACTGTAACGGTTTGCCGGTGAGACGCCCGGTCGGCAAACGGCTGGTGGCTAATGTGTTCGGCCCGGATGCCCAGCACGACGGCTTTCCCCCGATACGGCTTCAATACCTCAGCGCGGCCGGTTTCCGATAAATCGACCAGTACCTGACGGTTTTCGCTTTCAAACCGCAACTCATCCTCCTCCGTAATCCGGCCCTTCAGAAAATTCATGGGGGGCGTTCCGATAAACCCAGCGACAAACTGATTGACCGGTTCGTTGTACAGATTCAGGGGCGTATCGTACTGCATCACGTCGCCGTTGCGCAGAACCACGATCCGGTCCCCGAGCGTCATGGCTTCCACCTGATCGTGCGTTACGTAGATCATTGTGGCCTGTAGCTCGCGGTGCAGCTTCTGCAATTCAATGCGCGTTTGCCCCCGAAGCTTAGCGTCCAGGTTACTCAATGGTTCGTCGAAGAGAAACACCTGCGGATTGCGAACAATGGCCCGGCCAATGGCGACGCGCTGCCGCTGACCACCCGACATATCCTTGGGCTTACGCTCCAGCAGATTCTCGATTTCAAGCATCCGGGCCGCCTTCGTAACCCGCTCCCGAATGTGCTCCTTCGGTATACCGCGCAGTTTGAGGCCAAACGCCATGTTCTCGAAAACCGTCATGTGCGGATATAGGGCGTAGTTCTGAAACACCATCGCAATGTCGCGCTCGCTGGCCGGAATGTCGTTAACGCGCCGGTTACCGATGTACAGATTACCGTCCGTGATGGCTTCCAGTCCCGCAATCATCCGCAACAAGGTCGATTTGCCGCAGCCCGAAGGTCCGACCAGCACCACAAATTCTTTGTCCCTGACGTCGATGCTGACGTCCCGAATCACGCGCAAATCGCCCGTATAGGCTTTGGCGATGTGTTCTAGACGGACTTCTGCCATAACCTATTTGTATTTTTCTAAAAGTTGAAGCGCTTCCGGATACTTCTCCAGACGCTGAAACGCCCATAACGCTTCGATTGTTGACTCAGCACCGGAATTCCGGTTAACGTCCGTGGCCGACGAAATACCGTCGTAACAGCGCCCGGTTGCCGGATCGTACATTTTGACATTGGCCGGATTAGCGCCCAGAAACCAGCCTGCCAATTGCGCGGACAACTCCAGATACCGGTTCTCGCGCGTCTGCTCATACGCTTCCAGCGCGGCCCAGACCATCGGGCGAACTCCGTACGCGATCTGCGCAAAACGGGATATTTTGTTGGCCATGATATCGCTTCCCTTCAACGCCCCTTCAAAAGACTCCATAAAACCCTGATTGAGCAAAAACGGGTAAAAATGGTCGATTTCGCGCCGGGCCACCTCCGTCCAGACGGGTTTGTTCAGGGCTTTTCCGGCCCGCAGCAAAGCGTAGGCCTGATCGCTTCCGTAGGCATGCCAGATGTTTTCAAAACTCAGAATGGCACCGTACGGAAAACGCTCCGCACCGCCCTGCTGCATGATAACAACTCCTTCACCCAGCAATTCAATCAGCTTCACAACCTGCGGGTCAGGCGTTTGCTGGTGGTAGTTGAGCAAACCGAGCATCATGATGGCGGCCTGGTCGGTGCCGGACCCGTAGGGCAACCACTTGGGCACTTTCAGACCCTGGACAAAATTCATTTCCATCGGTTTGTTACCGAAGTCCCGAACCATTACCGTTACCAACTTCTGATTTGCCGTCTGAATCCGGGTGGCCAGGGCGGCATCGGCTTTCTGATAATACGGATACGCTTCCGTCAGGAACCACAACGCCCGCCAGGACCACCAGTCTGGCCGATTAACGCTAGTCTGAAAGGTTTTATTGATGGTGCGATCCGGCCACAAAAAGTTGTAGAAGTAGCCGTTTTCCGACTGCAACTGAAGCACGAACTCCGTCATTTTCCGCAGCTTATCCTGCTTCCCGGTGTTCGTCGCCAGATCGGGTTCTTGCAGGACGAGCAGGGCAGCCCGGGCCACGTCGTCGATGCAGGTGAAGCCTTCATCTTCGTCGGAAATGAGTTCATAATTGGGGGCATTGCTGTAGATGGCTACGGTTCCCACCTCCGCCCCATTCGGTAACGTATGGGTTTGGTAAAGATGATCCAGATGGGCCAGGTTGACCCAGCGATCGGCCGACGTCCCAGGCTCCGAGGTAGGCGATTTCTTACAGGAAAAGGCCAGCAGCAGACACTGCATCAGCAGCAATCCAACCGTTACATGTCGTTTAATCATTCGATCTTTTTTAGCTAAATCCGTACACTCAATCTTTCAGGCCCGACGACGCCATGCTGCGGATGAAGTGCCGCTGGAAAAATAAATACAAAATAACGATCGGAACCGCCAGCATCACGGCCGCGGCAATCTTCACACCCAGTTGCCCCTCGGCCCGACCGCCCACCGAAAACAGCGTCACCAGTTGCGGCATGGTCATCGTGGGTTCATCGCGAATCACGATCAACGGCCAGAGCGCTTCGTTCCACAAACCCATGAAGGTCAGAATGGTAATGGTTAAAACCGTCGGCAAGATGTTGGGAAACAGAATCTGGAAAATGATGCGCAGTTCTCCGCAACCGTCCAGCCGGGCGGCATCGATCAGCGCCTGCGGTAACCCCATAAATGCCTGCCGAAACAACAGAATTGACAGGGAGTTGAGCGCAAACGGCACGATCAAGGCAAAATACGTATCGACCCAGCCCAGCTTAACCATCGTGATGTAATTAGGAATGAGCGTAATCTGGAACGGCAGGGTCATGGTGAAAATAATGAGGTAAAAAATCAGATTTCGTCCCCAAAACCGCAGCCGCGCCAGCGCATACCCCGCCATTGCGCCGGAAACCAGCACCAGCCCCGTTGTGACTACGGCCACCAGCACACTGTTCAGGAAGGCCCGGCCCAGCGGTATTTTTGAAAAAACCGTCACGTAATTGCTCCAGGTAAACTCCACCGGAAAAACCGTCAGCGTGCTTAGTCCGCGCTCCGACGAAAGCGATGCGCTCACCATCCAGATAAACGGATAGATAAACGAGGCAGCCGCCAGCAGGAGCAAGATGTATCGAAGCGTTCGGGCCATCAGTTTTCAGGATTCCTGTTCAACATACCGTTTCTGAATCGCCACCACCAGCAGGATCAGCAGGGCAAAAAAGAAGCCCAGCGTAGCCGAATAACCCATGTGGTAATACTGGAAAGCCTGCCGGTAAATGTAAAGAACCGCCGACAGGGTACTGTTCATGGGTCCACCCTCGGTCATGATGTACGGTTCGATAAAAAGCGAAAAACCGCCGATGGTCGACAGCACAACGACCGTGAAAATGGTTGGGTTGATCATCGGCAGGGTAATGTAACGAAACTTCTGCCAGGTCGTTGCCCCTTCCAGCTCCGAAGCTTCGTAGTACTGCACCGGCACACTTTGCAAACCGACCAGAAACAGAATAACGTACAGACCCACGTTTTTCCAGGTTGCCATCACCGCAATGGAATACATGGCCACGCCCGGATCGTCGAGCCAGGCGACGCGCGGCAGGCTGATGGCGGTCAGCATCCGGTTGAGCATTCCCAGGTTATAGCCCAGAAGTTGCTGCCACAGGATGGTCACTACCACGCCCGACACGATAACCGGCAGAAAAAAAGCCGCCCGGAAAAACGCGGCTCCCCGAATGGTCCGGTTCAGGAGTTCGGCCAGGAATAGCGCGATGCCGATCTGCAACGGAATGTGAATCAGCAGAAATCGCAGGGTGTTGTAAATCGCCTGCCAGAACTGCCGGTCTTTGAAAAGCCGGGTGTAATTGGCCAGCCCCACAAATTCCATTGGCGAGATAATGTTCCAGCTATGGAAGGTCAATACCACCGAAAACACAACCGGAAACGCCACAAACACCGCAAAATGCAGGATGTAAGGCGCCACCAGCCCGTACGGTATCCATTTGTCTCTTTTTGTCATGGTTAACCGGTTATTTCTCGAAGTGGAGCAAAGGGAGTCAAGCGGAGTTCTTAATTACGTTCTCCGTTAAACTTTCTTTTCTCCGCTTAGCTCCGCGAAACAACTTTTTATCTCTCTTAATTTCCCAGCAGCACGTCCACGGCCTGCGCTGCGTCGCGGATGGCGTCTTCGGGTGTTTTTTTATTGTAAATCACGCAGGCTTCGTATTCCTGCGAGATGATGTCGAACACTTCCACAATTACCTCGCTGTTGTCCACCCCTTTAATGTATCGCGTCTGGCGGGCAAACGGCATCAGAAGCGGATTCTTTTGGAGGAAAGCCGCGAAATACGGGTCGGCATCCAGGTTCTTCCGGCGCGGAAACTGGCCCGTCAGTTCCATCAGTCGCAGATCGCCGGGCTGGTCAATGAGCGTTCGGACAAACTCCCAGGCCGCCTGCGGATCGCGGCAGGTGTTGAAAATAACGATGTTTTTCGGATCGCCGTAGGTATAAACCGGCCCCCGGTGGTTATCCGGTACGGGCATGGCAAACGTCCCGTACGCGAACCCGGGATCTTTGAACTTTTCCAGAAACCCCACCGTCCAGGGTCCCGTAAACTGCGTGGCAATGGTTTGCGCCAGAAACGGGTCGCGGGTCGCCGAAAGCCGCTCCCGGGCGAAATAATCGCGTTTGTAGAGTTCCTGCAGAAACCGAAAAACCCCGACGGCATGCCGGTTGTTGAACACCGCCCGGTTGTTAACAAGCAGCGGAGCGCCGTTGGAAGCCGCCAGGTACAGCGGGTAAAAATTAAAAAGCCGCTGGTACCAGATGGGCTTCACCTCCGTATACCCCAGCCACTGGTCGGTGTAGCCATCGCCGTTTTTATCCTGCTTGAACTGCCGCCCGGCTTCCAGGTAGGTCGCGTAGGTAAACGGGGGTTCAGCCGCGTTCCATTTGTCCAGCGCCCGCGTGTTGCAGATCGTCATGATCGGGTTGACCTTCCAGGGCACCTGGTAAATGTGGCCATCCGACGAGGTGATTTCGGCGATCATGCTGCTGTCGCAACGCGTGTCTAGAAACTCCCGAAAACCCTTCAGCGTATCGAGCGGCACCAGCACACCGGCTTTGGCGTACATCTCGACGCTGCCCTGCCACATGTTGGCGTAAATATCGGGGGTGGTTTTGCCCACCACCGACGCCAGAATGATTTCTTCGCTCGACTGCCCTTCCGGAATGGGCTGGTAGCGCAGCGGTTTGTCGGGCCGCGCTTTCTGCCATTGTTCCGTCAGCTCCTTCGCAAACGCAATCTCCCCGGCGTTATTCGAGCACCAGAAGACCAGCGACTGGTCCGTCGGGCGGCTCTCGCAACCGCCGAGCAGCATCACAATCAGAAGAAGAAATCGAGTGTTTTTTCTCATGGGAACAACTATTTCGCAGCGTTGAGCGGAGTTTTACGGAGTTGAACAAAGACTCTGCTTGACTCCGTAAAGCTCCGCTCAACGCTGCGAAACAACTCTTTTTTATTGTCCTTTTTCAGCCGTGTAGATCGATTTGACCTGCGTGCTGCTCAGGGCTACGTTGTAGATGCGAATATCGTCCATGTCGCCGGTGAAGAAGCCGCCCCACGGCCCGTAGAAGTTGTTCCCGTCCGCATCGTCTTTTTCACTGTTGTTGTACAGGTTGGTTGGCAGATCCTGACCAATAGTCATGTTGATGGTATTCTTAACTGCGGCCAAATCTCCAGTCACATCCGGCCAGCTTTTAATCAGCGTTCCGTCGATGTAAAAACTCATATCACCGGATTTGTAAGTAACCGCAATGTGGTACCATTTGCCCTTATCCAGCGTAACGGTTTCATCGTCTTTATCTTTGGGACCGGCTGTGGTTTTAACCGTAAAGAATACTTTGTTAGCTTCCTGCAACTGAACTTTGAAACCATTCCAACGGTTCAGGGACAACAGGTAATTGCTGGGGCGTATCGAATCGCTTTTCACCCACATGCTGATGGCAATTTCTTTCGCCGGGTTCAGCGATGAGTTATAAGGCACTTCAATGTTACCGCCCTTGTCAAAGTGGTACGCCTTGGCGTCGGCCCCAAAACGGTCTTTCGTGGGCGTAACCGTACCAGCGCCCCAGATTGCACTACCGGTTTTGATCGTTCCGTTGTTATTTTTCCCGGATGCGTCGTTGGCGTTCCCGTCAAATTTGTAATAGGCCACTAGGTTGGCGGGCGCAATCTCCTGCACCTGCTTGCTCAGGAACGTTGTCCAGGCCTGGCCCAGGTTCACGTACGCGTTGTTAACAGCGGTCTGGGTGGTAGCCGCATCGTTGTTAACCGTCCGGGCGTTGTCAATGGCGGTTTTGAAGGTGGCTTTGGAGCCGGCTTCGTACTGCCCCACGGCGGTTCCTTCCACGGCCGCATCATAAACCGCGCTGGTACTGTCCAGCCGGGCCTTCAGTTTGGCTTTATCCACCGACGGTGCCGACGGTTCGTCATTATCAGTTTTACAGGATTGGGCAAAGGTCAGGACCATCAGAAGAGCGGCCAGCCCCCAAAATAACTTGCGGATTGCAAACGGAGTCTTTTTCATAAAAATTGGCTACTGATTTGGATTATTAAATAGATAAAATTCAAAATTTCAAGCCCTTGTTGGTGTCCCGCTCACTCTGCGGAATCGGAAAATACCGGCTGGTAGCGTACTGGAACGACGGCTTGTCTTTCAGCGCATTTTCCGCGTATTCCTTGCCCCAGCGCATCAGATCATAATACCGGTGAAATTCAAAGCCCAGTTCGACGCGCCGTTCGTGGTAAATGGCTTCGCGCAGGGCCGACTGATTCGTAATCACAATGTTGGGCAGCAACCCGGCCGGAACCGCCGTGGAGTCGAGGGTGGAATCGTGCAGGTAACTTTCGCGCGCCCGTTTCCGCACCTGGTTCAGAAAAGTCAGGGCTTCGGCAGAGCGGCCCAACTCGTTGAGGGCTTCGGCCTGCCAGAGCAGCACGTCCGCGTACCGGATCATCACGTAATTCAGGTTGCCGTCCGCTTTAGTGCTTTTCGACACTTCCGACAGCGGCTGTACGTGTTTTTTGTTCAGGTAACCGGTGGGCGACCAGGTTGGGTCGTAGGGCGTGCCGTCGATCCAGGGTTTGCCCGCCCGGGCCACGGTATAATCGAGCCGGGGGTCTACTACACCCGCGCTGGTTTTCTCAAACTCGGCCACGAAATCGGGCGTGGGAGCATTAAAGAAGTAGCCGTTTTCGTTCTGGCGGGGCGCAAACCACTGGTTCAGACGGTTTCCCATGAACGGAACCTGATTGGTCAGGTGCTGGACCGAGAAAATGGCTTCCTTGTTGTTCTTGAAATTCTGGTCAAAATTCTGGCGGTATACCGGCAGCAGTTCGTAGTCGCCAAGGGCCTGCACCTGCGCGGCTGTTTCGGCGGCTGGCTGCCATTTTTTCTGGTACAGATAGGCTTTTGCCAGCAAAGCCGTAGCCGCGCCTTTGGTAGCCCGGCCTACGTCCGAACCCGAGTGGGCGGCTGGCAGGTTTTTGATCGCTTCGGCCAGGTCAGCTTCAATCACGCGGGTGTAAATCTCCTCGACCGGCGACTGCGCAATCTGTAGTTCTTCCGGATTTTTCGGTTCGAGCAATACCGGCACCGGTCCGTAGGTGTTGACCAGGTAGAAGTAATACAACGCTCGCAGAAACCGTGCTTCGCCCAGAATCCGGTTTTTAATGTCGGCGCTCATGGTAATGCCGGGTACTTTCTGCAGTACGATGTTGCAGCGGCTGATGCCCTCGTACCACTCCCCCCATTGCGATTCAACCGCGCCGTTGCTCGGAAAAATCTGGAAATCGTCGATCAAACCAATGTCGGCCTGGTCGCCCGGATCACCGCCTTTGGCGGCATCGTCGGAGGCTACATCGCCGAAAACCCACAGCCGGTTGCGGTCGGTCGAAAACGCCAGCGGCACGTAGGCGGCATTCATTGCCAGCACGGCCTGTGCCTGCGTCTGGTAGAAGGCCGATTCGGGGTAATCAGCCCGGACTTCTTCGTTCAGAAAATCGCTGCAACTGCTGGTCATTCCCAGAAAAGCCGTTGCTATTATCAGAGCTTGAATTCGCTTCATACGATTTTGTTCGTCAGAAGTTTACGTTTAAACCGATCATGTAAATCTTGGCCGTGGGGTAGGTTCCCCAGTCGATTCCGACGGCTACGTCGCCCTTGAACGGCTCGTTGTTCACGTTGTTGCTGGTCTGCATTTCGGGGTCCAGACCGGGGTACTTCGTGAACGTCAGCAGGTTCTGCCCGCTCACATACACCCGCGTGCTGGACGAACCAAACCTCTTGCTCACTTTAGCGGGCAGCGTGTAACCGATCTGCAGGTTTTTGAGCCGGGTGTAGGCCCCGTCTTCCAGGAAGCGGGTGGAAGGTTGTTTGTTGTTGGCCGACCCTTTCCACGACACCCGCGGCTGGGTATTGCTCGTGCCCGGCCCCGTCCAGTGCTCGTCGACCACCCGTTTGGTGATGTTGAAAGCGCGGTAAAAACCTTCGATGTCGGTGGCAACCTGGTAATAAATTTTATTGCCCGATACGCCCTGGAAGAACGCCGACAGGTCAAATCCTTTCCAGGCGAGATTTGCCGTTAAGCCGTACAAAAGCGTCGGAATCGGGCTGCCCACGTGCGAGCGATCCTGCTGGTTGATCAACCCGTCGCCGTTGATGTCTTTGAATTTCACGTCGCCGGGGCGAATGGTGTTGCCCTGAAATGCGCTGGTGAAAATGTCGGCTTCGGACTGGAAGATACCTTCCTGCTGGAGCAGGTAAAACGAACCGATGGGGTAGCCCGGCTCGGTCAGCGTGGCAAACACCCCATTGTCGATGCGCCCGCCGGGAATGGGCCGCCCGTCGCTGAGCGAGAGCAGCTTGTTTTTGATGAACGACACGTTGGCGGTGACATCATAGCTAAATTCGCCCTTTTTATCCTGATAAATCAGGTCCAGTTCCAGCCCCCGGTTTTCCACTTTTCCGGCGTTGACGTAGGGCGCTCCGGCGGCTCCGCCCGACTTCGGTACCGGCACCGGAATCAGCATGTCGGAAGTGGTTTTGATAAAATAATCGGCGGTCAACTGGATTTTGTTGCCCCAAAAGCCGGTTTCCAGGCCAATGTCGGTTTGCGTCGACGACTCCCATTTAACGTTTGTGTTGCCCCGGCTGACGATGGTGTAACCCGGCGTATTCTGCAGCGGATCGCCCAATGGATAGTTGTAACCGCCCGCTACAATCGAAGCAAACGGGTAATTGCCAATGTCCTGGTTACCCAGCTGCCCGACGCTCGCCCGCAGTTTCAGCTGCGACATGACGCCGGATAACGGCTTGAAAAAGTTTTCCTGGTCGATGTTCCAGCCTACTGAACCGGAAAAGAACGTTCCGTACCGATTTTGTGCCGAGAACCGCGAAGACCCATCGCGCCGGATGTTGGCCGTGAACAGGTACTTGTTGTTATAGGCGTAGTTGACCCGGCCAAACAGCGAAAACAACGCCCAGCGCGAATCGCCTTCGAAGCTGGTTTTGCCCGTCGGATCAATGCCCCGGCCGAGGTAGCGCAGGTTTTCGACCTGATCGATGTAGTTGCGGTCGGAGCCGCCGATGGTCCGGCTAACGTTGTGAATCGCTTCCGTCCCGACCAGCACCGAAAGGTCGTGCACGTCGTTGAATACGCGACTGTAGGTCAGCGTGTTGTTCCAGTTCAGCGTACTGATTAACGCCACCTGATTGGTCAGCGAAGCCGGGCTGTTGATGCGTCCGTTCGTCCCCCAATTTTCGTTGAAGACTTTCCGGTTAATGACGTTCACATCCAGACCGCCGTCCGAGCGAAACCGCAGGTTCCGGAGTACCTGCCACTCACCAAACAGGTTTCCAAACACCCGGTATTGCCGCTCTTTGTTGTCCTGCTTCTCGGCCAGCCCAACGGGGTTATAGCCATCGCCGTACAGCGCCGGACTCGACGGCAGATCGGTATAATTACCGTTCTGGTCGTAAATTGGGATGGCGGGCGACCGGAACAAAGCGTACCGAACAATACTTCCGCCGTTGCCGCCGTAGCCATCACCCGAACTTCCCACAATGTTGCGGTCGGAAAAAGTCAGGTTCAAATTGGTCCCGACTTTCACTTTTCCGGCAATGTCGGTATCGATGCTGGTCCGCAGGCTGTAGCGTTTGTAAGCCGAATTCAGAATAATCCCTTTCTGATCGAAGTAGTTGCCCGACAGCAGGTAGTGCGATTTTTCGTTGCCCCCGCTGATCGACAGCTGGTAGTTCTGAATCATGGCCGGGCGGAAAATAGCCTTCTGCCAGTCGGTATCGGCCAGTTGAGCATCCGCCGGAATCGGTCTTCGCTGCAGGCTGGGGTTATCCACACCCACGTTGTCGTTTTCCACCGATTCGTTAAAAATCCGGACGTACTCAGCGGTGTTGGCCATCGGAATCAGCCGCCCGTGCTGCTGAACGCCCGCGTAGCTGTTGAAGGCAATGCGCGGAACCCCGCTGCGGCCGCGTTTGGTCGTAACCACAATCACCCCGTTGGCCGCCCGCGACCCGTAGATCGCCGACGACGACGCATCTTTCAACACCGACATACTTTCAATATCCGCCGGGTTCAGAATGCTGAAGGGATCTTTGGTCGGCACGCCGTCGATGACGAACAGCGGACTGTTGTCGTTGATGGTCCCGACCCCGCGAATCCGCACGGCCACGCCCTCACCCGGTGCGCCCGTCGACTGCGTGACCCGCACCCCGGCGGCTTTTCCCTGAAGCGCCTGGTCGATACCGGCCACCGGTAAGCGGTCAATATCTTTGGAGGAAATGGTCGAAACCGCGCCCGTCAAGTCCGCTTTTTTCTGCGTCCCGTAGCCCACCACCACCACTTCCGACAGGGTTTTATCATCCACCGCCAGCGTGACATTCACCGTCGTGCGGTTACCGATAACAGTCTCCTGCGTCAGATAACCGATAAACGAAAATTGCAGGGTACCGCCGTTGTCGGGCACGTTGATGCGGTATTTTCCTTCGACGTCGGTGGTGCTGCCGACCGTCGTGCCTTTCAGGACGACGTTGACGCCCGGCATCGGCTCATTTTTCTCATCGACCACCTGTCCCGAAACCGTCTTTTCAATCACCATCGGTTCAAGCGACGCGGTTAAATTGGTTTCCGGACGGCTCAACCCCGTGTTTGCACTGCCGGATTTAACCCCCGCCGGTTCGGACAATTTCTTTTTGAGTACAATCATGCGGTTGCCCACTACTTCGTACGTCACCTGAATTGGGTCGAGCAACGTACTCAGAATCGTACCCAGCCGCTCATTTCGAACGTTGAGGCTCACCCGGCGGTCGGCGCGGACGATTTCGTAACTGTACGCAAACGTTACATCAGCCGCCTTCTCCACGTGTTGCAGAACAGCTTCCATCGGCTGGTTCGCAATTGTCAGGCTGATGGGTCGTTTGAGCGGGTTTTGGCCGGAGGCAGGTCGCGCCAGCAGACCATTGACCAGCCCCATCAGCAGGAAAGCCCCCGCCAGCACGGTTCCCAGCCATCGCCCTCGGATTTCAGGAAAGGAAAGTATGCGTTTTTTCATGTCACTAATGGGTGGTTACAGGGTATCTTTTTTCACTTACTGACAGCCGCTTCCGGGTTGGATCCGAATTGTTCCGTCGTCGGCCAGTTCATAGCTGGTTCCCGTGCTGGTTGTAATCACATCCAGTTTTTCAAACAGCGATTGCTCGTCGAGCTGCGCCGTCAGCGTACAATGGGCAACGGCCTGGGCGTCATACTGCACGCGAATCCCGTAGGTTTGTTCCAGACGCTGAAACACCTGCGCCAGCGGAGTCCGCCGGAAGGCAAACCGGGTGCTCGCTACCCGCTCCCCTCGGGCCACCTCCTCCCTGGCGGGCCGAACGTCGCCCGGATGGTAAATGGCCTGCTGGTTAGCCGTCAGCAGAACCGTTGCCGAGTCGGCGACAGACCGGGCGGCCAACGCCGGACGGAGGTAAACCGCCACGCGCCCCGTTCGAACAACCACGCGGGTATCGGCCCCCTGCGCCGGAGCGTAAATCGTGAAACTGGTTCCCAGCACGCGCGTCGTCAGTGAATGGGCGTGAACCAGAAACGGTTTAGCCGGATTTTTCGCCACTTCAAAAAAAGCCGTTCCGCTCAACTGCACTTCCCGGCTTTGGGCCGCAAACGTTTCCGGAAATTGAATCCGGGCCTTCGTATGAAGCCGCACCAGACTACCGTCGGACAGCCGCACCAACCGGGGTTCGTTTTTGTCGTTAGTCACCTCGATCATTCGAACGGCGGGTTTCTGCGCTACGGCATTTCGCTCCGATTCGGTTCGGTTGTAATTTCTCAGCAGCCAGAATCCGCCCACCAGCAACACCGAGGCCGCTGCACCCGTGAGCGCCCACGAACGGCGCCACCACGATCTACCCAGCCGATTCTGATCCCTATCGGCTTCCGTGTCCTCAACAGCCACCAGCAACCGCTTCACGTTGGCGCTAACGGTTTGATCGGATACGGGGGGCAAATCTCCCTTCGCACTGAGCAGAAACCGGCGGGCCAGCTCGGCGTTCGCCCGGTGGTCGGGATGTTCGGCCATCCAGGTTTCCCAGTAAGCCGTGTCCGTCCCGGTGGGCCGGAATACCCAGCGCCGGAATGATTCGTTTTCGATTAAGTCCTGCGGTTGCACGTCGTTGAGTCGGGTCAAAAGGTCGGCAGCAAGCCGTTTACGCGACGATGAGGAAGATGGGCGAAAAAAGTAACCGTGGTTCTGTGAAATTTTTTCAAAAAAAAGTAACAAACATCCTGGACAACTCTACAATACCGTGAAAGCCAGACGTATACTCTTTTGAAAAAAATCCTAGAAGGTAAATTTTCTGCCGACCGTCGTGTGTCCAGACGACCGTGGGTGTCGGTTTCATTCTATTTTGCGACCGATCGTTTGAAGAGTTTTGCCGAAAAACAAAACACGAGTCCTATGAAATTGACACACTTCGTTTTGATGGTAGCGGGCACCACCACGGCCCTGATGGCGGGAATTTTCTACGCCTTTTCCTGCGCGGTCAACCTGGGTCTGGGCCGCCTGTCGGATACGAACTACCTCACGGCTTTTCAGTCCATCAACCGGACCATTCAGAATCCTGTCTTTTTCGTTGCTTTCTTCGGAGCGCCTTTCTTTCTGTCGCTCAGCGCGTGGCTTCAGTACAGCCGCCCCACGTCCGTGCGTTTCTGGTTGCTGGCTGCGGCTTCGCTGGTGTATTGGGTTGGGGCGTTTGGCGTAACCGTTCTGGGCAATATTCCGCTGAATAATCAACTGGATTCCCTGCAACTGCTGTCGACCTCAGCCGACGAATTAGCCCGGCAACGAGCGCAGTTTGAAGGGCCGTGGAACCGGCTCAATGCCGTCCGATCGGTGGCATCGGCAGCCGCGATGGTGCTTTTCATTTTGGCCTGTTTAAGCCCGGATGAACCGTAACGACCGCTTTGTTAGCTGAAAAGCAGCGCCAACACCGTTCCGACCCAGCCATCCAGCAGCACGTTTCGGCAGTGTTTGCGCAGGGTAAGCAGCGCGTGTTGCAGGTAATTGGCCACCACCTGCCGGTTCAGGCCCATCACGGACGCAATTTCTTCGTAAGAGAGTTCTTCGTAATAGCGCAGGTAGATGGCTTCGCGCTGTCGCCGGGGCAACTGGTCCAGCGATTGTTTGAGCAGGTCCTTTTGCGTTTGCTCGTGTTCGTGGACCAGCAGCAGCCGTTCCGGGTCAAAAATCGGGTTTTCGGCCTCATCCGTTTCATCAAACGCCGTAAACAGATGGTCGCGCCGAACCCGGTGCAGCATGTTGTGACGAACCGCCGTGAAAAGATACGCTTTCACCGATTTAACATCGGTCAGGGCGGTTTTCTTCTCCCAAATCTCCAGAAACAGATCCTGCAGGCAATCTTCGATCAGCGCGTGGTTGGCGGTGAAGCGGGTACAATAGTGGAACAGCGGACGATAATACCGGGTTGCCAAAGCTTCCAGCGCGGTTTTATCGCCCATCCGAATCGCTTGCCAGTAAGTTTCATCCGTATGCGTAAAGCGATGTTCCAAAGTCGGTGGTGCGTGCGGTCTTTAAGCTGAACGTATTAAAACTACCATTTTTTATAGAAATAGTTTTAAATATTTGCACACAGCCCAGCTTAAACGGTTCGTTTCTCCCCTTTGTTCAGATTATTTAGTTTCCGGTTTTCAAACTCGCTGTATTACCTTGATGAATTGAGGATAAATAGTACGAATACCCTATAATCCCCATAATATTGACGAATTGTTTTTATTGGCCCGTTTATTCAGGATATTTGCCCCGCCGACCGTCCACACGTATCTTGCGCGATGCTTGACGAAAATACCGTCCGAAATCTTCTCTGGCTCCTTATTCTTCTGCCGTTTCTGAGCGGGAGCGCCTGGCTATTGGCCGGTCGACGCATCAACGGCTGGGTGGGCGGTGCGGCCGCGGTGCTGACGCTGGTCGGTTTGGGTTTGTCGATCTGGCTAACCGCCCAAACGGGTTCCGAACTTCTGACCCTGCGCACAGAATGGATGGCCGTTCCGGGACGTTCGGTTCCCATCACCTTCCGCGTTGATGCCCTGACGCTGCTAATGCTGGTCATTGTGCACTTCATCGCCCTGCTGGTGCAGGTTTATTCCATCTCCTACGTACACGATGAGCCGGACCGTTACCGGTATTTCGGCTTTCTGAGTCTGTTTGTCGGTTCCATGCTGGGCATCGTTCTGGCCGGTAACCTGATCATGATGTACGCGTTCTGGGAACTTGTCGGCCTTGCGTCGTACCTGCTGATCGGTTTCTGGTTCCGCAAACCCGAAGCGGCCGCGGCTGCCAAGAAAGCGTTCCTCATGAACCGCATCGGCGACGCGGGTTTCCTGCTCGGCATTTTTCTGTTGCTTTTCCAATCCGGCACCACCGACCTGAGCGAACTTCCCGATCTTTTTGTTTCGGAAGGTCGGCTGGCTACGCTAACCGGGCTTTGTCTGTTTTGCGGTTGCATCGGTAAATCTGCCCAATTTCCGCTCACAACCTGGCTGCCCGACGCCATGGAAGGTCCCACGCCGGTGTCGGCCCTGATTCACGCGGCAACGATGGTGGCCGCCGGTATTTTCCTGCTGGCCCGGATTCATTTTCTGCTAACGCCCGACGCCCTGCTAATCATTACGCTCATCGGCACTGTTACGATGCTGATGGCGGCTTATTCGGCGCTGTACCAGACCGACATCAAAAAAGTACTGGCTTACTCCACCGTTTCGCAACTCGGGCTGATGGTCGTCGGCATGGGAACCGGCAACGCCGTTGGCGCGCTTTTTCACCTGACCACCCACGCGTTTTTTAAAGCGGGATTGTTTCTGGCCGCGGGGTCGGTCATTCACGGTATTCATACGCAGGACATGCGCCGGATGGGCGGTCTGCGAAAAGCCATGCCGCTGACCTTCGTGGGCTGGGTGGTTTGTGCGGCCGCGCTGGCGGGTCTGCCCCTGTTCTCCGGGTTTTTATCGAAAGAAGCCATCCTGACGGGAGCCTTTCAGTGGGCGGGTCAGCAAGGCGGCTGGACTTATCTGATTCCCGTCCTGGCGGTCTTATCGTCCGGCCTGACGGCCTGTTACATGGCCCGGCAGGGGCGGCTGGTTTTCTTCGGAGAAGTGCGTAATCCGGAAGCGACCCACCACAGCCCCGCGCACGAATCCGGGCTGATGATGACGGTTCCGATTTTACTCCTGGCGGCACTCTCCATTGGTTTTGTTTTTGCCGGAAACCCGCTCTCCGCCGGACACAGCTGGTTTTTCCGGGTTTTTCCGCCGTTGGGCGAACCCGAAGAACACCTCTGGATTGCAGTTTTGTCGGTCAGCGTGGCTGCGCTGGGCAACTGGCTCGGCTGGCGGATGCCGGTAATCCCGGAATCGACGACGCAAAGCCGCCTGTCGGAGCACAACTGGTATCTCGACGGCTTTTACAAACGGCTGATCGTCCGGCCTTTCGTTCAGTTCTCCCGGTTTTCCTACCGGTTCGACCAGCGGGTTATCGATCAGATCGTCAACCTGATCGGGATGGGGAATGTCGTGCTGGCCCACATCGTCGGCTGGATTGATCGGAACATTGTCGACGGCTTGGTCAACGGGGCGTCGTGGCTGGCCTACCGGCTGGGCGGTCTGACGCGTTCGGTACAAAACGGGCGGGTTCAATCGTACATCGCCAGTGCCGTCATTGGTTTAATCTTGATTCTTTGGTTCTTGATTTAGTCGGTATCCTTACGGCTACCGGCTCCATACTATGTTATCACTACTCATCTTTCTTCCGCTGCTTGGCTCGTTGCTGGTAGCTTTGCTGCCCGACAGTTTAAGAAACACCTACAAGTGGATTACGCTGGCGGTCTGCGTTCTGGAACTGCTGATCTGCGGAGCGGTTTACACGTCCTTCGACCCCGCCCAGGCCAGTTATCAGTTGCTCGAACGCGCTGACTGGATCAGCCTGCCGCTGGGTTCACTCGGTCTGGTATCGATTGATTATCTGGTCGGTGTCGACGGAATCAGTCTGCCGCTGGTGCTGCTGACCGGGGCGGTGATGCTCGTGGGGGCCGTTTCTTCCTGGACCATCGAAAAGCGGTTGAAAGCCTACCATTCGCTGTACCTGCTGCTAACGTCGACCATCATCGGCTGTTTTTTGGCGCTTGATTTTTTCTTATTTTTTCTGTTCTTCGAGTTCATGCTGCTGCCCATGTACTTCCTCATTGGTTTGTGGGGCGGACCGCGCCGGGAGTACGCATCGATCAAGTTTTTTCTCTACACGCTGGCGGGTTCGGTGTTTATTCTGCTGGTGATGATCAGCCTGTACCTGTCGGTAATGGACCCAGTCGAAACGGCGCTTCAGATGGGCATCATCAGCGACCGCTCGGAAGCCACCGCCGAACTGATTGAACAGGTGCAATACCTGCTGGCTGACTACAAAATTCAGCCCCAGCAAATCGTTCATACCTTTGATTTGCGGTACATGACCCACGGCGGCAACTACCTGCCCGATTCGCTGCTGGGGCCGTCCGGTGAAATTGTCTGGCTCGGTATTCCGGCGCGGATGCTGGCGTTTCTGTGCGTTTTTCTGGGTTTTGCCATCAAACTACCCGTTGTTCCGGTGCACACCTGGCTGCCCGACGCCCACGTAGAGGCACCAACGCCGGTATCGGTCGTGCTGGCGGGTGTTCTGCTCAAAATTGGCGGTTACGGTTTTCTGCGCATCGGCTGGGGGCTGTTTCCCGACGGGGCGGCCGAGTACGCCCTGCTGCTGGCGGGTCTAGGGGTCATTTCCATTGTCTACGGCGGTTTCAACGCGCTGGCCCAGGTCGATCTGAAAAAAATGATTGCTTATTCGTCGGTGTCGCACATGGGGTTTGTGCTGCTAGGCATTGCCTCGCTGACGTCGGAAGGGATCAACGGCGCGGTTTACCAGATGGCGAGCCACGGCATCCTGTCGGCGATGTTGTTTTTGCTTACCGGCGTTATTTACGACCGGACCCACGACCGGCGGATCGACAGTTACCGGGGTTTGGCCAGTGCGATGCCGGGTTACACGGCCCTAACGGCCATTGCTTTTTTTGCCTCGCTCGGCTTGCCCGGCTTTCCGGGTTTTGTGGGCGAGCTTTTTACGCTGATGGGCAGCTTTCAATCGCTCTGGTTACCCGGCTGGATGACGGCCGTTGCCACCCTGGGCATTATTCTGGCAGCTGCTTATTTTCTGTGGACCCTCCAGCGCATGTTTTTTGGGACACTCTGGTCGCGCACGGAAACTACCCACCCTCTTCCTGACCTCGACGCCCGCGAACGGCTGATGCTGATTCCGCTGGCGGCCCTTGCTCTGCTGTTGGGTCTTTTCCCCAACCTGCTCTTCAACCTGACCAACGCCACCGTGGCGGAGTGGATTCAGCGGTTTTCGGTGGAGTAGAGCCTTCCCCATCCCAAACCACAGGGGTTAGGGGGTGCAGATCCATTTTGTCAACTTGTCCGGCCAGTAGGTTGTGTTCTGTGGCTAAAAGTTCGTATCATTACTACCTGGTAAATCGACACGAGAGCCAACGGTTTTAGTCCTAAGCCCCATCCTGCTGTTTTATGTTTGTTCTGATTCTTGGCATTCTGGCGCTGATCGTCGGTTTTGCCGTCAATACGCCATCGCTGACCTTCTCCCGATTTTCCCGACCGTTGAAGGTCATCGGGGTTATTCTGATCGTTCTGGGGTTGGCTTCTTCATCGGTTCGCCAGATCGACGCCGGGACGGTGGGCGTGCAAAGTCTGTTCGGGAGTGTTCAAAACCGGATTCTGGAAAGCGGGCTGAACGTGGTGAATCCGCTGGTGTCGGTGACGGAGTTTGACATCAAAACCCAGAATTACACCATGTCCGGGGCGCACGACGAGAGCGGGCAACTGGGCGACGACGCCATCCGGGTTCTGACCGCCGACGGCCTGGAGGTAGTCATCGACTTGACGGTTCTCTACAGCGTGATTCCGACCGAGTCGCCCAACATTTACCGCAGCATTGGCTCCGACTATTCCAACAAAGTGGTGCGGCCCATCACCCGTACCCGCATTCGCGACAACGCCGTTTACTACGACGCGGTTTCGCTCTACTCGACCAAGCGCGATGAATTTCAAAACCGTATCTATAAAACCATCGAATCCGACCTTCGCAAACGGGGCATCATGCTTGAGCAACTGCTGATCCGGAACATCAACCTGCCCGCATCGGTCAAAACCACCATCGAATCGAAGATCAACGCCGAGCAGGAAGCGCAGAAAATGCAGTTTGTCCTGCAAAAAGAACGGCAGGAAGCCGAGCGCAAACGCGTTGAAGCGCAGGGAATTGCTGATTACCAAAAAATCCTGGCCACGGGTCTGTCCGACAAGCAGTTGCAGTACGAGCAAATCAAGGCCCAGCGCGAACTGGCCGCATCGCCCAATAGCAAGATTGTGGTGCTGGGCGGTCGCGGCAACGTTCCCCTCATCCTAAACGACAAATAAAGGCCCATGCGGTTTTGATAGCCCATTCGCGGTTTAGCGCAGTATTACCAATAATTTTATACAACCAACCGATATGCAATCAACTTCTACGGCCACCACCGAACCAGCCGTTGCCCAACCGGCGCCCGTCCGACGCCTGATGTCTCTGGATGCCCTGCGGGGTTTTGATATGTTCTGGATTGCTGGGGGAGAAGAGATTTTCCATGTGCTGGCCAAAACAACCGGCTGGGCATGGGCGGCTGTCCTGGCCGAACAGTTTACCCACGTCGAATGGGACGGCTTTCGGGCGTACGACTGCATTTTTCCGCTTTTCCTCTTCATGGCGGGCGTCTCAACACCGTTTGCGGTCGGCAGTCGGCTGGAGCGGGGCGTCTCGAAAAGCGAGCTGGCCCGTAAAGTCATCACGCGCGGTCTGCTTCTGGTTTTGCTTGGTATTATTTACAACAACGGACTGTTTACCAAACCCATCAGCGACATGCGGTTTGGCAGCGTACTCGGCCGGATTGGTCTGGCCGGAATGTTTGCCCAATTGATCTACCTCTATTTTCCAAACCCCAAAGCGCAGTACATCTGGTTTGGCGGTTTGCTGCTGGGGTACTGGGCCATGATGAAGCTGATTCCGGTGCCGGGATGCGGAGCGGGCGTGTTAACGCTGGATTGCAGTCTGGCGGGTTACGTTGACCGGTCGATTCTGCCGGGCCGGTTGTACCTGAAAGTTCACGATCCGGAAGGGCTGTTTTCCACCATTCCCGCCATCGGCACGGCTTTGCTCGGTATCTTTTCCGGTCAGTTGCTCCGCAGCCAGGGACCCGTTGCCCAGCCTCATCAAAAAACGCTGTGGCTTGGGCTGGGTGGTGTGGCCTGCCTGATTCTGGGGTATAGCTGGGGCTTGATCTTTCCGGTTAACAAAAATCTGTGGACCAGCTCGTTTGTGCTCGTGGCCGGGGGCTGGAGCGTGCTGATGCTGGCACTCTTTTACTGGATTATTGATGTGAAGAAAGTGGGCGGCTGGGCTTTTTTCTTTACTGTCATCGGCATGAATTCCATCCTGATCTACATCGCCGGGGAGTTCATCGACTTCGAATATGCCGCCAAATTCTTCTTTGAAGGTATTTTGAGTTTCTTCTCCGAACCCGTCCGGGCGGTGGGGAGCGTCCTGGCGTTCCTGGCCGTGAAGTGGGCGTTTCTGTATTTTATGTATATAAAGAAGGTTTTCTTGCGGGTTTAAAGAATTGTATCGCGGAGTTTAACGGCGCTTTATAGAGTTGAGCAGAGACTCCGCTTAGCTCTTTTTTACTCCGCTAAACTCCGCGATACAGCTTCTTATTTTTTCTCCAATAACCCCATCGACTTCAGCCAGTTTTCGCAGGCTGTCGGCCAGCCCTCGATGGAGCCTTTACCCTTGGTGCGGAGCGCGTAGCCGTGGCCGCCCGTTGGGTACAGGTGCATTTCGGCGGGGATGTTAAACTTCTTTAGGGCCAGGTAATAGTCGATGCTGTTTTCCACCGGCACGGCTTTATCATCTTCGGCATGAACCAGAAACGTTGGTGGCGTTTTGCCATCTACCTGCAACTCGTTGGAATAGTAAGCCACCTGTTCCGGACTGGCGTTTTTGCCCAGTAACCGCTCCCGCGACCCCGCGTGCGCTTTTTCACCGAACGTTACCACCGGATACATCAGAATCGCAAAGTTGGGTTTGGCTTCCTCGCTGGCCTCCGCCCCCCGGTGGTAGTGCGTCGACAGGGTAGCCGCCAGGTGCCCCCCCGCCGAAAAGCCGATCACACCCAGCCGGTTCGGGTCGATATTCCATTTGGCGGCATGCTGCCGAATCAGTTTCATGCCCTGCATGGCGTCGGCCAGCGGTACTTCGTGCTTGTTGGTCTGGGTCCGGTCGTCGGGCAGGCGGTTTTTCAGCACGAAAGCCGCAATGCCGCGCTCGTTGAACCATTTCGCCATCTCTTCGCCTTCGTGTCCGTAGGCCAGCAGCGCGTAACCTCCGCCGGGGCAGATCATGATCCCGGCCCCGGTCGCCTTGTTTTTGGGGGGCAGGAAAGCCGTTATCGTCGGCACTTTTACGTCACTGATGCGAAGAATACCGTCCTTGCCCGTTTCCGCTTTTTCCTGAACCGCGTCGTTGGGGACGGCATTCAGGACTTGATTGGGGGGCCAGAGGTCGAGGGTTTCCGGTTTTTGAGCCATAGCGGAAGTTGCCAGCAACAAAGCGGCTGAGAGCAGCGCGGGTGTAAAATTCATACGGGTTCAGGAAATGATAGCAGCCGGAGCGGCTACGGTTTTGGTTAATTGCGGGACAAATTAGCGACTTTCCCTTTCAAATACCCAATCACTACGTCCAGACCTTTCTGGTAGTGGTGGTTGTTTGGGATTACAATGTCGGCTTTGGCTTTGTGGGGTTTGATAAACTCCCGGTACGTCGGGCGCACGTGGTACTCCCACTGGTGCTTGATCATCTCGGGCGTCAGAGCGCGTTCGGCCTGATCGCGGCTCATCCGCCGTTCGAATTTGATCCTGTTGGTGGCATTGATAAATACCTTCAAGTCAAGCTGCTGGGCCACATCTTCAAAATGAAATACAAAGATTCCCTCCACAACGATAATCGGCGTTGGTCGAAGAACCAGTTTTTTGGGAGTCGCATTGGGGTTGTTAAACGTGTACTCGTTAGTCTCAACAACCCTGCCCTCGTGCAGCTGCCGGATGTGCTCGGCAAACTGATGATGATCAATGGTTTCCGGCAAATCAAAATTCGGGACGCCGATCTCGTCACGCGGAATCTGGTCCAGCGTTTTATAGTAATTATCCTGCGAAATCAGGCAAATTTCTTCTTCTGAAAAAGCACTGAGCAATCCTTTTAAAAATGAAGTTTTGCCGGAAGCGCTCCCGCCCGTAATTCCGACAATGAATGGTTTATTGGTCATTCTACAAAATTAAAACGTTGGGAGAGAATTACCGCACGACGGCCAATTTACCCGCCACCCCTTCCCGCCCGTCCGGCGTAACGGCAAATACAAAGTAGATTCCCGTTTCGGCGGTCCGCCCGCGGTAGTCGCGCAGGTCCCAGGTAGCCGTGCCGCCCTGCGAACGGGTTTCGTAAACGAGTTGGCCGCCCGCATCCATCACTTTAACAACCGTGTTTTCCACCAGTCCCCGAATGCTCACCAAACCGGCGAAATCGGGCCGGACGGGATTCGGAAAAACCGAAATACCCGAAAAAACCGGAGTCGGTTCGCTGGAGGTGCCGCCGTACGAAACCAGGCCGTTGGGCGTCGCAACAAAGACTTCGCCCCCGGCGGGTTCAATGGCCAGCGCGTTGATCTGATTCGACGGCAGGGGGCTGTTCTGACTGGTAAAATGCTCGACTAACGCCGTGCCATCCTCGTTAAAAAGGTATAACCCGTTGGCCGTCCCGATCCATTTGCGGTTGCCGCCGTCGACCGCCAGCGCCCTGACGGATTCGCCACTCAGCAACCGGCGACGCTCAAAAACGGGCCGGTAAGCGTTGACGGCTCCGGTAAACACTGCCGAAGGATTGTCGAAAACCGCAATTCCGTTGTCGGTTCCGATCCAGATCAAACCGTCACGGTCTTTCACCAGCGAACGCACGTTCCGATCCGGCAAATCACCTTCCCCCGTCTGGTCGTACAAGAGCCGGCTGCGGTTTGTGGCTGGGTCGAACACCTGCATTCCGCCCCCGTTGGACGCGCTCAACCGCGTCCACAAAAAGCCGTTATCGTCAAGCAGAAGCTGCTGAATATCGCCCCGGTTTGGGGCAAACGACTCAAACGAACCACTTTTTCGCCGAACGTGAATTGATGTTTGCCCGACATTCAGGGTTGGCGTTGCCAGCCAGACTTCACCGTTCGGATCAACCGTCAGACTGCTGATGGTGGCCAGCACCCGGTTAACGGCTTCCGGCGGATTCTGATATTGGTGTTGCCACAAGCCGCCCCCGAAACTACCCAGATACGTCCGCCCGTCGGTGGGATTGAAAACGGCCGTCACAAAATCGGTGGGCAGCGAGTTGGTCAGGAAGTTTTGCCAGCGGTTTTCGCGGAACTGGTCGAAACCGCGCCGACGACGCAACGGCTTCAGGTCTTCCGAAAAGCCGCCCGGCAGGGCCAAAACCTGCGCAGGCTGACCGGCCGCCACCAACTGCTGAAACGCATCGGAAGCGGGTCCGTCCGGACTGACGGCTTCAGCCGCCGTTCCGGAAATTCGCAGCAGGCCGGACAGCGAATCGGCCACCCAGAAACTCCCGGCCGCTTCAACCAGTGCCCGGGGTGCGCCCACCAGTGCATTGTTTACCAAACCGCCGGATTCGCGCTGAAGCAGTCCGGGGGCCGTGGCTACCCACTCGGTAGCCGTTTGCACCAACCCCGTGATGGCGGGCACGGCTTTCACCACCGTCCAGCGACCACCCCGGCGCTCAGCAACGCCCTCGCCCGGCACGGCCACAAACAACCGACTACTGACTCCCACGACCGAACGAACGGATGAGCCCGCCGGTAAGGCAACGGTTTTCCAGTTACCAAAAAAAGCCAGATTCACCGCAGGATCAAAACGGGCAGCCAGCAGCCCGCGCGAGGTGGCGGCATAGATGGAATCGTTGGCAAACGCCGTGGCATACACCACCGCCGACGCCCCCTCGGGCCCAATGTTGCGGTAGGTATCCCGGATTTCGACCCGAGCCACATCCAGCACCACAATGCCGAAATCGCAGGACAGGTAGGCGTCATTGCCAACTCGGCCCAGGTGATTGATGCGCTTGCTGCCCGAAATCTGCGCGGCATCGCGTATAAGGGTGATCGTACTCGTTCCGGCAGGTTCGCCGGTAGCGGTAACGGAAAGCAGGTCAATGGTACCGCTGCGATAGGCAATCAGCAATCGTTTCTGGTCGGTTAGGTACGCCAGATAACTTACGCCAAGCTCACTAAAACCGTCGTCACGGCTCAACCGCGTGGCTTCGCTGGCGCCCGCATCGTAATAAAAAAAACCGTTTTCCGATGCGCAGTAGATCTTGTCCTGAACGGCGGCAACGGTTTGGGCGGAAAGAAAACTCGGATGCGTCCGCCAGATGCCGGGCTGCGCGGAGGAGTCAGGAACGAAGAATGGCGAATGAAGGATAATCAGGAAAAACCAGGAAAAAGGTCGGCAGGAAACCGCCCGACGCGCTCGCTTTTGCCACCGGACGTTCCACCTCATAATTCTTCTCTCCTGGCTCTTACTTCATCACTATTCTCATACACCCACTCCTTGCTCACGACCTGGCTGCCCAAGTTGTAGCAACGGCGGCAGCGGGCTTCGTAGCTTTCCGTTTCGCCCAGCAACACCTTTTCTTTGGAAAGGGCCAGACGGTAGGAGTAATTGGCAATGTCTCCGCAAACGACGCAGATAGCGTGCACTTTGGTTACGTATTCGGCGATGGCCATCAACTGCGGCATACAACCGAAGGGTTTGCCTTCAAAATCCATGTCAAGCCCCGCCAGAATGACCCGTTTGCCCCCGTTGGCGAGTTGATTACACACTTCAACTAGTTCCTTGTCGTCGAAAAACTGTGCTTCGTCGATGCCCACCACCTCGCTGTCGCCGGCCAGTTCGAGAATTTCCCGCGTCGATTGCACGGGCCGGGAATGAAGGGCATTGGCGTTGTGCGAAACGATGTTTTCTTCGTGATACCGCGTATCAATCAACGGTTTGAAGATAATAACCTGAACGCGGGCAATGACGGCCCGGTTGATTCGGCGGATCAGCTCTTCGGTTTTGCCGGAAAACATGGAACCGCAAATCACTTCAATCCAACCCGTGCGGAGGTGGGGCGGTTCACGTCGGCGGTTTGGTTCAATAAACATACGTTCGTCGCGTTGAATAGAGTAATTGATTCGCCACAGGGCTTACTTCTTCGGTCTTTCCATCCGCTGGCCTTTTTCCGTGGTGGCAAAAACGGCTCTGGCGATAATTTCAATCAGGGTGGGTCGGAATTTTCTTGGCGAAAACCATATCTTTACAAAGCAAAGATATTTTGATATGTCGAACAAGTTCAATGCCTCTTCCCTTAGTGAATATTGCAAATCGTATGCCCGAAAAGTGGCGGGAGAATTTTTTGCCCACCACACCGTCATCAGCGGGCAGGAATTATTGAAACTGAGTGCCGTCAGCCAAGTAAATTTGTTTGTAATCAGCGCCTTATCGGAGAAATGGCGGAGTGATGCCGAGCGGTTCCGCAGTCCTTATTTTGACTTTGAGCACCCGGATGTCCGGCAGGCGATGCAGGTGTTCATGAATACCGTCTCGCAGCATATTTCGGTGCGCCGGGAACACCTCGAGCCGCTGCTGGCCGAAGCCACCCGCCGAACGCTGGTCCTGTTGTATGATCCGCGTTATTATTTTGACGATATGCTGCGGAATCAATCGGACTTCTCGCTCTCGGCTGAAACCGCCCACCAACTGACCCGCTACACCCAGATTAATAAGTTTGTTCCGGCGGCCATTGAAGAACGGATGAAGGGCAAAAGCTCCGTTTACGTGAATCAGGCACTAAACTGGCTTGATGAGATTCTGATGCAGCGGGGACGGGAGTTGGAGAAACCGGATAAATACATTCCCTTGTTTTCGGAAAAAGTGCTGCTCGATCCGGGCGTGCTGCTCCGCAAGGCTTCCTACGAAACCGTTCCCCCGCCAACGCTTTCAACGCCCAACAAGTCGTTTTTTGATACCGAAATCGAAACGGCCGTTCCATCGGCTCAGCTGGTGGCCACCCCAACCAGCGAATTCGAACCGGTGATCAACGAAGCCCCGTCGAGTTCGGGAACGGGCGGAAGGACACTGTTCCTGGACGATTCGGGGCCGGCCGCCGAGCCGTCCTCGCCATCGATGCAGCCGAGCCAGATGCCGACGCCTTCCACCGACGTTTCTACGCTGGAAGCCACTCCCCAGGCCGAAGAGACCGCCGGGCCGGTTACCATTGGCGAAACCTTTTACCGCGCCCCCATCGAAAGCATCAGCAAAAGCATTTCGCTGAACCAGAAGTTTATGTTTATCAATCAGTTGTTCAACGGCAGCGCGGCTTCCTACAACGAAGCCATCGAAGACCTCGACCACGCCACCAGCTACGAGCAGGCCCGCGATCTGGTCACGAACCGCTATTCGGCCCAGTATTCATGGGATATGAAGAGCGACGAGGTCAACATGCTGATCGATATTCTGAAAAGGCGGTTTGCGTAATTACATCGGCTCCACTTTGTAGCCTTCCTTTTTCAGCAGCTCAATCAACCCGTTCGGCCCCGGCAAGTGCAGGGCGCCAACCGCCACAAACGTGGGCCGGACGGCCAACAAAGCCGGCAGGCGCTTCATCCAGTTGCGGTTGCGCTCATCAAGCAGGTACGTCATGTCGCCGAACGAACTGCTGTGTTTTTCGTTTAGTTTCCACATGCCCTGCAAATCCTGTTTCAGGTAGAGGTCGGTAATCAGCTTGCTCATTTGGTACATATCAGCCTTGCCTTTTACCATTTCGACCAACTGCTGGGCCTGCTTTTCCACCGGGTCGTGGTCGAAGAGAAAGCTAATCTGCTCCTCCATGGTTTCGAGCGTGTTGACGGTTTTCTGCCGCTTGCGGCCGTCGCTGGCGAAATAGAGGTCAATCGGCAAACCCGTAAAACTGCTGAGGGTATCGGACTGCTTCTGGGTGTAGGCCAGACTCAGCATGGTGGCCGTCACAATGGGTTTTAGCTGGTTGAACAGGGCCAGGTCGTACCCCGTGCGCGCCTTAAACTCGTCGGCCACCAGTTGGTAGTCAGCATCCGACAGCAGTTTGTTGAGGCTGGTGTTGAGCATCAGCCCCCGCATCGCCATGGTCAGCATGGCCGATGAATCGATTTCGGTTTCGACCACCACACCTTCTGCCCCTTCGTAGGCTGTTTTCACCTTGGGGTTATGCTTCAGGTAACTGTCTTTCAGAATGTGGTACGTTCCGAACAGGTAAGACGGTTGTTTTAAGCCGTTACCCGACACTTTCCACAGCAGCGACTGCGAAAAAGCCGTGGTCGAAACAAGCAGGAGTAAAATAGAAATCGTTTTCATCAACACAAAGATACGCTCAATAGAGTTTTTTTCGCTTCACGGTCCGGACAATCAGGTACAGCAGCAAGCCAACGGGCCCCAGCAAAAAGCTGAAGATCAGGCACGGTATGACCCAGGCATGGGCTACTTGTCGGCGCTGGGCGTTCCGCAGCATCCAGCTTCCGACCGTCAGGTCGAAGGCCAGGTAGTGAATCCAGCCCGCCAGCACAGCCGCGTCTTTGCTAAATAACGTTTTGATGCCCGCCAGCGTACTGAACGACTGAAAATCTAGCTCGCTGTCGCCCAAAAAAAGGTAAAAGATGTAAAAAAGGGCCAGCACCGCCGGAATCAGCAGGGTTTTGGTCAGAAATTCGGTGGGCCGCCAGTGGGGTGCCACAATCATGAGCAGCCACTGCGGCAAAACGAGCGCGTTGGCGATTTGAAAGACGGTATCTGGTGTCATAAGAGGTAGGAGAGTTAGACAAAGTACAGAAAAACAAATAATGTACCAACATAAATTGTCCAACCGGCATCCTACCGATTTGAAGCCAAAAGTGAAGGGCCAGGCTTCTACCAGCCTAACCCGATGACGGCGTTGACACGCAGAGAAACGGTTGGCTTATGATACTTTTTAAAAAAGTAAACTCCGCCATTGAAAATCGGATCCGAATCTTTCTTTTGTGGTAATGTCATTTCTGGTCCAGCATTTACGTCAATAAATCCTAAACGCCCAATGCGACGTTGCACCCCCCAATGTGGATAAGCTACCGGAAAATCATACGTACCAATACCATTAATTCGTATGTTGCGGACCGTTTGGCCCGTTCGGGTATCATAGGTATGATTGTTGGCTTGATTAAAAATTATTCTTGCTACCTGTAATCCTGCATAATTTCCTGAGAAGTTGTTCGCTCCTTTGCCTTTCCGAATATTTTTTGCCATACTGTAGTAATACCGAACTCCTACTTTCGCATAAACAAAAGCCCGGAAAGTCTCATCAATATCCGTAAAATCACTACCATTATAAAATGGAACCGCAAACTGATTAAAACGATTGTATCGAAGCATAAAATCGCCCCCAGCCAACAACGAGAATGAAGGTGTGATCTTTCGTTCTATAGATACATCGGCATTTAGGCCAATCCGAAAGGACGGCCTTCCCGTATAATCCCGATCTCCCGTATTCGGCCAGAAGCCCAGCTTGATCAGCGTTTTTTCTTCCACATTCGCCCGCGTAATGTAGCGGTAAACCCGTTTCAGTTCACTGACTGTCACGGCACTGTCTTCCTGCGAATAGGCAACAGGAGCATTGTTAACGGCCTGCGCCCGGCCAATCCCCATCCCGACGAACACGGTGATGGTCAAAAGAAAACTTGTTTTCATACGTGACTGATTTTACGGTTTAAAGAAGTAGTTGACGCCAAGCTGAAACCCGTGCAATCCACCACCCTGATTCGTTGATAGAGAGAAAACATCGCGCTGGTAACGGCCGTCGAGCTGTAGACGGTCGGATAACTGAACCGCCGTCCCCACCACCATTCCGCCGAAACTCCGGCGACGGACTTCCTCCGGCTCGCCGTCCGCTTCCGCTTTACCGTTCAGAAACATCGCAAGCTGAGGCCCTACGAACAACCGCCAGCGGTAGGCGACCTCGTGCGAGAACAAAATAGTCCAATCGAGGAAATTCTGACTGGAAACGGTGGGTACATGACGCGTGTTTCCCTGTCTGCGCTCATAAACCCGGTACCCCCGCTGGGCGTAACTGATTTCCCCGCGCGCAAACCACGTTAAGGAAATCGGCACCTCGCCCCAGATCCCTCCCACCAAACGAGTCCGGTATACTTCCGAGGGCGACCGCCCGTTGCCCACGCTGTGCGTTGCTCCAAGCCGGATGCCCGCCTTCAAATCCTGACGGTCAATTCGGCGGATTCCCAGCGAGTCTGCCGAAAGCCGAAACCGGTAAGCCGTTGTAACACCCACGGTTGTGGCGGTTTTTCCGCCCCCCGTCCAGTACGCCCTGGCTTCCAAACCTATCAGCCAGCGGGGCGACACGTTTACCTGATACCCGAGACCAACCTGCGGTACCAGGCGCCGGGCGTCCGTAAAACGGGGAATAATTTCGTACTGCTGCCGCTGCAGATCGCTGACATACGCGCTATCTACAGTCATCGCCTGGGTTCGCCACAACGCCAGCCCAGCCGACAGGCGCACGGTTTGCCGACGCGACCGAACCGGCGCCAGCACCAGATTCAGTTCCGTAGCGTTGTGCTGCCGGTAGAAGAGGTTGTACAATTCCTGCGCATTGCCGGTTTTCAGGGGCGACAGATCGTCCAGCTTCCCCCACCCCACTCCGGCCGAAACTCCCACGTTTCGGTGCGGAAAATACGTTAGCTGCTGCCGGATAAACCAGCCCGTTGGCGACACGTCCGACGAGCGCAACCCACTGCCGCTTCCGGAAATTTCCCAACGGTAATCGTCGGGCATCTGGGAAAACGCATCCGGATGGGCCAGAAGCAGCAGATTCAAAAAAGAGAAAATGGATAAAAAACGAGTCATATATAGCCTTGTTTTAAAAACGATACCCCGTCTGAAACCCGATTGCCGCGTATTCCAGGGCACGGCTTTGCTGAACCCGGAACCAGAGCCCAACCGGAATGCGGTCGACGGGCAAAAACTGGTAGTCGCCCTGAAAGACGGAGCCGAAACTCTTTTGCCGCTCATGGCTTTCGGGGGTCAGCGTAATAGATTGCTGAATGAGTTTTCCGTCAGCGGTGTAGGTGCCCCGGCCGCCGTTTGGATTGATTCCCGAAACCGTTGTGTAAACCCCTCCAATGGACAGCGCCAAGTGATGACGCCGGGTGTAGATCGGTAAGAACCGGGCCAGCGCCGAAAACTGGAAAGCCGTGAAGGCCTGCGGTAAAAAACCGCGGTAATCTTCAAAAGAACGGGCCATCCCGACGATTCCCGTGAAACCAATCCGGCGGTGGAGGTAGCGGGTGTACCGGTTTTCGTAAAGCCACGAACCGCCGTAATCATCGCTGGTGATGCCTACTCCGGCGCTTACTTCGTTGCGGTAATACGGAATGCTTTTCTTGATTCGGTCGTAGGTGCGTTTGTTTCGGCGGGGTTGCAGCAAAAAGGCTTTGAACGGAAACAATCGGTATCCGGCGCTGACCGACCAGAAACCGTAGTGCGATTGAAGAGCGTAGCGATTTCCCTGGTAGTTAATCCCGTTGACAACCGGACTCAGGCTATGCGCATACGTCAGATCGAGCATCAGGCCCCCGATATCGGTTCCAATACCGGCCTGCCCTTCCGCATTGAATCGCTGATAGCTACTTCCAACGGCTTTATGCAGCCGGGCTGCCTTAAGCTGGATTTCGTAATATTCTTTTTCGCTGGGATACCGTATTATCTGCTCCTCCAGGCGCTGAATGTTGGAGTCCTCCCAGTCTCTTTCACTACGGACAGCTTGATTAAAAGCCCCGGCGATTCCCGCGTGGAGTCGCAGCCACGGCAGTGGTTTGTATCCACCCATCAGCCGGATGTGCTGCCGCTTCAGATGGAGGGTCGTTCCAAACGAGTTTTTGGGAGAAGAAAAATACAGTCCGGCCAGGTGTTGCCGCCCTTGAGTCGCTTCGAGCTGCCCGTACCAGCGCGGAAGGTCATAGCGCGCAAAAAGTCCCCAGCCACTGCTCAGCGCATCGCCACTTCTGGATCCGACTACGTCAAACTCGTCGATCTGCGCCGACAGCTGGTCCGGCCGCATGTTGATCGGGAGGTTACCTTTCACGCCCCCCGTCCACGATTGGCCGTAACCCGAAACCGTCAGGCCAATCAGCAGCATTCCAAGTAGTCCGTATTGTTTTTTCATGGTGTCTTATCGGGTGTGCTTTCATTTCGCAGAGGTTACGCCATTCACCGCCGGCTGGACGATAACCGGGCTGTACGAGTTGGTGACCGAAATAGCGGGTTTGTGGCCCGGCGGCTGGTAGTCGAATCGGCGCTTGTTGATAAACTGGCCCAGGTGCTCGCCGTACCCTTCGGGCACCTGAACCGTCGAATACGTCGTTTCAATTTCGTACTGGAAATCCTCCATTCGACGGGGAAACAGGGAGACTTCGGTGCGGGCGGCCTGCACGTTCAGAACCGTCAGGCTGGTCAGCGGATAGATGGACACTTTACCGTACCGGCTCTGAATGCGACCGTTGCCGCCCAGTTCGCGGAGCACCGTTTCGGCTTTCTCGGCCTTGATCGCAAACGTTCCGGCCAACTCACTGGCTTCAATGTCGCCGTACTCCGAGGTGATGGTGGTTTTTCCGCTTAGGTTGTTGATCGACAATTTTCCGAACTCCAGCTTCACGACCGTTTCGCCCGCCAGATCGCTCAGGTTCACATCCCCAAACGTATTGTTGACGGTCAACAGGGAGCGCGTCGGCAGCCAGATCTCGTAAACCGCCTTCAGGTTGCCTTTGACCGACCCGGCCCGCTGCGGAATCGTGAAGCGATTGGAAATGTCGATGACGTTGTTCCGAAGCTCGATGTCGTATTTAAGGTAGTCCAGTTCGCGTTCGGCTACGTCGCGCTCCGGGTGCCTGGCCATCAGCTTTATCCGAACCAAAACCGTCGCTTTCGCCCAGCCTTTGATCGTAATGTCGGCTTTCTGGGCCGTCAGATTCACGCGCTGGCCGCTGCTGTACGCCAGTTCTTTTTCCACCGTCTTCGTCACCACCTGCAGCCGGGTTTGCGCAGCCGCCGGGAAAGCGAAAAAGGTTAGTAGAAAAATCAGCGTTCTCATATCGTTAAAATTCGGACCAGTTCTTTGGTTACCTCGGCCCGCTCGTTTTCAATTTTAATTTGCGCCTGAACCAGCACCGGATCTTCGCCAAACACCGCCAGTTGTTCTTCCAGGCCCGCTTTCCGGTTGTTCAACTCATCCAGCTGGTGCTTAAGCTCTTTTACTTCCGGCTTCTGGCACACCACCGTTTGCTCCGCACACTGTTCCTGAATAAACCGTTCCGCTTTCTGGTCAGCGGCCGGGGTGAGCGGTTCGGGTTCGCTTCCGGGTTCCGCTTCAACGGTTTCAGTGGCATAAGCAATGGTTATTTTTTCGTCCGAACCCGATTGCCCCAGCCACCAGATGCCAAACATCAGCGTGATGACGGCAGCCGCAGCCAACCACCGGAACGAACGCGCCCAGAGGGACCGAACCGTCGTGTTTTCTGTTTCCAGTTGCCCGACGATCTGCTCCCAGGCGTCGGCATCCGGCTCAAAATCCGGTAGATCGTCCAGCGCACGGTCGATGGCGGCATCGGCCCGCAAGTCCGCTTCAATGCGTTCCCACAGATCGGCGCGGGGCTCGTGCTCCGGCAACTTTTTTATAGCCTTTCCAAAATCCATGTTGCATTTCTGTTCATTCGTCCATCTGCGTACTCCGGGTTCAGCTCAGTTCCGACAGCTTCCTCCGCAATAACTTCCGGGCATAGCTCACCTGTGACTTGGAGGTTCCCTCCGAAATATCCAGCATGGCGGCAATTTCATGGTGCTTGTAGCCTTCTACTTCGGCCAGCACGAACACCGTCCGCGCTCCGTCGGGCAGCGACCGAATGGCCGCATCCAGGACTTCGCCCGTCACCGTATCCGGCACCTCAATGGCCTGATCATGCACAGCTTCGTCGAGGGTTTCAAACCGCCATTCGAGCTGCCGTTTTCGCAGCGATTGCCGAACCACAATGACTTTGATCCAGGCGCCCAGCGTCGATTGAAACCGGAACGAATCCAGGTGCCGGAAGACCTCCACAAACGCGTCCTGCAAGGCGTCGTGGGCGTGATCGTAATCGTTCAGGATTCGCAACGCCACCGAAAACATGGCCCGTTTATACCGCTCAAAAAGTAACCGTTGCGCCATACGCCGATCCGCCGGACGATCCGGCTGCAGGCAGCGGACAACCAGTTCTTGTTCCGTTAAGTCGGGCGTCAGGGTCAAAAGATCGGTTGCGTTGAACGTTCGATCTAAAGTGCGAAAGGATAGTGAAATGGTTGGAAAGAAAGTGGATAAATCTGCAGGATGCGTTGCAACCCCCTATAAACTAGGGCGCTTGGAATTATTCTTTCAGGGAGAGAATCTGCCCCTTCTGGGTTTCCGTTACGACCATTCCCAGGCGTCCGGTGGGGTCAAAAGCGCAGTTGGAGGGATTTTCGCCGGGCAGTTTGATGGTATCGGCCAACGTACCGGTTGGCTTGTAAACCTGCACACTGCTGCCGCCGTAGATGGCCGCGTAGAGTAAATTGTCCGGCCCCAGCGTCAGGCCGTCGGGACCAAATCCGTCGGGACCGGTTTCAGCCCAAACCGTCGGATTAATCCAGTTGAGGCCCGTCGAATCCCAGCGCCCGGTCCAGATGCGCTTTCGGTGCGTTTCGGCCACCACCAGCGTGCGGGCATTGGGCAGAAAAGCCAGCCCGTTGGGATAAAACAAGCTTTCGGATATTTTTTTAACCTCACCCACCGACGAGCAGACGCAGACGTAACCGGGTTCGTCTTCGTCGGGCGAACCGGGACAAGTAAAAAGCATATTGCCTTCCAGATCAAACGTCAGGTCGTTGGGCCAGCTAAGGCGCTCTTCGCCAACGCGGTCCACCACGATTTCGGGCTCCTGATCCGGATAGTTGATGCAGCGAATGGCGTGCAAACCGGAATCACAGAACCAAAGCCGGTCGAGATCGTCGATGTACAGGCCGTTCGGGCGGCTGCCGGTGCCGACGTGAAGGCGGCCCTGCGTTCCGTCCGGCTTGAGCCAGAACAAACTTTCCCCCTCCTGCTCAACGCACCAGAGCGTACCGTCGGAGGTAAAAGCCGGCCCTTCCGGGAATCGTAAATCAGTGGCAATCACGTCTATGTTTTTCATACTGGGTTGCTGATTAAAAGACAAAGCCTTTATTAAACCCGAAAACCGTTTGTCGGTTTACCAAATTAATGAATGTTCGTATCTTTATAAAAATCGACCACTTCCCCACACCCTCCAGAACCATGCGCCAGATCGTCGTTTTGCTTGCACTGCTCGTGAGCGCCTGCGCTCCTCAACAACGGCTCCGGACTGAGCCCAACCGCCTTTTGCTGCAGAGCACCGATATAAACAACACCACTGCCAGTCAGCCCGTTAAGTCTATCCACCCTTCGTTTCTGGGCTTTGGCAATCTGACCATCCGGTACGCCGATGGCCGCACCGAGAAGGTTTCTAAAAAATCGGTCTGGGGGTATACAGACAAAAAAGGCCGCGTTTATCGGTATTACCGAAATACGTATTTTGAAGTCCTTGATCTGGACGAAGTCGTACGGTACGAGCGAACAAGACCGCACTCACCCAAAAATCCCAGGCTCCAGCAGTTTTATAGCAAAACGCTCGACAGTAAACTGTTCAACAGCCGCAAAAAGGCGCTTCGGGATTTGGCTACGCTATAAATCGGCAACCGGCTTTTTCCGAAACTTCCTGATGCGGTGAAACGTCAGAAAGTTGGCATCGTGGTTGTTGTGCGCCCCGCCCAGACCGTCGTCAAACGCCGTGCGGGAAAGCAGAATAATGTCTTTGCCGTCGAACAGCCAGTCGACGTACTGAAAACCGTGTTTGGCAACGTCGGGATGTTGCAGCACAATCTGGCGTATGGTCCAGGTTCGTAGATCCCGGGAGCTGCACAAGGCCTGCGTATTGCGCAAACTGGCCGGATTCTTCCCGGCGTTGGCCTGCTTGAACGCCGATGGAATGTAATTTGTCAGCGTCCAGTAAAGCTGCGATTGGGGGTCATACCGAATGGTAAACTTCTTGCTGCCGCCGGGAAACGGCACAAAACCGGTATTCACATCGAACGTTGCCGTTTTTCCGTCCGGGCTGATGCGCACAAAGGCGGCTTTCTCCTCCAGCGATTTCTTGTGGTCTACGCGCAGAATGTCCAGCATCTCACCCGCCGGACTCAGAACGGCATTGCCTTCAATCCAGCCGCCAAAACCGTTGTTCAGGTACGTCGAATCATACGGCAGAACGTTGCTGCGGGTCCAGCTGGCGGCTTTCATGGGGTCGGCATCCAGCGGCATCGACAGCATGAAGGCGCCGTAGCGTTTGCCCCACTGTTTGATCGGTCCCATGGCGTCCTCCATGGCCCGCCAGAGCCGCCCATGGTGTTCGAGAAACGGAACCGGCGCGCAGTGGTATTCGCCCGCCAGCAACAAACCGTGGTCGCCGTCGGTGGGGGTGGTCCAGGTGACGCCCCCGTCGTCGGATTTCCGGATGATGGTATTCCCGTGGTGTTTGTCGGTACCGAAGAAGTAGAGGCCGTTGCGGTGCAGGTAGAGCTTCGACCAGAACTGGCCGTTGATTTCCGCAATCCGGGTCCAGGTTTTGCCCCGGTCGGTTGAGCGGTAAATGCGGGAATTGGGCCGGACAAACTCATTGGATTGCGGGCCGAATAAATCGTGGGAAGCTAAATAATCGCCGTTGGGCAGCACGCAAAGACTCGGAGAACCGATGTATAACCCCGATGAGGCCGGACTATGCGCAACAATTACGCCCGGCACCCGGGAGAAGTCGGGCGTTTGCCCAACTCCAAACCCGAGCGATACCAGAAAAAGAAAGCCATAGATTAGAATGGCGTTAAGGTGTTTCGGGGACATGGTACCAGAAGTAACAAAAGATCGTCATTTACTTAAACCGCAGAATTTTTATTACGTATCTTCGCCGTCTACCTCACGGATACAGCGGATGCGGGGTCAACTCCTTTTGATTGTAGTTCTTCAAGTCGTTGCCATTCTTCACGTGCTGGCCCAACCCACTTCGTACCGGTTTATGAAGCTGGATGCCGGAACTGGCCTGTCGAACAACCAAGTCACCTGTTTTCTGAAAGATTCGAGGGGGTACCTGTGGTTTGGCACGATCTCTGGACTGAACCGTTACGACGGCCATACCGTTCGGGCGTTCCAGCACGACATCCACGACTCTACGTCCCTGCTGAACAACAACGTCATCAAGCTCTTTGAGGACCCGGCCCACAACATCTGGGTAACCACCATTGACGGCATCTGCATTTACGATCCCGGGCAGGAACGGTTTATCCGTAATACCATCGACTACGCCCACCGCTACGGGCTTCCCGACGGGGCGGTGACGGCGATCCAGCAAGACCGGCGCGGTAATTACTGGTTTATCCACGACACGGCGGGTTTGTTTGTGCACCGGGCATCGAACGACAAAAAGAGCGTTCACCTGACGCATCTGACCAGAAATACCGGTCAAAACGCCGGTATTGCGTCCCTGGCCGAAAGCCGAAATGGCTCCATCTGGGTCATCCACAAAAACGGAACCATCGACCAACTAAACCCTGATAATTACCAGATTAGCTACCGAAACACGCACCTGCGGGAGCTGAACAAACACCAACCGCTGCTGTACAACCTGACCACCGATGCCGACGGCGATTTGTGGATTTATGTTCTGCGGGCTAACCTGGGTGTATTTCACTTTAATACCCGTCAGCAGACGTTTACCAAAATTCACCGGGAAGCCGGCAACACTCGCTTGAATTCCAACATTATCCAGGGAATTGTGGAGGGTAATCAGGGCCAAATCTGGATTGGAACGGACCACGGCGGTATCAACCTGCTCGATAAAAAAAAATGGGCCATCACCTACCTGGTCCACGACGAAGGCAATGCCAAAAGCTTGAGCCAGAACACCATCAACAGCCTGTACAAGGACAACGAGGGCATTATCTGGGTTGGCACCTACAAAGACGGCGTCAACTACCATCACCCGAACATGTTCCGGTTTGCCCTCTACCAGCGAAACCAGTTTCTGCCCAAAAGCCTGCCGTACAATGATTTCAACCGGTTTGCCGAAGACACCCAAGGCAACCTCTGGCTGGGGGGCAACGGCGGAGGACTGATCTATTTTGACCGGCAGAAAGGCTCTTTTACCCAATACCTGAACCAGCCCGGTCGGCCCAATTCCATCGGCAGCAACGTCATTGTCAGTTTGCTGATCGACCGCAGCCAGAAACTCTGGATTGGCACCTACTACGGCGGACTTAGCTGTTTTGATGGCAAAACCTTCAAAACCTACCAACACCGCCCCGGCGACACCACCAGCCTGGCCGACGACAGCGTCTGGGAAATTTTCGAAGATTCGCGGGGGGCCATCTGGCTCGGCACCCTCGACGGCGGTCTGGACCGCTTTGACCCGTCCACCCAGACGTTTAAACACTACCGGAGTGGCGCTCCCAACTCCATTCACGCCAGTTACGTCAGCGAAATTACCGAAGACCGGCGCGGGCATATCTGGGTCGGTACGTCCTACGGCCTGGAAAAATACGATTATGCCACCGACCGGTTTACGCATTACCTGAGCAAACCCGGCGATGCACAAACGCTAAGCAACAACCTCATTCACAGCCTCTACGAAGACCGCCGTGGCGGGTTCTGGATCGGTACGCACGAGGGGCTAAACCTTTTTGATGCGGCAACGGGCACTTTCCGTTCGTTTCGTAAAACCGATGGACTGCCCCATAATACCATCCATTCGGTGGTTGAAGACAACGCGGGCCGGCTGTGGTTGGGGACGCCCAACGGCATTAGTCGGCTGGACGTAAGCGGGAAAGCCGAACACCGGCGGTTTCAGTTTACCAATTACGACGAATCCGACGGTTTGCAGGGCAAAGAGTTCAACGAAAACGCGGCCCTCCGGACGCGCCGGGGTGAGCTGCTGTTTGGCGGCTCCCGGGGTTTTAACTTATTCCATCCGGCCGAAATTGTTAACAACCCGACGGCGCCCCGGGTGGTGTTGTCCAACCTGTATTTGTTCAATAGGCCCGTGGCCATTGGTGAGTCGGTCGACCAAAAAGTCATTCTGAACGCGGCCCTGAACGAAACCCGGCAGATTACCCTCAGGCACAGCCAGAATGTGCTATCAATCGAGTTTGCGGCCCTGAACTTTTTTCATCCCGAAAAAAACCAGTACCGGTATAAACTGGAGGGCTTCGACCGGGAATGGATCACGAGTCTGGACGGCTCCCAGCGGGCGACTTACACCAACCTGGACCCGGGAAATTACGTTTTCAGGGTGAAAGCGTCCAACAACGACGGGGTTTGGAATCAGGCCGGAACGGACTTAAAGATTACGATTCTGCCGCCCCTCTGGCGCACGAAATGGGCCATTAGCGGTTATGTTCTGCTGACTGTTCTGCTCCTGTATCTCTCCCGAAAAGCCATTCAGCGACGCGAACGCAGGAAGTTTGAACACCGTCAACAGCAGCAGGAAGCCCAGCGTATGCACGAGCTGGACCAGATGAAAATCAACTTTTTCACGAACGTCAGCCACGAATTCCGCACCCCGCTGACCCTGATTCTGGCACCGCTCGAAAGCCGGTTGAACAAAGCTCCGGACGGCCCCGAGCAAAAGCAATTCCAGCTCATGTACCGCAACGCCAAACGGCTTTTGAATCTGGTCAATCAACTGCTCGACCTGGGCAGACTCGAATACCAGGAAATCAAACTGGATCTGCGCGAGGGCGATGTGCTGAAATTTATTCGAGAAACCACGTTTTCGTTTTCCGATCTGTCCGAAAAGAGGCACGTCAAACTTTCGTTCGAATCCGACATTCGGGCGTTTCGTATGCTGTTCGACGAAGATAAACTCGAAAAAATTCTTTTCAACCTGCTTTCCAACGCCTTTAAGTTTACCCCGGAAAACGGCAAGGTCAGCGTGTCGGCGCACGTCTGTCCGCCAACCGAAGATCATCCCGAGCCGCTGCTGAAAATCACCGTTGAAGACACCGGCATTGGCATTCCCGCCGAAAAGCTGGAAAAAGTCTTTGACCGGTTTTTCCAGCATGACCTCCCGGCGGGTCTCATTAACCAAGGCAGCGGCATCGGCCTGTCCATTACGCGTGAATTTGTCAAACTCCACGGCGGAACCATCAGCGTAGCCAGCCATCCGGATCAGGGTAGTTGCTTTACCATTCTGCTGCCCGTCAAACAACAGCCGGAAATACCGCCCACCGTTGAACAACCCCAAAAATCCCCGGAGCCCGACCATCTGAAGAGCGCGGCCCGGCCTGAACCGGCTGAAAAGCCGTCAGACCGCGAAACCATTCTGCTGGTGGAAGATCACGAGGATTTTCGCCATTATCTGAAAGATAACCTGGCCGATCGGTACCGGGTGCTGGAAGCCGGTGACGGCAGGCAAGGGTGGCAGCAAGCCCGCGAACACCGCCCGGATTTGATCGTCAGCGACGTGATGATGCCGGAAATGAACGGTCTTGAACTTTGCCGAAAACTGAAAGACAACGCCCAGACGTCCCACATCCCGGTGCTGCTGCTGACCGCCCGCCATTCGGAAGATCAGAAGCTGGAAGGCTACCAGACCGGCGCGCAGGACTACATTGAAAAGCCGTTCAATGTGGAAATTCTGCAATCCAAGATCAGAAGTCTGCTCAAGCAGCAACAGGCTGCCCGCCAGGCCTACGGTCAGCAGATTACCATCAAAGGCAAGGATGTCCTGATTAATTCGCTGGACGAAAAGCTTATTCAGAAAGCCATTGCTCTTGTTGAAAAAAATATCGCCGATCCCGAGTTTTCCGTCGAAGCCTTCAGCCGGGAGCTGGGCATGAGCCGGATTCATCTGTACCGTAAGCTTCAGGCGCTCACGGGCAAATCGCCGGTTGATTTCATCCGCGCCATTCGTCTCGACCGGTCGTGTCAGTTGCTGGAACAAAGCCAGCTCACGGTGTCGGAAATTGCCTACCAGGTGGGCTTCAACAATCCGAAATACTTTACCCGGCAGTTCCGCGAATGCTACAACGAGTTGCCTTCCGCCTACGCTTCCCGCAAAAGGCAGGAAGCCAAATCCAGCTGAGTCTCCAAATCCGCGCGATTCCCCCGCAGTTTCTGTCATGTTACATGAACAGGTAACGTTTGCATACCCAATATGTAACATTTGAATACCCCCGCCGACCGCTGCCTCGGTTAGTTTTGTAGGCATACCTCCCAAACAAAAACCTGCAAAAATGAACCACAACAGACCTGAGTTTGCGATTCACTTACTTACACGAAATTTTATTCCGAAAACTATATGAAACACTTTTTTACCTTCCTTTTTCTAATCGTGTTCACCATCCACCTGCAGGCCCAGACGGTAACCCTGAAAGGAAGCATTAAAGATGCCGTGAGCAACGAGCCTTTACCCGGGGTTGCCGTCCTTATCAAAGGCACTACCCGCGGAACCGCTTCGGGGGCCGATGGGTCGTTTACGCTGGACGCTCCGAAGGGATCAGTACTGTCGTTCTCTTTTATTGGCTACGCCCCCCAGGAAATAACGGTGGGTAGCCAGGCGTTCGTGACAGTTAGTATGCAACCCAGCACGCTGGACCTGTCTGAAGTAACGGTTACGGCGCTGGGCATCAAGCGGGAAAAACGGGCGCTGGGCTACGCGGTTTCCGATGTAGGCAACGAAAACATTGCCAACAACGGTGAAACCAACCCCATCGCTTCCATCGCCGGTAAAGTGGCCGGGGTGAATATTTCATCCACCACCGCCGGACCGACCGGTTCCAGCCGGGTGGTCATTCGTGGAATTCGGGAATTGCAGGGCAGCAACCAGCCGCTGTACGTCATCGACGGTGTTCCCGCCGTGAACGGCAACATCGGTAGCGCCAGCCAGTGGGGCGGTTTCGACCTGGGCGACGGGCTGAGCGACATCAACCCCAACGACATTGAATCCATATCGGTCCTGAAAGGGTCGGCAGCCGCGGCTCTGTACGGCAGCCGGGCGTTGAACGGGGTAATCCTGATCACGACCAAAAGCGGAAAAGCCAACAAAGGCATCGGTGTCGAATTCAACAGTTCGTTTACCATTGATGAGATTTCGACCCGGCTGGACGCGCGGCAGAAAACGTACGGCCAGGGCAACGACGGCGTTTTTCCGACCGATCCGCTGCAGGCCCGCAACATCACCAGCAACTGGGGGCCCAAGTTCGCCGATTTCGAAACCATCACCCAGGCCGACGGTACGGTGCGGCCGTACCGGTACATGGACGATAACATCCAGGATTTTTTCCGCCTGGGCAAAACGGCCATGAACACCATTGCGGTCACAGGTGGCAAAGACGACAATACCGTGCGGTTATCGTATTCCAACATTGGCAACAAGGACATTGTGCCGAAAAGCGGGTACGACAAACACATTTTTGCGATCCGGGCGGCCTCGAAAATTACCGATAAGCTCTCGGTGGACGCCAAGGTGAACTACATGACGGAGAAGGTCCGCAACCGCCCCGCCCTAACCGACGAAGTCAGCAACATCGGAAACGGTTTGCTGGGGCTGGCGGCCAACTTCGACCAGGTCTGGTTGCAGGATTACACGAACCCCGACGGAACCTATAAAAACTACACGGGCAACATCTACCGCGCCAACCCGTATTGGACGCTCAACAAAACCTTCAACCAGAGCACCAAGGAACGGGTGGGCGGTTACATCAACCTGAATTATACGTTCAACAAGATGTTCAGCCTGAACCTTCAGGGCGGAACGGACTTCTTCTCGTTCAACCACGACAATTTCTACGACAAGTTTACGCCCGCTTACGACGGCGGGGCGCTGAATCAGTTGTCCATGAACACCAAGGAAACCAACTTTCAGGGGTTGTTCAACTTCAACAAAGACCTCGGCAAAGACTTCAAGGTGTCGGCTATGGTAGGGGCCAACCTGATGCGGTACCGCAGCCGGGGCAACAACATCAGCGCTACGCAGATCATCCAGCCCGGAACGCCCAATCTGGTCAACTTTTCGGAAAAACTGATTCAGCCGTTCGACAACCGCAAGGAAATTCAGTCGGTTTTTGCCAGCGCGCAACTGAGTTACCGGGAGTACCTGTTCTTTAACTTACAGGGCCGGAACGACTGGGCCTCGACCCTGCCCCCGCAGAACAATTCGTTCTTCTACCCCTCGGCTGATGTGAGCTTCGTGTTGTCGGATGCATTCAAATTTGAATCTCCGGCGCTGTCGTTTGCCAAAGTCCGGGCATCGCTGGGGCAGGTGGGCAGCGACTTCGATCCTTACAAAACCACCTTCGCCTACAGCCTGACGGGTCGCTCGATCCGGGGTTTTCCGATGGGCGAGATTCTGGGCAGCTCCATTCCGAATGCCAACCTGAAACCGCAGATCAAAACCTCTTTTGAAGTGGGAACCGACGTCCGGCTTTTCCAGAACCGCATCGGCGTTGACCTGACCTATTACGACGAAGTTACCAACGACGTGTTGCTGGACATTACCGTGCCGGAAACCACCGGCTTCAACACCGCGTCGCTCAACGCAGCCAAACTGCGGAACCGGGGGGTTGAGTTACTGATTAACACCACTCCGGTCCGGCTCAACAACGGTTTTCAGTGGGACCTGTCGGTCAATTTTGCTAAGAACGTAAACCAGGTGGTGGAGTTGAGCGATTTGCTGGAAACCTTCACCGTGGCCGAAGCGCGCTGGGCCGGGGCCACCATCATTGCCGAGAAAGGCAAGCCGTTCGGTACCATCATGGGCAACGGTTTCCTGCGGGATGAAAGCGGCAACCGGGTGTTCAACAGCAGCAACGGCGAACCCCTGCCGACTACCCAGCCCATTGCCCTTGGCAACACGCTGCCCAACTGGACGGGCGGGATGATCACGTCTTTTTCGTACAAAGGCTTGCAATTGAAAGCGGCCCTTGATGTGCGCATGGGGGGCGATATCTTCTCGATGAGCAACATGACCATGCACATGAACGGTTCGCACATCAACACCGAAGCGGGCCGCGAATCCTGGAATGAATACCAGCAGGAGCGCCAGGCCGCCCAGGCCGCCGGAGCCGAAGGCAACATCGACGACCCGGCCAGTCCGTACTACGTCAACCGCAACAACCGGGGCTACATTGGGGAGGGCGTCAACCAGGAAGGCAAACCCAACGCCATTCCGATTAGCCCGGCGGCCTACTGGCAGAGCATCGGCAACAACATTCCGGAGCCGTTTATCTACGACGCCAGCTACGTCAAACTGCGCGATCTGGGCCTGAACTACACGTTTTCCAATGCCGTCCTGAAAAAGACGCCGTTTAAGACCGTTACGCTGGGGGTTATCGGCCGGAACCTGTGGATCATTCACAAGAACACGCCCAACATCGACCCCGAATCCAACTACAACAACGGCAACGGCCAGGGCTTTGAGTACGGTTCGCTGCCCGGCCGTCGGCGGTATGGATTTAACCTGGTATTGAAATTTTAATTAAGCCATTCCTATGAAAACGATTCTTTATATCCTGGCGGTCGCGGCCCTGTTTCTGCAGGGATGCACCGAACATTTTGAAGACCTCAATAAAAATCCGGCGGGCTTTTCAACGATTTCGCCGGGCGTGCAGCTGACCAAAGTGCAGGCCGATTTGTCGGGCCAGCGCGAAGATGTCTGGCGCTACGACCTCGCCATCAGCTCCCCCCTGGTGCAGCACCTGGCCGGTTCGTGGTGGACCCAGCACGGCGGCCAATACCGGATTCTGGACAAGGGACAATGGTATACGCTCTGGGAAACGACCTACCCCCGCGACCTGAAAAACATTCAGGATCTGGTCAACCGCACCGCCAACGATCCGGAACTGGTCAACATCCACGCTGCGGGCCGGATCATGCGCGTCTACATCTTTTCCCGCCTGACCGACCTGTACGGCGACATTCCGTATTCGGAAGCCATCAAAGGTTACACGGAAAAGATTTTCCTGCCTAAGTACGATACGCAGGAGGCCATTTACACCAGTTTTTTTGAAGAACTCGACGCGGCCGTCAAATCGATGGATCCTACCAAACCGATTGTCCAAGGCGACGCGTTTTTCGACGGAAATGTCGACAAATGGATCAAATTTGGTAATTCGCTGCGCCTGCGGCTGGGTTTCCGCCTGACCAAAGTGAAGCCGGACGTGGCCAAGCAGCAGGTCGAAGCCGCCATTGCCGGGGGCGTCATGACCAACAACAGCTTCTCGTGCGTAATGCGGCACGAAGCCATCAATTACACGTTTGGTGAAAACCGGGGTAACGGCCGGTCGCAGGTTTTTCAGGCGGATGTTTCCTCGTCCGGTTTCCGGTTGACCAACACGCTGGTCAATTTCATGAAGCAAACCAAAGACCCGCGCCTGACAATCTACGGCGGCACGTACCTGCCCGTCAACGGCAGTGAAGCCATCGACAACTCCAAAAACCTCGATATTACGGGCAGTTTGCAGGAGGGCCTTGCCTACGGGGCCATGTCGTGGAATGTGTGGACACCGGACCAGACCGTGACGTTGCCGTCCAGCCAGACGGTGGTGGTTCCGACGGCCTACCGCCGGATGCAGCCGAGCAAATACGTGGCCGCCCTGAATGCGCCCTTTTTCCATCTGACGTACGCTGAAGTGGAGTTTTTGCTGGCGGAAGCCGCGGCCCGGGGCTGGGGAGGCCAAACCAATCCGTCGGACCATTTTATGAAAGGCGTTCAGGCGAGTTGCGAGAGCATGACCCTCTATCCCGGCGCACCGGCCATTGCCCAACCGTCAATTGATAGCCTGAAAGCCACCTATAAAGCTTTTCCTACTACGCTGGCGGGCCAGATGAAAGCCATTCACGAACAGCTCTGGGTCCACTTTTTCCTGAACGGTTCCGAAGCCTATTCCAACTTCCGCCGAACGGGGTACCCGGCGCTGGTGCCCTTCACCTCGGTCGACTGGTACAACAGCGGCACCAACGGCGTTATTCCCCGCCGGTTTTTCTACCCGGAATCCGAAGCCGTACAGAACCCAACCAATTACAAAGAGGCCGTTGGCCGGATTGGCGGGCAGGACGATTGGCTGAAGCGCGTGTGGTGGGACAAAGAATAACCCGATGGCAACGTTGAAAACCCCTTTTTACCTCATCCTTCTTCTGGCAGGCATTGGATTGTCCTGCCAGAAGGACCTGGAGGAAGCCGCCAGCCCGGCCCTGCAAACCGTGTCGGTTTCCAATCAGGAGTCGTCGGCATTGGTCGCCCAGATCAAGTTCAGTCTGACGCGGGAGTCGTCGGCGGTGGTCATCTACTGGCCCGTTTCCGGTACTGAGCAGAATGCCTTGCAGTCGGCGGTTTCGGGTATTAAAAAGAACCACGCCATTCCATTGTTTCAGCTCAGGGCTCAAACCACTTACCAGTACAAGATTCTGCTGATCGACCCCAACGGTCAGAAAAAGGAAGCCGGTCCGCCGGAAACGTTTACTACGGCTGCGGTACCGGAATGGCTCAAAAAGTACTACGACGAAAGCGAAAACCGGATTCAGGAATCCTTGACGGGCTACTATTTGGTTATTCCGGCGGCTCAACCGGGTGGTTTGCTGCTCCTCAATCGCCGGGGCGAGTTAAGCTGGTACTGGTCGCCCCCCGCCCGGTACGTGGTCAAAACCGCACGTTTTACGCCCAAAAACTCCCTGCTGATGCTGCTGGACGAACACGGAACGCCCTACAACGACGGCAATGTAGTGCTGGAAACGAACCTGGCCGGTGATACGCTCGCGCTCTTCCGGATGGGGGAGAAAGGATTTGACAAATGGCTGCACCACGACCTTCAGATGGACGCTAATGGCAACCTGGTAGCCATTACCAACGAAACAAAGAATAATCTACCCGGCGACGGGCTGCTGATGCTGGACCCGCAGGGCCGGAAGCTCTGGGAGTGGTCGACGTTTCAGGAACTCACCGACATTGACCCTACCCAATACGCGCAACCCTGGGGCAATTCGCTGGTGATCGACAAAGACAACCACTACCTGGTTTCGTTCCGGGCGCTGTCGCAGGTCTGGAAAATTCATTCGGGAACCGGGAAAGTCCTGTGGAAGCTGGGAAAAAACGGTACGGTGAAGACGCCCACCGGAACCGATTTTCTGTTCCAGCATTTTGCGCACCGCAACGCCCAGGACGAAATCATGCTGTTTGACAACGGCGGCCCGCTCCGCCCCCAAACCCGCGTTCTGTCTTTCCGGATCAACGAAACTACGCTGGAAGCCACGCCCAGCCTAAACTTCGCTCTACCCGGAAATCTGTACTCGGCCATCATGGGCAGCGCAGCGTTGCTACCCGACGGCAGCATTTTGTCGGCCAGCGCCGTTAATGGCAAGCTGGTCAAAACCGACCCCTCAGGCCGAATCATCTGGACGCTGACCACCAGCCAGCCCATTTACCGGGCAGATTATGTGCCAAACCCGTTTGGGCAAGCGCAGTAAAAAACCGTCCTGAACGGACTTCGCGGATTAAAACGGTCGGTACAGGCCGGTATTAATCCACGAATTCCGTTCAGGACGCTTTCCGTTCAGGTTAATTAGAAGAAGGAGATCCGAATGTTCCACGGACTTCCGTAAACATACTGAGAGTAGATGTCCGAATTATAGTTTACGTTGTACAGTATCGACAGATTGATACCGGCCAAACGCCCAACGCGTTGCGAATACGTGGCTCCAATCATCGGCGCCGTTACCCAACGGCGTTTGTATTCCTGCGCTGCCTGGTCGGCATAACGGATGTTGTTGTTTTCAAATTCTGCGTGAGCATACAGATTGGGTACAATGCTGGGTACAAGCTCATACATCAAAAATCCGCGCCCGCCGTATTGGTTGAACTGGTCCGTCAGCGTCTGCGTATTCGTTCTTAACCGGTAGCGGTAATACACGTAATTGACACCAACGCCAGCAATTAATCGCTCGGAAGCCTGGTAGGCAATGACGGGTGACAAGCCAATGATGAACGGCGTACCGATTCGTGAATTACCAAATTGTAATGAACTGATACCGCCCCCAAACCGCAAACGTTGCGAGAATGGCAGAGGCTCTCCTTCTGGGGTTTGGGTTTTCAGGGGTTCTTTACCGTCTCCGCGCCGATCTTCCGGGTCTTCAGTAAGCTGCCCGTAGGCGACACTGCTACTCACCAGCATGATCGCCAGTAAGCCTTTCTGTATGAGGTTCATAGAGTTAGTTAATGAACAAAAATGAGTATTTGCAATATAAACGAAAAAATAGTGGTTTTTAGTCATTATGTTACCTTTTCAGAACTCAAACTCTTTCAATTCCGGGTCGTTTAGCAATCGCTGAATGCAGCGTTCGTGGGCCTCTTCCGGACCGTTCACCCGCCAGCGCCCCGTGATCTCATTGCCCACGCGCTGCTGAACCTGCCGCTGCGGCCGCAACCCGCATTCCTGAAAAACCGCTTCGTAGTGATCCAGCGTCTGGTGCCGAAACGCCGTCACAATGCGGTATTGCCGGGCCTGGTTGACGCGCGCAATGCGGGCAGCTACGCCCGGCAATACCAGCAACGTCGCTCCGATGACCGCAAAACCGGCCACGGCTAATCCGTAAAAACCAGAACCGATGGCCATTCCGATGGCGGCTACCGACCAGATGGTGGCCGCCGTGGTCAGCCCTTTGATGCTCGTTTCCTGCCGGAAAATGATACCCGCCCCCAGAAAGCCAATGCCGTTGACGATGTTGGCCGCAATCCGGTCGTCCCGGAAGCGGCTCGAAACAATGGTAAACAGCGCCGAACCGACGCAAATCAGAATGGTGGTCCGCAGGCCCGCCGATTTGCTGCGGTATTCACGCTCGGCACCGATCAGACCGCCCAGCACCATTGCCAGCCCGAGTTTCAGTATGTCTTCCTGCGTTATAAAATTCATTCTGCAATGTTTAAGCAACTCATCTATGGTTAACTCTACGAAAAGGAAACCATACTTTCAAAAAAACCGTTAGTCCAAAGATAGAGTTTTGCTAAATTTATAGAATGAATTTATCCGTTAGTCTGCCGCCCGACGGCTCCTTTCAGCAACCCGAGGTCGACCGCCTTGACCCGAAAAACTACATCATCATCAAGGGTGCCCGGGTTCACAATCTGAAAAGCATCGACGTTGCCATTCCTCGTAATCAACTGGTTGTCATTACCGGCCTTTCCGGCTCGGGCAAGTCATCGCTGGCCTTCGACACCCTGTTTGCCGAAGGGCAACGCATGTACGTCGAGAGCCTGAGCAGTTACGCCCGGCAGTTTCTGGGCCGGATGGAAAAACCCGAAGTCGATTACATCAAGGGCGTGTCACCGGCCATTGCCATCGAACAAAAAGTAACGACCCGCAACCCCCGCTCCACGGTTGGAACGACCACCGAAATTTATGACTACCTGAAGCTGCTCTTTGCCCGCATTGGCGTGACGTACTCGCCCGTCTCGGGAGGGGAAGTCCGCAAAGATACCGTGACGGATGTTGTCAATTACCTTTATACGTACGAACAGGGCCAGCGCGTGATGGTTATGGCTCCGCTGCACATCCGCCCCGACCGTAAACTGGCCGACGAGCTGAAAATATTGCTGCAAAAAGGCTACACCCGGATTGTAGCCGACGGCGAGGTCCTGTTCATCGAAGAAATTCTGGACAAAACGGCCACCGAACCGGCTTCCGGCGCGGATCTGGAAATTCTGATCGACCGGAGTTCGGTACAATTTGATGAAACCGGGCAACCCGAAGAAGACAACCAATACCGTTTCTCGGATTCGATTCAGACGGCGTTCAGCGAAGGCGAGGGCGTTTGCCGGGTAGATATCGTCGGGAAAGAATCGCGCGTTTTCTCGGACAAGTTTGAGCTGGATGGGATTACGTTCGAAGAACCGAGCGTGAACCTGTTTACCTTCAACAACCCGTACGGTGCCTGCCGCCGGTGTGACGGCTTTGGGAAGGTTCTCGGCATTGACCCGGACCTGGTCATTCCGGATAAAAACCTGTCCGTTTTCGAAGGTGCCCTGGCGCCCTGGCGAAGCGAGAAAATGAGCGAAGAATTTCTGCGCCCGCTGCTCAAAAACGGCATCCGCTTCGACTTCCCGATTCACCGTCCCTACAAAGATCTGACGCAGGCGCAGAAAGACCTTCTCTGGACCGGCAATAACCATTTCCAGGGCCTGAATGCTTTCTTTGATTTTGTGGAAAGTCAGACGTTCAAGGTCCAGTACCGCGTGATGCTGTCGCGCTACCGGGGCAAAACCACCTGCCCGGAATGCCGGGGCTCGCGGCTGCGGAGGGACGCCAGTTACGTAAAAATTGCCGGCAAATCCATCACGGACATCGTGTTGATGCCGATTGACGAGGCCGCAGCTTTTTTCCGGACGCTGGAATTGCCGCCCCATCAGCAGGAAGTGGGCAAACGCCTTCTGACCGAAATTCGTAACCGGCTGGATTACATGGAACGCGTCGGGTTGACCTACCTGACCTTAAACCGGCTGACAAACACTTTATCGGGCGGTGAGTATCAGCGCATTAAGCTGGCCACTTCGCTGGGTAGTGCCCTGGTGGGTTCGATGTATATTCTCGACGAACCCAGCATCGGCCTGCACCCCCGCGACACCAAGCAGTTGGTAGGTGTGCTGGAAACGCTGCGCGATATGGGCAATACCGTTATCGTTGTCGAACACGAGGAGGAAGTGATGCGGGCCGCTGATCAGTTGATCGACATCGGCCCCGACGCGGGCGTCAACGGCGGTCATCTGGTTTTTCAGGGTACGTGGGAAGAAATCACACGGGAAGGCCAGGCCGCCGGGCGATTCGGCCTGAACGGCAATGACGAATCCGAAGAACACCCCTTCCCTTCCCATACCATTGCCTTCCTGACCGGGAAAGAAACCGTTCCGGTGCCGAAGTTTCGGCGCAAGGCCACGCACTGGCTGGAAGTAAACGGTGCGCGGGAAAATAACCTGAAAGACGTGAATGCCCGGTTTCCGCTGAACAACCTGACGGTGGTAACGGGGGTAAGCGGTTCGGGCAAATCGACGCTGATCCGCAAGGTGATGTTTCCGGCCCTGGCCCGCCTGAAGGGGGATGGCTCGGAAGAAGCCGGCAAACACGATAGCCTGAGCGGCAGCCTGGACCAGATCACGTCCATTGAGATGATCGACCAGAACCCGATTGGCAAATCGTCGCGCTCGAACCCGGTGACCTACATTAAAGCTTACGATTACCTGCGGCAGGTCATGGCGGATCAGCCGGTGGCGAAAGCTCGCGGCTACAAACCGTCGCACTTCTCGTTCAACGTCGACGGCGGGCGCTGTGAGGTGTGCCAGGGCGAGGGCGAAGTAAAGATCGAGATGCAGTTCATGGCCGACATTTACCTGAAATGCGAAGGCTGTAACGGCAAACGGTTTAAACAGGAAGTGCTGGAAGTGACGCTGGCCGACAAGAACGTTTCCGATATTCTGGACATGACCGTTGATGAGGCCATTGACTTTTTCAAAAAGGCCGAGCAGAAAATGGTGGAAAAGTTGCAGCCGTTGCAGGATGTCGGCCTGGGTTACATCACGCTCGGGCAGTCGTCGAATACGTTGTCGGGCGGTGAAGCCCAACGGGTTAAGCTGGCGTCGTTCCTCGGTAAAGGCAACCCCAACAAAGGCGGCACGCTGTTCATTTTTGACGAACCGACAACGGGTTTGCACTTCCACGACATTCGGAAGCTGCTGAAAGCCATCAACGCCCTGGTTGATCAGGGCGATAGCGTGATCATCATTGAGCACAACACGGAAGTCATCAAATCCGCCGATCATGTCATCGACCTCGGCCCCGAGGGCGGTGAGAAAGGCGGTTATATTACCTTCGCGGGAACACCCGAAGAACTGGTGAAATTGCCGGAAGGCGAAAATTATACGGCGGATTTTCTGCGGGGTAAGGTATAACGGAGCCTTTCCAAACGAAAAAGGGTAGCCCATCAGACTTCGTGCCTGATGGGCTACCCTTTTTACTATTTGCAGGCGCTACAAGGTCGACGCCGGTCCGATGGCCAGCACCTCCTTGTCGTGGTGGTTTTTCTGAACGCACTGGTTGTCAAACAGCATGGTAGCCCCGTTGGCGGGCGTGTATTTCTGCCAGGTGGGCAATCCCTTGTGGTTCGGGTTGCCCGTGCGGGCGAAATTGATCCAGGACTGGCTTACCTTGTCGGCCAGCGCGTAAGCTTCTTTGCCTCCGCCTGTCATCTCCTCACAGCGAGCGATGTTGTTGAACACGAAGGGAATTTCCATGCAGTGAACGGCTTTGTACCGGCCATCCAAAACCGGCGACTGCCAGGTAAACAGGTACATATAAACCGGTGCGGGAGAGGCCGCCTTGAGGTCCGCCATCCGGATGGCACTCCGCCGGAACATACCGTCTACATCGAGTAAATCCGACGGTTTGCTGTCGTCCGGGTAGGCTTTCTTCAAAGCCGCAATGTAGGCGTCGGCTTTGTCGCCGTGTTGTTTTTGCAACTGACTTTTTGCTTCCGCCGGCGTCAGGGCGTTGCTGTCCGGCAGCCGCAGCGAAGCCATGAATTCGTTTTTGGTCGACCCAATCAGCAACGGCACCGTACTGGCGATAGCGCGGGCGGCTGGTTCAGTAGGCTGGTACGGCAGGAAACCCTCTTCCTGGATCGGTCCCCAGCTCAGGCCAAACATGCCCATTGCCTTTCCTTCGCTCTTTAATTGATCCTGTACCTTCCGAACGGCGCGTTTTCCGGCAGCCGCCAGTTTTTCATACGGCACTTTCTGGATGGAATCAACCTGAGCGGGTTGCAAACCCAGTTCTTCCAGCACGGCGGCTCCGATGCGTTTGGTCACCGCCTGCTCGTGAAACTGAAGTCCCAGACCGCCACTCTGAACGATGGCTTTGTGGAAAAGCCCTTTGGCCGACGGTGTATTGAGCAGGGTATTCACTTTTCCGCCCCCGCCCGACTGTCCGAAAATCGTCACGTTGTCAGGATCACCCCCGAAGTTGGCGATGTTGAGTTTCACCCATTCCAGCGCGGCCACCAAATCCCGAATGCTGGCGTTGGTCGAGCTTTTGTATTTCTCACCGTAAGCCGACAGATCCAGAAAACCCAGAATGTTTAGTCGGTGATTGACCGAAACCAGCACCACGTCGCCTTTTTTGCTGATGTTTTCGCCATCGTACGACGGCAATTCCTGCGAAGACCCCGCCGTATGGCCTCCACCGTGCAGCCAGACCATCACCGGGCGTTTTTTCGAATCATTAACCCCCGCCGACCAGACGTTCAGCCGCAGGCAGTCTTCGTTGGGATATCCCCAGTCGTGGTGGAAGACAAATTCGGATTCGTCCTGCACCGTAGTCGTCGGGTCCATCAGCGGGCAAACCGGGCCGTACGCCATCGAACTGCGCACGTCCGCCCACGAATCGGGCTTGGTCGGGGGCATAAACCGTTCGGCTTTGGCGTACGGAATTCCCTTAAACGTAAAAATACCGTTGTGCACATAACCGCGCACCTTGCCCTGCTCCGTTGCCACAACGGCGACATCTTTCCCGGTTGCCAGGGGCGCGGTGACGGGTTTACTGGTTTGGGCCACGGCCATTAACGGCAGCGTCAGGACGGCGATAGACGCGAGAAGCGTTTTGGTTTTCATCAAGTAGAGGTTGAACGTAAAATCTGAGTTAGCTCTTGGCGGTGTATTGAAATCAGGGTCTGCTCATGAGTCCAAAGAGAAAGTCCAGGGAAGCGGCATCGGGCAACGGTTGCGCTTTTACCGCATCGCCCAATACCGCAATCTGCCTGCGTTGCGTGGTGTAAGCGGGCCACGACGGCAAACCGGGACCGTTGGGATCGCCAGTTTTGATGAAGTTGGCCCAGTAAGTTGAGATAATGCGGGCGAGCTTATCGTCCGTCGGTTCGAGCGGGCGGAGCTGGCGGTCGATGAAGCGCAGGTTATCAAAGGCATAGGCCACTTCACCGGTGTGGAATGCGCCGTAGTGGGCATATTCGCCCGTTGCCGGAAGTTTTCTGGTAAAGCGGTAGACGTACACGGGCCGCCCCTGCCGGGCCTGAAGATTGGCCCAGGTGTAATTCTGCGCCCCAAAAATCAGGTCGCGGGAAAGCTTTACCTGGGATTCAGCGGCTTCGGCATCGGTTGTACCCGGATAAAATTTAAGGAGTGTCTGAGCCTGGTCGCCGTATTGTTGTTCGAGTTGTCTGCGGTATTCGTCCGCTTTTTTCTTCGGGCCAAAAGCCATGCCTTCGTCTTCGTTCCAGCCGGTCAGTAGGGTGATGGGATTGGCTTTCCCGGCGGCAAAAAGTTGGGCGACGGATTGGGGCAGCACATACCCATCGATGATCGGCCCCCGAATTCCCTGCGCTTTTTGTAGAATTTCGTCGGCTGGTTTCGTTCGCAATTCGGCCAGTGAGGCCGCGCCCAACGCCTGCATTGTTTTCAGACCGGCCTCCTCAGCCTGTTGAAGCGATGCGTAAGGCCGGGCAAAACTGGCTCCGCTCTCGGCAATGGCTTTGTTAAAGAGGTTTTTAGCAACTGGCGAAGCCACTAGGCAATTCACGCTCATAGACCCCGCCGATTGCCCGGCAATGGTCACGTTGCCCGGATCCCCGCCGAAGGCGGCAATGTTCTGTTTCACCCACTGCAAAGCCGCAATCTGGTCCATGAGACCATAATTTCCCGACGCATTTCGGCCCAGCGTGGATGCACCCGGTGTGGATGCACCCGGCTTGGACTCGCCCGCTTCTTTGGTTAGTTCCGGGTGGGCAAAAAAGCCAAACGGCCCAACCCGGTAGTTGATACTGACCAATACAATGCCTTTTTTGGCCATTGCCTCGCCGTCGTAAATCGGAACTGCACTGCCCCCGCTGCTAAACCCTCCGCCGTAAATCCAGACCAGTACCGGGCGTTTTTCGGTGGCCGACCGGGCACCCGACCACACGTTCAGGTACAGGCAATCTTCGCTGATGGGCGCTTTTGGGATCAGGTATTCGGCGCTCCACGGACCGAACGGGTTGGGCGTCCCCTGCACCGGACTCGCCCCAAACTGATCGCATTTGCGCACGCCCAACCAGGGCTTTACGGGTTGGGGCGCTTTCCAGCGCAATTCGCCAACGGGCGGAGCGGCAAACGGAATGCCCTTAAAAATCTGCACATCGCCATCCGGGTTCAGCGTTCCCGAAATCTGTCCTCCGGTGACTTTAACCGGAGCCGTTTCGCGGATGGAAGACACAAAAGCGGCAAAGACCAACAAAAGAAGTCCTAGCAGCGGTATTGCGGTTTTCATGGGTTCATTAGGGGGGTGGCGGTGAGGATTTTGCTGAAAAACAGCACCTGATACGGCAGCGCATTGCCCCAGTACTCCCAAGTGTGGGCACCGGGTCGTTCGGTGTAGTCGTGGGGTGTTTTATTTTCCACCAGCCGCCGGTGGAGGTCACGATTGGTTTCGATCAGAAAATCATCGACGCCGATGTCCAGAATCAGGGGCAGGTTATTGGCTTTCAGCCGGTCGGCCAGCGTCACCATCGTGTAGCCCGGATAGGGGCTGTCTCCCTCCTGGGGCGGCCCTAGCAAGCGGGCGAGATTCTCGGAACGGGATTTGGCAAAGTCGGGCGCTACTTTCCAGGTTGCGGTATTGATGTTCATGACTCCGCTCATGCTGCCGGCGGCCGCGTACAGATCCGGGTGTCGGCTGGAGATAAACAGGGCACCGTGGCCGCCCATCGACAAACCCGCAATAACCCGGCCCTTCCGGTCGCGAACGGTTCGGTAGGTGTTGTCAATTTTCTCGATCAGCTCTTTCGAAATGAATGTCTCGAACTGGCTGGTTTGCACCAGCGGACTGTCGAAATAATAGCTGGTTGGATCACCGTCGGGCGTTACAATGATCAGGTTGTATTGATCGGCCAGGCGGTGCAGCAGTGCTTTGTCGGGTGTTTTGGTCAGCCAGTCGCGAAAACTGCCCGTGCCCCCGTGCAGCAGGTACAACACCGGAAAAGCTTGCTTTCGGGCTTTTCGATACGACTCGGGCAGCACGACAGCCGCCCGCAACGTTCGGTTCATACGGACGCTCGGCACGTCCAATGTATCCACTTTAGCCCCAAACGTCAGAGAAGACAGCAACTGGAGGCAAATTACGAAACAGAATAGGCGCATGGATAAGTAGTTGAATGAAAATACTACCTTTACGTCAAAAGTACGGAAAGATCCTTTACGTCAGAAGTACGGAAAGAAATTTTTTGTAAAATTTCATGAACGATTATAACCATCCGGCGGCCCGTTATTATCAGGAAGTTTCTGAACAGTGTATTCATTACCTGTCCATCGACGGGGTAATTTTTGGCTTTCACCAGAATCAGCTCAAGGTGTTGCTGCTGCGCTGGAAGGGCACCAACGAATGGAGCCTGCCCGGTGGTTTCATCCGAAAAATCGAGTCCGTGGATCTGGCGGCCCAGCGAATCATGCAGGAACGCACGGGCCTGGACGCGCTTTACCTCCAGCAGTTTCACGTTTTTGGAGAAGCCGAGCGGTACAACCAGGAAGAAACGTGGGGAAAAATAAACCTGCCGCTTCAGAACGTCAACTGGTCGGCGCGGACGATTTCAATCGGTTATTACGCGCTGGTGGAGTACTCCCGAGTTGTTCCGGCGCCCGACTTTCTCACAGAAGAATGCCGGTGGTGGAATGTGGAGGCTATTCCAGCGCTGCTTTTTGATCACAATCACATCATCCAGGTTGCGCTTCAGTCGCTGCGCAAACAGCTCAACGACCAGCCCATCAGTCACCTGCTGCCCGAGACGTTTACCATTCCGGAATTGCAGCGATTGTACGAAACTATTTTGGGTTCTACCCTCGATGCTCGTAACTTTTATAAAAAAATAATGGCCTCCGATCGTCTGGAACGCCTTTCCGAACGTCGCGCAGGCACGCCCCACAAAGCCCCTTTCTTGTACCGCTTTAAGTCGGATAACTTCACGACCGAATGATTTAGCGTATACCAACCCCGTTAGAATCCCACCGTCTGTCTCAGAGGCTTACTGAATTGAGTACCAGCCCCGCCTTTTTCCTGCTTCCACTCTATTCTGCCTTCTTTGTCTGCTATTTCGAATAGCCCCTGGACCGTACGCTCATAATGTATAGAATCGCCTTAACCTTTTTTATCGGACAAGGTTGAGATAGTTGAATTAGCTTAAAAGAAATCAGTGTCCCTTCCTGACCAAAAAATTACCGGTTTCGTTGCCATGGTGACCCCCCTGGCTGATAATTGTCCGACATTCGTGCCTGGAATGGAAACGTATTATTCGGCCTATCCGGCGGTTTATTACGAATCAGCCAAGCACCTGTTTGAGAAGTTATGTGGCTCTGCCACATTCTGTTTGCCCGAACTGATTGTACTCGACCTGGCTCGATCAACGGACGCAAACCTGCAGGTTTTGCGCGAATTGAAAGCCAACGCTCGGCTACGGTCCATCCCCGTGCTGATGCGCAAACTGTCGACGGCGGCTTCCACCCCGCGTACCATTACCCCCGCTGTCAGTCGCGAAGAACCGGTCCAACCCGGGATTGTTTGGAAACGGCAGTTATTGATTGCTTCTTAGTGAAACGTATATGAAAATTGGGGATAAGTTGATGAAGCACCTGAACAAAACGTACGAACCGTCCAGTCTGGTGACCTTTAAATTCAACCGCTATGATGTGGCGCTGAAAACGGACGAAGACGGCAATCCAATCGTTATGTACATTGGTAAAGCCAACGAGCGGGGCATTATCAAGGGTGACCAGTATACCCGTAAATTGTTGAAAGAGGAAAGCGGGGCCGTGTTTAAAGACCATTGGGATCACAAAGGAAAAGTCTAACCAACGGATGGTGAACGTGGGCACCTGCGGCTTTAGCCGACCTAAAACCGAGTACGCCAACCAGCTGTCGTGCGTGGAAGTACAACACACTTTCTACCAACCACCCCGGCTGACAACCCTGGAAAACTGGCGTCGGCAGATGCCCCCCGGATTTGAATTTACCCTGAAAGCCTGGCAACTCATCACCCACGAAGCCCGCAGCCCGACCTACAAACGGTTGAAAAAAACGCTTTCGGACGACGAACGTCAGCAGGCGGGGTCGTTTAAGCCCACGGAAGTGGTTCAGCAAGCCTGGCAGGTAACCGCCGATTGTGCCCGGGCTCTCGGCGCAAAAACCATCCTGTTTCAGTGTCCGGCCAGTTTCAAACCAACCCGCGAGAACCAGGCCAACCTGGAACGTTTCTTTTCCGGCATTGACCGCCATACTTTTAATTTCGCCTGGGAACCCCGGGGTGCGTGGGATCGTGAACGGGTGCAGGAAATTTGCCACGACCAGAATCTCTGGCACGTAGTAGACCTGTTCGCTGCCCAAACCGTTACACCCGACCGCTGTTATTTCCGACTCCACGGCCGTCAGGGCTGGCGGTATCAGTACGAAGAACAGGAACTGAGCGAACTGGTTGAACTGCTACCGGCTGACCGTTCCTCCTACGTGTTTTTCAATAACATCCACATGTTTCAGGACGCCCTGCTCTTCAAAACGATTCTCCGGACTACCACGATCTAGAACGCCCCGCCGAAAGCCAGGCGAAGGCCGCCAGCCCAAGCGTTGCCAGAGCGGCCCCGGTAATCAGAGGGTGCAGCGAAGCCCGGGTGTAGAAGCTGGATTTCATTACGTAGCCGGGATGATCGCCGTGCACCACGCCGTCCGAACCAGCCTGGTGCAAAATACCCGCCGAATGTTGCGCGGGTTCCGACCGACGCTGCTGATCGAACAAGACCTTCTCCCCGATCCAGTCCATCAGGCCCGGCGCGTACTTGTTCCCGGTGCTCATCATTTTGGCGGCACTGCCAACGTAAATATCCCGTTCCGCGTGCGTAGCAGCGTGGAGAATGGCCAAGGCCACTTCCTTCGGTTCATAAACCGGCGGGGGCAACTGAGGCTCCTCATCCATGTAATTCCGGGCGTGCCGCGGCAACGGCGTGTTGATGCCCGCGGGTTTGACGGTCGTGACGGAAACCGGAGCCTTTTCTTCGGCCAGTTCCATCCGCAGCGCATCGGTAAATCCTTTCACGGCGTGTTTGGTGGCGCTGTACATTCCCTGCAACGGAAGGGCCAGATCGGCGGCCGCGCTGGCGATGTTGATGAGCGAACCGCCCCGTTGTTTCAGGTGACCCACCGCAATCAATGAGCCGTAGACCGTGCCCCAGAAGTTGGTTTCGAACAACCGGCGATGGTCTTCATCGCTGACGACTTCCAGACGGCCCCAGAGCCCCGCACCAGCGTTGTTTACCCAGGTATCAAAACCGCCAAACCGTTCGAGGGCGCTGTCGGCAATGCGCTGCACATCCTCCCGACGCCCCACGTCGGCCACCACATAGACGGCCTGCCCGCCCCCGGCATTGATCTGGCTGACAATTTTTTCCAGCGCAGCTTCAGTTCGGGAAGCCAGCACAAGGCGGGTTCCGTGTTGGGCAGCCAGTTGCGCCGTCGCCAGGCCAATTCCGCTTGAGGCTCCGGTGATGACCATTACCTGCTCTTTCAGGGGCTTGAATGAAAAGTTCATTGAGTTTTGTGAAATTCCCCTCCATGACTTCGCCGTCATGCGGGTTGGTATCCGTTGCTTTCGCTTTGGTTAACACCCGGCCGTACCGAGTGTTTGTTTCCGGCCGGAAATAAAGCCATTCCGATCGGCAACGTACCGTTTTCTAATAACCCGGACCACTGCCTTACTAAGTAGTCCGGCTTCTGAACCCATCAACGATCCAGAATTTATTCTACCGTACAAGCTCAACACCAATGAAGAAAAATAATGTATTCACGACGGTTTTAGGACTCGTTCTTACCGTACTGGGGGGATGTGACAACAAAGAAGACGACGTAGTGCCGGGCATTACGCTGACGGAAGTCGCCACGTCGTCGGTTCAGTGGACGGGCGTGGCGGTGTCGCAGCAGAGTAAGCTGTTTGCCAATTACCCCCGCATGGAAGTAGACACGATTCCGTATTCGGTGGCGGTTCTCGACGGTGGGCAGGCTCTGCCGTTTCCCAACCAGGAATGGAACACCTGGAATCCGACCCTCAATCCTCAAGACCATTTTATCTGCGTCCAGAGCGTTTACGTCGACGATCAGAACAATTTGTGGGTGCTGGACCCGGCTTCTCCGCAAATGCGGGGTGTGGTAAAAGGCGGAGCCAAGCTGTTGAAGTTTAATCCCAATACCGGCGAACTGCTCCAGCGGATTGTATTCAACGACGAGATGGTGGTTTATCCGTCGAGTTACCTGAATGATGTTCGGGTGGATACGCAGAAAAACCTGGCTTACATCACCGACTCCAATCAGGGCGGTATTATTGTCGTTAATCTGACGAGCGGTCAGGCCCGGCGGCTATTGGGTCGGCACCCGTCTACCAAATCGGAAGGCACAATCATCACGGCCGAGGGCCGAATTTACCGGACCCAGTCGGGCAAAATACCGTCTTCCGATTCGGATGGTATCGCCTTGAATCCCCAGCGAACGCACCTTTACTGGCACGCCCTGACGGGCCGTAGCCTATATCGGGTGCCGACGGAAGCCTTGCAGAACGAATCCTTGACCGATGAGCAGGTGGCGGCTCAGGTCGAGAAAGTGGCCGATACGGAACCAACCGACGGCATGATTTTCGACCCGAACGGCAACCTGTACCTGTCGGCAATGCAGCTTAATGCCGTCATCCGGATGGCGCCCGATGGCAGGCAGGAGCGCATGGTGCAGAGTGAGCAGCTAAAGTGGCCCGACACGTTCGCCCTCGGCCCCGACGGGCAGCTTTACGTCACCACCTCGCAGTTGCACATTCCCCGAACGGAGCGCACCGAGCCGTATCGAATTTTCAAATTCAACCTCCAGTAAATCAGCCAATAGAACACCAGGGGCCGCTCGCTGACGGGTACGGTATCCCGACCCAAACCAGCAAGCGGCCCCTGGTGTGTTCTTTGTTACCGCCTATCCCGCTGCGACGACTTCGGTGGAGCCATCACCTTTCACAAACGCTTCGGAAATGGGCTCCACGGTTACGATCACAAACTTGGAGGTGGGCGTATTGCTGATATAGGCCACGCTGGCCACCGGCACCAGCACGTTGGCTTCGGGATAATAAGCCGCCGTGTTGCCCTTCGGAATGTTGTAGGGAATGGCAATCAGCCTTTCCATCATCCGGGTCTGGCCTTCAAAATGGCTGGTGACATTGACTAGCTGCCGCTCCCGAATGCCCCGGTCGGCCATGTCCTGCGGATTCATGAAAACGATTCGCCGTTCGCCGTGAATACCGCGGTACCGGTCGTTGTAATCATAGACCGTTGTGTTGAACTGGTCGTGGCTCCGGATTGTCATCAGCACCAGTTGGTCGGGCTGGATGTGGTGCATCACCATGTCGGTGACCGAGAAATTGGCCTTGCCGGTTTCCGTCGTGAAGTTGCGTTCGCGGGGGCCGTTGGGCAGGTAAAAGCCGCCCGGTTTGCGGATTTTCTCGTTGAAATCCTCAAAGCCCGGAATCACGCGGGCAATCGCGTCGCGGATGGTGTCGTAGTTCTCCGTATAGGCGTCCCAATTCACCGTCGAGCGGGGCCCCAGCGTTGCCTTGGCAATACCGCAGAGGATGGCGACTTCGCTGCGCATTTCCCCTTCCAGCGGTTCCAGCACGCCTTTGTTTCGGCTCACAACCCCCATTGAATTTTCGCAGGAAGTGAACTGATGTCCCGACTTCTGCCGATCAATATCCAGGTGGGTAAAACAGGGCAAAATGAGTGAGAGGGAGCCGGTTGTGAGGTGCCCCCGATTGAGCTTGGGAGCCACAAAAGCCGTCAGCCGCTGCTTCCGCATACAGTCCGCGATAAATTCGGTGTCCGGCCCGGCCGACAATAGGTTGCCACCCAGACTCAGAAACACCTTGATTTTACCGTCGTGCATCGCCTTGATGGTTTCCACCGTATCCAGACCGTGTTCGCGGGGCGGCTGAAAGTTGTATTCCTTTTGCAAAGCGTCCAGAAACTCCTTGTGAGGACGCTCCCAGATGCCCATTGTCCGGTCACCCTGCACGTTGGAGTGCCCGCGAACGGGACACAGCCCCGCGCCGGGAATGCCGATGGCGCCTTTGAGCAGGTGCAGGTTCACAATTTCCTGAATGCTCATCACGCCGTTTTTCTGCTGCGTCAGACCCATTGCCCAGCAGGTAACAATCTTTTGTTTGTGGGCCAGGAGGTTGGCCGCTTCGCGTAACTGTTCGCGCGGAACCCCGCTCATTTCCTCGATATCTTCCCAGGTGGTGTTGCGAATCACCTCCGCAAATTCCTCGTAACAGGTTGTGTATTGCCGGATGAATTCGAGGTCGATCACCGTACCGGGGGCTTTTTCTTCGGCTTCCAGCAGGTACTTCATGATGCCCCGCAGAACCGCCATATCACCGTTGATTTTCACCTGCAGAAACAAATCGGTGATCGGCGTACCGTGGCCCAGCAGGGTTCCGACGGCTTTGATCGGATTCATGAAATCCTGCGGGTTTTTGAAATGGCTCAACCCCGCTTCGTGCAACGGATTAACGGAAATGATCTTGGCGCCCTTGCGCTTGGCAATCTGTAAAGCCGTCAGCATCCGGGGGTGGTTGGTTCCCGGATTCTGCCCCATGATGATGATCACATCCGCTTCGTGAACATCATTGAGCGTTACCGAACCTTTGCCCAGGCCCACCGTCGGGCTCAGGGCCGAACCGCTGCTCTCGTGACACATGTTGGAGCAGTCGGGCAGGTTATTCGTTCCAAACTGCCGCACAAAAAGCTGGTAGACGTAGGCGGGTTCGTTGGGCACTTTACCGGAGGTGTAGAAAGCGGCCTCGTTAGGCGATTCCAGCTTGTTTAGTTCATCCGCAATGAGTTGAAATGCATCGTCCCAGGCAATAGGCGTGTAGTGGGTAGCACCGGGCCGCAGCACCACCGGATGCGTAATGCGACCGGCGTTGTTGAGATCGCGGTCGCTCATCTGCGAGAGTTCCACCACGCTGTGCTTTGCAAAGAAGTCTGTATCAACGCGCTTGTGGTCGGCATCGGAAGCAGTCGCTTTAGCCCCGTTTTCGCAGAATTCGGCAATGGACCGGTCTCTGTCCGGGTCGGGCCAGGCGCAGGACGAACAGTCAAAACCGTCTTTTTGATTGAGCTTCAGCAGGGCGTGGGTTCCGCGGCCAACGCCGGCTTCACCCCAGGCAAATGAGCCGGATTTCAGGACGGCGGGCAATCCGGCGGCCACATCGGCCGGTTTATCTAGTTTGAGGCCCGTAAATCGTTCGGGTGGCTGGGCCAGGATGGTGAATTTTCGTTTGTTCTCCAATGTATCGGGTGCGGGTAAAACACGCTTATCGGCATCTGGTTTGCCGTGCGGATCGTAGTGATTATTGGTCAACGCGCTACCCTGACCGGGCCGTTCTCCACTCCTTGGCTCCTTTCCAATCACCTGTTCAGGTATATCAGCAGGCTTTTTCTGGTTGTTGGGTGACTTTTCCATGACAAAAGCGAAACTCGTTGACGGATTTAATCAATAAACGCAATAAACCCGAATGTGGATGGTTCTGTAAAAACTTTAATTTTATTTAAATAGTCATTGGACTTCCATGCCGGAGGTCCAATGACTGTAAACTACATAATGAGGTAATGTCTGCCGGTTAAATCGTTGGTGTTCCGCCCGTTACCTGCACGGTACTCCCCGTCATGTAACTGGAATCATTGGAAGCCAGCAGGACGTAAATTGGAGCCAGCTCAGCGGGCTGACCGGCGCGTTGCAGCGGCACATCCTGCCCGAAATTTTTCACCTTCTCCGGCGGCATCGTCGACGGAATCAGGGGGGTCCAGATGGGGCCCTGCGCCACACAATTGACCCGGATGCCTTTTTCACCCCACACCTGAGCCAGATTGGCCGTAAAGTTCTGAATAGCGGCTTTCGTGGCTGCGTAGTCCAGCAACGTGGGGCTGGGTTTGTAAGCGTTCACCGAGGTGGTATTCACTACCGTGCTGCCGGGTTGGAGGTACTGTTCGGCGGCTTTACAGAGGTAAAACATCGCGAAAATATTGGTGCGGAAGGTCCGGTCCAGTTGTTCGCTCGTAATATCCTGCAACGATTCCTGCGACATCTGATAGGCCGCGTTATTGACCAGAATGTCCAGCCCGCCCAACTCCGACACGGCCCGCTCCACCAGCTGCTGGCAATGAGCCTCATCGCGGATGTCACCCGCCACCAGCACGGCTTTCCGACCGGCTTCTTCGACGTAGCGGGCGGTTTCCCGCGCGTCCTCTTCTTCGTTCAGATAGGCAATGAGCACGTCCGCCCCTTCCCGGGCAAAAGCAATGGCCACGGCCCGGCCAATCCCCGAATCGCCCCCGGTAATGATTGCTTTGCGACCGGTCAGCTTGCCCGAACCTTTGTAGGAGGTTTCACCGTGATCAGCTTTGGGCTGCATGTCGGCTTCGGTGCCCGGCACCTCCTGTTGCTGCTCGGGTTGCGGGGGTTGTGGATAGTTGTTCTGGGGGTCTTGTAGGCTGGATGGATTCATTGGGCTTTACATTTTCAGATTAAACATGAATACTACTCTGTTAACCTGATTGCCCACCCATCAACCGGATTTGCCGGCGTTCCTTTATCAGAAATGAGTCAATGGACCCCGCCCGATTTTACCCCCGCAAACCAAACCATCCTTTCTTTTTCAGATCAAACCATAGTCCGTTCGCCAGCCGGTGGCCCGCCAGCGCAACCCGCTGTTCGGCAACGGGCCGCATTGTTGGCAAGTAATCGGCGGGCAACACCACTCCGTTGTCGCCCGTACCGGCCAGAAGCGATCCCTCGCGGTATGACAACCGCCGGGCCAGTTCAAAACTTTCCACGGACCAGGCATCAATGTCCGGTTTCCGTCGGCGGGGTGCTTTCCGGCGTGGGTACGCCTGTTCCAGTTGGCGAGCCAATTGATCGGCCGCGTCAAAGCGATCCGTGCTGAGCAGCATCCCGTCCCAGAGCGCGTGCAGATTGCGCGTTGGGTTGCTCATGCTGACTTTGATCTTGAACAGGTTGCCACCCTGATCTCCCGCCGGAAATTGCGGACTAATCAGGGCTGCCGTATGCAGGGGCATGTGCACATCCCCGGCCAGGTGGAGCAGCCAGCACAGGGCAACGGCTTTCATGCTGTCTGGTGCGTCGCTTTTCAGAAGCTGCCGGTTTTGCTCAAACGCCTGCAGAATGTTTTCGCCCGTGGCCAGGGTGGTATCGGTCCGGGCCATTCCCATCGCCGGGTTGTAGACGTAGTTGATGTAATGCCAGGTCGGGTGGTCGTAAGGATTGTTTGGCTCTTTGATGTCATCCGGCCAACGGGCGGCCAGCATAAAAAGGTACCGATTTTTGTCGTCTTCCGATAAGGTCGAATCCCGAAGCGTGGCCGCCCAGCGGGTTTTGGTGTCCGGGTGCTGTCGCAACAAGGCAACCAGACGGGCTAGTTTTCGGGGCGATTTTACCTGTAAATCCCGGTACGCGATGGCTCCAATGGCCATGTGGGTGGGTTTATTCCAGCCGCAGACCGATAACGGCCACAGACTGAGTAAAAGCCACGGCCAGAGCCTCTTTGTGTGTAATGCCTTCATCATAGGTTCGTGAGCGGGTCGGTAAACTTGCATAACCCGCTAATTCCGGTTTGGTCGGTTGATTTTTGCAAAAATAATAGAGCGGTGGCTGAAGCGGTGTGCAACAAAAATCGAAATCAGGGCATCTACCCCCAAAATCCTCATCAAAACTTGTATGAAAAGTATTGCTACGCTACTGATCCTGCTTGGTCTCCCCTCGTGCTCTTTCGCCACGTGGTCAATCATTCTGGTTGACGAAAAAACCGGTGAAATCGGCATAGCCGGAGCGTCCTGCTCGTACAATTGCTACGGTATTGGCCGTATTCTGCCGGGTCAGGGGGCGGTTATCGTCCAGGCAATGAGTAACCACGACGCCCGGCAGGCGGGTGTAAAACGGCTCAAAGCCGGTCAATCACCTGCGCAAATCGTTGCCGCCCTGCGCGATCCCCGGTTTAGGCCCGAAGAACAGCAATACGCCGTTGTTAGCGTCCGGTTTCTCGATGCGCCCGCGACTTACACCGGAACGGCCACCCATGCCCACCAAGGCGCGTTGACGGCCCGGGGCGTTTCGGTACAGGGCAACACCCTCACATCGGACGATGAACTTCAAACGATTATGGATGCCGTTCTAAAAGGCCGGAGGAACGCCCTGCCCATCGACGAAATCCTGATGCTGGCGCTGGAAGCCGGCTCCAATGCCGGGGGTGATCGACGCTGCGGGGCGCAACGTGCAACCAGTGCCTTCATTACCGTTACCAAAGCCGATGATACGTCACAGAAGCCTTTCCTCGACTTGTCTATTTTCGGTCAAAAGTCGGGCGGCATGAACGCCGTCAGCATGCTGCGGAGCAAATACACGAAATGGAAAAGCCGGGCATCAGAATAAGCTGGCCGCGTTCATCAGGCCAGTGGAACTCCGGCTTCGGCGGCTTTGCTGATGACAAATTTTCGGGCCTCGTCGTATTCTTCGGGGGTACGCAGATGTTCGAGCAGGAAAGGGGTTTCCTGCGGTAAAGCCGTCACCTGCCGGATGTAGGTCACGTAATCGAGTGCTCCGCGCCCCGGCATGGTTTCGGCAAAGTGAACGTCTTTTCCGTGCACGTCCTTGGCGTGAACCGACACAATCCAGCGGCCCAGTTTCCGGAATGTTTCATTGATGAGTTCCGTGTTCTGGTAATACCGTCCGGGTGTGTTGATGATGTTGGCAATGTCGATGTGGGCCGCAAACGCGGGGCGGTCGATGGCTTTGATGAATTTCAGGTACGAATCCGAACCGTCAGGCAGGCTCCACCCCATCATTTCCAGCGCAAATTTGGCCTTTTTGGGCTTTACGGTGTCGATCACCTTCCGGCAATTTTCGACCGTCGCATCGAAATATTCTTTTGATAGATTGCGGGCATCCGGGCCGTCCCACTGCTTGGGATTAAACGAACCGCCAATGTTGACGCAGGTCAGCGCCCCGACGGCATCGGCCAGCGCCAGCCGTTCCGATACGTACGTCAGGTTCTTATTCCGCTTTTCAGGATTCTGCTCCAGCATATTTACCCAGGCACCAACTTCCGCAATAATCACGTTCTGAGCCGCAAAAGCGTTTCGAATGGCGTTAATCTTCACGGTATCCGTCAGATTCACCGCCGGGATGTATGCCGAGCTGTATTGCAACCGACGGTGTTCCCGCGCCAATTCCTCCGGATCCTCACTTTTCAGGAAGATGGGACCGCCCAGCCGTAACGGTTTTGGGGCCGCCCGGAAAGCCGGAAGCGACGGCGCCAGCAGGCCACCCGCCAAAATGGTGGAGGATTGCAGAAATTCACGACGGGACCAGGATTTCATAGCATTGTGTAGCGTTGGATCATACGTTCAAAGCTACACTTTTCTACCTGATTCGTTCTATGGATGTTGTCTGAAAGTCTCCTTTTTCCACCCGCCCGCAGTCTCGTTTCCTCCGCGCTTTTTTGTCTGGTCGAAAATTAATAATCCGTGGTTTTGGTAATCCGACCGAAACTCTTCTATTTTTGCATCCTTGTTGCATTTGCATCATAGTTGCATAAATAACTCTTAAAACATGAAAGCTTCCTTTTATCGACTAGCTCTCTCCCTGAGCGTGGCAGCCCTCCTGACCTCCTGTCAAAAAGACGGTAACGATCCAGCTCCGGGCCAATCGGCGGGTGAGTACCAGCACGTACGGCTTCTGGTTTCGGATGGAACCAGTAAACAGCTTACGCAAATCGCGCCCGCCAGCGGCACCATCACAACCTTCGACGCCCAGTATCCGAACGCTACTTTGTACGCAACAGCATCCGGGCGGTTTGCGGCTCTCCTGTACGGTTCCCAGAACTTCGTGCAGTATTTCGACAGTGGTCTGGAATACCACGGCGACCACGTTGATGTAAAGGGAACGCCCAAATTTGCGGCCATGACCAGCGACCGGCCCAAACCGACTCACTTTAAAACGAGGGGCACTGAATCGCTTATTTTTAATGATGGAGACGGCACGCTGAGTGTCGGGAACGAAGCCGATTTCCACGTGGCCGGGGCGAAAATGAACGTGATCAACGCCGGACTGACGGCGCATCATGGGGCAATGGCTAAATTTGACAACGGTACGTACGCGGTCACGTTCGTGGATGCTTCGTCTAAACTGTCCGGTCCGCACGGGGTCAAAATCATTGATGCGACGGGCAAAGAAGTTTTCGCATCGAAGCTGGCGGTGAGTCGGTTACACGGCAACGCTACCGACGGCACCAATGCGGTTTTTGGCGTAGCGGGTGGTGCGCTGGTGGTAACTCAATCCGGTGAGCAGCGGCTTATCTCCAATCCCGAAGGCTTTGGCGACATCCGGCTGGGCACCATTCTGGAAGCGGCTGCGGTGAAGAAATTCGTGGGTTTCGTTGCCACCAAAGGGGCTTACTTTGTCGACATTACCGCCAATCGAATTACACCGATTTACGAGGGAACAGACGTGATGCAGTGTAAAGTGGATCGGGCCGGAAAAAACCTGTTGCTGCTGCTGACCAACGGCACGCTGAAAATCTACGATCTGTCGACCGGGAGCCTGAAGAAAGAAGGCAGTGTCATTGGCGCTACACCCTCGACCGACACATTCAAACCGGTGATGGAAGCCACCGAAAAATACGCTTACATTGCTCTGCCCACCCTGGGAGAAGTTCATCAGATCAATTTAACCAACCTGGCCCAGATTACGAAGCACAAGGTTTCGGCCCAGCCCACCCGGTTAGCCATTCTCGGTTTCGAAACCGACGAATCCCATTAAACTTCGCGAGCAATCTGTTGCGGGCTGGGAAGCTTTTTGCCAATCCGCAACAGATTACCGCTTTGGGTTGGTGCCGCTTAGCTAATCCGGCTCCAGTTCGTTTCACCCTCCCGCTGAACCTCAACCTGATTCCGAACGGGCGCGTGCTGGGGCAACACCAGGCCGGGGTCTTCTTCCAGAATTTGCTGCGCTGATTCGCGGGCGGCCGTCAGAATGGCTCCGTCTTTGGCCAGGTCGGCCAGGACCAGATCGGCAATACCGCTCTGCTGCGTTCCGGAAAGATCGCCGGGGCCGCGCAGTTGCAAGTCCACGTCCGCAATTTCAAAACCGTTGTTGGTTTTTACCAGCGTTTCGATGCGCGTACGGGTTTCCTTGCTGAGTTTGTAACCGGTCATCAGCACACAGTACGATTGCTCGGCCCCCCGCCCCACGCGGCCCCGCAACTGGTGCAACTGCGCCAACCCAAACCGTTCCGCACTTTCAATCACCATCACACTGGCATTCGGAACGTTGACGCCCACCTCGATCACCGTTGTGGCCACCATGATTTTGGTTTCCCCTTTTACAAACCGCTCCATCTCAAAATCCTTGTCGTAACCGCTCATCCGGCCGTGCAGCACGCCAATGGGATGATTCGGAAACGCGCGGGCGATGCTTTCAAAACCGTCCATCAGGTCCTTGAAATCCAGCTTTTCCGATTCCTCAATCAACGGATACACCACGTAGACCTGACGCCCCAGTTCAATCTGCTGCCGCATAAACCCGAACACTTCCAGCCGGTGCGTATCATACCGGTGAACGGTTTTAATGGGTTTGCGCCCCGCCGGTAATTCGTCAATAACCGACAGATCCAGGTTGCCGTAAAGCGTCATGGCCAGCGTCCGCGGAATGGGCGTGGCCGTCATGACCATCATGTGCGGAGAAACTTCCTGGTTTTTGTTCCAGAGCCGGGCACGCTGGGCCACCCCGAAACGGTGCTGCTCGTCGATGATGCAAAGGCCGAGGTTTTTAAATTGCACCGCATCTTCGAGCAGCGCGTGCGTGCCGACAATGATGTGCATCATGCCGTTCTGCAACTGCTCGTGAATAATCCGGCGGCCCTTCGTGCGGGTCGAGCCCGTCAGCCGTCCGATGTTCAGGCCCAGTTGGTCGGCGAAAACCTTCAGACCGTAGTAATGCTGATCCGCCAGGATTTCGGTGGGGGCCATGATGCAGGCCTGTGCACCGTTGTCGATCGCCATCAGCATACTGATAAAGGCAACGATGGTTTTTCCGCTCCCGACATCCCCCTGCAACAACCGGTTCATCTGCTTGCCGCTGACCACATCGGTGTGAATTTCGCGCAGCACCCGCTTCTGAGCCCCGGTCAGGTCGAACGGCATGAATTCCTTATAAAACCGGGTGACTAATTTCGTGTGCCGGAAAACCTGCCCCGGGTATTCGGTTCGGTGAACGAGCTTGTTCTTGATCAGCCGTAACTGATTGTAAAACAGCTCCTCAAATTTCAACCGCCGTTCGGCCTGTTTCAACCAGGCCTGACTTTTAGGCAAATGGATATTTTCAATCGCGTCGGCCTTCGAAATCAGGCGGTATTGCTCCAGCAGCGAATCGGGCAGCGTTTCGTGAATGTACGGGTAAGCCACCTCGAGCAACTGACGCATGGTTCGGGCAATCAGTTTGCTATCCACCCGCATCCGACGCAGTTTTTCGGTCAGGTTATAAACGGGCTGGAAGGTCATGTTCTGCTCGCTATCGGGCGTAAGCGGGTCCAGTTCCGGGTGAGTGATGCTGTAACTGCTGCCAAAGGCGATGGCTTTCCCGTAGGCGATGTACTCACCCCCGGCCCGCAGAAACTTCTCAAAATGCGAGATTCCCTGAAACCACACCAGATCCATCGAACCGGTATGGTCGGTGAAGGTAGCCACCAGGCGCTTCTTGGGCCCTTCACCGGCAATTACCCAATCCCGGACGCGGCCAATGACCTGAACCGCCGGAAGGGCATCGTTCAGGTCGGCAATGGTGTAAAAGCGCGTACGGTCTTCGTGCCGGAATGGATAATACTGAAGCAGGTCCCGGTACGTAAAAATATTGAGCTCGGTATTAAACAGTGCAGCCCGCTGAGGCCCTACGCCCTTTAAAAATTCAATCTTTGTGTCGAAAAACGTGATACGCTCCGTCATACCTCTGTTTGTAGAACAATTTCGTTGGCCCGGAATCGTTCTGTTGCCAGGTTCTTCTGATTAACCAAAGCTACAAATTTTCTTAAAAGATACGGTTCTTTGGCCCATTTGATGCACTGCCCGAGCCAGAAATCCGTATCCAAAACGGAGAAAAGACAACTTTTCTGCGGTCGATGCTTGTGATAATTTTGACAATGGCTTACTTTTTGCGCGAATTTACCGGACAGCAAGTGGTCTATGACTCAACGGAATACTTATCTCTTCATCTTGTTTTTGCTTGGCCTAAGCACTTGGGTATCAGCATCTCACATTGTCGGCGGCAACATCCGGCTCGCCCGCCAGGGAACGGCCGACCAGTTCACTTTGTCGCTCCATTTGTTTATTGACGACCTGAATAGCCGGGCGGGTGAAATAAAGCCAACCGTCAAACTGGCCATTTACCGCCGAAAAGATAACCTGAAAATGGGTGAGTTTGAGCTACCACTGCTCAATCAGCAACCCCTGAGCGCTTCCAACCAGGCGTGTGCCCAACTGCGTCCCCTGAAACTGCGGGAAGTGGTTTACAGCAAGGAAATTGAACTTTCCGCAGATCGCTTCGATGATCCGGGCGGTTATTACGCGGTCCACGGAGTCTGTTGCCGCAGCGGTGCGATCGATAACATTACGCAGGCCGATGAATCCGGCATGGTCTTTCACCTGGAGTTCCCCGCCCCCAAACTAACGCCCAATTCATCGCCCACTTTTTCGGTTCCAACCGGCGAATATGCCTGCAAAGGACAACCGTTCAGCTTTAGTTTTAAGGCCACCGATGCCGACGGCGATCAGCTTAAATACTCGCTGGTAACGCCCTACAAAGGATTCACCGACCAGGGAACGGCGTATGACAACCAACCCAGTTCGGCTTATCCGACGGTTGGCTGGCGACCGGGATTCAGCGCGGAAAATGCCGTGCCGGGCGCGCCCGGTCTCAGCATCAACCCGGAAACGGGGCAACTGAGCGTGACGGCCAGTCAGGTCGGCTTGTTTGCCTTTGCAGTTTTGTGCGAAGAGTTTCGGAACGGGCAGCGAATCGGCTCGGTCCGGCGCGATTTCCAGTTGGCCGTTGTCGATTGCCCCACCAACACCCCGCCCGCCCCCGTTATTGAACTGACGCAGGCGCCCGTCAACGCGCACATTGAAAAGGACGCCGGGGGAGTCGTCACCAGCGTATCCGTTTGTCAGGGGCAGGAGCTTACCCTCCAGACCGAATCCTCGACGGAATGGTCGTTTCAGTGGCAGCGAGACGGTCAGAATCTGGAAGGAGACACCACCGCCACCCTGGTTGTCAAAGCGTCCGGCGACTATACCGTCATTAAAAAATTCCGAAATACCTGCGGTAAACCGAGCCCCGCCCAGACCAGCGTGCGGATCAACATGACCGAAGCCGAGAGATTGAAGTTAACAGCCAGCGGCCCCACCACCTTTTGCGACGGCCGGTCGGTCCTTCTGAAAGCACCCGAGGGGAGCTACACGTATGCCTGGTTCAAAAATGGCCAGCCGATCCCGGGTGCCCGGGAGTCGGATTACCAACCGCACGAAACCGGCGAATTTAAAGTCCAGATTTTCAGCGCAGTAACGGGCTGTACGGTAACTGACAGCGTGTCGGTGCAGGTGCATCCTAAACCCGTCGCATCGATCACTCCGCCCCCCGCCACAACGGTCTGCTCCGGGGATACCATTCGTTTGAATGCCGTCGCCAGGCCGTCGTATCGGTACCAGTGGGAAATGACAGGAACCGTTCTGAATCAGGAAGAAACCGCATCGCTGGCGGCTACTCAGTCCGGCTATTACGTACTGACCGTCACCGACACCAACCAATGCCGGGCCGTCTCGGACGGTATTTTACTTACTTTCAACACTGCTCCGACGGTTTCAATGACCCCTTTGCCCGCCATTTGCGAGAACGCCACCGAGCGTTTATCGCTGCACGCCGAGCCCGGTGGCGGAACCTTCACCGGTATTGGGCGGGCAGCCGGGGCCGTGACGGCGTCCGAATTTGACCCTTCCAAAACCGGCCCGGGGCAATACGTCATTACCTATACGCTGTCGCAGACCGGTAGCGCCTGTCCGGGCCGTGCGCAGCAAACGGTGCAGGTGCTGCCCGCTCCGTTCATCCGGGTTTCCGATGTAACAGTTCGGCGCGGTAGTGAGGTCCAACTTAATCCAACCAACGTTGATACACTCCGTTACGTCTGGACGCCTTCCGTGGGTCTGAGCAGTCCGGTAACCGCCCGCCCCTACGCCAGTCCCGACACTACAACCACCTACCGCGTGAAAGTTACCACCCCGCAAGGCTGTGAGTTTACCGCCCAGCTAACGGTAACGGTCATGACCGCTCTTTTCATTCCGGATGCCTTTACACCCAACAACGACGGGCTAAATGATGACTGGGTCATCCGGGGCATTGCCGATTATCCGGACTGTACCGTTGAAGTGTACAACCGGTGGGGAAATCCGGTTTTTGTTTCAAAAGGCTACGCGCAGCCCTGGGACGGGCGGAGCAATGGGCAGGACGTTCCCCCGGCCGTTTATCAGTATGTCATCAAACCCGGCGGTTCGCACCCGCACCGGAGCGGTAGCGTGCTGATTACCCGCTAAATACGCTAAATAACGCACCGTATTCATAGAAATTTCCAATGTCGACGTAGCAATTCCTGTTTAATTATTCTTAAACAAGTGTGGTTTTTTCTATCGAATGGGTTTTTCGATTAATTCCTATTTACGATTTTTGCGGCTGTTTGTGTACAAAACAGAATCGTATGGAAATACCGTATACAAATTCTGATAAAAAACCGATTGTCCTGTTGGTGGATGATGACGAGGAGGATCGAATGTTGATGCGAATGGCGCTGGAGTCGATGCAAATGGCCTCCCCTATTCAGGAATTCGATAGTGGAGAGCGTCTGCTGGACTTCATGCAGCAGGAAACCAATCAATCGGTAACATCGCTGAATTTGTGGATTGTCATTCTGGATAAATACATGCCGGGTTTGAGTGGCTTTGATACGCTTCGCAAAATCAAGGAAAACGCTCTCTGGGAACGCATTCCGGTTGTTTTGTTTGTCAATACGCAGAATCAGGACGAAATGGAATTATGCATCGACCTGGGTGCAACAGTCTGTATCAGTAAACCCCTGTACTTCGATGAAATTAAAGATCTGATGCGGGAGGTTTACCAGCATTGGCTCAATTCCGCATCGGCTTCTTCAAACCATTGATTATTCCAAAAGCCGGACCTCTACCCGGCGGTTTTTGCGTTTATTTTCCTCCGTGTCATTAGCGGCAATAGGCTGAGTCTGTCCGTATCCTTTAGAGCGCAGGCGGTTTTCGGCAATCCCGTTGGCAACCAGGTACGACATAATCACCCGGGCCCGGTTTTCGGAAAGCGCCAGGTTCAGCCGCGGATCACCCACATTATCGGTATGGCCGGAAATCTCAATCCGCACATCCGGACGGCTCTTCAGCAAAGCAACCAACTGGTTGAGCTGGGTGTACGACTCCGGCCGAAGCATATAACTGCTCTGGTCGAAATACACCCTGTTGAGGGTCACGGCTTTACCGGGAGCCAGCGTTGATAAATCGGTATTAACAGTAGCCGGTGGCGTTGCTTCCGGGGCCGCCGGCCTAGACGATGTCGTATTGGGTGGAGGGTTTGTTGGGATGGGAGTTGCGGCAACGGGTGGTGCGGTCTGAGCGGGGGCGGTTGCCACGGGGGGGGCAGTTATTGGCGCCGACTGAGTTGCTGCGGGGGGAGCGGCCGGTTGCGGTATCGGTTCTGACGCTGGGGACTCCTGCGCGACTACTGGATTACGAGCCCGTTGCAGCGGAATTGTAATGTCGTGCTGGTCTTTCACATCAACGACATACGTATACGGCTGGTAGCCCGGCGTTTCGACCGTAAATCGGATTTTCTGCCCAAATTCGGCCAGAAATGTAAAGCGACCTTCGCGCGGTGGTCCGGTCATGATGACTCGTTTGCCATCAAATTCCTGAATCTGCACGTTAAGAACCTGCCGGACGAGTTGTTTAGTCTCGAAATCGATCACGGTTACATTAACCGGCGACTCGCTCGAAATTTCCCGCTCCATAATCAGGACAACGGTTTGCCGGGCCTGGTTAGGGTCGATAATCCGGTCGAGTCGGAGGATTTTCTGGGCGGGACGGTATCCGGCCTGTGTTGCATCAAGCCGGTACACTCCTCCCGCCGGAAGCGCGACCGTATACGAACCCGATCGCAACGTCCCACGCTGCACCTTCCGGGTAGCCTCACTGGTGATCGTCAGCGTAGCCGGAATGGGCCGACCGTTGCGCTCCCTTGTTTCAATCTGGACGGTGTATTCATCGACGGGATTTCCCTGCCCGTTGCAAATTACCGCCTGAATGATCAGAACCAGCGATACTGCAAAAATTTTCAAAACTCTCATGCGCTCCAGGCTACGGTTTTCGTTGCAGACTTGCTATCGCCAGACCGGCGTAGATGTCGGCACCGCGCGGGCGCAATTTATTGGAATTACTGCCAATCATACCAAACAAATTGTCGGTTCCCAGAAAAACGGGTCCAAGGCGGATGGAAGCACCCGCCACAAACGAATTGTTGATGATGGTTAGCGGAACAGCCACACCCAGCGCTGAGGTTTCCAGCCGGGGCGTTACCGAAATCAGCGAAGGCTGGCGAATGGCAATGGCATCCTTGGGCCGGACATCCTGCAGCAGGGTACCGGTCAGATAAAGCCCTCTTCCGATGGCCAGGTCCGCATTGATCGATAAAGCCGTTGGCAACCCTGACGTAAACCGCCCGCTGTTGTTGGCATCGGTGAGTCCCAGTCTGTTTGTAACCACATTGGCAATACCCTCACTGCCAGACACCTGACCAAAGTCCGTTGCTTCAAAGCGCCTGTTGGCGGCATCAATGGAATACTGGTGGACATACCGGTCATCGCGGTACCGGATGGCTCCGATATCCAGTAGGGCGATGCCCAACCGGAGGGCGTAGTTATTCGGATCGTCGGCGGACTTGAGCTGGTAGGAAATCCCGATGTCGGCTCCCCAGCCCCGGCCCGGGTTGTTACCATCAAAAAGCTGCCGGAGCGTTACCGAGCGGCCACGGTCTTGCAGGTAGGTTGTGTAGCCCAGTTCGGCGTTGAGTTCATCAACCTGCAGGTAATACTGGCCCGATTGTACCGAATCACTCAACACACGGTATGAAAGGCCGCTGTTTTTGAAATAACCCGCCGTAATTCCTTGCAGCCGTTTTACCGTGATACCAATGGAAAGCTGCTGATCATCATTCTGAACGATAGCCCCGGCCAGCGTCAGGCCCAGTTCGGCGTAGGTGTTGGTATTGGCCGTAAACCGATTGTCCCGGTTGGGAAGATTATAAAACCGTTGATCTTCGAGTCCCGCCCGGACAACCGACAGCAAGGCTTCAGAAGCATTGTTAACCTGGGCAGTGGCCCGCAACCGCGTCGTCAGACCGATAGCGGCTCCCTGGCCCAGCCGCACCAGCAGCGACGGGCCGCGCAGATCCGTCCAGGCCGTTGCCGATTTAGGTTTGCCATTTCCGCTTTCTCCCAGGTATTCCGGACGAAATAATACCGCCCCATCGGACAGTCTATATGGACCGGGCACCCGTTTCAGCACGAGCGACATAAGCGAATACGGAGCCTGGTAGCGAAAGTAATCGTTGTTGAGGTGGGCGTTTCCGGCTCCAATGTTCAGGTAAAAGCCGTACTTCGAATCCGCAGCAAAAGCCGGATTAAGGTACAGGCTCTGCGTTCCCCCGTACGGACTGGGGGATACGCCCAGAAAGTTCTGAGCGGTAACGGAGGAAATAAAAAAGCAGCAACAAAGAAGATTAAAAGACAACAGCCGCAGGCTCATAAGCAAAAAAGGTCAGAATATAAACAACGAACGATGGTTTACAAATGATAATTGTCAACGAACAAAGTTATCACTTCTAAGCCATCGCTCGTCATTTCTTTAAACGCCTTCTGCTTCGACTTGTTTTACGTCGGGTACTAATCGGGTCAGTAGATTTTCAATACCGGCTTTCAGCGTCAGCGTGGAAGAAGGACAACCGCTGCACGATCCCTGCAGCAAAACTTTGACCGTACCGCTGTCTTCATTGAAAGAATGAAAGCTGATAGCCCCCCCATCGGATTCCACGGCGGGCCGAATGTATTGGTCCAGGACGGCCTTGATTTTCTGCACCGTCGGCGAATCGGCTTCTACTTTCGTGGTGTTGGCGTCAATCGTCTGCTGGGCAAATACCGGCTTCTGGTCGTTGAAATAAGCCCGGACGAACTGTTTAAGTTCAAAGAGCACATCTTCCCACTCGGTTTCGTCGTCTTTTGTAACCGTAACAAAGTTGCTGGCAATGAATACCCGCTTGACGAAGTCGAAGCCAAACAGAGCCACAACCAGCGGGGAGCTTTTGCTGTTGACGATTGCTTCGGACGCATCAGCGTAGTCGAACGAAAGCCCTTCCGGAGCCAGCGGAAAGTTCACCACAAACTTCATGGAATTGGGATTCGGGCTGCTTTCGGTATAAAGCGAAACTGGAGGATATAGCGAAGTTGTCATTTTTTACAAGTGTTGGTTCAAGCCAGTACGAAAGAAACAGCAGCCGGAAAAGATTAGTTTGCGGATACGAAAAAACCTGCCCGGCGGAGCCAGACAGGTTCGTATGCGTTGCTTATTCCGCTCGGAATAACTTCAAATGCTTATTCAGCAGCTACTGTTTCAACCGGAGCCACTTCCACAACGGAAGGACCAGCGGGGATCACGCTCACGAAGGAACGGCCGCCTTTGCCTTTACGGAAGTGAACTTGACCGTCGACCAGTGCAAACAACGTGTGATCTCTACCGATGCCAACGTTCGTGTCAGGGTGATGTTTGGTACCACGCTGACGAACGATGATGTTACCAGCAATGGCAGCCTGACCGCCAAACAGTTTAACACCCAGGCGCTTGCTGATCGAGTCGCGGCCGTTCTTGGAACTACCTACACCTTTCTTGTGTGCCATTTTTTAAAAAGTTTAAGGTTCAAGGTATGAGGTTTAAGTAATTAGCTCTTCGGCCTCAGACCCTAAACGGTATTATACAGTAATGTCTTCGATTAATACTTTGGTCAAATACTGACGGTGGCCGTTTTTCTTTCTGTAGCCTTTCCGACGTTTCTTTTTAAAGACGATTACTTTCTCGCCTTTCAGGTGTTCCAGGATTTTACCAGAAACCTGAGCGCCAGCGACGGTCGGGGCGCCTACCGAAATGGTACCGTCATTATCGACAAGGAGAACTTTGTCGAACACAAGTGCAGCGTCCGTGTCGCCTTCCAACCGGTGGGTGTAGACATAACGGCCCTTCTCTACTTTAAATTGCTGCCCTGCGATCTCTACGATTGCATACATGATTGATACAGAAAATGTTGTTTCTCAAAAATGAGGTGCAAATATAAGAGTTATTCTCTGAAAAAAGAAATCAGAACCTTCTATTCGGGAGAAATGTTAATTAAGTGGGAAACTTCTTGGTTCTTTGCTGGTTAGCATGAATTTTGTGTAGCTTTCCATAACGAATGCCGACAGCGCGCAGGACCTGTTGGCAGTAAATTTCCCTGCCGGAAGAATGTTTGGGGTTTCGGCATTGCACGGTTCTGCGACGAGATAATATTGCTTAACCCATAAATATGCATGAAAGCGTGGATCAGCCTGCTGGCTGTACTGATAACGACAGTAGCGGCTACATTTACCCCGGCACCTCCTTCCGATGAAAAGAGGCCTCACACGCTCGGCGACGTTGTGCAGGATTTTAAATTGAAAAACGTCGACGGTCGAATGATTTCACTGTCTGATTATAAAAACGGAAAAGGTGTTATTGTCATCTTTACTACCAATCACTGCCCGTTTTCGAAAGCCTACGAAGAACGAATGATTGCGCTCGATCGCAAATATGCCTCGCAGGGCTTCCCGGTTGTGGCGATTCAGCCCAACGATCCGGCGGCTTATTCTGAAGATTCTTTTGAAAATATGAAAGCCCGGGCGCAGGAGAAAAGCTATTCGTTTCCGTATTTGTCGGACGAAGCGCAAACCGTCGCCCGCCTGTTTGGAGCTACCCGTACGCCGGAAGCCTTCGTGCTGAAACAAGTCGGCGGACGCTTTACCGTTGAATACACCGGCGCGATCGACGATAGTCCGCAAGTGGCTTCGGGCGTCAAACGTCGGTACGTCGAAGAAGCCGTCAACAACCTGCTGGCGGGTCGGCCCGTCGTCACCACGACCACGAAAGCCATCGGTTGTGCCATCAAATGGAAAGGAATGATGAGTTACGAGTGATGGATTGCCTCGCGGTAAACCGTCTAATGCCTTCCTTGCCGATACGTAGTTCCTTCTGGCATTTCATTTGCCAATGACCTTTTACAAACCAATCAATCAGAGACATGAAAAAGGTCATCCTAACATTCAAACAAATCCGAATCCTGGCTGGTGCCGCATTAGTTATAGCTTCCCTTTCGTTAACGGCTTGTCAAAATGATGGCAAGAACGAATCCCGGACCGAAGACGCCATGGAAAATACGGGTGAAGCCGTTGAAGCTGATGCCAAAGAAGCGGGCGATAAAATGGAGGCTGAAGGTGAAGAGGCCGCTGCTGATTTCCGGGAAGAACGCGACAAGGCCGTCGCCAATATGAAGGAAGAACAACGCAAGCTCGACGCCCGGATTGATGAAATGAAGGCCGATATCAAGCGTGAAGGGGCCGAAGCAAAAGCCGAATCCCGCGAGAAACTGGCCGATCTGGAGCGGGAACGTAAAGAACTGGGCGAGGACCTCGACAAAGCGCAGAACGCAACCGCAGCCGCCTGGAAAGACGTAAAAAAAGGTTTCAAGCAAGCCGGTAAGAACATCGGCGATGCATTCGATAAAGCCGGTGAAAAACTGGACAATGACAACAACTAATTAGTAGTCTGAAGTTGAAGTATAGTAACAAAAAAGCCGTTTCGCCTATGCTGGTCGGGACGGCTTTTTTGTGGACATTTTTCCCCATTTGATGGAGTAAATTGCCAACAACGCCACGCTGGTCAACACAGATCAACAGGCTCTGCTGATTTTTTTACCTTTCCCGTTTAAAAATTAAAATCCTGGAGAAATAAACAAGCCGTACCGATTTGGGTAATAGTATAAACGGCTAGTAACTACCCATTCATTTACAGTGATTGTCACTTTTACGCTATTACGGTACCGGCCCCGCGGCTGGTACGGCGCTTTTGCCAACATGGGACGCTGGATGATGCAGCCCTTTCAGACCGACGGTTTGCAGTTTCAGAAAATGATGGGCTGCGGACGGAATTTTGGCTTGATACCAGACATGTCGGCCTACGTCTTCCTGGGCGTGTGGACCGACGAACAAGCCGCCCGGTCTTTCTTTCAATCCGACCGCTGGAAGCGCATCTGCCAGAACACAAAAGAGGTGGGTACGCTTTACCTGCATCCGCTTCGGTCGCACGGGGCCTGGGATGGCCAGAATCCCTTCGGTTCTTCATCGGAGTTTCGTCCGGATGGTCTGCCGATTGCGGTTCTGACGAGAGCCACCATCCGGCTATCGGCTTTGCCCGATTTCTGGCGGCACATTCCGCAGGCTCGTGAGCGTCTGAAAAATCACACCGATGATCTGTTGCTGGCCCTGGGCGTTGGCGAGAAACCGTTGGTACAACAGTGCACCGTCAGCGTCTGGAAAAACGCCAAAACAATTGAGCAGTTTGCCTACCGGGAAAGTGGTCACAAGGAGGTTGTCCGGCGAACCCGCGAACGGCGCTGGTATTCGGAAGAGCTGTTTGCCCGGTTCGCGGTGGTAGCCAGCGAGGGCCTGTTTTTCGGCAAACCGCTCGCATCGGAAGCGCTCACGATAAAATCATAAACCTTCAAAATCGCTATTTCGGCGCCATCCGAATGGCGCCGTCCAATCGAATAACTTCGCCGTTCAGCATGGGGTTTTCAACGATGGCTCTGGCCAGCAACGCGTACTCGTGCGGCCGTCCCAGCCGCGACGGAAACGGCACCTGCTGCCCCAGCGAAATCCGCGCTTCTTCGGGCAGCCCCATCAACAAGGGTGTTTCAAACAAACCGGGGGCAATGGTCATCACCCGGATGCCGGTTTTGGCCAGATCGCGGGCAACGGGCAGCGTCAGGCTGGCGATACCACCTTTGGAAGCCGCGTAGGCGGCCTGTCCAATCTGACCGTCGTAAGCCGCTACTGAGGCCGTGTTGATGATCACTCCCCGCTCCCCTTCCGCATTGGGCGTATTTTTTTCCATGGCAAAAGCCGCCAGCCGGATGACGTTGAACGTGCCGATCAGGTTAATTTTGATTACCTTCTCAAAAACCGCCAGCGAATGAGGACCGTACGTGGCGTCTACCTTACCGATGGTCTTGCGGGCCTCCGCGATACCGGCACAGTTGACGGCAATCTGCAGACTACCAAATTCCTGAATGGCCAGATCAACGGCCGTCTGAACGTCGGCTTCACTGGTAACATCGGTGCGCAGAAACCGCACCCGCTCCTGTAATTCAATCGCCAGGGCTTCGCCTTTTTCTTCGTTTAGATCCAGAATGACAACATTGGCCCCCAGCGAATGAAACAGCCGGGCCGTTGCTTCGCCCAGCCCGGAAGCTCCGCCGGTAATCAGGGCTGTATTCGTGTTTACCTGCATAACTGATTCTACAGAATAGCCATTAGTTCTTTCAGGTGCTGAATTTCATACGTGGGTTTTGGCCCCTCAATCGGCAGGGTGGCAAGGTTGTAGTAAACCACGTCCATGCCGGCATTCAGCGCCCCGCGCACATCGGCTTCGTAGTTGTCGCCAATCATCAGGCTTTCGCGCAACGACGCTCCGGCGGCTTCCAATGCAAACTGAAAAATACGCGGATCGGGTTTCTTAGCGGCAGCTTTCTGGTTCGTAATGATGTGCTGAAAATAATCAGTCAGGCCCGAGCTGGCCATTTTCAGGGCCTGAATTTCATCGAACCCGTTGGTAATGATGTGCAGCACATACCGGTCTTTCAGATGTTCCAGTACTTCGATTGCCGACTCCATCAGGTGGGGTTTGCGGGGGAGCAGTTGCAGATACCGCTCGTTCATGTCGTCGCACACGGAATGATCCGTCACGCCGATGGCATCCATGACCAGTCGGAAGCGCCGTTCCCGAATTTCGGCGTGTGTCAGGCGGTTGTTGTCGAAATCCGACCAGAGCTGCCGGTTGATGACGGTAAAATGCTGATTGAACACCTCGGCCGACGCCACGCCAATCTCCGCCAGCCGAAACGTTTCGTACAATTCACAAAGCGACTCCGTTGAGTTACGCTCAAAATCCCAGAGGGTATGATCCAGATCGAAAAAAAGATGTTTATACATAAACTGCCAGGTGGGAGCCGTTGCGTCAAGCTGCTCTCCCTATTCAATACCGTTTAAGTTGGTAGAACGATGATACAAAACACCGCCGACTTTCCCATAACCGTTTGGATAAGTTTTTAGGACTTTACTCATCCTGAAGCCGATCGTTTTCGTATATTGAATACATCCCCTGGAGAAAGGCTGCATGTCGGAAGAGTTCTGTATCCGATTTTTTCTGAAAGATTTGTAAACGATTCGAACCCTTTTGTACGTTTGGGGGTCTATTTGTAACCGGCAAAGAAAAAGTACAAAGTAATCTTTAAATAAGGCTCAAATCATAAAGTTGCCGAAAAGTGGCTGTTTTTTTACGATTCGCCTAATAAAGTACAATATTTTGACCGATTATTATGAAAATAATTCTTCCGGGTATTGCAAAGTACAATGAAAATATTTTACTTTGAGATAAATAATCAGATCATTCACTAAAAATCCCAACGCTCACACACTATCGATACAACGCTCTACGTTACCTAACTGATTACTGAAAAATGGACAAATTGCAGGTTAGCGACAGTGAGCTTATATCCCTGTACATCCGCGGTAGTGAAAAAGCCTTCGAGAAGTTGGTTCAGCGCCATAAATCGAAAGTTTATACCACGATTTATCTGATTGTAAAAGACCAGTACGTTGCCGAAGATTTAATGCAGGACACCTTTATCAAGGCCGTCGAAACCCTTAAATCTGGTAAGTACAACGAAGAGGGGAAATTTTTACCCTGGATTATTCGGATCGCTCACAACCTGGCTATTGATTTTTTTAGGAAGGAAAAACGCTACCCCAATGTAGTGTTTGAAGATGGTAGTAATGTGTTTAACACGCTGGAATTTGCCGAAGATTCAATTGAGTCGGTGCAGATCAAGCAGGAGACACATGAACATCTGCGTGAGCTGATTCAACGGCTGCCCGAGCAGCAACGTCAGGTTCTGATTATGCGGCATTACGAGGAAATGAGTTTCCAAGAAATTGCCGATGCAACCGGAGTCAGTATCAATACGGCATTGGGGAGAATGCGTTATGCTTTAATCAATTTGCGAAAGCAACTAAGCAAACGTTCCCCATACTATGATACAAATCTTTACCAACGATGACGTGATCCGGTACGTCTATGAGGAGACTTCCGCAGAGGAAAATCTGTTGATTGAAGACGCCCTGATGGCCGAACCGGAATTAATGAGTTTCTACCTGGATACGCTGGAGGTTAAGTGTTTGATGAACAAAATCGAACGCACTCCGTCGGACGCCACGATTCAAAATATCCTGAATTTTTCAAGGAATTACTCGCCAAACCCGTCTGCCTGATTTACGGCCTGACGGGTTTTTATTTCTCCGCTCAACTCGATTTTCTCTGCTTGACTCTGCGAAACTAATGCAAAACTATTTCGCAACGTAAAGCGGAGGTAACTGAGTTGAGCGGAGTGAGTAGTTGTTTTATTCTATGCAAAAGAAAGAGCGCTTTCGCCTGTTTCTCGATTACTTCATTACGAACTTTCCGGAACCAAAGACTGAACTCCACTACGGCAATCCGTATGAATTACTGGTCGCGGTTATCTTATCGGCCCAATGCACCGATAAGCGGATTAATCAGGTGACTCCCAAATTATTCGAGCGGTTTCCCGACCCCGAATCACTCGCAGCTGCGTCGGTTGAGGAGGTTTTTGGCTACATCCGGAGCGTGTCCTATCCGAACAACAAAGCCAAGCACTTAGTCGGTATGGCGAAGGTGCTGACCGAACAGTTTGGTTCGGAAGTCCCGGCAAAAGTGGAAGAGTTGCAGAAAATGCCGGGGGTTGGCCGCAAAACTGCCCACGTTATTACGTCCCTGATTTTTAACCAACCGACAATGGCCGTTGATACGCACGTTTTTCGTGTGTCGCACCGACTGGGGCTGGTTCCTATAACTGCCACCACACCTTTGGCCGTTGAGAAAGCCCTGATGCCTTACATCCCGAAGGAGTACGTTCCCAAGGCGCACCACTGGCTGATTCTGCACGGACGGTACGTGTGCATTGCCCGCACTCCAAAGTGTGCCGAATGCGCCCTGTCGCACTTCTGCAAGTATTACGAGAGTCTTGAACGGGGGCTACGCCGGGTCAAAGGCGAACCATCCTAGACCGGAATTATGCGGAAGGATTAACCTAGATGTGTCACCGCCGTGGCTGGCCTCCTGGCTAATCCTTCATTTTTTGAACGACGCGATTAGAACTGTTCCAGTCCGGCAAAGAAAAAGTCGCTTTCAATTTTAGCGTTCTCGTCCGAGTCCGAACCGTGAATGGCGTTTGCTTCCATTGACTTGGCAAACTGCTTCCGGATGGTGCCCTCCTCGGCCTGAGCGGGGTTGGTGGCGCCGATCAGCTTGCGGAAATCCGCCACGGCATTGTCTTTCTCCAGAATCATGGGAACAATGGGTCCCGACGACATGTACGTTGTCAAGCCGTCGTAGAAAGGACGCTCCTGGTGTACGGCGTAGAACTGCCCGGCGCGTTCTTTGGTCAGATGAACTTTCTTGATGGCAACGATTCGAAAACCGGCTTCTTCAATGATTTTAATGATTGCGCCGGAATGGCCCTCTGCTACCGCATCGGGCTTAATCATCGTGAACGTACGGTTGGTCGTCATGAGGAAGTGAGCCAAAATATTATTTGGCTTCAAAGGTATAAAGATTAGATAACAATTCTTCGTAATTTTGTGAATTGATACTTGCCCGCTCCTGCGGGATGATTTGTAAATGCAAGACTTCGACGCCATTCGTGATTTAATTGAGAAGCCCCAGACGGTGCTGATTACGACCCACCTCAACCCCGATGCCGATGCCATGGGTTCGTCGCTGGGTCTGGCGGGCTATCTGAAAAAGCGGAACCACCGGGTAACGGTTGTTGCCCCCACCGAATACCCCGATAATCTATACTGGCTCGGCGGAAACAACGAAGTCATTGTATTTGAGGAGAAAAAGCGGGTTGAGATAACGCAACTGTTTGAGCAGGCCGACGTTATTTTTTGCCTTGACTTTTCGGTTTTGAATCGCATCCGTGATCTGGAGCCACTGGTACGGCAGTCGCGCGCCAAAAAAGTGATGATTGATCACCACCTGGAACCCGAATCGTTTGCCGATTTTACGTATTGGGATACCTCGGCTGCGGCCACGGCCCAGCTGATTTTCCGGCTGATCGACCAGATGGGCGACAAGGCCCTCATCGATGTGCCAATCGCCGAATGCCTGTACGCCGGTATCATGACCGATACGGGGTCGTTCCGGCACGCCAGCACCACGGGCGATGTGCACCGCGTCGTGGCTGATCTCATCGATGTTGGCATTGAAGTCAGCCCCATTCATCGCCGGATCTATGACAATGTTTCGCTGGACAAACTCCGCTTTACCGGCTACGCGCTTTCGGAGAAGCTGGTGGTTCTGCCGGAATACCGCTTTGCCTACATCACCATTACCGACGCGGAACTCAAACGGTTCCGGTCGAAAATGGGCGATACGGAGGGGCTGGTGAACCAGGCACTGGCCGTGGAGGGCGTCGTTATGGCGGCCATTCTGATTGACCGGGGGGATGAAGTGAAAATGTCATTCCGGTCGCTGGGCGATTTTTCGGTGCGTGATCTGGCCAGCCAGCATTTCAACGGCGGAGGCCACAGAAATGCCGCCGGGGGCCGAACCACCCTGACCTTGCAGGAAACCGAAGAAAAACTGTTAAATGTGTTACCCGCTTATCAGGAACAACTCTTAGAATCCGTTTAATTTAAAACACTATACTGTTTGTGGTGTGTAGTTAACCACAAATTCTAACCAAAAACTACGAACTACAAACTCAAATTTCATGAATCTCAAATCCATTGGTACACTTTCTCTGCTGGTAGCGGCTCTGGCTTCCTGCGACAACAACCGGGTGCAAGTAACCGAAAACGGCCTGAAGTACAAGTTTCACGAAGATGTTGAAGACACGCGCAAGGCAAAAGTCGGCGACGTGATGACATTTAATATTACGGTTAAAAACAGCAAGGACTCGACGCTCGGCAGTAGCTACACCACCGGCTCGCCCGTAAAACAACCCCTGCAGGCATCTACCTTCAAAGGCAGCCTGGAAGAAGGTCTGGCGTTGCTGAGCAAAGGCGACAGCGCCACGATTTACGTGAACGCCGACTCCATCGCGGCTCGGTCCATGCAGCCCCTGCCGCCGTTTATTCCGAAAGGCTCCGACATTGCCTACACCATCAAGGTGGTTGACATCCAGTCAATGGAAGAGTTCCAGAAAGCACAAGTAGCGCTCCGGGAAAAACAAAAAGGCGTCGATGCCAAAACCATCGCGGACTACGTAGCGAAAAACAAACTGGCCGGACAAAAAACGGCATCGGGTCTATATTTCGTCATTACCCAGCCGGGCGCAGGTCCGCAACCGGCTTCCGGCGACGTGGTCAAAGTGAAATACACCGGCAAGCTGATGGACGGTAAGGTATTCGATAGCTCCGACAAACAACCCCAGACCCAGGCCGGTATTGATTTCCCGCTGGGCCAGGGTGCCGTCATTCCCGGCTGGGAAGAAGGTATCCGGCAGCTGCGGAAAGGCGGAAAAGGCACGATCATTATTCCGTCGGGTCTGGCCTACGGTACGGAAGGTGCTCCGGGTGCCATCCCGCCCAACTCCGTAATCCTGTTCGACGTTGAACTGGTTGACGTCAAGAAGGGAGCCGCACCGACTCCTCCGCAAATGCCACAAATGCCGCAGGGCGGCCGGTAAGCGGTTGCTAAAATCTATCGATGAACCCGATACGGAATCCGCATCGGGTTCGTTGTTTAGAAACAGAAACCGTGAGACTAACCACTTTTATCTATACGAGTAAAATGAATGCAACGAAGAATTGGCTGAAATGGAGCTTTGCCGTTTCACTGATTGGGCTCTTAACGGCGCAGATGGCTTGCCAGCCCGACCCGGGGGAGGCCCTAAACGAACGGAAGCGTCGCGAAAATGAGGAAGAGATTCTTGCTTACCTTGATAAAACCAACCTTAGAGGAAGGGCGGAGAAAAACGAGCTAACCGGCCTTTACATCATCCGGACGAAAACCGTTCAGAACGGGCAGTTGGCGGTAGAAGGAGATGAAGTAAAATACTACTTTGTGCAAAGCCGGCTGGATAGCGTCGTTGTTGATAGTTCAGAAACAGCGGCCGGGATTCCTAACACCAGCACGATCGGGGCCGTAAACAGAGGCACCATCACCGCCCGGCTTTACCAAAGCCTGCAACTGCTGAAAGAAGGCGAAGAAGCCATTGTACTGGCTCCCTACGACCCGACCGACGTTAAGAGCGGCAATTTGCTCTTACCAGCTTACACGCCCGTTCGCTACGACGTAAGAGTGGTTAGCGTCCGGACGGAGGAAGAACAGATTCAGGATTATCTGGTGGCGAATAAACTGACAGCCGCCGAAAAAACAGAATCGGGACTACGGTTCCTCCTGACCAAAAAATCACCGGCGGATTCGGCGCAGGTGAAAGCCGGACAGACTGCCAAAGTGAAATATACCGGTAAGCTCCTGAATGGCACCCAGTTTGATGCCAGTGCCAACGGAACAGAATTTAGTGTGGGTACCGGAGCCGTGATACAAGCCTGGGATGAGGCCTTGGTGAAAATGCGGGTTGGTGAAAAAGCCACCATCGTATTGCCGTCCTCGATCGGATACGGTCCGACGGGGCGTCAGAGCCAGACGGCAGGAGCCGTATCAATTCCTTCTTACGCACCACTTGCGTTTGAATTGGAAGTGGTGAGTGCCAAATAAGCATTCTTCCTTCTAACTTTAGGCTGCCTCGTTACGGGACAGCCTATTTTTTTAACCTTTTCTCTATGACGCTTTGCTTTGCCACCAATAATGCCAACAAACTGGCCGAAATCTCGGCCATGCTGGGTGATCAGTTCGACCTGAAAACCTTGCAGGACATTGGCTGTCTGGAAGAAATTCCCGAAACACAGGATACCATTCCCGGCAATTCGCGCCAGAAAGCTGCGCACGTCTGGGACCAGTACCGCATCAATTGTTTCGCCGACGATTCGGGTCTGGAAGTTGATGCGCTGCACGGTGAGCCGGGGGTTCACTCCGCCTACTACGGAGGTCATCCACGGAGCTACGAGCGCAACGTAACCCGGTTGTTGGCCAACCTGGACGGTAAGTCAGACCGAAGCGCCCGCTTCCGAACCGTCATCACCCTCGTTCTCGACGGCCAGTACCACGTTTTTGAAGGCGTTGCCGAGGGCCAGATCCTGACCGAGCCACGCGGTACGGGCGGCTTCGGCTACGACCCGGTTTTTCAACCCGACGGTTATGACCGTACTTTTGCCGAAATGAGCATGGATGAAAAAGCCCACATCAGTCACCGCGGTCAGGCCTTCAAGAAGCTAGTCACCTTTCTGAAGAATCCGTAACGGTTTGTAGTATATAAAAAAAGCGACCCGGGCCGGGTCGCTTTTTTTATGCCATAGTTCAGACGGGATTAATAAAACTTAGCCCGGCGATCTTTGATATCCGCGTTATCACGAATGGCTTCGTTGATCATGAAACCGGCGCGGCTGTTGGCGTTTTGCTGCAACTGGTTTTTGTAAACCGTGTAATCCGCCACCGTCGGAGCCGGGGTAACTTTCGTAGTTTCCACGATTATCACACCTGCATCACCCGCAAACGGTTTTGAACGCTTGCCCGCTTTCAGACCAAAGATTTTACCAACGGCCAGCGGATCAACGCCCGCGCTTTTCAGAAAACCGTTCGCCATGTTGACGTCCGGTACGGTTTCAACCAAAGCACCAGCACCGTATTTCTGAGCAATTGACTCGAGCGTACCCGATGCATTACCCAGCTTGGCAATGATCTGTTCAGCTTTCAACTGGTTCCGAACTTTCGTAGTCAACTCCTGCCGGAAGTTATCAACCGAAGCTTCATCTTCGGATGTTTCACCCGTTACAACTGCTACAACGTACTGATCGTCAACTTCAATGGCTGATGAAACATCGTTGATGTCCGTATCATCGTTGAAAGCCCAGCGTACGAGCTCACGGGCGTTACCCAGGGCGTTAACACTGGTTGCATTTTCCGGAAGACGTTCGGCCGTGGCAACTACCAGACTTTTGTCTTTTTTGGTATTTTCATCAAAATCGGCCTTCGTTTTATTTTCGGTCGCAAATTGCTCAGCTTTGCGATATACTTCATCACGGGTAGCCTGGCTCGGTGTGATGGTCTTACCGATGGTTGCAATCCGGTACAGGGTATTCGTTTTCGGCTCGGTTATTTTGATAATGTGAAAACCGAAATCTGTTTCGACCAGTCGCGGGATCAAGCCGGTTCCGTTGAAGCTGAAAACAGCGTCCTGGAACGGCTTCACCATCTGGTTGTTGTTTTTGAAGTACCCCAGATCACCGCCCTGCTGACGCGATCCGTCTTCACTGTTCTCAGCCGCCAGGGCTTCGAAACTGGCTCCGCCCTGAATCCGCTTCAAAACACCTTCGGCCTTGGCGCGGGCTGCGGCTTTGGAAGAGTCACCGCCAGCGGCCCGAATCAGAATGTGGCTGGCCCGAACCGTGAAGCTGGTATCTCTTTTCGTACCGCCGTATTTGTAGATAAAATACGTGTTACCTTCTTTGTAAGGACCGTATACCCCACCCGGAGCAAACGTCCCAACGGTTGCCTTCAGTTGCTCTGGCATTTCACCCAGCGTCATATACAACGGTGCCTGAATATCGGAGTTCATCCGGGCATATGACGAGTCATTCGGAGCGGAGGCCAAACCGCGGGCCAGGTTTTTAATTTGGTCGTACAAAGCCGTGCTGTCTTCTTTCGACGGTGCTACCGGGAAGGTCACGTATTGCAGCGTTCGGCTGTTGAAGCTTTTGTATTCGTCTTTGTGCTTGTCGAGGTATTCCTGTAACTGGCTGTCAGAAACTTTTACCGTTGTATCAGGAACAACATAGTAAGGTACCAGCAGGAATTTGGCATCCGCGCGGGTGTTCTGGGCCTGGTATTCTTTCTGTGCTTCGGCCGTGGTAACAAACGACGACAACCGGAGCAGGTTTTCGTATTTGGTCCGCATGCGGTCGGCGCTCAGGTTTCGCTCGAAGTTCGTCCAGGCCAGTTGCTGTTCAGCCGGCAAGGTCTTGAGGCTTTTCAGGTAGTTAATAACGGTATTTTTATCAAAAGCGCCGGTTTTGGGGTCCGTAAAAGTCTGGCGGATGGCCGGGCTGATGTAGTTGCCCTGTACCATGTCGACTAGTTCTTCTCTGGTAACTGCCAGGCCAAGAGCTTCGTACTCTTTCTGGTAAGCAATGTCTAAAATAAACTGGTTCCAGGCTTGATCACGGAGCTGCACCTGATCCTGCTCGGTAGCGGGCCGACCGGTTTGCTGCTCGTAGGCGGCCCGGGCTTCATCGACTTTCGCGTTGTATTCCTGGTATGAAATCTTCTGTCCGGAAATCTCTCCTACCGTCTGGTCCTGTCCTCCAAACAGGCTCCGAGACCCGAGCAAATCCCCGCCGACAATAAATAAAATCAAACTGACGGCAATGACACCTACCGCGACGCCCGATTTTTCCCTGATTTTGTTAATTAAAGCCATTACGATGTTAGTTACACAAAAATCTGACCCGCAAAATAACACTTTTTCTCACAGAAATACAAGGCAAAACCCGGACCAGAACGGTCAAAAACTTTAATTCAGGCGAGTTCCGGCGGAATGCATTAACAACTTCCAAATCAGAAGCTTCTATTTGCCTGAGTTCGGTTGACAGTCGGGCAAAATCATCCCATAAAAGGTTCTTCTTAAGTAGAAAAATTTGTATTTTTGCTTGAATAGTTTTTGCAATAGAAACGTTTGTTTCGTATTTCAACTAAACCACTTACTGGCAATGGATTTTTTTCAAACCATTTACGACGAATTTCTTTCTTTTTTCGGCGTCGGATCATGGCTAAAAATGTTCCAATCCGGCGACTATTCCGCCTTGTTAACCTGGGAGGGTATCCGGTCGGCTATGTCTCCCCTGATTCCGCTGCTGCTGATCATCGAAATTATACGGGCCGCCTTTTATAAGCGATTCAAGATTGAGAATTACAAAATTTCATTGCTGATCATTGTTTTCAACCGGTTTATCGGACGATACCTTTCCTTTGCGATGGTGGCGCTGTGCATTGGTCTCTTTGAAAAATACGCGATCATCACCACCACCCCGACTTGGTACTGGTTTCTTTACGGTTACGTAGTCTGGGAACTGGCGCACTTCGTCTACCATTACCTGGGCCATAAAGTACGGCTTTTCTGGTGCCTTCACTCAACCCACCACGCCCCGGAAGATATGAACCTGTCGGTAACCTACGCTCACTTCTTCCTGGAAGCCCCCTACGCCGACATCATCCGAACCACGATCTGCATCCTGCTGGGTGTCAACCCCGTCCTGTTATTTCTCATCATGTTTATCGACGGCACCTGGGGCGCCCTGATTCACATCGGTGAGAATGTCCTGAAAGACGGCCGACTGGGCTTTTTGCACAAAATCATTCTGACGCCCTCACACCACCGGGTTCATCACGCCAAGAATCCGCTGTACATGGACACCAACTTCTGTAACCTGCTGAACATCTGGGACCACGTCTTCGGAACGCTGCAACACGAGAAGAAAGAAGTGCCGATGGAATACGGAATTACGCGGGAAATGAAACGCGGCAATTTCTGGGATGTCTACTTTGGTGAATTCTATGCGCTGGCAAAAGACATGCGGAAAGCGCCCGGCCTGAAAAACAAGCTGCTTTACATTATCATGCCGCCCGGCTGGAACCATACCGGTGACCACAAAACGGCCAAAATTGTCAAGAAAGAATTTATGGAGACTACCGACGCCCAGCCCGTTGTCCACATTTCCTGAGAAAGTCATTAACCGTTCTGCCCCTGAATCCAGACGGTTTATAGTCGTCTCTAAAACAGAAAAGAGCCTACCGAAAAGTAGGCTCTTTTTTGTGGTACGGTTTGGTGACCGATTAAAAATCCGCGTCAAACGTAATCTTCTGATCTTCTTTTTCCTTCGTTGATCCCATTACGCCCGCTTTCTGGTATTCACCAACGCGCTTCTCGAAGAAGTTGGTTTTCCCTTGCAGCGAAATCATATCCATGAAATCAAACGGGTTGGTTGAGTTGTAAATCTTTTTCAAACCCAGTGATACCAGCAGGTGATCCGCAACGAATTCGATGTACTGATTCATCAGGTCGGCATTCATCCCGATGAGGGAGACCGGCAGCGCATCGGTAACAAACTCCTGCTCGATGCTCACCGCGTCTTTAATCATCGCGTAGACATCTTCTTCGGGCAGTTTGTTCTTGATGTGGTCGGTATAGAGCAAACACGCAAAATCGCGGTGCAAACCCTCGTCGCGCGAAATCAGCTCGTTCGAGAACGACAACCCGGGCATTAGACCCCGTTTTTTGAGCCAGAAAATTGAGCAGAACGACCCGGAAAAGAAAATTCCTTCCACCGCAGCAAACGCCAGCAGACGCTCCACAAAGGAACCGTTCTCGATCCACCGCATAGCCCATTCGGCTTTTCGCGTCACGCACGGAATCGTATCGATTGCGCGCAGCATCTTGTCTTTTTCTGACGGATTTTTAATGTAGGTATCAATCAGCAACGAATAGGTTTCCGAGTGAATGTTTTCCATCATAATCTGGAAACCGTAGAAGCACTTGGCTTCGGCGTATTGCACCTGCGACAGAAAACCGACCGCCAGGTTCTCGTTGACAATCCCGTCGGAAGCCGCAAAGAACGCTAATACGTGGGAAATGAAGTGCCGTTCGCCGTCGTTGAGGTTTTCCCAGTCACGCTGATCCTGCGAAAGGTCAATTTCTTCGGCAGTCCAGAACGACGCTTCGTGCTGCTTGTACATTTTCCAGATGTCGTGGTGCCGGATGGGAAATAGAACAAACCGGAGCGGGTCCTCTTGCAGTATCGGTTCGAGTGCTTCAGGTTGAGCCATGATCTATTGACTTATTTATAACTTGACGTGTGATGAACAAAAAAAGTGAGTTAACAAAGTTATCGGATTGAGGGAGGAATACAACCGAAAATTTAACCGATGAAAGTAGTTAATCAAGTGCTTGTGGAATAACTACATAACTATCAAACAGTTGTTGAATTTGTGGGACAATAACTTCTTAGAAATCTGCTAAAATTTGATTTTTACATTGAAAGACAGTCATTTGTAGTTCGATCCCGAATTTTTAGTTGTTTTATGCCTGTATTCCCCATGTCCGGTTCCCCGCCCGTCAGTGCCGTCATGATTACGCTCAACTCCGCCCGGATTCTGCCCGCCGTTCTGGAGGCCTTAACCTGGTGTGATGAAATTGTCGTGGTCGATTCGGGCAGCACCGACCAGACCCTGGCCATTGCCCGGCAGTTTGGCTGTCGGGTCCTGCACCGCGATTTCGACGGTTTTGGTCGGCAAAAAGGATTTGCCGTGGAGCAGGCCCGCAATCCTTGGGTGCTGGTCGTTGACGCCGATGAAGTGGTTACTGCTGAACTCCGGTCGGAAATTCAGCTCAGGCTGGCGGAAGCCGAAGCCGGCACGCTTAGCTTCCGGGGCTTCAACGTGCCGATTTCACTCGTGTTTCTGGGTCGACTGATGCGCTACGGCGGAGAATACAAAATGCCGCACCTCCGGCTGTTCGACAAGCGCTTCGGGAATTACAACTCGGCGCGGGTTCACGAAGATGTGGTGCTGAACGGTTCGGTTGGCAAATTAACCCATCATATGCTGCACGACAGCTACGGCAGCCTCCACGAATACTTCGAGAAATTCAACCGTTACACCACCGCCGGGGCTCACGATCTGCAAAGCCGGGGCCGCCACGGCTCCGTGGCCCAGGTTGTCTTTCGGTTTCCGGTTACCTTCCTGAAAGAATACCTGCTCAAACAGAATTTCCTGAACGGGTATCCCGGCTTCGTCTGGTCGCTTTTCTCGGCCATGTATCCGGTGGTGAAATACGCCAAGCTGCGGGAACTCGAAAGCCGCCGGGACCGTCCGACGGCGAAAGGAGCTTAACGATTTTGACAGAGCGTCGAGTGGCTTCAGCAGCGTTTCGGTGATTTCCCGGCGCGCCGTCAGGATTGGTAGCGACTTACGGTTTGGACGAAATGTACTGAATTTTGGCCCACTTGCCGGAGCCACCCTTTTCGCCGAGGGCGGGTTCAAAACCGAGTTGCACGATGGTGCCTTTCCAGGCCGGTACTTTCGTCATGTCCAGTTCGTAGGTCCGGTATTGGCCATCGCCGGTAATAGGGAAATCAAACACCCGTTCGGGCAGAAACTCGGGGTCGGAGGGTTCCGTCCAGCGGAGCCGGGCGTGGGTAGCATCCGTTTTGAAAGCCGCCCGGATGTACACCTTCGGCATGTCGGCGGCCTGCCACATTTCGCCCGGACCCATCATCAGCACATTTCCGTTGTCGAGCGGGATATCCAGTTCGTTTTTAATGGGCCAGCCGCGATCCACTCCCTGATAATACCACCACGACTGCCGATCGGCTACAAAACGGTAATCCGGCGCCTTTGGGGGCCGGGGCTGCGCGTACACGTAGCTGCGAATCTGGTCGAGCGTTCCCAGAATCAGGATATATTCGTAGTCGTACTGAATGTTGTGATCCAGAATCTCGTACGTGGTTGGCGTGATGTAAGCCGTTGTAAAGTCGTATTCGCCCCCCACAGAAGAGGTTCCGAACGTACCGCCGACGAAATACTGATGCTTCGGTTTGTATACGGCCAGTCCCCAGTTGGAATTGTTCACCATCGCCATCCAGCTTTCGGGTGACAGCATCGGCACGCCCCCAAAAATTTCGTTAACCGTCTGGCTCGTGGTTTTGGTCAGTGCGTCGTTGGTAAAGGGTTTCGTACCGGTGTACGATACGATATTGCGGAAGGGGGCGTTCAGGAAAATTGCCGGTAATTCCTGCGGTTTGGCCGAATACTGCTTCGTATCCGTCCGGTTGTTGTTAAGTCGGTGACGGATTTTAACGGTATTCTGGTTGAGCGTGATCCAGGTTTCGATGGTGCATTCGGCCAGTATGTTGTTGTTGGGCCAGAGCATCGGGGCGGTTTTGATATAAATCTCCCGGCCGTCGTTGCGCGACTCAAGCACTTTGGAGCGGTTGCCGTACACGTCACCCGACATAACGGGGTTCCAGCCCAGATCTTTCCATTCCGGGTGGGGCTGCTTCCCGTTCGGAGCGTAGGGCGTTGGCCCCGAATAAAACGACGCCTGAATCTGCCGGCCCGCATCCCAGTTGTTGACCAGATTCTGCCCGTTGGCCGAAGACGCCAGGTACGTGATGGCGCCCCCCATGTTCAGGTCCACACTCAGCCGAATCGACCCGTTATCGATGTATGAGGGTCGCGCCGGCGGATTGGGCAACCCCGTAATCGGGGAAGTGCCGGGGCCGCCGGAACCCGGATTGTTCGGGGAGCCGGGGGTTCCGGAACCGTTGCCCGAACCCGAGCCTGGGGCGTTTCCGCTGGGCGCTCGCCAGACCCGCTCTTCGTATTTGTAACAGCCTGCCAACGCCAGACCCACCACCCAAATCAGTACCCATGCACGTCGACGTATCATCATATTCGCCGTTGAGATTTAATACCCGTTCTTTTCTGATTGCCAGTTCGCAGCTTCTTCTTAAACGCCAAACTGGGGATAAGTTTACAAAATAATGGCGGTATTGTTTAAATTGCGAGCTATTCCAAACTAAAAGCATTCTGACAATGGGACTGAAAAGCCTGATTCCCAACCCGATAAAGACCGCCTTGAAAAATATAATTCCGCTTTCGGTGATCGACCAGCTGGAGATCATCACCGGCGAACGGGATGTGCTTACCCCCCCATCGCGGATGATTTTTATCGGTGACGGCGATTTCAAGAAAGTGGGTGAAATAACGGTCAGTCACATCAAGGATCTGGTTGGCCTCAACGCCACCGACCGCGTGCTGGACGTGGGCAGTGGTATTGGGCGGGTTGCCATTCCGCTGACCAAACACATCAACCCGCCGGGCGGATACGATGGAATCGAGATTGTAAAAGAGGGCGTCGATTGGTGTAATAAGGAAGTTCACAAGCGGTTTCCGCACTTCAACTTTCACCACCTGAACGTCTACAATAAAATGTACAACCCGAAGGGAACCATGCAGGGCCACGAACTGCGGTTTCCGTTCGAATCGTCGACGTTTGATCTGGTGATTCTGAACTCGGTGTTTACACACATGCTTGAAGCGGATTTTGAGCGGTACCTGGCCGAGATTTCGCGGGTGTTGAAGAAAGGTGCGCGGGGCTACATCACTATGTTCCTGCTCAACGAAGAATCCCGCCGGCTGAACGCCCAGGGCAAAAACAAATACGACCGCCAACTGACGCCGTTTACCGACAAAACGATGGTGCATTTGCAGGACCTGCCCGAAAGCATGATTGCCTTCGACGAAACCTACGCCCGCGAAGCCTTCGCCAAAGCCGGGTTAACCATCAAGAACATTCAGTTCGGTAACTGGTGCGGTCGGGACAATACCGTTGACTATCAGGACCTCCTTTCCATCACAAAAAATTAACCTTTTTGTCGTTGTGCGCTAATTTGGGGGCACAACGACAAAAACATTTAAAAAATTTCTTCCGAATTCGTCTGCATCCACTAATTTTGTGGGATTTTTGACCATACCGAAACAGATTGGCTTAGAAACTTCGAAACGGTTCGCCCTGTGACTGCGTTCCGGCTGCTGTGCCAACCTGTTTTCGCTTCGGGCCAGTACGTTTCAGGGGGTCAGGAATAGTGATTGTTTTTTGTTGCGTTTCAACGGTTTGACGTAACGATTCATTATTCATTTTCCTCACAGTAATGCCCAAAGATTCTTCCATTCGTTCGATTCTTATTATTGGCTCCGGCCCCATCGTCATTGGTCAGGCGTGTGAATTCGACTATGCGGGTTCACAGGCGGCCCGTTCGCTTCGCGAAGAAGGGATCGAGGTATCGCTGATCAACTCGAATCCGGCCACCATCATGACGGACCCCATCAATGCGGATTACGTCTACCTGAAACCGCTCGAGAAAAAATCCATTGTCGAGATTCTCAAGAAACATCAGGAAGAAGGCCATCCCATTGACGCGGTGTTGCCCACCATGGGCGGTCAGACGGCCCTGAACCTGGCCATCGAATGCGACAAGGCCGGGGTCTGGACCAAATACGGGGTTCGCATCATCGGCGTTGACATCAAAGCCATCGAGACCACCGAAGACCGCGAGAAATTCCGGCTGAAGATGCTCGAACTGGGCGTTGGCGTTTGCCAGGGTCGCACGGCTCGTTCGTTCCTGGAAGGCAAGGAAATTGCGCAGGAAATCGGCTTCCCGCTCGTGATCCGGCCCTCTTTCACGCTGGGCGGAACCGGGGGCGGCTTCGTCGATAAACCCGAAGATTTTGACAAGGCCCTGAACAACGGTCTGCACGCGTCGCCGGTTCACGAAGTTCTGATCGAGCAGTCGGTTATGGGCTGGAAGGAATACGAGCTGGAGTTGCTGCGCGACGGTGCCGGTAACTTCATCATCATCTGCTCCATCGAAAACTTCGACCCGATGGGAATTCACACGGGCGACAGCATCACCGTGGCTCCGGCCATGACGCTCCCCGACACGTTGTACCAGAAAATGCGCGACCTGGCCATCAAAATGATGGACGGTATCGGGAAATTTGCGGGCGGCTGTAACGTTCAGTTCTCCGTTAATCCCGAAAACGACGATATTATTGCCATTGAAATCAACCCGCGGGTCAGCCGTTCGTCGGCTTTGGCTTCGAAGGCAACGGGCTATCCGATTGCCAAAATCGCGGCCAAAATGTCGATTGGCTACAACCTGGACGAGTTGATCAACCCGATCACCGGCTCCACCTCGGCATTCTTCGAACCCGCCATCGACTACGTGATCGTGAAAGTGCCGCGCTGGAATTTCGATAAATTCCCGGGTTCTGACCGCTCGCTGGGCCTCCAAATGAAGTCGGTGGGTGAAGCGATGGGCATTGGCCGTAACTTCCAGGAAGCCCTGCAGAAAGCCTGCCAGTCGCTGGAAATCCGGCGCAACGGATTGGGCGCCGACGGCAAGGAACTGACCGATCAGGAAGCCATCAAATACAGCCTGGCCCACCCAAGCTGGAACCGGATGTTCCATATCTACGACGCGTTCAAAGCCGGTTTGTCGTTCAAGACCATCCAGAATCTGACCAAAATCGATAAATGGTTCCTCTACCAGATTGAGGAGCTGGTGGAACTGGAGCGCGAAATTGGCCACTACGATCTGGAAGACGTTCCGCCCGCTTTGATCCTGAAAGCCAAGCAGAAAGGCTATGCCGACCGCCAGCTGGCGCACCTGCTGGGCGTGAAGGAAAGCAAGATTTATAATTTCCGGCAAGAGCACAATATCCGGCGCGTGTTCAAATGCGTGGATACCTGTGCGGCCGAATTTGAAGCCCGGACGCCTTACTATTATTCGACCTTCAACAGCCCGCAATTGCCGATTGAGGGCACCGAAACGCCCGAGCAGGGCGCTTTCCCGGTTGGCGTCCTGGCCGGAAACGAATCCATCACCAGCGAACGCAAAAAGGTTGTTATTCTGGGTTCAGGCCCCAACCGCATCGGCCAGGGGATTGAATTTGATTACTCCTGCGTACACGGGGTGTTGGCCGCTAAGGAGGCCGGTTACGAGACGATCATGATTAACTGTAATCCCGAAACCGTCTCGACCGATCCGGACATTGCCGACAAGCTCTACTTTGAGCCGGTGTTCTGGGAGCACGTCCACGCCATCATTATGCACGAGAACCCCGTGGGTGTTATCGTACAGCTGGGCGGCCAGACGGCCCTCAAAATGGCCGAAAAACTAACGCGGTACGGCATCAAGATCATCGGTACGGATTATGAGTCCCTTGATCTGGCCGAAGACCGGGGTCGTTTCTCGGCTTTGCTGCGGGATCACAACATCCCGTATCCGAAATTCGGCACGGTGCGCGGTTCCGACGAAGCCGTCGAACTGTCGCGCGAGCTCGGTTTCCCGCTGCTGGTGCGCCCCAGCTACGTGTTGGGTGGCCAGAGTATGAAAATTGTCCTGAACGAACAGGAACTGGAGCAGCACGTGGTCAAGATTCTGCACGACATCCCGGACAATAACATCCTGCTCGATCACTTCCTGGAGAATGCCATCGAAGCCGAAGCCGATGCCATCTGCGACGGTGAGGACGTGTACATCATCGGCGTGATGGAACACATCGAACCGGCCGGTATTCACTCCGGCGACTCGTATGCGGTTCTGCCGACGTTCGACCTGAGCGATAATGTGATCAAGCAAATTGAAGAGCACACCCGCACCATCGCCAAAGCGCTGAATACCGTCGGGCTGATCAACATTCAGTTTGCGGTGAAGGACGAGGTGGTGTACATCATCGAAGCCAATCCCCGGGCGTCGCGGACGGTGCCGTTTATCTGCAAAGCTTACCAAGAGCCGTATGTCAATTACGCGACGAAGGTGATGCTGGGCGATAAAAAGGTGAAGGATTTCGACTTCAAGCCGGTGAAAAAAGGCTATGCCATCAAGATTCCGGTATTCTCTTTCAACAAGTTCCCGAACGTAAACAAAGAACTCGGTCCGGAAATGAAATCGACCGGTGAAGGCATTTACTTCATCGACGATCTGGAAGATGATTTCTTTCAGAAAGTTTACTCTGAACGGAATTTGTACCTGAGTCGGTAAGAACCACTGAAAAATAACCGCACCGCCACCACTGATCCGGTTTTACAACCGTTGACAGGGTGGCGGTGCTTTTTTAAGTATTTTATAATATCAGTAGGGCAACTGTTTTTCTGGCTTTTGCGTTATACTTGTATCTGATAACCGACCCTGATTGTTGTTCAGCATGATTTTTAAATTCTTATTCGTTCTTCTGCTTTTAATTGCGTTCGTCCCGCCGGTACGCCGGTTTTTCTTTTGGTTACTGGTTGGTCGGCAACTGGCGAAAGAACAACGCAAGGCTAACGAACACTTCAACCGCGGAACCCGTGAAGGCGAAACCCGCGTCCACACGTCGCCTTCCGGCGCGAATGAGTCCAAGCTGAAGGGGGGCGAATACGTTGATTATACGGAAGTAAAGTAAGGTTTACTGCCCTACTTCCCGCTCCTTCTGGTATTTGACGGCCATGCCCCGCATCGAATACCCGTTTACCGTCGCCGAACTGTAATATTGATACCGGACCGCAATCAGCGCATCGGCTCCCATTTTTTTGGCCTGCATTGTCAGCCGTGCCAGCAGTAATTCTTTCTGCTCGACGTTGTTGCCCCGTTTCACCATCCGCCCCTTTTGCGGTTTCTGCTGATCGGCCAGCGGCACTTCCTCCTTGTATTCCAGCCACTCCATCTCGGTAAACGGCCGGTCGGGCTGCTGGTTTTCGTAGAACACCTCTACTGGATAATTGGGCGACATGGATATGGGAATGGCGGGCCGGAAGCAACCGGTCAGGCTCACCATCATAATCACCAGGCCCAGCCAGGCAGATTTCTTTCCCGAGTTCGATTTATGGTTCATTCTTCATCGTTTCTAATACCTTCACGACGATCTCCGGATAATACCGGTGTTCCAGCACCTGCACTTTCCGGGCAACATCCTCCGGCGTATCCTGCGGGTCCACTTCGCAGGAAGCCTGAAAAATGATACTTCCTTCGTCGTACCGTTCGTTCACGTAATGAATCGTAATGCCCGATTGCGACTCCCCGGCGGCCACAACGGCTTCGTGCACGAAATGCCCGTACATCCCCTTACCGCCGTATTTGGGTAACAAAGCCGGGTGAATGTTGATCATCCGTTGAGGAAACGCTTTTACCAGGGCTTCTGGTATCAGCCACATAAAACCCGCCAGCACCACCAGGTCAATTTCCTGCTTCTGCAGCAATTCCACGATTCGGTTGCTCTCGTAAAACGTCGCCCGGTCGAACACCAGCACCGGCACGTGCAGCTTCCGGTCGGGGCCGAAACCCTTGCGCGCCCGGTCGATGATTCCGGCTTTGGGGTTGTTCGACAAAATCAGCGTGACTTCAATGTCGGGATGGTCGGTCAGGTAACCGGCAATCTTCTCGGCATTGGTTCCGGAGCCGGACGCAAAAATGGCAATTCGCTTCATGGATTCAACAGTAGATAATGCAATAACGCTACAAACCTACGTATCTTTAGCAAAAATTGATGATATTAGCCGTATGCTTCAATCGCATCAACTGACCTTTTCGTACTCTCCAACCAAGCGGTTTTCTTTTCCGGACATTCGCTGCAACGATCGCGAAGCGGTTTTGATTCTGGGAAATTCTGGTACCGGTAAAACGACGTTTCTGCATTTGCTGGCCCTACTGCTGCGCCCCGAAAGCGGCTCCATCACCATCGACCAGACCGATCTGACGCAATTATCACCCGCGAAAACGGCGGCATTCCGGGCGGCTCACGTGGGCATCATCTACCAGAAACCGCACTTTGTCAGCTCGCTTTCGGTTATGGATAATCTGCTCATGGCAAACTATTTAGCGGAAAAACCGCAGGACAGAAGCCGCGCCCGCGAACTGGCCACGCACCTGGGCTTCGCCGACCACCTCGGCAAACGAACCCACCAGATGAGTCAGGGCGAACAGCAACGCGTCAGCATTGCGCGCGCCGTGATGAACAAACCGGGCGTTATTCTGGCCGACGAACCCACTTCCAGCCTTGATGATGTGAACTGCGCCCGGGTGGTAGCCCTGCTGCGCGAACAGTCGGAACAAATTGGCGCTAGTTTGATCGTGGTGACGCACGACCAGCGGTTGAAAGATGAATTTTCGAATCAGGTGATTCTGTAATCTATTATGAATCTGTTAAAAATAAGCTGGGCCAACCTGAAAGACAAACCGCTCAGCAGCTTCCTGAGTGGCTTGCTAATGACGCTGGGCATCACGATCATCTCGCTGTTGCTGCTGCTGAACAAGCAACTGGACGAGCAGTTTTCCCGCAACGTCAAAGGCATCGACATGGTGCTGGGTGCCAAAGGCAGTCCCCTGCAGCTGATTCTGTCGAGCATTTACCAGATCGACGCCCCGACGGGCAACATCCCGCTCGAAGAAGCCCAGCGGCTCACCCGGAACCCGATGATCAAAACCGCCATTCCGTTGTCAATGGGCGACAGTTACCAAACCTTCCGGATTGTCGGTACAGACAAAAAATACGTTGATCATTTTGAAGCCACCGTTGCCCAGGGAACGCTGTTTCAGAAAGAACTGGAAGCGACGATTGGGGCCCGCGTGGCGGAAATCACCGGCCTGAAAATCGGGGATACGTTTTCCGGTTCACACGGTCTGGACGGCGAGGGTGAAGAGCACGGCAACACGAAATACAAGGTGGTCGGGATTTTTAACCCCAGCAATACCGTCATCGACCAGCTGATTCTGACCCCGCTATCGAGCGTTTGGGCCATTCACGCGCACCACGAAGAGCACGAAGGTGAGACCGTGGAAGACCTCGAAGAAGATCATGATCACGAACATGAACACGAAGCCGAAGAAGCGCGCGAGATTACCAGCATGCTGATTAAATTCCGGAATCCGATGGGTATGATGATTGCCCGGGGCATCAACAACAACTCCAAATTGCAGGCGGCTCTCCCTTCCATCGAAATCAACCGGCTGTTTTCGTTGCTGGGCATCGGCGTCGAGACCCTGCGCGGGCTGGCCGTTGCCATCATGCTCATTGCCGGAATCAGCGTGTTTGTGTCGCTTTATAATTCGTTGAAAGAACGTAAGTACGAAATGGCCCTGATGCTGTCGATGGGCGCCGGACGAACCCAGTTGTTTGGAATGCTGCTGCTCGAGGGCCTGGTGTTGTCGCTGATTGGCTTTGTGCTCGGCCTGATTCTGAGCCGCGTCGGACTGCTGCTGTTTTCCATGCGCGCCGAGCAGAGCTTCCACTATAGCCTAAACAACATCAGCATCCTGCCGGAAGAATGGTTGGTGCTGGGCGTAGCCGTTCTGATCGGTATTCTGGCGGCCGCCCTTCCGGCGCTGGGCGTTTACCGAATGAACATTTCCCGAACGCTGGCCGAAGAATAAACAACCTGGCGCGGGTCGCCAAAGACCGTCGGCGACCCGCGCTATCTTCACGTGCCAAATACTTTCTCTACGTATTGCAAATCCAGCCGGTGGGCCATCACGGCGTCCATCGTGCGGGGCGATTCTTTTTCGATGCACTGCTCCAACACCAGATGCGGACGAATGCCGATGGTCTTCAATTCGTTCGCCAGTCGCAAATAGTCGATGTCGCCCTCCCCGAACGTTTCGCCCCAAACCCCATTTTTCGACTGCCGCAGGTGCAGCTCCGCAATCCGTTTGCCGTACAGCTTTACAATGTCAAACAGCGCTGTCTGCGAGTTGCCGGAGCCGCGGTAAATCCAGTGAACATCCAGACAAAGCGACACATGGGCGGGGTCCGTCGCCAGCATCATGTGGTGAAACTCACGGGCCGCGTTCCGCATCTCGACGTCGTGCGTGTGGTACGCCAGCGTCATGCCCCGTTTCTTCAGTTCGGCTCCCAGCCGGTCCAGATTGCGGGCCTGAACGGTTAATTGGCTATCGGTTTTGTCTTCCGCACTTCCCCACTGAATCGGACTCGGATTGGTAACCACAATTTTCAGTCCCAACGGCTTGGCGGCATCGGCAATGGCCGTGACGGTCGCCAGTGTTTTATCGGCTTCGTCGGCTTTGTGCAGCGTGCTGTTAACGTACAGCGAATGCATTTCCAGCTTGTGCTTTTTCAGCAACGGCGCCAGCGTGCGAATCTCCTCCGCCGAATTCACTGACGGTTCATAACCGATGATACCCGATTTCACAAAGTCAGCCAGCGATGCATCCAGATCAGCGCCCCAATTACGCCCTTCACGCTGGTAAAAGGTGTGCCAAGTGTACTGATTACAGGCAATTTTGGGCCGGTCGGCCAGTACGGCTTTGTTGCTGCTCAAAGCCGTTGCGGGGCTCAAGACCGATACACCAGCCAAAGCGTGTAAAAAATTACGACGATCAATAGTCATTTGTTACTGAATTGAGGTTAGGAATAGCAAAACTTGACCCTTTTAAATTACGAGGTAACTTTACGGCAATTTATTTAAATTTAACGCTTCACTTCGTTTTTTAGGATTGCTCACCCGTTTTTCATGAAATACCGCTCTTTGCTGGCTTTGTTGGGGGCCTTTGTAAGCTGTTTACTTTACCATACCGAGTCAGTCGCTCAATCTTCTGCCAGTAAACCTTACTCGTCCGCTGCTGAACTTGCCAACCGGCTGAAAAGTCTTAGTAACCGATACGGTACGTTTGCCAACCTCCAGTCCATCGGTAAATCACCCGGTGGAAAAGACATTTGGCTTCTGACACTCGGTCGCGGAACGGCGGCCCAGAAACCGGCCATCGCCCTTGTCGCCGGTGTATATGGTCCCCATCTGGCGGGTACGGAACTGGCTGTTCAGCTCGCCGAAAAATTGTTATCAGCGGCCAATCAGGATAGCGTGGCGCGTTTACTGTCCAGTAAAACGTTCTACATCTTTCCCAGCATCAACCCCGACGCCCAGGAGCAATTCGCGGCCAGACCACGCTACGAGCGAGTCGGTAACAACACCGCTACCGACGATGACCGCGACGGCCGGTTAAACGAAGATCCGTTCGAGGACCTGAACAAAGACGGTTTGATTACGCAAATCCGGGTGGAAGACCCGACCGGTACGTTCGTTGCCAGCAAAGATGACCCGCGGGTGCTGGTCAAAGCGGATCCGGCCAAAGGCGAAACCGGGCGCTACGTGTTGATTTCGGAAGGAACCGATACCGACAAAGACGGGGCCTTCAATGAAGACGGGGCGGGCGGCATCGATCTGGACAAAAACTTCACATTTGATTACCCCTTTTTCACCCCGGGCTCGGGGGAAATGCCAGTGTCGGAACCCGAAAGCCGTGCGCTGCTCGATTTTTTGTACAAAGCCCCGAACGTTTATGCCGTGTTTACCTTTGGGCCGTACAACAACCTCTCCGAAGCTCTCAAGTTTGACCGGACCAAAACCATTCGGCGCGTCATTACCGGTATTCTGGAAAAAGACGCGCCCGTTGGCGAACAGGTTTCCCGGCTTTACAACGGCCAAACGGGTTTGAAAGACGCTCCGGCTATGCCGCCCACCAAAGGTAATTTTGCCCAGACGGCCTACTACCACTACGGTCGGTTCAGCTTCTCCACACCGGGTTGGTGGGTTCCGAAAACCACGGCTTCGACGGATACGACCAAAGGAAAAAGCAACGCAAAACCGTCGGATAACGAAGATGTGAAGCTCCTGAAATGGGCCGACGCCAACAACCTCCGCGATGTTTTTATCAACTGGCAACCCATCGAGCACCCCGATTTTCCGGGCCGGAAAGCAGAAGTGGGCGGAATTGCCCCGTTTGCCAGATTGAATCCACCGGTTTCGCTGCTGAACGACGCAGCCGACAAACACCTGAAATTCCTGACGGCTTTCGTCCGCCAGATGCCGGAAATCGACGTGGTCAACCTGCGTACAGAATCACTCTCCGGGGGGCTGACCCGCGTAACGGCGCAGGTAATCAACCGGGGACTGCTGCCAACGGGTTCCGAAATTGGCGACCGCGTGCGGTTTGTTCCCAAAATGAAAGTTGAGTTGCGCACGGGCAACGGTCAAACCGTCGTCTCGGGCCGGAAGCGGATTCTGCGCAGTCCGATGGCGGCTGGCGAATCCATGGAAGTTACGTTTCTCGTCTCCGGTACGGGCCGCGCCACCCTTGAAGCCGGTAACGCCATGACCGGTATCAAATCCATCGACATAACCCTCCGCTAAACTGTGCCATTCTCTGCTTAACTCCGCGAAGCGATTTCAAAAGCCATTGCGCAGAGTGATGCAGAGCACAGCAGAGTTTAGCGGAGAAGAAAATACTATGAAAAAGCTACTTTTAATCTTACTAGCTATCCTGCCGTTTGGCATGTCGGCGCAGCAGAAGCCGGCCCAGAATGACGACCTGACGGGCTTGCGGGCCGTGGGCTCCCCAGCTAATCCGAAAGTGCCGATGCGCTGGAACCACTACAACGACTACGCCGGTATTACCAAATTCTGCCAGGATATGGCGAAAGCGCATCCGAACCTGGTCCGGGTAGAATCGATGGGCAAGTCGTTCCAGGGCCGCGATTTGTGGGTGCTGGTCGTCAGTGACTTCAAAACCGGTAATGCCGAGCGAAAACCCGGTTTTTACATCGACGGCAACATTCACTCCAACGAATTGCAGGGTTCGGAAATCGCCATGTACACGGCCTGGTACCTGGCCGAAAATTTCGGAACGGTGGAGTTTACGACGCAGTTGCTGAAAGACAAGGTGTTTTACATTGCCCCCACCATTAACCCCGATGCGCGGGAAGATTTCATTAAAAATCCGAACAACCCAAACTCACCCCGCTCGGGCCTGATGCCGCTCGACGACGATGGCGACGGTGAAGCCGATGAGGACAAGTACGACGATCTGGACGGCGACGGTAACATTGTGCTGATGCGCCGGAAAACCCCGCTGGGCCGCATGAAACAGGACCCCAACGACCCGACGCGCATGATTCCGGCGAAACCCGACGAACCGGGTGACTACGAGATGCTGGGCTACGAAGGCATCGACAACGACGGTGACGGGCTGGTCAACGAAGACGTGGCCGGGTATTATGACCCCAACCGCGACTGGGGCTGGGGCTGGCAACCCAATTACGTCCAGAACGGCGCACTTTTCTATCCCGGAACGCTCCCCGAAACGCAGGCCATTAAGAAGTTCATCATGGGCCACCCGAACATTGCCGGGGCGCAGAGTTACCACAACTTCGGGGGGCAGTTTCTGCGCGGGCCGGGGGCCGAGGAAGACCAGCAGTATTATACCCCGGGCGATATTGCGGTGTACGACGTGATCGGGCGCGCGGGTGAGAAAATCATTCCCGGTTATAATTATTACGTGATTTATAAAGACTTGTACACGGTGTATGGTGGTGAAATCGACTGGCTGGCCCTGGGCCGGGGCATTTTTACATTCTCGAACGAGCTGATGACCTCGTACCTGTTGTTCCGGCAAAAACCGGGGGCGACCGGCCAGAACGACGAGTACAACCAGTTTGGAAAATACCTGCTGTTCGATGATGCTTACGTGCCCTGGAAACCGTTCAAACACCCGCAGTACGGCGACATTGAGATTGGCGGACCGAAGAAGAATTACATCCGGAACCACCCCGGTTTTATGCTCGAGGAAGACGCCCACCGAAATATGGCTTTTACTCTCTTCCACGCCCACCAGACACCAAAACTGGACGTGCAGGCCATTACCTCGAAACCGCTCGGCAACGGCCTGACGGAAGTAACGGCAACCATCGTCAACCAGCGCGTGATTCCGACCCACTCGTCGCACGACATCCGATTCAAGATCGAACGGCCTGATTACATCACCCTGAAAGGCGTTACCCCGCTGGCGGCCATGATTGTTGAAAATGCCGACCTGAACATCACGCGGGAGCAGAAAAACAATCCGGCCACAGTGGAAGTGCCGAACATTCCGGGCATGGGTTACGTGAAAGTCCGCTGGATTGTGAAAGGAGGAGGCAATGGCAAATACACGGTTTCGGTGGATAGCCGGAAAGGCGGGATGGTGGAGAAAACGCTGTAGTATGGCGTTTTATTCCGGCCCGGAAAGCCGTCTCTGCAACTCAGAACCAGCGTTGCATGTGTAAAAAGCCCGCGTAGAGCGGGCTTTTTATCGTTTGTCTCCTCATTTATTTCACTTTTCGTTCGATAGCTCTGGCCAGTTTCCGGGCCGACGCTTTCTTGGCGTTGAAGCCGTTTGTGCCATTTGGACTTACGCGGTACGTATCGGACTCCCAGACCAGCGCTTCATTCTTGTTATAAATTTTAGCCCGGCAGCCGATGGAGGTCCCTCCCCAGGACGTGAGCGTAATGCCTTTGCTCGCTTCAACGTCCAGTTTAATGATGTAATTGGCCTGTTGCTTTTCCGACACCACGTTCCAGAATCCTGACTCGCGCAGGCTCTCCGAAAAGGCCTGTTCCGTTTCCTGACTATTCTGATTTTTCGAGGTCGACTCTACGTAGACCGTATTTCCTTTCCTGAACAGTCCGTCCGACTGCGCAAAAACCGGGGAAGCAACCAGCAACAAGAGGCAAAGCAGATTTTTCATGGTATTGACAGATTGGTTACAAGTCTCGCCAAGTACGGATTTCGGCACTGGTTGCGTTGAACCTTTGCGCCTGCTCCCGGTGCGTTAAGAACCAGCCAGGATTATCCGTTCCTGAAGACAAAGGTAGACGGCGGGCCACTCGAGGACAATCCACGAAAACCAGTATTTTGTGGATAAAACGGCAGAATGTATTGGCTCTGCCCCTACGGGAGAGTCGTCAATAACCGGTTTGGAGTGCAATGTGAGACGAGAATGCAGGCAGCCGATCAACCGACGCCCCGTCCCATTTTAGCGCAGGTAAACGCCCATTCGATCCTCGTCGCTCAGGATTACCTCGACGTGCTCAGTGAGCGTAGTTGATAGTTTATAACCAATGTAATCGGCGGCAACCGGGTACCGTTTATGGTCGCGATCAACAATAACCGCTACTTTCAGGCTGGTCAGCGGCACGTTCAGGAAGGGTTGCAGCGCAAACGCCAGGGTCCGGCCCGAGTTCAGCACGTCGTCGACCACAATGACCGATTTGCCGGTAAAAACCGTTTCGGCCCCATCCAGGTGAATGGAAGGTTGCTGCCGCAGGGTTTTATCCAGCTTGATTTTCATGACGGTGGCATGCAGCGGGGCAATCTGCTGAATGACTTCCGCCAGCCGCTGGGCCAGCACATGACCCTCGCCCGACACCCCGGCCAGGATCACTTCCGATTCTTCGAAGTTGTTCTCGTAAATCTCAAACGCGATCCGACGGATCTTCTGCTCTACCTGCACGCGCGTCAGAATCTGGGTAATCTCGGAGGTCATAAACGGGTAATTAAAAATGAAAAGTAACCGAAAACGTTCAAGGCTCAAAATAAACAAAGCCTTTTTGTATTTTTGCAAACTGATTCAGACAAGAGAGTTAAGACGAGGGACAAAAGGCGTTGCGTAACTTTCTCTTTATTCTCTTATCTCCAATCTCTTCTCTAAAGTTTATTTATTTCAATGATTATTAAAACCAAAAAATACGCTCTTGACCAGAAAACCTACATCAGTCTGGCGATGCGTAGCTGGGTAAAACAGAACTGGTACTGGGGGCTTATCCCGCTGGTTCTCCTGATTACCACGATTGTGCTGGATGTAACCGGCGTTTTAACCAGTACCTGGTGGATTTACCTCCTGATTGTCCTGCTGACGGTGGTGTACGTTCTTTTCTGGGCGGTGCAGTTTACGGGCATCACACAGATGGAACAAACCAAAGCGCTGTTTCAGAAGTACGTCTACGAAATCGACAGCCGCCAGATTCTGCTGAAACTGAACGCCCGCGAAGGCGGTATTCTAAAATGGGATCAGATCCGGAGCGTCAAGAAAGACAAGGATGCCTACGTAATGGTGGTGTCCAACGACCAGGCCACGAACGGGATGAAGGTAAACTGGCTGGCTAAAATTGTTGCCAAAGGTATGAAAGACGCCCAGTTTTTATACCTGCCCTACTCCATCTTCACGACCGAAAATGAGCTGAAGTTTATGGATACGCTCCTGAGACGGAAAGGATTCCTGGCGGAAGGGAAAGAATAAAAAGGCAAACAAAAAAGGGAGGAAGAAAGGAAAGGACGGAGCCGACGGCTTCTATCCTCTCTTTTCTTCCTCCCGTTCGTTTTATTTCGCCTGATTCGTGAAATCGACGACGGTTAAATCCGCCAGCCACGGACCAACGATTTTACCGAATTCCTTGTGGGCCGGATGCGGCAGGTAAGTATCCCGGTCCTTCTCGTTGTCGAACGTCAGAATAAAGGCGTGCGTCAATCCTTTATCGTGGCCTTCGGGGCTGTTGTTGGTTCCCCATTTAAAGCCTTTAATCTCTTTGATTTTCGACGGCAACGCTTCAAAAGCCGCGACGATTTCCTTTACTTTCTCGGGCGTTGTTTCCGGTTTGAATTTGAATAGCACTACGTGCTGCAGGTCACCTTTAGTCATTTTTTTTTGGGCGGTAGCGCCGGTCAGGGCGAGACCAACGAAAAGAAGGGTGGCAAAAATGGTTTTCATGTAATCGGATGGTCAGTCAATCTGCGGGCGCAGTATGGTTAAAAAGTGAATTGATTCGGAAAACTACTATCTACTGTTTTTCGGCGTACGGGATGATCAGCTTTTCACCCCGGGCCGCGTAATTTTTGGTTTTACCGTTGGCTTTCATCAGGGCGTCAACCGTTATACCGTATTTTTCGGCCACCACCCGCAGGATGTCGCCCGGCCCGACGGTATGATACGCCCGTGCTTTCACTTTCAGCTTCGTCACGTTGGCTTTCACATCGTTGCCTTCCAGATTCGGGTTCAGCGCCTTCAGCGTATTGACCGACAAGTTATATTTAGTGGCCACGCTGTAAATGGTTTCGCCGGGTTTCACGGTATGCGTCATGGAAACCCCGCCCGCCGGTGCGGTGGCCTTGGGCGTCTCTTTCTTCTCCTCTTTCGGTTTTTCCTCGGCGGGTTTCTCCTCCCGGGCCGGTTTTTCTTCCCGCGTTTCAGCCACCGGTTTGCTGGAGGCTGACTCACTCGTGGCCGGGCGTTCTTCCGAATCCAGCGCCGGTTTTTTAGCCACCTCCTCTTCCAGGGGGGCCGGGGCCGACTGCGACAAATCCACCGGAGCATTCCGGCTGGACGTATCGATCTCAATCGGAGCGGCCAGCTCCGGTTCGATGGGCAGTTCGGCCGGTTTCTGTACGGTTGTATCCAGGGCAACACTGGTCAGTTCTTCCGAACCTTTTGTGTCGTCGGCTACGTACTCATAACCAATGTATAACAGGGCCAGAATCGTCAGAACCAGAACGGCCAGCGTAATGGTGGGCAAACTGGAGCTTTCCGCAGGCCGGGGATTTCGCTTCGCATTTTCGGTTTCCATAGTGGGATTTTCGGTTCAGCGTTGGACAGAAGTTGGCTGAAGCGGTTTATTTCAACTTGATCCTTTATTCAACCTGAACCCGCCATCAACTGTTCTTCACTTCCTGACTCATTTTTTCGACTTTCAATTTCATATCTTCTTTATAATCCTGCAACTGCTGGGCGACCTTTTCGTCAAACGTACCCACGATCTGGGCCGCCAGAATCCCGGCATTGCGGGCCCCGTTCAGGGCAACCGTTGCCACCGGCACGCCCGACGGCATTTGCAGAATCGACAGAACGGAATCCCAGCCGTCGATGGAGTTGCTGGATTTAACAGGTACGCCAATCACCGGCAGCGTGGTCAGCGAAGCGACCATACCGGGCAAATGGGCCGCCCCACCCGCCCCGGCAATAACGACCTTCAGGCCCCGCTGGCGGGCGGTTTTTCCGTACTCCACCATTTTTTCCGGCGTTCGGTGGGCCGACACAACGTCAATTTCGTACGAAACCCCCAGCTCTGTCAAGATATCCGCAGCCTCCTGCATGACCTTCAGGTCCGAGCTGCTGCCCATGATAATTCCAACCATCTTTTTTACTTCTAAATTATAAATGATGAATTCCTTGCGTCGAACCCGCCATAACTCATCAGCTTAGCTCTTGACTTTTATGTTTTCCTTCACGGCGTCGGCTTTCGCTTTCAGGCCGTTTACGTCCGGACTAATAACGGTAATATGCCCCATTTTGCGAAACGGGCGGGTTATTTTTTTACCGTACAGAAACGGAAATACACCGGGCATCGCCAGCAGGGTTTCCATGCCTTCGTATTGGGCCGGGCCGCTGTAGCCGGGTTCGCCCAGCAGGTTGATCATCGCAGCCGGTGTCAGGATCGCAGTGTCGCCCAGCGGCAGGTTCAGAATGGCCCGCCAGTGCTGTTCAAACTGCGAGGTCACGTTGGCCCGGATGGTGTGGTGGCCGCTGTTGTGCGGGCGCGGAGCTACCTCGTTCACAATCACCTGGCCGTCTTTGGTTAAAAACAATTCAACGGCTAACAGCCCCACTATTCCGAACGCTTCGGCCGTTTTTCGTGCAATTTCCTGCGCCTGCTGATCAACGGCTTCCGAAATGGCCGCGGGTGCAAACAGGTATTCCACCAAATTTTGCTCGGGATGAAAAACCATCTCGACCGTCGGGAAGGTAGCGGTTTGTCCCTGCTCGTTGCGCGCGACAATCACGGCCAGCTCCTTCTCAAAATCAACGGCTTTTTCCAGCACCCCGGGCGCGTCGAAGGCTTTTTCGAAGTCATCCGGCGTGGCAATTCGCTGCACCCCGCGCCCGTCGTACCCATCGCGGCCCAATTTGTGAAACGCGGGCAGAAAGCCGGGGTTGTGAGCCACAAGCTGCGGCACGTCGGCCCGGTTTTCGGTCAGGATAAAATCGGCGGTGGGCAGGTTGTGTTCACGGTAAAACTGCTTCTGGGCCCGCTTGTCCTGAATGATCCGGATAACCGACGGCTGCGGAAAAACCCGTTTGCCTTCGCGCTCCAGCGCTTCGAGCGCATCGACATTAACGCGTTCAATTTCAATGGTTAACACATCGACGGTCTGCCCAAACTCGTAGACCGTCTCGTAGTCAGTCAGGGCGCCTTGTGTGAAAGAAGTGGCCAGGTGCCGGCAGGGCGCTTCGGCGTCAGGGTCGAGAATATGAACGGTCAGGTTCCAGTCGATACCGGCCTGAAGCAGCATCAGCCCCAGTTGCCCCCCGCCGAGAATACCAATGCGCGTGTTGGGATTAAATGTAGACATAGAGAGAAAAATCCGTCCGCAAAAGTAGCCCCATTTCCGGCTTTCTGGTAGTTTTTAGCTTACTTGTTTCTCGTTCCTCGCTCAGTTTGTGGTCCGCTGGCCGCGAAAGTTGCGTGTCTGGTATCTGATTTGCTCATACGAATTCCAACGCTTCCTGTTAATTTGCGGGTCTTATTGGGGCGGAAGGCATTTATTATGACAAACAAAATCTTCAATCAAAAAGACTTAATTGCGTATTTTATCGTAGCGGCCATTGGCGCATCTTTGCAGATCTTGGTGAGTTCACTGCTTCAGGAATGGTTTCATGTGTCGTACGAAAATGGGGTGCTGATTGGCTACGTCAGTTCGTTTTTCATCGGTTTTTTCCTCACCAAACTGCTGGCTTTCAACGCTAAAAACTCGACCAAGACCCGGCGGGAGATGGCAAAGTTTGCGATGGTATCGGTGATCTCCTGCCTGATCACGGTTTACGGTGCGTCGGCCTTGTACAACTTTTCCATCAGCCAGGGCGGGCATTACACCTTCACCATTCCAAACTCGGTCAAAACCGTGAATGTGAACAAGTTAGTTTCACATACGGCGGGCATGGGAGCAAGTTTTGTCTCCAACTACATTCTGCACAAGACCTTTACCTTCCGGAACACCGGCTTCTACGAAAAACTGAAAGCCCTGCTGAATCTCTGACCCGTCCGGTTATTCGAGCAGCGCCATAATATCTTCCTTCGTCAGCGACTTCATGAAATTCTCTTCGGTCGCAATCAAATCACTGGCCAGCTTCTGTTTGGAACGTTGCAGCGCCAGAATTTTTTCCTCGACGGTATTGCGGGAAATAAACTTGTAGGTAAACACGGTCTTCTGCTGCCCGATGCGGTGAGCGCGGTCGATGGCCTGAGCCTCAATGGCCGGGTTCCACCACGGATCGAGAATAAACACGTAATCGGCCGCCGTCAGGTTATGGCCCAAACCACCCGCCTTCAACGAAATCAGGAACAGCTTGATGGAATCGTTTTTCTGGAACAAGTCCACCTGCCCCCGGCGGTCCTGCGTCGATCCGTCCAGGTAGGCATACTGAATGCCGCGCTCCTGCAGGTACTGCTGCACCACGTCCAGGTGTTTGATAAACTGGCTGAACACCAGAATTTTGTGGTTATCCGCCATTGCGCCCTCCAAGCGCATCACCATATCGTCCAGCTTGCCGGAATTACCTTCGTAGGTTTCGTCGATCATCCGCGGGTGGTTGGCAATCTGCCGAAGTTTGGTCAGGCCCTGCAACACCACCATCTGTGATTTCGCCATTCCGTCTTCTTCGATGCGCTCCAGAATCAGGTTCCGGTAGTACGATTTGGCTTCCTCGTACTGTTTTTCCTGCTCCGGCGACATGTCACTGTAGTGAATGCTCTCCACTTTTTCGGGCAAATCGCGCGCCACCTGCGATTTATGCCGGCGCAGCATAAACGGTTTGATGATGCCGTAAAGCCGCTGCGTTTTCTGCTCGTCGTTCTTCTTTTCAATCGGCACCAGAAACTCGTTGCGGAAAAACGTCTGGCTGCCCAGCAAACCGGGGTTAATAAACGTCATCTGCGTCCACAAATCCATCGTACTGTTTTCCAGGGGCGTTCCGGTCAGAATCAGCCGGTGCGCCGAATCGAGCTGCATGACCGCCCGCGTAATGTGCGACGACGGGTTTTTGATGGCCTGCGATTCGTCCAGAATGATGTAATGAAACCGGTAGCTTTTCAGCAGGTCGATGTCGATCCGGACAATGCCGTAGGAGGTCAGAATCAGGTCGTAATCATCAAACTGGGCGGTATTTTTATCCCGGTAGGTGCCGGTGTATGACATCACGCGCAGATCGGGCGTAAACCGCCGGGCTTCCAGCTCCCAGTTGTAGAGCAGCGACGTAGGCATCACCAGCAGCGTGGGTTCCTTGTGGCCCGCTTCCTTCTGCGATTGCAGAAACGCCAGCGTCATCACGGTTTTGCCCAAGCCCATGTCGTCGGCCAGACAGCCGCCGAACCGGTATTGATTCAGAAATTGCAGCCAGTCATAGCCCGCTTTCTGGTAAGGCCGTAACGAGCCTTTGAAGCCGCCAGGCAACGGATGGGAGCCAATTTCTTCAAAGCTCCGCAGTTGTTCGAGCTTCCGGCTGATAACTGCCGACGCCAGGCTCTCTTCCTGCAACTCCTGCACGAGCGCGATGTGGTGTTTGTGAAGCACCAGCCGGTCGCTGTCGGCTTCGTGCTCCATGAAGGCAAACAATTCGGAATATTTGGTAAACCAGGTTTCCGGAATAACCGCGATTTCACCGTTGGGCAGCGTAAACTCCCGCTTTTTGTTCAGAATCAGCGTCCGCAGCTTGATAAACGGAATTTCAAACTCCCCAAACTGCACTTTGGCGTAAATATCAAACCAGTCGCGGGTTTCGTTGATGGAAACCACAATGGACGAGTAGCCTAGGAAATACCGTTTGGGATCGTTGGCGTGCTGCGAAACCTGAAATCCGGCTTCCATCAGCAGGTTGTGGTTTTGCTGGAGCCACTCGAAAGCTGCAGCCTTGCCCAACCGGGAGTGGCCGTTATCCTTTAATTCGAGGCCGTTTGCCTTCAGCCAGAAAAGCGTCGACTGCTCCTTTCGGATATCCCGGCGGATTTTGTGAAAAATGTAATTCTCGCCCTGCTTTTCGATGCTGACGTTGGAAGAATCCGTAAAACCGTCGTACCGGAACGTGAATTGGCCGTACCGAAACAATAGATCAAAAACCACTTGTGAATCATCGAAAGATGGGGTCGGCCCCACCTCCGTCATCACGTCGCTCATGCGCCCTGAGGAGCCGTTGCCGTTCCGGTGAACCCCGCCGTTGGCCCCCACCGAATCAAAAAGCGAAGGAACGGCGCGGTGGTCGACCTGCTCGGAAACCGTCAACACCGGTGCGGGCGTCAGTTCTTCATCCCGAATTTCAAATCCCCGCGCGTAGACATCGTAGGAGGCAATCAGGGGAGCAACGAAGCGGTTATAGTATTGATCTTCAATATTCTTCGGGATAACAATGTTGCGTTTCTGCAAGAAGGGCCGCAGTTTTTTCCCGTCAACCTTATTTTCAAAATGAAACAGCCGGTTTCCGACCATCATCCAGGCCGGTTCGTCGCAAATCAGTAACGCATCCTTGAACTGGAATTCAACCCGTTCGCCCCTGTATTTGATGATCGGAAAGTATTCGGTTGCGGTTTCGGTCCGAACAAAATTGAAGAAAACCCGGGCTTTCTGCGGCATCCGCTCAATGGCCATCCAGGCCGGATTGCCGTCGCTGCCCATGACAAATAATTTCTTGTCTGCCAGCCGTTCCAGAATCATGGCCCGGCGGATTTCGAGGTACTCGCAGATGCGATCCTGTAACTCCTTATCACCTTTCTGCGGATCGTATACTTTCAGGAAAAAATCGACCGCCGGCAGCTTCTTCGGATTGAATTTTTTCAAAATCACATCCTGCTGCATTTCATCGATAATCCGAACCAGTTCGAAGTCTGCTTCGTCCAGCTCACTGGCAAATTCGCCCGCGTTTTTGGCCGATATTGTCTGATTTTGCAGGGTCAACTCACCACGAGGATTCAGTTGAACCACGAATGCTTCAAACAAATAACCCAGAAACTCGTGCTCCAGAAGTGAGTACACCAATTGAAACGGTTCCGCAGGAGAGACTTTCATAGCAAATTAAGGATCCGTAGTAATGACTGACTGCCCTTACCCGCACCTCACGTTCCACCATCAATCCGTTCCTAAGCAGAACTGATAAGCTGCTGAAAAACAAATAAAAGAAGTGATTTGCCGTCAGGTTAGAGTAAGCAACAAATTCAAATATACGAACCCACACAAAAAACGCAAGCCCGGAACGAGGGTTCCGGGCTAGAAATGATTAAATGGGTCTTGAACGGGAATTACGCGTACGTATTCAGCATAACCGGCATGACCAGCATCAGGATATCTTCGTTTTCTTCCTTGTCGGCCGGGATGACCAGGCCCGCGCGGTTGGGGGCCGACATCTCGAACGAGAGCATTTTGGCGCTCAGGTTGTTGAGCATCTCGGTCAGGAATTTGGCGTTGAAGCCGATTTCCAGCGCATCACCGTCGTAATCGCAGAGCAGTTTTTCGTTGGCTTCGTTGCTGTAATCCAAATCCTCGGCGGAAATGGTCAGCGAGTTCGTTTTCAGCGAAAGCCGGATCTGGTGGGTCGTCCGGTTGGCGTAAATCATGATCCGCTTCAGCGAATTCAGGATGTCGGTCCGGCCGATGGTCATTACGTTGGGGTTGTTTACCGGAATGGCATTTTCGAAATCCGGGAACCGCTCGTCGATCAACCGGCAGATCATCTGCGTATTGCCAAACGTAAACGACGCGTTCGACTGGCTGAACTCAGCCCGCACCACCGCATCCTCAGGCAGCGACGCCTTCAGCAGCGTCAGGGCTTTCCGCGGAATAATCATCGACGAGTTGCTGGGCGAGCTGATGTCCATCCGACGGTAACGGATCAGCCGGTGACCGTCGGTGGCCACAAACGTCGCGCTTTCTTCACTCAGTTGCAGGTACACCCCCGTCATGGCCGGGCGCAGGTCGTCGGTGCTGGTGGCAAAGACGGTGTTGTTGATGGCGCTCAGCAGGGCGTCTGACGACAGTTCCACCGACAGGCTACGGTTGACCGACGGGATTTTCGGGAAGTCGATGGGGTTTTCGCCGGATAATTTGTAGCGACCGTTGTCGGTCAGGATTTCCGTTCCGAATGTTTCTGTATTGACGTTGAACGTAATCGGTTGTTCGGGCAGGCCGCGCAGCGTATCCAGCAGCAGCTTGGCCGGAATGGCAATGGCTCCCTTCTCCGACGACTCCACGGTAATGTTGGTAATCATCGTGGTTTGCAGATCGGACGCCGTCACCGTCAGGGTGTCATCTTCCAGTTTGAAGAGAAAATTCTCCAGAATTGGCACAATGGGGTTCGTTGCCACCACACCGTTGATGGCTGAAAGTTGCTTGAGTAATACGGAGGAGGAAACGATAAATTTCATATGCAATTTTATTTGGGGCCGTTTGTCCAATAAGAACAAAAGTAGGAAAAATAGTGGAAACGGTGGAGACTATTTCGCGGAGTTTAGCGGAGTTTCTTTGGCGGTAAGCAGAGTCGTTCTCCGCTAAGCTCCGACGTTCTCTGCTCAACCCCGCGAAATAACTTAAAATCCCTCACGCATACTTCCTCCGGCGCGCGAACTGCCACACAACCCCCACAAAACCAACCAGAAGCACCGGTCCCAACAGGTTCAGAAGCTGCCACGAAAGGCGCTCTTCGCGCAGCCGGATTTTGTCCAGGGGCCGGAGCGTCACCTGCCGGGTGCGGGCACCAATAATCCCGTTGTCGTCCAGCAGGTAATTCACCGCGTTGACCACAAAATCCTTGTTGGCAAATGTGTTTTTCGAGAACCGTTCGTAGCCGAGTGGGTACGGGGTATTCGTTCGGTAGTTGATGTCGTTGATCAGCAGATCCCCATCGGAGCAAACTACGATTTTCGACGGTTGCCCCTGCGCTTTGAACGAAGCCGCGCGCGGATCGCCGGGCAGGATGCGGTTGGTGTAGAGCGACTGAAAACGGCCTTCCAGCAGGCAGGCAATAAGCTGAACCCCGCTGTCGTAGGTACGGGGGTCGGGCTGCTGCCGGGCTTCGTTGTAGCTCACCAGCGCCGGAGCCTTCAGGATTTTGGTATATTGTGAAGACAGCAGCAGGGGCGTTTTCGTGATGCCCGGCGCCTGCACGGTATCGAGGGTACTGGTAAACCGGCTGTATATTGCATCCAGGTTTCGCACAATCGGGCTTTTGTGGTTGGCCGCCCCGCCAAAATTGTTGATCAACGGAAAAAACCGCCACGGCAGCAACTGCACGTTGGGTTTATCGCCCATGTTACCCACATTGAGTGGAATAAAGGCGCAGCTCAGGTCTTTGATAATGTCGTTGTTGAGCCGAATACCCCAGCGAAAAAACAGGTCGTTCAGGTTGAGGTTGAGCGGCTGGGCGTAGGTGCCCTCGCGCCCGATGCTGTCGATTCGCAACCCGTCGACAAAAAACAGGGCTTTGCCGCCGTTGACCACAAACTGGTCGATCTTGTATTTGTCGGCTTCGGAAAACGGGCGGTCGGGTTTGGGAACAATCAGCCCATCCAGCCCCACCAGATCGCGGGATGCCTGTAAATCAATCAATTTAATGTCGTAAAACTCCTGCAGGGTAGCCAGCAGATCGGACATGCGCAGCGGCTCGACATCCGTGTAGGAAACCGTCACCCCCAAGACTTTTTTCTCCCGAATCGTCAACCGCCGAATCGCCGACGCCAGCTCGTATTCGACGTTTTCAATGGACTGATTCAGTTGTTCTTCCGGTGAACTGGAGCGGTTTCCGCGCAGCAGCAACACCGGCAATTCGCGGCCTTTGTACGACACAATGGCCCAGGGATAGATTAACTGTTCGGTTCGTTGGTTGCCTTCCGCCGTAAAATTCAGATTGGTCGGCGTCAGGCCCTTCTGAAGCAGCTGGGTCTGAAACTCCGTGCGTTGTTTTTCGTTCGGATTGGCGGTCGGGTCGATGAAACGGTACGTCAGCGTCTGACCAGCCCGGGCCTGAAATTCCGCCAGCGTTTCCCGGATGCTGGTTTCCAGTCGTTTGAAACCGGGCGGCAAATTACCCGTCAGGTACACGTTGACGTGCACATCATCGTCGAGGTTGGCCAGCAGATTTTCGGTGGCTTCCGAAAGCGTGTAACGACCTTCCTGCGTGAGATCAACCCGGAAAAACAAAAAAGAAGACAACAGATTGACCACGACCACCACGGCCAGCACAATCCCAAAACGAACCAAGAATGACTTCATACCTGCGTAAAACGCTGAAAGCAGTTAAGTTGTGCGAAAGTAGAAGAAAAAATGACGGACCCCTAAATTTTTGACGACGACGTAGGGGGAAGCGCGGAGATAGCGGTCTTAGGTCTGTAAACAACAACATGCTACTGAATTCTTGCTATGAACTACCGTCATGTCTTCTTCCTGCTGTTTCTGCTGGAACTGACCAGCGCCTTTACAACCGCATCGGGCGGTGCCAGCGAATTTCCGGTGCCACCGCCCGCCCCCAACCGCTTGTTTTACATTCAGCGGAGCAACGACGCCAATACCGTAATCTACGAAGCCAATGTAACCACCGGCCGACGGCTCAACGCCGAGGACCCCGTCAGTGTTTACTGGATTCGCTACGCCGAACGGGGCCAGCGGGAGTCGCTGTCGATGTTTCAGTGGAAAATGGCGTACGGTTACAAACACAAGCCGTTGGCTCAAAGCGACAACAGTTTTGAAATTCAATTAAATGCGTTCAAAAAACGGCCCATCTGGGTCGATCTACAGCAAGGCAAGCCCATCGCCCTGACCACCATCAATGGCCGGAGAGCCTGCCTGCAGAAGGTTTTTGTCCAACTGGCTTCCGATTCCGGCCTGCTGCCGAAAGTGCAGTACGTTGAATTATTCGGAACCGACCCGGTCGCTGGCACTCCGGTTTACGAACGCATCCGGGTGTAGCCAAACGGACCACGTCCTCAGAAAACCGTGGTGCTTCGGGTTGCCTGCTTATCTTTAAGGCGAACAAACCCTTGAAGTAATGCTAGACAACGCTCAACTCGACCCTGCCCCAATTACCCGCCATTTGCGGGCCATGTTTGGCTCCCGCCTGCTGATTGCCGCCGTTCACCACCTGAATGTTTTTGAAGAATTAAGGAACGGTCCACTTTCCGTTACCGACTTTAGCCGCCGGCTCGGACTAAAAGAACGTCCGGCCAGCGTGCTCTTTCCGGCGCTTTGCGCCATGGAATTGCTTGAATACACCGAAGCCGGTGCACTTCGGATTTCGGCGTTGGGGCAGTATGTAACGCAGACCCAGACGCCTAACCTGACGGGCTATGTCGGTCTGGAAAAAAATGACCCCGGCGTAGTGGAAATGGCCGTTCGGTTGCGAAACGACGGTCCGCTGGATACCTCCGGCGGTATTTCCTACGTGAAAGAAGGCGACGCCCCTTCGCCGATGGACGATGCTGAACTGTCCCGGATGTTTACGCTTGGTTTGGCCGGTCGCGCCCAGAAGCTCTCCCCCCTGGTCGCCAGTAAAATTTCCAGAAGTTCCGGTCATTTGCTGGATGTTGCGGGCGGAACGGGGTATTATACCTACGAATGGCTCCTCCTCAACCCGGATGCTACGGCTACCTTGTTCGACCGGCCTGCGGTACTGGCCGTTGCCGCCGAACTGCTCGACGCCTTTGCCCGCAGCGGCCGACCCGGTGCCGAAACCGTCCGCGAGCGGGTGACGTTCCAGCCCGGCGACATGCTGACCGACGAATTACCAGACACAGATATCCTCTTAGCAGCCAGCCTTTTTCACGACTGGCCGGTTGAAACCTGCCAGCAATTGGCCAACCGTTTTGCAGCCGCTCTCCGGCCGGGTGGCGAATTATGGGCGCACGACGCTTTTCTGAACGACGCCCTGGATGGGCCGCTGCCCGTTACAGATTATTCTGCCCAATTGTTCTGGGGCACCAAAGGCCGCTGTTACAGCCGGCAGGAATACCGGCAGTGGTTCACCCAAGCTGGACTGCAACCCACCGAAGAAAATATTCCAACGCAGATGGATTACGGCCTGATCTGGGCTCAAAAAGCGTAAAATGTCTTAGCGGCTCACACTATTTATCTGAAAATGTGACTAATTCACCTTCCGGACAGCCCACATTTTACCTAAGTATAAATACAAGTCTGAATTTGATAAATTAATTCTGCAATGCTTGGTAATTGTCAACAAAATCTCTTAACTATGCGACCTGAAACTCAACTATTTTTAGCGCAATAGCGATTTATATGAAAAACCGGGCCGACAGCTTACAATCCACCCCTACCTACTCAATTGACTTTGAAAGTATTCTGGTCGTGGAAAACAATCTTAATGATCACCTGCTGTTGCATTATCTGCTTCGACAACATCTTCAGGAAGTTGTGCCGGTTGGAGCTACCTCGACCCAGCAGGCTTTAACGTACCTGGATAATTGTTACGCTCAACAAAAATCGCTGCCCATCCTGATTCTACTGGATCTTTATTTGCCCCGCCGGGCAGATGGCTGGAAACTATTACGCAAACTTCGTTCCAACCCCCTCTACCGGTCTATTCCGATTGCCGTCTTCAGCAGTTCTACAAATCTGCAGGACGCTGAACAATTGTATGCCTGGGGCGTAACCAGTTATATCAAAAAACCGGTATCGCTGGAAGGCTGGCAAAAGATTCTGCCGGTCATTCCGAGTATGCTGAATGTTGGTGAAACGGCTATTTGAGTTGACCGGCTTTCTTTAATAAATCCACCACCTTCTCCACCGGCAGTTGCTCCACGCGACTGCCGCGGTGGCCGGTTTGGGTGCGGGCGGCAAACAGTGAATTGATGATGGCTTCCTCAGTGGCCTCAATGGCCGCCAGGAAACAGGCAGACGTGTCGTCGTTTCGGAGAAGCTTCATTTCGTCGAGCGATGATTTCGAGACGTTCGAAATTCGGTTGGCGGTTGAGACGGCAATCACGTAATCACCGCTGCCGTTGGAAGCGATTCCGCCCGTGCGGGCCAGACCCATAAACGCCCGTTTGGCCAGCCTTTTCAGGTTGCGGGCATCGAGCGGAGCGTCCGTCAGCACCACCATCATGCAGGAGCCGTCGAGCTTTTCCCGGAATGAAAACTGACCTAGCTCCACGCCCACCGGAACGCCCGCAATCTGCAAAACCCCGCCGAAGTTGGTCTGCACCAGCACCCCGACCGTGTACCCGCCGAGGGAGGCCGGGAGTTTTCGCGAAGCGGTTCCAATGCCGCCTTTAAAACCAAAGCAAACCGTACCCGTTCCGGCCCCCGCGTTTCCTTCTTCTACGGCTCCGGTTCTGGCTTGCCTGATCGCGTCCAGCACGTGTTGTTTTGTGACGGGGCGACTGCGAATGTCGTTCAGGCCGCCGTCGTTGGTTTCACCCACGACCGGATTTAATGAGCGAACCTGTTCGTTCCCCGGCTGGGCCAGCGTGTAGTCAATCACGGCATCAGCCGCCGTCGGAACGCCGAGGGTATTGGTAAACACAATGGGAGTTTCCAGGGTGCCGAGTTCTTCAACCTGGCTGTAGCCGGTTAGTTTGCCAAAGCCGTTGCCGATGTAGATGGCCGCCGGGCATTTTTCCTGAAACAGATTGCCGCTGTGGGGTAAAATCGCTGTAACACCGGACCGGACGCTTTGCCCTTCCTGCAACGTTACCTGCCCCACCCGCACGCCCGGCACGTCGGTAATGGCGTTCAGAGGGCCGGTCGGTAACACGCCAAAACGGATGCCGTACTCGCGGGGACGTTTCGTGGCTTGGGCGAAAGAAGCATAACCGGCCACGCAAAGCAGAGCCGTCAGCAGGAAGCGGAAAGTTGGTTTCATACTTCCGAAGATAGAGAACCGACTGTAAAAACCGTTACGGAATTTTCTTCTTCCGTCGTCGCAACCGTAGCATTTTGTTGATATCTTCTTCGGTGGTCTGGTCGCCGAGCAGAATTCCCCAGTGTTCGAGCCCCTCGACCCGGTCGAAGATTACTTTCAGAATGGCAATGATCGGAATGGACAAAAACATACCGGAAACACCCGCCAAGGCCCCGCCCAGCAGCACACCCACAATGGACACCAGCGCGTTGATCCGCACTTTGGAACCGATAATGACGGGTACCAGAAAGTTGTTGTCGATGAATTGCACAACCAGAAAAACCGCCACGACCCCTATTAGCGTCGAAGGCTCCGGATGATTGACAAACGTAACCGCAACGGCCAGCGCCGTTGCCACCAGCCCGCCAATGTAGGGTATCAGGTTCATGATGGCCGCAATCACGCCCAGCAGGACCGCGTATTGAACGCCCAGGATCAGCAAGCCCACCGAATTGAGCACGGCCACGCAGGCCGTTTCGGTCACCAGCCCCACGACATAACTCTGAATAACCGACCGGATTTCGCCCAGCACTTCCCGAACGCGTTCCGTGTACTCATCGGTAAACGACCGGATGACAAACTGAATCAGCATGGCCCGGTAATAGAGCAGCAGAAAGATGTAAATGGGCAGAAGCAGCAACGTACCCAACGGGCCGGTAATGATGCCGAGGGTTCCGGTGCCCTGCAGGGTGTCCATCGTCTGGGCCTGGGCCTGTTTGAGGTACTGGTCCTGCTGGCTGTAGCTGAGGTTATACTCCTGCCGAATCCAGCGCCGGGCGTCGCTGTAAAAATCGTTGATGTTCTTTTTCAACTTCGGCCAGTCGTCGGTAAACCGGGCCAACTGCATGGAAATAAGCATGGTCAAACCTACTATAACCACAATCGCCAGCAGCAAAACCAAGCTAATAGCCACCACTTTAGGAACGTTACGCCGGACCAGCCAGGCTTCGAGGGGGCGCAGCAAAACCGCCAGCAAACCGGCCATGGCAAACGGAACGATGATGTCTTGTCCCAGGTAAAACCCGGCCATAATCAGTCCCAGCGCGAGTAAGGTGTGTGAAAGCCGGTGATAAAACGGCGGGGTAGATGTTGATGGCATAGTAATGATGTTCGGGTAAAACTTTTCTATTTCCCCGGCCTCAAATCTTCCAACACCGTCTTTGTGGAGAAACAATCCTGATAAACAGGATTGGTACGGTTTTGTTTAAGAAGGATCGACCTACGGCATTTGCAATGGCCCCTGTTACGCGAGTTGCTGGCGCTGAAAGTGCCCCGGCGTAGTGCCCGTCCAGCGTTTAAAAGCCCGGCTAAAAGCACTTAACTCGTTGTATCCCAAAATGTAAGATATTTCTTTAACCGGATACGAACCCGATGATAGATAATTTATCGCCAACGATTTACGAATCGCATCGGCTACCTGCTGGTAGGTAACCCCTTCCTCCTGAAGTTTACGTTGCAGGCTGCGGGGACTGGTGTTGAAATTGGCCGCCATCTGTTCAAGCGTCGGAATACCCAGGTAGGCGTTGGTCAGCAAATAACTGCTGATGCGCTCCTTCAGGGCTTTCGCGTTTTCAAAGTCGCGGTTCTGCTCGCTGACCTTTTTTAAGAGCAGGTTTTGAAGTTCGTAATTGGCGGTCAGGATTGGCTCGTTCCAATACCGACTTTCAAATTCCAGCGAATAGTCTCCCGACTTCCTAATGGCTTTGACTCTAAGCACCCGCTCATACTCTTCCGGTTTTGAAAGGTTATATGGAATGCAGACGGCTTGGGGTCGAATTTTCTTTAGAATCAAACCGTCGGCTTCGTGCAGGGTAAAGGCCATGAACAACTCCATCATCTGCCGAAGCACAAACCCCCGCTCTTTGTCCGAATCCGGCACGAAATGAATGGTGAACGAGCGGTCGGAATGGCTCACTTCCATGCTGAATAAGTCCGTAATCAGGCGAATCGCTCCGCACGCGTGCGTGAGGGCCTCCCCGACCGTTGCGCAGCTCTGGACCAGTTGGCCGACGCTGCCCAAAGCCGCCAGTTGCAGCGATTCACCAAAATGCAGTCCCAACAGCGGATCGTTGGTCAGATGAACCGCATTCAGCCAGAGATCGCTGAGTTGCTTGGGCGTTATCAGCTCTTTCCCCTTCCCTTTAAGAACCTGCAAATCAATGGAAGACAAGTTACACAAGCGCTCCGGATCGACGTCTTTGTGAGCCGCATACGCCAGTAAACCAAGCACCAGACTTTTCTGTGGATTTTCCATACTCTAAAAGTACGGCTTATCCGAAAAGTCCGGTTGGGTCTGTCGTCAACTGGTAACCAGTTGGCGGGCTGGGGTAAGTTACGGCGACGAGCCTCCTCCTACTTTTGTGGCATCACTAAAACAAACACGAACATGGAAAAGTCAACCGTATTGCAGAAAGCCCTTTGGGGCAACGTCCTTTTCGCCGAACTCAGCGCCATCGCCTTCCTTTTCTTCGGCAACACCTTTGCGTTTCTTGACGAGCTGGCGGGTGGTCAGCGGTTACTCTTCGGTATTGAATTTTTGATCATGGCGGGACTGGCAACGTACGCGGCCCTGCGCCCGACCCCTTCCCGACGCCTGGTTCAGGTTCTTATCGGGCTAAACATCTGTCTTCTCGTTTATTCCGTTGACCTGCTGATCTGGGGCCCAACGGTTTCAGCGCTGGCAACGGAAATCAGGCTGATGGATACGGCTGTGCTGACCGCCCTGATCACAGCCCAGGTCGTGGGTCTGCGAGCGGCTGCCCCGACGAAGAAAATTGCGCTAATTCCCTGAATTTTGGAAACGCCCGTCACGGGTTCGCTCCTGGACCCGTGACGGGTTGGACAAGGATTTATCACAAATGCCCGGCGACCAAGCTTGCTTTCGAAGCTCCGTACTTGCTTAACTCAATAAATCCCTCTTTCCGCGCCAGCCTGTTCTGAGCGGCCTTTTTCTGCTAATTCCAGCAACTACCCACTCAGGAAATAGTACATTTTTGACCGTTCGAATTCCCAATAAATCCCCTTCTCTTTTATTCAGTTCGCCGTTTATTTACACTTAAAAGTTAGCGAATGGTCCAAAACATAAATATAGTTATATAATCGTCCAATTTTTTTTAAGGCATTCCAGTTGTATTAATCCCATAAACTTAGTAACTTCGTAGCCACAATTGAATAACTGGTTTTTAGGCCAATATTCACCCACCGTACCGTCTTTTGAAGAGTCTTTCCCATTTCTATTTTTAACTAATTGACCTTTTACGTTACGAGTGTATGTCTTTACCGCTGACCCAGCAACAAGCAGCATCGGCTGATTTTTTGAAAATGTTTCCACAATTCGATTGCATTTCGGCTGCGTTATATCGGCGTCAATGCATCGACCAACGTACGGGTGAACGTCACAGCATTGTTCGCCTAAGAAAAATGCATTACTGCGTCGTTCCTCCCCAATGGGCCAGGCAGTTGGAAAAGGCCGGTTACTCCATCGCGGTCCGGTAATTACAAACAGGTTTTAGCAGTCCTTATTGCTTTTCGAGTTGGTGAGTTGATTAGACGGGCAATACACCCTACCTTGCCATCATGAAAAGACAAATCCGGGAAGTCCGGTATTTTCTATCTGGTCAGCATTTTTCGGATGGCTTGCGAATTACGCTGGCCATCCTGATTCCTTCCGTCGTTTTTTATCAATTTGGGCATTTCGAGACCGGTCTGCCCGTTTCGTTGGGCGCTTTATGGGCCAGCATCACGGATGCACCCGGCCCCGTCATGCACCGGCGTAACGGCATGCTGGCCGGGACGCTCGTCATGGTGCTCGTTTCCCTCATCACGGGTTTTATCCGGACCAATATCTGGCTGTTGGGCCTCGAAGTTGCGCTTTTCAGCTTTTTCTTTTCCTTGTTTGCGATCTACGGCAACCGCGCAACGTCCGTTGGTACGGTAGGTTTGTTGTCGATGATTCTGATGATAGACCGGGAACTCGAACCGGTGGCCGTCTGGCAGTACGCAGCCCTGGTGTGCGCCGGGGGCCTTTGGTACACCGCCATCAGCCTCTCTTCTACCCAACTCCGGCCCTACCGAGCGGCCCAGCAGGCGCTGGGCGAATGCATCCACGAAATTTCGAAGTTTCTGCTGATCAAGGCCGAGTTTTACAGCGTTCGGACGGATTTACAGGAGGATTACCGAAAACTGGTTACGCAGCAGGCCGTCGTTAGCGAAAAACAGGATGCCGTGCGCGAACTGCTGTTCAAAACCCGGGTGATTATGAAAGAATCAACCTGGACGGGCCGCCTGCTGGTACTTACGTTCAGCGATGTTGTGGACCTCTATGAGCAGATTATTGCCATGTATTACGATTACCCGTCGATTCGGGAGCGGTTCGGAAAAACGGGTGTTCTGGACGAAATCGCCCGGATGATCCGGCAACTGGCCATCGAAATGGATTACATTGGCCTGGCGATTCAGACCAACCGGCCTTATAAAAGCCGCGCAGACCTGATACGGCATCTGGAACGACTTAAGACCCGGATCGACGAAATTGGTCAGCAGGAAAAAGACAACAGCAATTTTGTGCTGAAAAAAATCCTGATTAACCTCCGCAACCTGAACCAGCGCCTGACCACAATTCACACCTATCTGTCGGCAGACGGTAAAACCAATCCAAAGGACAAGGAGGCTCCCGAATATTCGCGGTTTGTATCGCACCAGGAAATTGATCTTAAACTGATCCTGAACAGCTTGACGCTTGGTTCCTCCATTTTTCGGCACTCCCTCCGGATGACCGTCGCCTGTCTGGTGGGATTCCTGGTTGCTAAACTGATCGCCTACGGCCACCACAGTTACTGGATTTTATTAACCGTCTCGGTTATTCTCAAACCCGCTTTCAGCCTGACCAAACAACGCAATTACGAGCGCATTATCGGCACCATAGCGGGTGGGCTCATCGGGGTTGCCGTTCTATGGATGGCTCCAAACAACACCGTCCTGTTCTGGGTGATGGTCGCACTCATGCTCGGCGCGTACAGCTTTCAGCGCGCGAATTACATCGTGATGGTTATTCTGATGACGCCCTATATTCTCATCATGCTTCGTTTTCTGGGGCTGGGCGGCATCAGTGTGGTGGAAGAGCGGGTGCTCGATACGCTGATCGGCTGCGCCATTGCCTTTGCCGCCAGTTACCTTTTTCCGCGCTGGGAATCGCAACAACTGAAAGGACTCCTGCATGAGGTATTGGAAGCCAACCGCAATTACCTGCGTAAACTGCTCGATAGCCTTTCCGGAAAACCGGTGACCATTACGGACTACAAACTGGCCCGTAAAGCCGTGTACGTTAACTCCGCCAACCTGTCGGCCGCTTTTCAACGCATGACCTCCGAGCCACAGAGCAAGCAATGGCACCGCAACGACATCCACGAGTTTGTCGTGTTGAATCATATTCTTTCTTCCAACATCGCCACCATTACGTCGGCCTACCTGAATGCCGAACGCCCCACGGTCTGCCCACCCGAAATGCTGCGCCCCGTCCGGCGGGCCTTATCCGTTTTAAACGAAAGCCTGAAAAGCCTTGATGGAGAGGCTGCTAAAACCGCTCTGGAACCGCCCCTCACCGAGACCAGCGGTCCGGAAAAGCCGGAATCGATGATTGCGGAAGACAGTTCCCTGAAAGAACAGCTGGACTTCATTCAGAAGTTAAGCCATGACATCAGCAAACTCACGGACACTATTCTGACCTGATTCATCCCGCTTTCCTGCCTGCCATGTATGCCCGAATCCGTTCATAAGAAATACCTTTCGCTACTTGGCATTACATAGTACCTTTGCATCAACAGTAACAACAAAAAACAGAAAAACGTAAACGATTAAATTAATAAAGACATGACTGCGAAACAATTGCACCGAATTCCTTCCGAAGCTATGTTGGGTGGCGTTTCGGCCGGCCTGGCGGATTATTTCGGCATCGATAAAGTTTTTGTACGCCTTTTCTTCGTTCTGATGCTCATTTTGCCGACCTCCGTTCCTATTGTCATCATCTACTTTGTTCTGTGGATCGTCATGCCGAAGGGGGAACGGTATTTTCAGGCGCACCCCGACCAGCGGCATCACTAACGGCGGCTAATCAATTCAGAAAAAGCGGGCTTTATAGCCCGCTTTTTTGTTTTCCCGGGATGCGCAACGAAAGGCACCTGTTTCGGCGTCTCATTGAATAGATTTCCGGCACAAATTATCGGATTGCCTGCCTTTTTTGAACAAACTTAAAGTAACTTAGGTAACTGAAATACAGGGAGTTTTTTGCGTTCGGGTGCTTTCACGAAAACTAATCCGTTATGAAACGATTTCTCACGCTTCTGCTGGTCCTTACGGCGATGGCTGCCCGGGCTAATTCCATCCTGATTCCGATGGATGATCGCCAGAAAAACCACCTCAAATCATACGGTATTGCCTATTTTGTACTTAAATCCGGCCTGGAGCTTGACTGGCTGCTCAATTACCGCGGTGGCAGCTTCCTGATCAAACAAAGCCCGGCCGTCGAAACAGAATGCCGGGTACGGGGTATTTCCTTTGAAATCATCTCCGATGCAGAAGCCAATGACATCCAGCGCCAGATTGCCAACCCGGACCTGAACATGGCGTCGGTCAAGCTGGTCACGGCGGCCAAGATCGTGGTGTATTCACCCATCAAGGTCAGCCCGTCGGAATTCGAAAATACGGATGCGGTTCTTCTGGTGCTGAAATACGCCGAAATACCGTTTGAGGTGGTATACGACGAAGAAATTCTGAAAGGCGAACTGGTTAAGTACGACTGGCTGCACCTGCACCACGAAGATTTTACGGGTCAATACGGCCGCAACACGCGCCGAATGTCAACGGAAGATATTAAAGCTCAGGAAGACATTGCCCGAAAATTCAATTTCCCGAAAGTATCGCAGATGAAACTGGCGGTGGCGAAGAAAATCCGGGATTTCTGCGCCGGGGGCGGTTACTTGTTCGCCATGTGCTCGGGTGCCGAAACCTTCGACATTGCGCTGGCGGCTGAGGGCGTTGATATTGTCGGCAACACCTACGACGGCGACGGCATCGACCCGAACGCCCAATCAAAGCTTGATTTCAGCAAAACCGTTGCCTTCCAGAACTTCACGCTGGAACTCGACAACGGCTACGGCGGCATGGCGTTTTCCGACATCAACAGTTCGGCGGGGCGGTTTGGGGGCTGGGACCAGCCGTCGGGCTATTTTAGCCTGTTTAATTTTTCGGCCAAATGGGATATGATTCCCGCCATGCTCGTGCAGAACCACGAATCAAACATTAAGGAGTTTCACGGCCAGACCACCGCTTTCCGCAAAAATACCGTCAAGCCAAACGTGCTCGTGATGGGTACCAGCCCCAGTTCCGACCGGTACATTTACGGCGAGTGCGGCATCGGTCAATGGACGTTCTACGGCGGCCACGACCCCGAAGGCACCCGGGGCGGGGGCTGGAAGATGGCAACCGACCTTAATCTGCATCCCAATTCACCCGGTTACCGTCTGATTCTGAACAACGTCCTGTTCCCGTCGGCCAAGAAGAAAAAGCGGAAAACGTAATTGCTGAAATCCGTGCAGGTCCGTTTGACTACAAGTCAAAAGGCGTGCGGGCGTCGCAACGCCCGCACGCCGGTGCTTTTTTATGAATTGGAATTAGAGGCCGATTGGGCCTGACGCAGCAGCGAGGCTTGTTGCAGGGCCGTCTTCAGTTCTTCAATCACAATGGGTTTGGAAATGTAATCATCCATACCGGCGCGCAGGCACTCGTCCCGGTCTTCGGCCATGGCGTTGGCGGTCATCGCAATAATCGTGGGTTGCGGCCCCGGCTGTTGCCGAATCCAGGCCGTGGCCTCCAGACCGTTCATTTCCGGCATTTGCACGTCCATCAGAATCACTTCGTAAAACCGTCGCTGCACAAGCTCCAGCACCTCGACGCCGTTCTGGGCCAGGTGGGGCTGATACCCCAACCGCCCCAAAACATTCAGGGCCAGTTTTTGATTGGCCGGGTAATCCTCCGCAATCAGGATTTGCAGCGGGTACTCCCGGGAAAACGCTTCGGTCAGGGCCTGATTTCCGGGCTTCGTGGAAACCGCCTGCAAATCGACCGACTGCTTTAATTGTTTTTGCACCACATCAAAAAGCTGTTGCTGCTTAACCGGCTTGGTCAATACCGCCGAGAAAAGCTCCGGGTATGCCTTACGGTTTTCTTCCCCAATGGAACTCAGCAAGATAATGGGAAGGGTAAGGTTGCGGCTGCGAAGGCTACGCGCCAGTTGCACTCCGTTCATTTCCGGCATCTGCATGTCGGTCAGCACCAGGTGGAAGGGGGCTTCCTGCGTCATGATGGCCAATGCCTGTTTGCCCGACGATGCCGCTACGACTGTCAGTTTCCACTGCTCGAGGTGCGCTTTCAGCATGGTCAGGTTTGTGGGATTATCGTCAACGATCAGAACCCGCTTTCCGTCGTTTTCACCGGTATTGAAGAATACATACTGCCGCTGCGCCTGTTGGCTGATGGGACACTGAATGGTGAAGGTAAACGTCGTTCCCCGGCCAATCTGGCTCTCGACCGAAATTACCCCGCCCATCAGTTTGACCAGCCGTTCGCTGATGGCCAGCCCCAGCCCCGTACCCCCGTAGCGCCGGGTCATGGATGAATCGACCTGCGAAAAAGCCTTGAAAAGCCGTTGCAGTTTGTCGTCCGGAATCCCGATGCCGGTATCCCGCACCCGAAACACCAGCTCCAGGGTTTCATCACTGAAGCGCCGTTGGACCCCAATGCTGACAAAAACCTCGCCCCGTTCCGTGAACTTGATGGCATTACCGACGAGGTTGATCAGGATCTGACGGAGCCGCAGGGCATCGCCGACGATCTGCGTTGGCACCTGATGCTCAATTTCATAGACCAGATCGAGCTCCATTTCGGCGGCTTTGCTGGCAAAAAGATCGAGCACGTCTTCGATGCAATGCCGCAGATCGACGTCCTGCTGCTCCAGTTCCATGCTCCCGGATTCAATTTTGGAAAAATCCAGGATGTCGTTGATCACTCCCAGCAGGTTCGTACCGCACTGGTGAATGGTATCAACGTATTCATGCTGCTCTTCGGACAGGTTGGTTTCCTGCAACAGATAGGTCATGCCCAGCACCCCGTTCATCGGTGTCCGGATTTCGTGGCTCATCGTAGCCAGAAAGACGCTCTTGGCCTGATTGGCCTTCTCGGCTTCTTCCCGCGCCAGTCGTTCCTGGGTTCGCTGGTCGTGAATTTCTTCCACCAGCGTCTGTAAATGTTCCGACTGGGCCTGTAACTCTTCCTTCTGGTGAAGAACCTCGGCGGTACGTTCATTCACGACTTTTTCCAGGACTTTTTTCTGCGCTTCAATGGACCGAATCCGCAACCGGTACAGCAAGTAGGCAATCAGCAGCGACGACAGTACCAGCCCCGTCCGAAACCACCAGGTGTGCCATAAAGGGGGCGTAATCGTGATCCGCAGGGTGGTTCCCTGCTCGTTCCAGATCCCATCGTTGTTGGAAGCTTTTACCCGAAAAACGTACTCACCCGGGTCCAGGTTGGTGTACGTAGCCATCCGGGTATTTCCCACGTAATTCCATTCGTTCTCAAAGCCTTCCAGCTTGTAGGCATACTGATTTTTTTCCGGCAACGAATAATTGAGGGCCGCAAACTTCAACGAAAAGGTTGACTGCCAGTATTCAAGGGTAATCTCGGCGGTTTCATCAATGCTTTTTCGGAGCGGAGAATACGGCGCTCCGATGACAACAGGCTGGTTAAAAAGCTGGAAGTCAGTAACAAAAACAGGTGGAAGGTTCGGGTTGTCGCGTAACTCGTCGGGGTAAAAAATATTCAACCCGTTGGTGCCGCCAAAGAAAAGCTCCCCATCGCGCCCCACAAAGACCGCATCCCGGCTGAACGAACTCCCCTGCAACCCGTCGCTAACCCCGTAATTCCGGAATGTTTTCGAGCGCAGATTGAACCGGGAAAGTCCTTTGTTGGTGCTGATCCAGAGATTTTTGTACTTATCTTCAGCGATGGCCTGTATAACATCGTTTGGCAGGCCGTCCGGCTGACGGAAAACGGTAAACTGATTCGTCCTGGCGTCAAACCGATTCAATCCGCTGTCGGTACCGACCCACAACGTGCCGTTGCTATCTTCATAAATGCTATTGACCAGATTACTGCTTATTCTACCCGGGCTTTTCCGGTCATTCCAGTAAACCGTAAACTGATTCCGGAGGGGGTCAAACCGGTTTAACCCGCCCTGCGTGCCGATCCAGATCATGCCGTTGCGGTCGCAGTATAACGAACGAACATACCCGTCGTTCAAGCTACCCTTTTGATCCAGATTGGGCCGGAAGTGGGTAAACGTGCCTGTTTTTTTATCGTACCGGCTGACCCCGGCCCCGAGCGTGCCCAGCCACAGATTACCCTGCTGGTCTTCAACGATGGTGTAAATGCTCTCGTTGCTAAGACCTTTTGCATCATCTGTTTTTGCGAAGTTCAAGAAATCGTCCGTTTCTTTTCGCCACAGGCTCAATCCGCCCTTGTAGTTACCGGCCCAGATGTTGTGGTCACGATCTTCGTAAACACACAGGACAAAGTCGCTGCCAATGCTGTTCGGATCGTCGGCCCGGTGTACATACCGGCGGTTTTGCTGGGTTTTGCGCTGCAGACGATTTAGTCCTCCGCCGTCCGTTCCCATCCAGACTTGCCCGTCCTGATCTTCAAGTACGGAAAGAATATTATTGTTGTTCAGACCGTTGCTGTTGTCTTTTTCCTTCCGGTAGACCTCAAACTTTGGAGGGTTCCGGTCGTAAAAATTAATTCCTCCGCTGTAGGTTCCTACCCACATATTGCCCCACCGGTCGCGGCACATGGCGTAAATAGAGCCATTGTTAAGCCCTTCGGTGTTGTTGGGGTCGTACGGGTTGCGGGTAACCGTTGTACGGCTTTTGTTTAACAGACTGATACCACCGTTTCGCGTACCGATCCACAAATTCCCGGCCTGATCTTCCGCCAGCGAAATGACATCGTTGTGGCCGATGGTATTTGCGTTGGTTTCGCTGTATTGAAACTGAGTAAAGGTTTGCTGATCTGTATTCAGTAAATTCAGCCCACCCCCTTCGGTTCCGATCCAGATTCGCTTTTGAGAATCTTCGAAAAGCGTCATTGCGTTGGTGTAACTCAAGGAAGTCTGATCGGCCGGATTATGCACAAAATGCCGAAACGTCTGGGTGGCCGCATCGAGCAGGTCCAGCCCCGCGCCCGTAGCGACCCAGACCCGCCCCTTCGAGTCAACCCGGAGGTCATTCACAAAATCGTTTCCAAGGCTGCCGAATTTCGCCGAATCGTGCGTAAAATGCGCAAACGTCCGGCTGACCGGATCGAAGCGGTTGAGCCCTCCACCGGCGGTTCCGACCCACAGGTAGCCCTGCCGGTCCTCCGCAATGGACGTCACCTGATTGTGGCTGATGCTTTTTAAATTAGACGCTGAGCGCTGGTAATTGACAAACGTTTCGGTCTCCCGATTAAACAAACTCAGCCCCCCGTCTTCGGTACCCACCCACAAACGCCCTTTCCGATCTTCGTACAACGCCCGGATAAAACTGTGGCTCAGGCTGGTAGAGTTTTTGGGATTGTTCCGGTACACGGTGAAGCTATACCCATCAAACCGATTCAAACCGTCCTGCGTGCCAAACCACATAAAGCCCCGCTTATCCTGCAAAATACACGTTACGTTGCTCTGCGAAAGCCCCTCATCGGCTGTGATGTGCTTAAACCGGATCGGCGTTGCCTGAGCGATAAACGGCCGAATCAGCAACGGGACTAGCAGCAGCAGGATTTTTGATACGTTCATAAGAAACCCGCCGAGCGGTACAGTGAGAGAAATCGATTCTGATTATATTCTAATTACATCTGGCAATTAGGATATTATATCAAAAACCGTGCGTAAAATTTCACCGTCGAAACTCGATTTTAGCCGTATTTGCCGCAGGACGGTCCAATAGAAAATTTTAAGCCTTTGCCCGGGTTGTTATCCTTTATTGGGCTGCTGCAGAAGCCGACAGGCAAAGCTGTTTTTACGAAGCGGGAGGGACTGGACCGGATGACCAATTGAGTGGTTTGGCGGCTTTGACCGGATTAGACTGGTCTGGCGGAGCAGCAGTTGAGGGGAAATTGGTGAACCGCCCGCATTCTACATAGCCTGGCGCCCTGCGTTGACAACGGCCGGAACCGCTGACTGACGCAGGGCGCCACAAAATAATTCATCTGAAACGGGTTTCGACCCGAGCTAACCAAGTCGGTTGCTCAGCTACCGAGCCGTCTGAATTAGAACATGGGGCTGTCGCTCAGGTTATAAATTTCCTTGATGGCCTCAAGTTTCTCCTGGAAGTTGATTTTAAGATCGATCAATTTGCCGGTATTAATATCAAACACCCAGCCGTGTACGATCAACCCCCGATCGCGGAAAGCCTCCTGAACAGCCGCCGTTTTGATCAGGTTCACGCATTGTTCTTCTACGTTCAGTTCCACCAGCCGATTATACCGCGCGTTAATATCTTCAATGGCGTTCAGTTCGTCTTTGTGCAGACGGTATACATCCCGGATATTCCGCAGCCAGGGATTCAGGATGCCCATATCGACCGGTTGCATGGCGGCTTTAACGCCCCCGCAATTGTAGTGACCACATACTACAACATGGTTAACCTTAAGGTGCCGGATGGCGTAATTTACTACCGACATGACGTTCAAATCGACGTTGTTAACCAGGTTGGCGACGTTGCGGTGCACAAATACATCACCCGGCTGAACACCCATCAGGTCTTCGGCCGTAACGCGGCTATCGGAGCAGCCAATGTACAGAAATTCAGGCCGTTGCCCCTGCGCTAGCTCATTGAAATAGTTCGTATTGATGGCTAGTTTCTCAGCCACCCATTTTTCGTTGTTCTGAAAGATTGTCTCGATCTTCATGGATAGGATTTTAAATGTGAAGTAGACCGTCGCGGGGTTAATGGCAAACCGTCCTGCCGGCCGCCCAAGTTCTCAAAAATAGCATTACAAAAAAAGCAAAAGCTCCGACCGTATTCAGAATACCGTCGGAGCCAGCCATCCGGTTGTTGTTACCGAAGCCAAAACTCATCCTCCTGAGCAAGATTGTCAGAAAACACTACTGCCCGGGTAATCTGTCCACTCTCAACTGTGTAGACGTCAATATTGTTAACATCCAAGACAACACCGGTCGGTTTGACGGCTTTCCAGCGGACCAGGCAGGCTACCGCGTTGCCGTTTACGGCGGTTACGTTCACATCCGTCAGAGCCAGCGTACCGGCCGACACTTCCAGCATGCCACCCACCATCTGAAAAACTTCCGCGCTCGACTTTTTGGTGCCCGAAAATCGGTTGTTGCCCGGCTGGCTCCATTCGATATTCGGGTGCAGCGAAGCGGCTACTGTGGCACTATCTCCTGTTTGGACGGCGGTCAAAAACTCGGTGACGATCTGTACGGTTTGCTTTTCCATCGGTTCTGGTTTTTGCTGCCCGGCCAGGCTGTTGAAGGCCAGAAGCAGGGCAAGTGTGATTGTTTTCATCCCTTTTTTGACAAAGGTAGCGGGCCAGCAGCGCGAAGCGGGTACCCAAACACGCCAACCACTTACCCTTTCACGACACGCAAAAACGCCTTTGCAAAAACCGTTACTGGGCGGCAGCGGCTTCGTCAATCAACCGCTGCAACTTCAGATCAAGGCTGGAATGGTCGGGAAGGGTAATCTGAAAAACCTCCTCCAGAACGGCCCGGATTTCGGCAACGCTGGTGAGTTCGCGTTGCTCGGATTCGCCCCCGAGGTGATGGGTAGTAAAAACGGTATTGCGCAGGCCGTACCGGCGGTCGGCAGTGGAACGGGCCACGGCCAGATTATTCAGAAAATACGAATCGGGATGATGACACAAATACCAGCTAAACATCTCATAATCCGGCGACTGGTGTTCGCGCAACGTAAAGCAGTACAACGACCGCCACTCGTCCTTCACGTTAGCCTGTAAATGCAGTTCCTCATTCCTCTCGATGAGCCGAAACGGCTCATGGGGTGTTTTCTGCACTGCATTTAGTTCCAGCTTTATGGGTCCTGTGGGCGACAAACCACCGAACCCGACATCGGCCAGATACCACGCGTCGCCCACCTGCACGTTCAGCAGCTTGTGGCTGATCGCTTTGACCACCCCATCCGGTACGTTCCATAAAATCCGGGCAGCCAGGCCCCGCACCCGGAACCCCAGGGCTTTCAGCACATGACTAAGCAATTGATTTTGCTCGAAACAATAACCGCCCCGGCCATTTTGCACCATTTTTTGCTGCAATGAACCGAGGTCCAGCAAAACCGGAATACCGAGCAATGGATTGAGGTTTTCGAACGGGATGGTGGCCGTATGCAGCCGTTGGATCTCCCGAAGCGCTTCGAGCGTTGGCGTGCGGTCGCCGGTATAGCCGATGCGCCGGAAATAAGCATCGAGATCAAGTTCGGGCCGGTCGGATCCCTTCGCCGGCTCCTGCGTGACTTGTGATACCATAGCGGATGTTCAGAAGTAGAGTTGTATGAAAAAATTGCCGGAGATATTTTTCAGGAATCCTAAAATTTGTGCTTGGCTGCTGACATAGGGCTGTCACGGGTCGGTTGTTTCTTTGTGTTATACAAAACCCCACAGCATCATGGCACACGCATTGGTTGAAAAATCCGAACTGACAGTGGCTTCCTTCGTCACCGACTACGCAAGTTACAATTTGTGGGCTAACCAGCAACTGGTCGACTGGCTGAAAACCAAACCCGTGGCGCTGATGGAGCAAACCGTACCGTCGAGCTACCCCAGCCTGAAACAGACGTTGCTGCACATCTGGGATACCCAACGGTTCTGGCTGTCGGTGTTGCAGCAGGTTCCGGCCCCCACGTCGTTTATCTGGGTCGGTTTTGAGGGAACCGTGGAGGATGTTTTTGAGGGAATTGTTGACCAATCGGTGGAGCTGGCCGATTACCTCCGGTCGCTGACCGAAGCCGAGTTGCAGGAAGATGTGGTTTTTGCCTCACCCTGGGCCCAAGGAATTCGCTCACGGCTTGAGTTTACCCACCACTGCCTGAACCACAGCACCTACCACCGCGGGCAGGTGGTCACGATCGGCCGCAATCTGGGGCTGACGGATGCGCCCATGACGGACTACTGCTTTTATTTTTTGATGAAGTGATCTAGACATAAAGAGGATAGACAAATAAATAAAGACAAGAGAAAAAGAGTATACGGTCTTTGCTCATTTGTCTACCCTCTTTCTTCTTAAGAAAACATGACTCATTCGGATCTGATTCGCTACCGGCTTTACAACCAGCAACTGGCGCAGCCAACGCTGACCACGCCCGCCGAGATGGTCGCCTGGTTTGGAGCGGTTCAGGCGCAGGATTTTCCCGCCGGCAAATGGGCACTCGGCAACCGGCTACCCGCCGGCACGGATGCAGACATCGAACTGGCCATCGCCGACCGAACCATCATCCGCACCTGGCCGATGCGCGGCACACTGCATTTTGTGGCGGCTTCCGACATCCATTGGCTGCTGGACCTGATTCATCCGCGTTCGCACGCTGCGTATGCCGGTTACCTGCGCCGACATGAACTGGATGAAACCGTGATTACGAAAAGTCACGCGGTACTGGAGAAAGCCTTAACGGGCGACAACCAGTTAAAACGCAGCGAGTTAAAGGCGCTGCTCGAAGAAGCCGGGGTTCCGACTGACGAAAACCGGCTAGGCCTTCTGCTCGGCCGGGCCTCCTACGACCGGCTCATTTGCCACGGCGTTCGGCGCGACAAGGAATTTACGTTTGCTTTGCTGGACGAATGGGTGCCCCGCCCAAAAACATTACCGCGCGAGGAAGCCCTGGCCGAACTGACCCGACGGTATTTTACCAGCCACGGTCCGGCCACCCTGGCGGATTTTAGCTGGTGGTCGAGCCTGACCCTGACCGAAGGCAAAGCCGGTATTGAGCTGGTCAAAGCCTATTTTCGGTCGGAAGTAGTTGACGGACAAACCTACTGGATGCCGCCATCGCTGCCCGATTTGGGCATTTCCGAACCGACGGCCTTTCTGCTGCCGGTTTATGACGAATACCTGGTGGCTTACAAAGATCGCTCAGCCGCCTTTGAGGGGCTGGATTCGGCGCAGGTTGCCAAAGCCGGAAACGGGATTTTCAGCCCGGTGATCGTGATTGACGGGCGGGTGGTGGGTACCTGGAACCGGAAGAAAACAAAGCAGACGGTTTTGGTAGAAACCAATTTGTTTGTTTCACTCAGCAGCGCGCAGCAGCGGGCCTTATCAGCCGCAATTGACCGATACCAGGCGTTTTTAAACGTATTGTGATTGAATTTATTTTTTAGCTCACGGTTTAAACCGTGGGCTGATAATTTCGTTTACTTCTCGTCCGGTTTCCGGGAAATACAAAACCGGTGCCAGCCGTTTTCTTCTTCGTAGCGTATGCGCAGGCCGTAATTTTCGCAAATTTCCTTAATAATGGCCAGGCCCAGCCCGACCGAATCCGGCCCGGTACCTGCTTTCTTGAACCGTTCAAACAAGCGCTCCGGGTCCGTCGTGAGCGGACTGCCGGTATTGCCAAGCCACAGCTGATTTCCGTCCGAAACCAACTCCAGCCGTCCATCCGGGTAGTTGTGCTTGATGGCGTTGTTGACCAGATTCATCACCAGACTTTCGGCCAGCGGCATTGGCAGTTGCACGGCAAACGGGGTGCGGTGCTGAATCTGAACCGAAAGCCGTTTATGGTGTAAAACCTCTTCCATATCGTCCAGTTTCTCAGTCAGCAAAGCCGTCAGGTCGATGGTTTGGTTGCCGGTAAACTGCTGATTCTCAATTTTTGCCAGCAGCAATAAACCCTGATTCAGCCGGGCCATACGCCGGGAAGCCTGGTAAATATCTTCGATCCAGCGGGTCTGGGTTTCGGTCAGCTTCTCGGATTGGATGAGTTGCTCCACTTTGGCGTTAATCAGCGCCAGCGGGGTCTGAATTTCGTGGGAGGCATTTTCGGTAAATTCCTTCAGGCTGCGGTAATCCTGCTGCATTTTGTCGCCCATCTTGCGCAGCACCTCGTTTAATTCGCGAAACTCGTTAATCTCCGGCTTGTCCAGTTGCAGGGGCGTTGCACTCGCCAGGTTGAAGCGTTTGATGCGGGCCAGGGTTTCGTAAAACGGATGCCAGAGCCGCCCCGACAGCTTGCCCTGAAACCAGAACGTGCCCAGCAACAGCAGCCCCAGACAGGCCGCCATCGTCACCGTAATCACTTCAATGAGCTGGTACGACTGAATCAGTGACTTCCGGATGGCCACCCGGTGCATTTTCCCCTGAATGGGCGTGTAGAACGTGAGTTGCCGAAACGGCATCGGCTCGCTGTCATACCGGTTGCGAATCAGCGTGTCGCTGAACGTTTCCTTCCGCTGCGAATGGACACCCACCGGATCGACGTCAATCTTGTTTTCGACAAAATACGTGGTATCCGACCAGCTCTTGTGAGTTTTGATATACCCTTCAAAGTCAAGCCGTTCCACACGCAACCGACTTTCCACTTCCTTATAAATCAGAAACCGGACGACCTGATAGAAGGCCAGCCCGGCGAAGAGGTAGACTGCCAGCGAAAAAGCCAGGTAGATTTGATTGGTTTTAGTCAGTAGTTTCAAGATTCTCCAAATTTGTACCCGATTCCGTATACCGAGCGCAGGTAGTCCGACCCGCCTTTTTCCAGCAGCTTCCGGCGCAGGTTTTTAATGTGCGAATACACCATATCCAGCGAATCGGCCGAGTCGATGTTGTCGCCCCACAAATGCTCGGCAATGGAAACTTTGGTCAGCACTACGTCGATGTTCGACAGAAAATACAGCAGCAGATCGTATTCTTTCCGGGACAAAACCGTCAGTTGGCCATTGATGTACACTTTCCGGGCCGACGGATTAACCACAATCTCTTTGAACCGGATTTCGGTATGGCCGCCAAAATTCCGCCGTCGGATCAGCGACTTCACCCGGGCGTTCAGCTCCGAGAGGTGAAACGGTTTGGTCAGGTAATCATCCGAACCGATTTCCAGT